>DASVVE010000018.1:0-83613 GCA_036386675.1 Chloroflexia bacterium | reverse complement strand
CCGGGCAACATGGGTGCTACTATAATTAGGGCGGCGGACCTCTTTAATTGTCCCCGGCTTCTTATTGTGTTTTTCGCTACATGCCGGGCGCTCTTGGGCAACCCCACGGTCACATGTACCTGTTGGCCCCATACGGCACGTTACCAGGCAGACGTTCAAGTCCCCTATAGTAAGTTTATAACCTTGATTGGAGATGGAAGTGAAGCTAATAAGGTCCTCCCTGCGAAGTAAGTTCTGGGCAACTTTTATGACAGCCCTGCTCGTGTTGCTGGTTGTCACACAGGGGTTAATGCCTGCCGTGTTCCAGGGCAGGACTTTGACAGGAGAGCTTGCGGCCAGCCTGAGCGCTGCCAAAAACGTCGCTATGCAGACCGGAAGCACCTCCGTGGAGCAGGGGGCTACCGATTCGTCAGCAAGCTCTGTTTCCGACCAGGACTCTACCTCTGGTGGCGGCCGCTCCGTACCGCCCCTTGCACAGCAGGTGGCACCTAGCGCCCCCAACGCGGTGAATCTCATCGCCACAATGGTAGATAGCTTGCCCGTGGACGCGGACAACGATGGCAAGGCGGACCCCGGCGACACGATCCGGTATACAGTCGGCATCACCAACACCGGCGATATAGCTGCTCTGGGCGTTGTATTCAGCGATACCATCGATCCGCTCACGACGCTCGCAGGCGACATAAACGTCGCGCCCATAGCCGTAAACGATAGCTTCACCGGGGCTGTGGGTAACACCCGGTTCGTGGTAAGCGCCACGCCGCCCGCGGGTGAGCCTGCGGTGGTAACGACGGGCAACGTCTTCACCAACGACCAGGAATTCCTCGGTGATAGTTCCGCCACGCTCACCGCCTTCGACGCCACCTCGGCCAACGGTGGCACGGTGGCACTCAACCCCGATGGCACCTTCACCTATCTGCCCCCCGCAGGCTTCACAGGCACCGACACCTTCACCTATACCATTACCGATAGCAGCGGACTTAGCGACAAAGGCACCGTAAGCATCGCCGTCAGCAACCGCGTGTGGTACGTGGACGATAGCGCCGCTGCCGGTGGAGATGGCCGGTCCGCTACCCCGTTCAATTCCACAGCGGGCGTGAATGGCGCGGGCGGTGGGGGCGACCCCGATGCTGACAACGACTACATATATCTCTTCAGCGGCACCTACGACGGCGGCTTGCTCCTGGAGAACGGCCAGAGATTGATCGGCGAGGGTGTGGGCCTCGTGGTAAACGCCACTACCCTCAAGCCTGCCGGTACCAGGCCGAACTTGGTCAACACCGGTGTCTCCAACGGCGGCAACGACCTGGCATTAGCCTCAGGTAACACGGTTAGTGGCTTGAACCTGGGTACCGCAGGCGACGCCACCGGCTCGGCACTGTCCGGGTCTAATTTCGGCACACTAACTCTTTCCGAAGTCTCCATAACGACCGGAGGACAGGCACTGAGCCTCTCAACAGGCACGTTCGCCCCGGCATCCGCTTTTACCTCTATTACGTCTACCGGCGGTACCAGCAACATCGTCTTGACGAGCGTGTCAGGCAGCGTTGACCTCGGGGGCGGGGCGCTATCAGGATCGACCACAGGCGCGGCATTCAGCGTAACCGGCGCAGGCAGTAACGCGACGATTACCTATAGCGGTCCCATTACCAAGATTGCTGCGGGCAGAATAGTCGATATTCAGAACCGCGCAACCAACCCCTTGACGCTGAGCGGCAACCTCAACTGTAATACCGCCTGCACCGGCCTCAACGTCTCCAACAACACCAGCGGTACCACCACCTTCTCGGGCACCTCTAAGGTGCTCAACACGGGTGCCAACCCTGCGGTGACCCTGAGCGCCAACGCCGTTGGCCACACTACCAACTTTATCAACGGTGGGCTGGACATTGACACCCTGACGGGAATCGGCTTCAACGCCCCAACAGGCGGCACGATCAACGTCGCGGGGGCCACCAATACCATCAACACGACCACCGGGCAGGTCATCGTGTTGAGCAACGTGACGATAGGCGGTTCTAACGTCACCTTCGACACCCTTCTCGCCAACAACTCTCCTACGAGCCAGGATGTCCTTTCCTTCAACGCCGTAAGTGGTGGAAGCTTCAACGGCGGCAACGTGACCCTCGCTGGGACCATAACGAGTGGCGACGGTATCGACATCAACGCCTCCCCCTCCGTCTTCAACTTCACTAGCGCCACGATTGACAACACCGCCGGTGCCGCCATCAACCTGGTAGGTGCCAATGGTGCTGTGACGTTCTCGACCGTGAACCTGGACGGCATGACCGGCAACGGTATATCCATCACCAACAACTCAAACCCCGTGAACGTGAACGGTGGCACCATAGGGGTGACCAACGACCCTGCGGGCAACGTCGTGGACATAGACGGCACAGGCGGCGGCACGGGCGCGATAACCATCGTCCCCAGCCTCACCAAGACCACGACAGGGCGCATCGTGGAAATGACCAACCGCACGGGTGCGGCAGCCGGAGCGATCTCCTTCTCCGGGACCTTGAGCTGCACCGGTTCGTGCACCGGCATCTTCGCACAGAACAACAGCGCCGGTAGCAACGGTAGCATGACCTTCAGCAACGCGACGAAGACCTTCAACACCGGCGCTAGCAACGCGATTACGCTGGACAACAACGACGGCCACGCTATCAACTTCACGAATGGCGGGCTGTCTATTACCACCACCAGCGGCACGGGCTTCTCAGCCATAAATGGCGGCACGGTCAGCGTCACCACTGGCGCTAACCCTAACACCATCTCCACAGGCTCGGGTAGCGCCCTCATCGTGACAGACACCCTGATTGGCAACGGCGACCTGACGTTCCGAAGCATCGCCTCCGGGGCCGGTACCAACAACGGCATCACCCTGAGCAACACCGGCATCGCGGCGGGCGATGGCGGCCTTACCGTTACAGGCAACGCCGGCACCTGTACGCCCGGAACCCCAACCTGCACCGGCGGCACCATCTCCTCCAAGGACGGCGCAACCAGTAACAATAACCAGGGTATAGGCATCTACCTGAACAATACCCGCGACGTGTCACTTAGCCATATGAGGCTCAACGACCACGATAACTTCGGTATCTATGGCACGAACGTCGTCAACTTCACCCTGGCTAACGCAGTCCTGAATGGCGTCCACGGCGACCTGCTCGGCAGCGAAGGGGAAAGCGCGATCCAGTTCCAGGGACTGACCGGCGCGGCTTCCGTAACCAACAGCACCATCCAGGGCGGCGCGCTCGACAACTTCCGAGTGAAGAACGGGTCGGGGACGCTGAACAGGCTCGTAATCGATACGGTGACCTTCAACAACAACAGCGCCCAAGGCGGCGCGGCCCTGGCGTTGTTCGGCAGGTTGAATGCTACCTTGAACGCGACGATACAGAACAGCACCTTCACCGCGTATCGCACTAACGCCCTGACCTTCGACGGCACGGACACGGCGATAATGGACCTGATATTCAGCACCAATAATGTATCGAACAGCCGGCCGGGTCCCTCTGACATCGTGAACGGCAAGGTGTCAGGGTCGTTTAACCTGCAGGTAAGCACCGGCGGTACGGGCCATAACGTGCAGATGAACTACAGCATCACCAATAGCACCTTCACCGGCGCGGACAGCGCGGCCCTATCTCTCGGCAAGGGGGGTGGCACGGGCGCGACCGGCAACATGGTCGGTACAGTCACAGGGAACACGATTGGCACCCCAGCCGTCACCGGCTCCGGGTCCTTCGCGGGTGCCGGTATCATTGCGGACATCGTGGGCGGTGGCAAACACACAGTCACGATCCAAAACAACCAGGTCAACCAGTGGTACGACCAGGGGATCTTCATAAACGGTGGGTCCAGCGGCACCGGCCAGGGCTATATGACCGCCATAGTCAAGGGCAACACAATTGGCGCGGGCCATTGGGCACCCGGTGCCGCCAGCGATGGCATCTTGTTTGGCATTGGCACTACCTCCGGCGACACCACCAAGTTCTGCCTCACAATCGGCGGAAGTGCCGCAGCCGACAAGAACACTGCGGTCAATGTTGGAGACCTCGCCAACAGCAACGGCGACATCCGCTACAGGCACCGCTTCGATACGAACGTGGGTATCATCGGCTACGGTGGCGCTCAGGACGATGTCGCGGCGCTGGAGACTTTCCTTCGGGCCAACAACACCGTGAGCGGTGCCCCGGAGGGCGTCCAAACATCGAAAACGGCGTCGGCCACCGGCCACTTCAATGGTACCTGCCCCGCAGGCTCCAGCCCCAACATGCGCGTAGGCTCTAACAACAGCACATCTACGACTGCTGCAGCCAACGTGCAACAGACGGCAGCGCGCACCAACCTGGTAGTGGCTGCTGTACCTGGCCGCGACATGGACAAGGCGAGCACCACGTCCGTTGTGGCGGGCAAGTCCCAGGCCGGCGTCGTGGCTCCTTTGCAGACAGCTAAGGCTCCTCTTATGCTCGTCGGCCGCTACGTAAGCCGCGTGCCGGGACTTGCAAGCCCTCGTAACATGCTGGCTTCCCCCAGGACCGCGCCAATCTCGGCCCCCGTTGCGGTATCGACCTTCCCGATCACAATCGGCACGATCCCGCCAGGAGAAGCCGCCATTATCGTCTTCGACGTGGTAGTGAACAACCCACCTATCCCTGCTGGCGTAAACAACATATCGAACCAGGGCCAGGTAGGGGCCACCAACTTCGGCCAGATCGTCACCAACGATCCCGACACTGTGGCCGCTAACGACCCGACACTCACCCCGCTCGATGCCGTGCCCGACCTTGCTATCGAAAAGCACGACCTGGAACAGACGGTGGAGATTGGCGACGTCATCACCTACACTCTCACTTACACCAACGCCGGTACGCAGGGTGCCACGGGAGTCGTAATCACAGAGGTGGTGCCCGTAAACACTGTCTTCAATTCGACTGA
This sequence comes from Chloroflexia bacterium, assembly GCA_036386675.1. Taxonomy (GTDB): domain Bacteria; phylum Chloroflexota; class Chloroflexia; order QHBQ01; family JADMIH01; genus JADMIH01. The sequence goes on along the minus strand of DASVVE010000018.1, from coordinate 78,669 downwards.
CAGCACCCCTACCTGGACCTGCACGCCCGACGGCAACGCGGGTAGCACCTGTACCTATCCGGTTGGTGCCCTGAACGCAGGCTCCAGTGGAAGCGTCGTATTCGCAGTCACAGTGGTGAATACCCCTCCGCTGTCGCCTCCGGGTGGCATCGTCTCCAACACGGCTACCATAGCCGACGACGGGGCGAACGGGACCGACCCGAACACCGCCAACAACACCAGCAACGAAGTAATCACCGGCGTGGACGTGCCTACTGCCACCCCGACGGAGACTGCGACCCAGACACCGACGGAGACCAGCACTAACACGCCTACTGAAACGGCTACTCAGACGAACACGCCTACCGAGACCAGCACGCCTACCGAGACGGCCACCGAGACCAGCACGCCGACTGAGACGAATACTCCGACGCAGACGAACACGCCTACTGAGACGAACACGCCTACCCAGACGGCGACAGAGACGAACACGCCCACACAGACCAATACACCCACCGAGACCAGCACGCCTACCGAGACGGCCACCGAGACCAGCACGCCGACTGAGACGAATACTCCGACCGAGACGGCGACAGAGACGAGCACGCCTACCGAGACGAACACGCCGACTGAAACAGCTACGGTAACGGAGACGAGCACTCCTACCGAGACGAATACGCCTACCCAAACCGCTACGCGGACGAGCACGCCCACCGAGACCAACACGGCTACGCAGACCAGTACGCCTACCGAGACGAATACGCCTACTATCACCAACACCCCGTCAGTTACGAACACGCCATCGCAGACGCCGACAGGTACCCTGACGATGACGCCCAGCACTACGCCTACCAGTACCGGCACCAGCACGGGCACCGGCACCGGCACCAGCACCTATACGCCCACCGCCACAGCGTCGAGGACCAGCACCAGCGTCAGCACCGGTACGAGCACGCTTACACGCACAGTTACACCTTCGGGTACGGCGGTCAGCAACCAGACGGTAACCCCGACGCCCACGGTGTGCACGATCAACTTCCCGGACAACAAGCCTGGAGACACGTTCTACGAGTTCATCCAGTGCCTGGCCTGCCGTGGTGTGATCAGCGGCTACCCCGATGGAATGTTCCACGCGGAGAGGAATATCACACGCGGACAGATAGCCAAGGTGGTAGCTAATTCAGCGGGCTTCAACGAAGACCCAGGCGACCAGATCTACTCTGACGTGCCTCCAGGCTCTCCGTTCTACGTCTACATTAACAGGCTGACCAACAGGGGCATTGTGGGAGGCTATCCTTGCCCGCAGCGTCCTGGAGAGCCTGGTGCCGTAGAGGGTGGCGGCGACGAGTGCAACCCGGAGAACCCGAGCCTCTACAAGCCTAATGAGAACGCCACACGCGGGCAGTTGGCGAAGATAGTGTCTAACGCGGCAGGCTTCGACGAAGCAGTAAGCGGGCAGCACTACGCCGACGTACCAGCCAACGGCGACGGCAGCCAGTTCTACCCGTGGATCATGCGCCTGACCAACAGGGGCGTCATGGGCGGCTACCCGTGTGGTACCAATGACCCGAGGAGCGGACCTTGCGACGGGCAGAACAGGCCGTACTTCCGACCTGCGAACACCGTAACAAGGGGCCAGGCCTCGAAGATCGTGGCAAACACTTTCTTCCCTGGTTGTGAGACGCCGGTCAACACAAGCTCTGCCGACCGGAAGAAGTAACCATCTCAGCAACCTGATAAAAAGCACAGACGGGGCGGATATCCGCCCCGTCTGTGCTTTTTATCAGCCTCGGCCAGCTAGCACCGGGCCTACTATCTCTCCCAGCGTATCACGTGAATCTCGAAAGTCCGCCCTCCATGCTCATAGAAGTAGCACAACTACTCGCATTATGACCGCCTTTTCCATGAGGGCGGAAAAGTACTATATAATGCTCAAAATATGGGCAATTTTGGTTATTGACATTTGCCACAATCAGTGCTACTATTGCTTCAGTTGTGGACTCTAAGACAGCCAGGCTATTGTGCCTGCCTATTTTGCGTCCTAATATCATAGTGTCTATCTAACTGGAGAAATGCATGAAAGGCAAACAGAGCGGGCACGTGGATGCCGGCGGCTACAACAGGCGAGAGTTCATAGTAAACGCCGGCAAGGCGGCAGGGGCTTTGCTGGCACTCCCTCTCCTCGCGAAGGCCCAGGGAGTTGCTGCGGAGTCGCAGCCGGCGGGTAAGTCATCCGGTCCAGCCAGGTCGACCGAGCGGCGAACGGTGGGAGTGTTGCTCCCGCAATCCAGCGCTTACCCCCAGCTTGGCGCGAACTTCCTGGCGGGCATGAACCTCTATTTCACCCAGTCGGGGCGCAACAACGTCAAGGTGGTTTCAGCCGAGATCGGCACCTGCTGTGGGCAGATCAAGCCCCAGACCAGGGCTATGCTGGGCGCACAGAAGCTTGACCTGATGGTCGGCCTGGTGAATCCCTCCGTAGCTGCCTCCATCAGCCACTTGCTTGAAGCCGCGAAGATGCCTTTCCTTGCCACCGGCCTAGGTGAGAACCTCGCCAGGGCAGCCGAATCGAATCCTTACATCTTCCACCACACGCTGGGCATGTGGGAGTCTAACTATGCGCTCGGCAAGTGGGCAGCCACGACCTTGGGCCGCAAAGCGGTCATGGCCTCCTCGTTCTACGATAGTGGTTACGATACGCTCCATGCCTTCCGCATGGGCTTCGAGGCCGGTGGAGGCCAGGTGCTCTCCATTCATGTGACCCACCAACCGGCCGCCGACAATGGCGTTGCCGCCCTCGTCGCAGGCATTAAGCAGTCGAAGCCCGACGTGGTATTCGCCAGCTACTATGGCCAGTCAGCGGTCGATCTGCTGAATGCCTACGCTCGCGCCGGTTTATCCAGGTCGGTACCGCTGCTGGGCACCGCCTTCCTCGTGGACCAGGCAGTTGTGAACTCGGTCGGCTCGGCGGCCGCGGGCGTCACCACCGCGCTCCCGTGGGCGGCCAGCCTTGACACCGCCGACAACAAGGCGTTTGTGACCGCTTACAAGAACAAGACCGGCAAATCGCCAGATGCCTTCGCGGCGCTGGGTTTCGAGACGGCCGGCTTGATCGCTTCGGCCATCGACAGGGCCGCCGGGGGCAGCTTACGGGATGCGCTCGCCGCCGCCAGTTTCGCCGGACCGCGCGGGAACGTGGCGATGAATGCCGGTACCCAGAGCACTACGGGCACGCACTATCTGCAACAGGCCAAGCACCAGGGCATCAACGTGCGCACCGCAGTGCTGGCCGGTCTGCCCGCCGGTTTCGAGCAGGACGGGGAAGTCTCTGCGTTGCGAAACAGCGTAAAGACCGGCTGGGTGAGCAGCTATCTCTGCGGCTGAGTCCCGGCGCAAATTCACAGGTAAAAAAGAGGAAGAGAACTAACTTAACTAGTTCTCTTCCTCTTTTTGCATCCACGGTCGGCAATCAGTCCGCTCTTCCCACCGGCATGAGGCGATGTCGTGTGTAAGCCATCATAGAGAGTGGCGGCGGGTACAGAAATTGCTAATGCATGGCTTAGCTGTTCGCTCCGCCTCTCAGCGTTGCGAGGTTCGTTTTTCAACGGCCGCAGAGTCGCGGCCGCCAATTTGAAGGAGGTACGCAGTGGAACCAGATGGTCTGGATTGTGGTGGCACCTTCGTGGAGTTCTCATGGCATAGCTTTGAGACCGACGGGGAATGGGATGCCATCGCCCCGGCGGAAGAAGGCGCTGAATTGGTCGGTGTCGCGGGAGACCGCACGGCTGACGACCGGATAGCCGAACCCACGAAGGCGCAGTAGCGATCGTTCCCGCGGTATACTGTCGGCCACATCATAGTAAGAATCAAGGTGCGATACCACGACGGTATCGCACCTGCTTTTAACCTTTAGTAGCACTGCAAGCTACATCTTAAGGTGCTCGACCTGAGCGCCAGCATGCTCTATGTTACTCCCAGGGGCTGCTCCCCTGAAAACAGATTCACGATAGGGAGGACGTAATGGAGAGTCATAGTGCAACAGATATGGGAGAAAGGCAGCACGTTGCAGCACCTTCTCCCACGCGCCTGGCGTTCAGCGCGACGGTCCACTGTCTGACCGGGTGTGGCATCGGGGAAGTGCTGGGCCTGGTGATTGCCACAGCCCTCGGCTGGCACGATCTGCCCTCGATTGCACTTGCCGTTGTGCTCGCCTTCATCTTCGGCTACGGTCTGACTCTGCGCCCCCTGCTGGCGGGTGGTATGAGCCTGGCACAGGCGCTCAAGCTGGCCCTTGCTGCCGATACGCTGTCTATCGTCGTGATGGAGATCGTGGACAACGCTATCCTCCTGCTAATACCGGGCGCGATGGATGCCGGGCTTACCAGCCTGCTCTTCTGGGGCAGCCTTGCCGTAGCCCTGGCGATTGCCTTCGCGGCGGCCTTCCCGCTCAACCTGTGGCTTATCAGGCGCGGACGCGGGCATGCCGTCGTACATGGCAGCCACGGCCGTCACACGCCTGCTGCGGGGCATCCCGGACACGGCAGCGTATATACTCATGGTGGACACGGCGAGCACCCTCACACCCATTAGGCCCGCCCTCCCAACGTCTCTGTCGAAGCAACCGACAAGCACATAGGCTGGGGCCTGCTATGCCGCGACGGCACCAAACGCCCTTCCTACTTCGCCGTGAAAGACTATGCCTGGGAGAAGTAGCTACAATAGACGGAAACGCCAAGACGCCAAGACGCAGAGGATGCGCCAAGAGAAGAAATAGTTTAGTGATCAGCAAAAGGAGCAGGGTACGTCAACCTGTACCCTGCTCCTTTTGCTTAGAACACCTACTTAATCTCTGCGCGTCCTTGGCGTCCTTGGCGTCTTGGCGGTTCCGTCTCCTGCTCCCACACTAAGGAGTCCGGCAGTTGGGGAAGAAGGTGTTGGAAACGATCTTGGCTAGCTGGCCCCTGGTGGCGTTGGCGTTCGAGCGGAAGTAGGGCCTGTTGCCGTCGCCGCAAGGCTCGCCATGTCCGCCGCAGGGGTAGCCGCTCATCACCTGGCGCGAGGTCAGGTTCTCTATCCAGGTGTGGAAAGTGCTGCCCGGCGGTACGTCCGCGAAGGACTGCGCCATGCTGGCGTCCTGGTAGCCCGCCGCTATCGCTACTATCTTCGATATCTGGCCGCGAGTGGCGTTGTTGTTGGGGCGGAAGTATGAAAGGTTGCCCGCACCGCAAGGCTCGCCCGCGCCGCCGCACCTGTAACCATCAATCACACCCCGGCGGTTGAGCCTCTGCACGTAGTCGAAGAAGGGGCTGCCTGGCGCTACGTCCTCGAATACCTGCTCTCCCGGTGTCTCGTTGAAGCCCGCTGCGTTAGCGACGATCTTGGAAAGCTGGCCCCTGGTGACGTTCGCGCTGGGCCTGAAGGTGCCGTCCGAGAAGCCGCCGATGATGCCACGGCAGGCAAGGCATCGCACGAAGTTGTAGAAGGTGGACCCCTGCGGCACGTCGGGGAAGCTGACCGTGCAGCCTGGGGTGGTGACCGTAGCTGTAGGCGTGCTTGAGGGATTGCCCGCGCCTGGGGTCGAGGTGGCAGGTACCGTGGCGGTGGTAGAGGCAGCCGGTGTACCGGTAGCACCACCCACGGCGGTGCTCGTTGCAGTGCTGGTCGCGGTGCCGCCCGCTGGAGTAGTTGCCGTGCTTGTGGCGGTAGCCTGACCTGTCCCGGTTGCTTGCCTGCAAGCCGAGAACTCCGATGTATTGCCCGACGAGTCTGTAGCCGTGGCGCTGATGAACGAGCTTTGGGGTGCGAGGGGTAGCGACACATTGAAAGTCGCGTTGCCCGCGCCGTTCGTAGTTACAGATTTCGTGTCGAGAAGGGTCCTGCCTTCGCCGTTGCCCGAAGCATGGCACGCGGGATTGTGGAAGAACTGTAACGTATAGGTAGCGTCCGGCTTGCTATTGAGCGTGCCCGTTACGAACGTGTTAGCCCCGGAGAGTGTGACGGCGTTGAGCACGGGGTAATTCTGGAGGCCGTTGGGGCCATTGTCGCCGTCGCCCGCGTCGTTGGGGGTGACGCCCGCCGGTAGCAGGTCTATGCCCAGGCCGGAGTTAGAGTGGATAGAGTTGCTGAGTAGACTGTTGCCGGAGCCGGTGCGTACCTGCACGCCGTTGGTGCCGTTGAAGGCGATCAGGTTGGACTTCCCGGCTTCTACCCCACCCAGGCTGGCGTTGGTGCTACTTATCACCACTCCCGCTCCGAGATTGCCTAACGCCGTGCTGCCGTTGAGCGCCGAGCCGATGTAGTTGCCCGCGATTTCATTGTTGTGGGCGTTCTCCTCGATGATGAGACCCGCGCCCGCGTTGCCCGATATGAGGTTGCGCGCCGCTGCGGTGGTGCCGCCAATTGCGTTGATTTGCGCGCCGCTACCCAGCGTGATGCCCGATTTGCCGTTCGGTACGGCTGCCGTGCCCGCCTGGTTGGTGCCGATGAAGTTGCCCTGCACGCTGTTGAACGAGGCACCGTCGCTGGCGAGCCGCACGCCCTCCTGTCCGTTGCCGGAGATGACGTTGCCCGCGCCCGCCGCTGTGCCGCCCACCGTCACGCCCGCTGCTTCGAACAAGCTCACACCCGCCAACGTGTTACCGATAGCTGCGCTGCCCGCCAGGTTCGTGCCGATGTAGTTGCCTTCGATCCGAGTTGCAATGTGGGCTGCGACCACGTCGCCTACGATGCGCACCCCATTCTGGTTGTTGCCTGATATGATGTTTCGTGCGGCGGAGGTGGTGCCGCCAATGACGTTGTGGTCGGGATGCACCGAGGCGATGAATATGCCGTTCTCCGTGTTGCCCAAATCTGTGGTGCCGGTCGCGCCGGTGCCGATGAGGTTGCCCTGGATCGTATTGCCATCGGCGTGACCGTGCAGTGCCACACCGTTGCGGGCATTGCCGGAGATGACGTTACCGGACCCGCTGGCTGCGCCCCCGACCGCAACCCCCTGTGAGTTGTTGACGAGCACGCCATCAGTGCCGTTGGGGATAGCCCCGGTGCCCGCTGCGTTGGTGCCTATGTAGTTGCCCAGGACCTTGCCGCCGCTCGGTGTCTCTCCTCCGCCCGGCACGCTGCTGAACTCGATGCCCGCGCCCGTGTTGCCCGATATGGTATTGCGGGAGCCTGCCGAGGTGCCGCCTATGAAGTTGTTCTGCGCTCCAAAGCCAAGCCCTTCCACCAACACGCCGCGTTGTGCGTTGGGAACGGCAGCGGTACCGGCGGCGTTGGTGCCGATGTAGTTCCCCTCGATCACGTTGTTGACAGCGGCAACGGTGTCTTCCGATATCACGATGCCGTCAATGTCGTTGCCGGAGATGACGTTGCCCGCACCCGCCGCGGAGCCGCCTATGAAGTTGCCGGAGCCGATGATTTGCAGGCCGTACTGGGTGTTGCCCAGGTCGTCGTTGCCGTTCCTGGCGGTGCCGATGAGGTTGCCTTCGATGCGGTTAGCCGAGGAGGTAATGATGTAGATGCCCCTGGTGTTGCCGGAGATGAGGTTGCGCGAGGCGGGGGTGGTGCCGCCAATCGTGTTGCTGCCCCCCTGTAGCCTCATGCCGCTGCCGTTACCAGTTGCTGAGGTGCCGGCGGCGTTGGTGCCAATATAGTTCCCTTCTATCTTGACGCCTGAGGTATTGATAAATATGCCGCTCTGGAACACACCGCCATTGTCGAAGCCATTGATAATCAGGCCCCGAACCACGGTACCGGGCGCGCCGATAGCCAACGCATCTTCCCAATTGATATTGTCGCCGTTCAGTTCGATGAGCAATGTGGAGTTGAGACCCTGGCCGAAGGGGTTGGTGTTGGGCGAGGCACCGGGCTGAGTATAGCCGTCAATGGTTACGGCTTCGCTGATACCGGGGAGGGCCGTGAGGGGGCTGATGCGCTGCACGCCAGCCGAAGGAATGTTGAAATTGATCGTGTCGGCCCCAGGGTTGGCGTTGGCATTGAGGATGGCCTGCCGGAGAGAGCCTGTGCCGCTGTCCTGGGTGTTGATCACCGTAAAGGTGGTGGCTGCGTGGGGTGCCGCCATGACGTTGTGTGCCCCGAAAGCGGCTCCAATCGTCATAGCGGAGAGTGTAGCGATTGCTAGTGCCGCGCGGGCGCGCCTGTTCCTTGTACCTTCTGATTGCATGGTGCGTTGTCCTTTGCTTTCTTTGAATAGAAGTTCTTGATGACGGTATCCGGTTATATATGTGCCAGTCTTTTTAGTAATAGCCTTTCCAGTTCCTTATATGACAAGTAAACCATAAAAACCACAGCTGTGGGTCGGACAAAAGTTGTACTAAAGTGATACAAAGGCCCTACCAACTACACGACTTTGGCGGGGGCCTGGATGCAACCACTCATAGATGAGCATTAACAAGCGAACTCTTGGAATGAGAGTCCGTCTAGTGAATCAACCCCTTGCATGGGCTTTCTCTCTGAACGCGACCGGGAAGCCACACGGCCGTTTAAGGATGGCACTGGAGAGAGCTACTGGGCGGTTACGAGAGGGCATCTCAAAATGAAGATGCGGGATATGAGCACCTCAGCCCCACTTTGTCATTCTGGCGCAGCGAAGAATCTCGTCCTTCACAGGGATGTTGCACTTTCTTACGGAACACTCTAGCTGTAGGAAAGGTGTTGCCATATGCTGAGGGACGAAATTCTTCGCTGCGCTCAGAATGACAAAGTCCGAGTCCCTTGCCCACTTTCGGTACTGCTATCTTTGAGATAGCTTTTACACTCTCATTTTGCTCAACTGTGCTACTGTGCTGCTGAAAACTTACTCGAAAATTGGGTGCGAATTTGGAGGGTGTGCACTATGAGAGTGTCATAGAATGGGTGCGAGCCATATGAGCTTCGTTTTGTGGGCATTTACCTTGTGGGAGCAGGAGAAAAGGAGACCTCAGATGAAAGTAAACGTAAAGATGCTGGCCGCGGGCCGGGCCGCGCGGCGACACCCCAGGCGTATGTTGACTGTTATGCTGGCCCTTGCACTTGCCGCCTTCGTCGCGGTCAGCGGCACCTGGAGCACGGCCTCCGCGCAGTCGCCGCAGCCAAAGCCCGAGCGAGCCGCGCCCCAGGCCAGTTGCCCGCCCAACGGCCAGTGCTTCGCGGACGTGCCGCCGACCAACCCGTTCTATGTCAATGCCAACACGCTCTACCAGGAGGACATCGTCGGCGGCTACGCTTGCGGCGGTCCCGGCGAGCCGTGCGATCCATACAACCGCCCCTACTTCCGGCCCGGCAGCAACGTAACGCGCCAGCAGATGACCAAGTTCATTGACGAAGCGCGCACCAGGGCGGGCATCTTCATCAACACTTCAACGTCGGGCCTGCCGCTCTACTCGCGCACTACCGTCCTCGACGGGATAGGCTTGTACGGCGAAAGCGCTAACGGCGACGCTATATCCGCTCTTTCCACGTCGGCCCTGCGTAGCGCGGTGGTCGCTCGCAACACCGCCGGGGGCTATGGCCTTTATGCCGACGTTACAGGCAATGGGTACGGCGTGTGGGCGCGCTCCGGCGGACAGGCCCTGCATGGCGAAACCACCGGCAACGCCGACGCCGTAGTGGGGCGAAACGGCACCACCGGGCGCAGCGGCGTGTATGGCCTGAACACAGGCAACGGCCTCGGCGTCACGGGTCGCAGCACAGGTGGTATTGGCGTGCTGGGCGACAGCGCGGGTGACAACGGCGTGCAAGGCCAATCCAGCTCCAGTGGCGACAGCGGCGTGTACGGCGTGAATACCAGTGGCGGCTTTGGCGTGGCTGGGCGCAGCAACGCGAACTCAGGCATCTTCTCCGCAGTGTTCGGAGAGAACACCAACGGCGGGTACGCGGGTTACTTCGCGGGTACGACGAATACGCGGGGCACTTCCGAGGCGTCGCTGGGCACCTACACGATAGACCACCCCCAGGACCCCGCCAACAAGTACCTGAACATGGCAGCCCTGGCAGGTCCCGAGGCCATGAACGTCTACAACGGCAACGTGACTACGGACGCTAAAGGCGATGCTACAGTAACGCTGCCCGGCTACGTAGAGTCGCTGAACAAGGACTTCCGCTACCAGCTAACCGTGATAGGCACCTTCGCCCAGGCCATTGTGTCCACCGAAATACAGAAGAACAGCTTCACGATCAAGACCGACAAGCCCAACGTGAAGGTCTCCTGGCAGGTGACCGGCGTGCGCAAGGACCCCTACGCCGCGAATAACACAGTAGAAGTCGAGCAAGCCAAGCCGGATGTCGAGCGCGGCTACTATCGCCACCCTAACGTGTACGGCCTACCTGATAGCCAGAGCACAGAGGGTGCTTACCAGCCTTAAACTAGCAAAAACTATGCTTGCGGAGCAGGAGAGGGATGGGCTGAGAGGCTCATCTCTCTTTTTGTTCTTGAGTGGCCTTGTTCTACCATTCGTCCTTGAGTTTCTACTGCCAAACCTGTAGAAAGTACTTGACAAGAAGCTCGAATTAAGTTACCTTCATTTACGGTGCGCACAAGATACGTTCTGCGCAGGAGATAGGCTTAAAGCCTCGCCGGTACCAGCGGGCTTGGGGCCATCTCATTGGGCACCGGCACCATGGAAGCAAAACGGCGAACAGGGCAGCCACCCTGTTCGCCTCCGCTGTAGACCGTCCGTTGGACCAAACGCCCTCCAGCCCCTGATGATAGCACACCGGAGGCTGGGAGGCAACAGCTTGCTCAGTAAGAGCGAGCAAGACAACCAGAATCTAACCGGAAACTGTCCAGGGAGGAACTTTAATAATGTCGATACGGAAGTATTCACGAATATCTTCACTTATTGCGCTGCTCGTCGGCGGCCTGGTGCTGTCGGCCTGTGGCGGCCCCACTGCCGCTACACCAGTGCCTACAACAGCCGGGACGAGCGCCACGAGCACGGTAGCCGTTGCGGACCAGGCGACCACTGAACCGACTGAGGCGAGCGAGAGCACCGCCACTACTACTTCAGGTGGCGCGCAGGGCAAGCTGGTGCTGTACACGACACGCACGGAGTCGCTCATCAAGCCCGTGGTGGATGCGTACCAGAAGAAGAACCCCGGCGTGGAAGTGGTGCTCCTGACCGGCTCGTCGGGCGAGTTGTCCGCCAAGCTGCTGGAGGAGAAGGGCAACCCCCAGGCCGATGTGTTCATCAACACCGACACGATAGCCATGTCGAGCCTCGCCAGCCAGGGGGTATTCGAGCCGAACCCCTCCACGGCGATAGAGTTGGTGCCGGAGGAATACAGGGCCGAGGACGCTACATGGGTGGCGCTGACCCTGAGGGCGCGAGTCATCATGTACAACACCGACCTGGTCAAGCCCGAAGAAGCGCCCAAGTCGATGTTCGACCTGACCGACCCGAAGTGGAAGGGGCAGATTGGCTCCGCCGACAGCACCAACGGCTCCGTGCAGGCGCAGATAGTGGCGATGAGCGCGCTGGTAGGCCCGGAGAGAACGGGCGAGTTCATCGCGGGGCTGGTGGCGAACGAGACGCGGTTCTTCGGCGGGCACACGGACGTGCGCAAGGCGGTAGGCGCGGGCGAGTTGAAGCTGGGCCTGGTAAACCACTACTATTACCAGCTTTCAAAGGCCGAGGGCGCGCCGGTGGGCGTGGTCTATCCCGACCAGGGAGAGGGCGAGATGGGCGTGATAGTCAACTCGACCAACGCGGGCCTGGTGAGAGGCGGCCCCAACCTGCCCGCCGCCCACTCGTTCGTGGAATACCTGCTCACGATGGAGGGGCAGAAGATATTTGCCGACCTGAACTACGAGTACCCGGTGCGTGAAGGCGTGGAGTTGGCCGAGGGCGTGCAGCCCCTGGACCAGTACCGCCGTGCCGATATCAACCTGAAGACCCTCTTCGACGAACTGGAGCCTGCCAGGGCACTGATGGAGAGCGCGGGACTTCCCTAAGCAAGGGGGAGTAAGCGAGGAGCCGGAAAGCCGATAATGTTGGCGACCGAACGCAGACTGCTGGCGATAAGAGACTGGGGCCGGGCAAAGGGGGTGGTGATGCCGCCGCCCCTCTTGCTCGGCCTTGCCGTCTTCGCCGGGCTGTTGGCGGTCACGCCGTTAGCCTACATTGTCATCAGGGCGATAGGGGCCTCACCCGACACCTGGGGCCGGTTGTGGAGCGGGCGCATACCGGGCCTGCTTACCAATACCTTGCTGCTGGTGGCCTGCACAGCCACTTTCACCGCGACCCTGGGCCTCGGGTTGGCCTGGCTGGTGGAGAGGACCGACTTGCCGGGCCGCGGCTTCTGGCGCTGGGTGCTGGCTTTACCGTTGGCGGTGCCCGCCTACGTTGGAGCTTTGTGCTACCTCATAGTGCTGCGCAGGGGCGGCTTGCTGGAACAGGCGTTGGTGCAGTGGGGAGGCTTGCAGTCGGGGCAGGTCTCGCTCCCTTCGCTCTACACGTTGTGGGCGGCCACCATTATTGTGGGCCTGTTCACCTTTCCGTACGTCTACCTCCCGGTGTCGGCAGCCCTGCGCTCCACCAACTGGAGCCTGGAGGAAGCGGCGCGCGTCGGCGGGCAGAGCGCTTGGGGGGCGTTCCGGCGCGTGGTGCTGCCCCTGTTGAGGCCGGCCTTGCTCGCGGGCACGCTGCTGGTGTGCCTCTACGCCCTGTCCGACTTCGGCACGGTGGCCCTGCTCCAGTACCGCACCTTCACGGTCGCCATTTACAACCAGTTCGCCGGGTCGGTGGACCGGAGCGGCGCGGCCATTTTGAGCGTGGTGCTGGTGCTGCTCTCGACACCGCTGCTCTTCCTCGAAGCGTGGTCGCACAGGCGTAGCAGGCGGTACGTCGCCCAGGCGTCATGGAAGCCGCGAAGATTAGTGACGTTGGGCCGCTGGCGCTGGGTGGCTGCTGGTGGGGTGTCTATTGTAGGCATGTTGTCGTTGGGTCTACCCTTGCTGGTGCTTGGCGGGCTGACTTTGCAGGGCTGGCTCTGGCCCACGCCCGTAGACCGCATCTGGAGCGTGGGCGGTGATGACCTGTGGCGCTACGGGCTGAATAGCCTGCTGCTTGCCGGTCTGGCTGCCAGTATCGCCATACTGCTAGCGTTTGCCCCTGCTTACCTGGCCTCGCGCTACCCACATCGCCTTGTGCTGGCGCTGCTTGCGGCGGGCAAGTCGGGCTACTCGCTGCCCGGTATCATAGTGGGACTGAGCCTGGTGCTGCTGTTCAGCAACTGGGTGCCGGTGCTTTATGGGACGGTGGCCGTGCTGGTGCTGGCGTTCGGCATCCGCTTCCTGCCGCAGGCGCTGGCCTCCACCGAAGCCGCGATGAAAGCCGCTTCGCCCAAGATGGAGCAGGCCGCCCGCACGATGGGACGCAAGCCCTGGCAGGTGTTCCGCGAGATTACCCTGCCGATGATAGCGCCGGGGCTGGCGGCGGGCTGGGCGCTGGTCTTTCTCACTTCGATGAAGGAGCTACCGACCGCTATCTTGCTGCGACCACCTGGCTTCGACACGCTGCCCGTGCGCATCTGGGCGGCGTCGAGCGAATCTATCTACACGCAGGCCGCGCCGCCAGCCTTTCTGCTCATTTCGCTGACGGTGCTGGCGATGGCATTATTGTTCACCAGGGGAAAATTTGGAACGGATGAGGTTGTATTGTGACAGACACTAGCGTAGATACCGGACATGTCGTAATTGAGTTGAGCAACGCGAGCAAGAGCTTCGCGGCACCTGAAGGCGGGGAGTCTCGCCGGCGTTGGGGCCGTACCGCCGTTCTGGAGGCCCCTCGTACCGTGGCGGTGCGGGAAATCTCCTTGCAGGTGCGGCGCGGCGAGGTGCTATCGTTGCTTGGCCCTTCAGGGTGCGGCAAGACCACCGTGCTGCGCCTCATCGCGGGGCTGGAGAGGCCGGATAGCGGGGAGGTCCACGTGAACGGCCAACGAGTCGCCGGGCGCGGCTCCTGGGTGCCCCCTGAGAAGCGGCGAGTCGGTCTGGTGTTCCAGGACTACGCTCTATTCCCCCACATGACCATCGCACGGAACATCGCTTTCCCTCTGTCGAAGTGGCCTGCGGCTAGGCGAGAGCAGCGAGTGGCCGAGTTGCTTGAGTTGATCGGCATGTCCGGCATGGGCAACCGCTACCCTCACCAGCTATCGGGTGGGCAGCAGCAGCGAGTGGCATTGGCTCGCGCCCTGGCCCCCGAACCCGACCTGGTGCTCATGGACGAACCGTTCAGCAGCCTTGACGCCGAGAGCCGGGCGTCTACCCGCGACCAGGTGCGCGGCATCCTCAAGAGTCTGGGCACGACCGTGATCTTCGTGACGCACGACCAGGAGGAGGCGCTCTTGCTGGGCGACCGGGTAGCCGTGATGAACGCGGGGCACGTAGAGCAGGTGGGCACCCCCGAAGCGATCTTCCAGAGTCCGGCTACCCGCTTTGTGGCTGAGTTCCTGGGTCTCTCCTGCTTCCTGCCTGGGATAGTCACTCCCGTCGGCTTGCAGACCGAGATTGGGCTGAACCCGCAGGCGGCTGGCGCTCCGTGCGGCACTGCCGTGGAGGTGCTGGTGCGCCCCGACGACCTGCTGGTGCAAGCCGACCCTGACGGCGATGCTCGCGTGGTGCGCTGCATGTACCGGGGCATGGACTACCTTTACGACGTGGCCCTACCGTCCGGCACCACCGTCCGTTGTATCGGCGCGCACACGTACAAGCTATCCCCCGGCACGCCCGTGCGCCTGGAGCTTTCGGCGGGCCACGCGCTCACCTGCTTCCGCAGGGAGGACGGACATTGCCGTCTGTGCGAGCCTGCTACCGAGGCGCACTCCCTCTCCTAGCCGCCGCTACCAGCCTTTAGCTCCACTTTACGCTGCGGAAGGACGAGTCTTCTTGGGCAGGGCTTGTTCTTCCAGGGCCTGTTCTTGTCGTTGCCGGGTCTCATGTCCGGAGAACCAGACCCACATCAGGATCATTGACGTGGCGTAGAGCAGCGCCATGATGCCCCATAGGACGTTGAAGCCTTGCTCGAATCCTATAGCGTCGCGGAGGGTGCCGCTGAACCACGAGCCTGTGGCCCAGCCGAGGCTCCAGGTGCTGGTGGTGAGGCTGGTGAAGGTGGCGCGCTCTCGCTCCGGGACGCGCTCCATGCTGTAGGCCGAGAAGACCGGGTTGCCCATGTTCATCAGCGCGCCCCTTACGAACAGCGCCGCCACCACCAGCGGAAAGAACTGCGAGTAGCCAAGCACCAGCAGGAAGGGCAGCGACAGCCCTTGCACCAGCACCACCGACTTGACCTTGCCCATCCTCCCCGCGAGCACCGGCTGTATCATGAGCGCCGCCGCCGTGGCGATTGCGGTCCAGGCGAATATCTGGCCCAGCTGCTCGAAGCTGACGTTGAACTTGCGCTCGATGTACACGTTCATGAAAGGTATGGTCATACCCGCGCCCATGCCCACGAGCGAGCCGGGCAGCAACAGGCGAAGTACCAGCCCACGGTTTGAAATGAACCTGCGGCGCTTGCCTCCGGCGGCATGTGGCTCTGTGGCTTCAACGGGCTGCTCGGAGAATTTCGCCTTGAGCGCGGCGGCCTTCAGCGATTTCCCGGCGGCGTAGACCGGTATGAGAGCCAGCGCGTAGAAGGACGAGGCGACGAGCATGGTGGCGCGCATCACCGCCTCGCCCTCCTCGGGCTGAGACAGCAGCGAGCCGAACATGGAGGGGAGTTGCCCGCCCACCATGAAGGCCACAAAGCCCGTGAGGGTGCCCAGGGCTGCCTGCAAGCTGAACAGGGTGGCGCGAATGCTCTCCTTGCTGTTCGCCATCATGAAGGGACCGGAGTTGCTCCACATGAAGCCCCCACCCGCGCCCATCACGACTGTAGCCGCAATTACCATCCAGGGGCCTTGCGCCAGCGCCGTGCCCGCCACTCCCAGCCCCGCCATCGCCCCTCCAAGCAGCATAGCCCGCCAGGGGCCGATGCGCGCCGACACCCCGCCAATCACGAAGGTGAGCAGCACAATCGTAAGCTGGGGCGTGGCGTTGATGATGCCTATCCAGCCCTGGTCGAGACCCAGCGATTGCAGGTAGAAATTGAGGTATAGCTGCACCAGCGTCATCCCCAGCCAGTAGAGCAGGGTGCTGACGAGGAACAGCCTCACGGGCCTGGTTGTCAAGCGTAGCGCCTGGGAGTAAGTTTCAATAAAGGACATAGTTCCACCAGAGTAAGATATTTACCTAATCCGTTAAGTATAACAAAAGGATAGTCAGCAGACCTCGGTCCGCAGCCGTATCCTGGGGCGACACGGGCGGGATAACGTAGAATGGGCAGGATTGGTGCCATGTGCCCTGCTTCTTGGTAGAGCACGCGCGGATACACAGGTAACCGGATGGAAGGGTTGTAGCGGGGTGGATAAGGCGCATGGTCGCCAGGAGACGCTCAGCGAATGAATTCGCGGGCTACACGAGGCTAACAGCGTATTTCAAAACCAGCGTAGGGGGACAGGCCCCGTGCATACCTTGTGCTAATCTTATGAAGGGCAAGCACGAGGCCTGCCCCTACAATGTTTATCTTCTAGGTTTTGACATGAATTCTAAGCCGAAGGTCACACTGTATATCTCCTAGAATCCCATCCGACCTAACAAGATGTCTCACTCCCCGCAAGGGGACTTTGCAATGTGTAGCCCTCGATTTCAATCGACGGGCGTCTCCTGGCGACCATGCGCCTTATCCACCTCGCTTGCTACTCGACTATGACACATGCCACTCCCGCAAAAGCTCCTGCTCTCGCTCCGGCGCAAGCGTGCCCTGGGGCTGAGACCGCTCCGGGTTCTCCAGCATCCATTCACGCGTTGCACGCACCGTATCCTCAAGAGGCCGAATCCTTAACCCTGCCGCTAAGGCACGCTCGTTGCGCACGCCGTGCATCGCGACAATCTCCTCCGGCACCCACACAGGTAGCTCCATCCACGGGGCTACTTCGCGCTCCAGGAGGAATCGCTCCTCCACCCAGGTGAAGCGGGCATCGCTGTCCAGGGCCTCGCGTGCCGTCTCCAGCAAGTCGCCCATCGTGAGCGGCGTGGCCGGCCCTGCCCCGTTGAAGACGCCGGTAGCTCGGTCTTCCGCCATGCTGACAATCCAGGCGGCAAGGTCGCGCACGTCTATAAGCTGCACCGGGCGGTCCGACTCTGCGGGTGCCAGCACCTCACCTCCTTGCGCGATGCGGCGCACCCAGTAGCTGAAGCGGTCCGTAGGATCGCGTGGGCCGACTATGAGTGTTGGGCGGACTATCAGCGCGCCATCGGGGTAGGTCTCGTGCACCACCTGCTCGCACAGTGCCTTCAAGCCCCCGTAAGTGTCGCCACGCACTTCTTCTACCGTGGGGTCTTCCAGGATCTGTAACGGGGCGTCTTCGTCGGCTCCCTGCATGAGAGGTTCCGCGTACGCCGAGATAGACGAGACGAACACGTAGTGCGGCACCGAGCCTGCCAGCAGCTTGGCCGATTTACCCACAATGCGAGGGAAGTAGCCGCTGGTATCTACGACCGAGTCCCACTGACGGCCCGCCAGGAGATCAATGTCCTCGTCCCGGTCGCCGCGAATGTGTTCCACTTGCGGAAAAGCGTCGGGCGCGCTCTTGCCCCGGTTGAACAGGGTGACCTCGTGCCCCCGCTCTAAGGCGGTCTGCGTTATGAAATAGCCGAGGAAGCGCGTCCCGCCGATGATGAGTAGCTTTGCCAATGCCGTGCTCCTTTCGTACTGAGGTGGCGCAGCAGACCTGAGTGCTGCCTGGTGCTCGCAAGTAGAAATCGCGCAATGTCGTCGGGAACTAACGGGTAAGCGTGTGAGTTAGCTCCCATGTGGGACTTGCCTCTCATGCTGTTACAAGCAAGCTGTCTAGCAGTGTCATTCTAGGGTATATTGGAGATAGCAAGTCCACGTTACAGGGTATGGAGAGGGGAGAATTATGCAAGCCAGCGGGCGGAGACTACAGGTGCGCGTGCCCGCCACGAGCGCGAATCTCGGTCCTGGCTTCGACGTGCTGGGGCTGGCCCTCGACCTGCACAACATATTCGTGATAGAGGTCTCTAGTCGTACGCGGATGGAGATAGAAGGTCACGCTGAAGACCTGCCCCTGGACTCAAACAACCTCTTCTACCGTGCGTTCCGGCACCTATTCGAGCTTGCCGGGGAGGTTGCCCCTCCCCTTGCGGTACGCATGACGCTCCATATACCTCCCGGCAAGGGGCTAGGGAGCAGCGCCACGGCGGTGATAGGCGGGTTGGTCGCCGCCAACGAGTTCCTGGGGCGCAGGTTCGGGCAGGCTGATCTGCTTTCGGAGGCGATCAAGTTGGAGCATGGTGGGCACGCTGACAACGTAGCTCCCGCGCTGCTGGGCGGGCTGGTGGTGAACGTTATCGAGGCAGGCAAGGTAATCTCGGTGAAGCTGCCCTTTCCCGCCGAACTAAAGTTGGTCGTCTTTACCCCCGACTTCCCGATGGATACAGTTCGAGGGCGCTCGCTGATGCCCGGCAAGTACAGCATAGGGGACGCGGTATACAATTCCAGCCGGGTAGCTCTGTTCCTGGCGGCTATCTCGAAGGGGCGCTACGATTTATTGAGGGTGGCGATGCAGGACCGGCTGCACCAGCCGTACCGTACCCGCATTTTCCCGCTGTTGCCCACGTTGATTGAGGCGGCATTAGAGGCTGGCGCGCACGGGGCGTGTCTATCGGGTGGTGGCTCTTCGGTGCTGGCCCTGGCAACCGAGCACGCGGAGAAGGTCGCCCAGACCCTGGTTGATACAGCCCGCAGGTCGGGCATGGCCGGTGCCGCGATGGCAACGCAGGCAGACGAGAAGGGAGCAACCGCGACATGGCTATAGGGGAGCAGCGTTCTCTCGGCTACCACCTGGGCTGTATGCTATGCGGGCGCAGGTACCCTGGTGACGAGTTGCGCTACCGTTGCGACTGCGGCGAACCTATTGACATAATCTACAGTGAGCCTGCGGTGGTGAGCCGCGAGCTATTAGATAGCAGGCTTGGCGCTGGGAGGGTGCCCTTTTCCAGCGGGGTGTGGCGTTACAGGGAGATGCTGCCCGCCTTCGAGGACGCTGACATAGTGTCGAGGCCCGAAGGCAACACCAATCTTTACGAGGTGGGGGCTGCGGAACGCGGTGGTCTGCGCCGTGTGGGTGAGTACGCGGGCCTCGAATGGCTGGCGCTCAAGCACGAGGGGGAGAACCCCACCGGCAGCTTCAAGGACCGTGGTATGACGGTCGGGGTGAGCCAGGCGGTGCGTACCGGGGCGCGTGCGGTGGCCTGCGCCTCCACCGGCAACACCTCCGCATCTCTGGCCTCGTACGCGGCGCAGGCGGGGCTTCCTTGCTTCGTCTTCGTGCCCGAAGGCAACATCGCCCTCGGCAAGCTGGCGCAGACCCTCGCATACGGTGCCATCACCTTGCAGGTGCGGGGCGACTTCGACAGCGCTATGTCCCTGGTGCAGGAGGCATGCGCTGAGCTAGGCATCTACCTTGTCAACTCGGTCAACCCATTCCGCATCGAGGGACAGAAGACTATCGGCCTGGAGATACTGCAACAGCTTGCGTGGGAGCCGCCCGACTGGATCGTGCTGCCCGCGGGCAACCTGGGCAACACGGCGGCTCTCGGCAAGGCACTGCAACAGGCCCTGGACCTCGGTCTCATCTCCAGGCTACCACGTATCGCCTCCGTACAGGCGAGCGGGGCGAATCCCTTCTTCCAGAGCTACACGACGGGTTTCAGCGAGCGGTTCACAGTCACGGCCCATACCGTCGCCACGGCGATAAAGATAGGCGCGCCGGTAAGTTTCGCACGCGCGCGCCGGGCAATCGAAATCACCAATGGCCTGGTGGTACAGGTGGCGGACGAGGACATCCTGGATGCCAAGGCAATTATCGACCGGGCGGGGATAGGGTGCGAGCCTGCCTCCGCGGCCTCTGTGGCGGGCGCGCTCCGGTTGGTGCTGGAAAGTGCCATAGGAGCAGGCGAAAGGGTAGTGTGCATCCTCACCGGGCACCTGCTCAAGGATAGCGACACCACGCTCGATTACCACCTTGGCAGATCGGTTGCCGCCGGGCATTACGCTAACCGCCCGGTGCTCGTGGACGCGAGCATAGACGCCGTGCGGCGCACGCTGGAGTCGCATCTCTAGCCCTGCCCGCTTGTGCCGTTTGCACGCACCGGCCGCTTTCCTTATACTGTCGCAACGAACACGGTCCGTCTGCGCTCGCGGCCCTTTGCGAGCGCCACCTTATATCCCCTGTCCCTGCATCATATCCTGGAACATTATCTCCCCTATGTCTTCAGTGAGCGCGCGTGAGCAAACACACGAAGAAGCGCCGCAGTCGGCGGTAAGCAGCCACCAGCTAGACCCGCTACTTTCGTCGGTCTTTCTCGTGGCGGCGGCGCTTATACTGGCCCTCCAGAACCCCATCTACGTCGAGCTACAGCCCCGGCCGGTAGAGACCCTGGCGCTCTGTGGGGTTGGCGTCGTCCTGCTCGTCGCGGCGAACATCCTGCGGCGTGCTACGTTGCTGGCGGCCGGCTCGGCTGTCCTGCTGCTCGTGGTGGCGATGGGCACCATGTCGCAGCCCGCCCAGTTGGCCGTGCCCCTCATCAGCGTCTGGCCCTTGCGGGTGGGAGTAGTGATGCTGGTGGCGGCGGCCTGGGCATTCCTGCTACAGCCGCCCTGGTGGGTGCGGCGCGCTCTCCTGGCCTTCCTGGTGCCAAGCGGTTTGTTGCTGCTCTACTGGATACTGCCTCCCATCCTTTACCCGGTGCTCGGATTTCGCTTGCAGCCGGCGGTCAACAACAAGGTGCCGCATTACTGGCTGGCAGTGGACCGGCACGGGGGCGTGTATGCCACCGATCTAGGCGGCATGCTCGTATGGGCCTACGACCCCCTGGGGCAGCCCAGGGGCGCGCTGAACGCCACTAAGGTCCCGCCCACGCCAGGAAGCGGCCCAGGCTTTGCTCCGGTCGCCTTTGGTAACGAGGTCGATGCGATAGGCTCGCGTATCTTCCGTGCCCCCCCGACTCCTGTGGTGCGCGACCCCACGCTCGTGCCCCGTAACGCCATCACCGCTTTCGACTTTTGCGGCATAGCCACCGACGAGCGGGACAACTTCTACCTGGCCGACGTGTTCGACCCCGGCGGCTACAAGCTGCTTCGCTTCGACTCGGACGGCAACCTCACAGCCCGATGGGACATACCGAGAGAGCAACTGCCCACAAACGACTGCCTTTCGGTCGACTCCGACTACATCTACCTAAGCGTGTTGGAGCGCGGGCAACAGGGCCGCATCCTGGTCTACAACCACAGCGGCAACCTCGTACACCAGATCGACCTCGATTTCCTACCGCTATCGGTCTCCGTCCGCGATGACTTCCCCTTGCGAGTAGACGAAGGCAACACCCTGGTCGTCATGGGCCAGGGTTCCGTCCAGAGGGTTGATATCGGGCCGGAGGGTGTCTCCATCAGGCCGCTGTTCACGCCCCCCGTGGAGTTCCAGGTGCCGATGCTTCTCACCTCGAAGGGGGAGATATTACTGACCAACCGC
Source organism: Chloroflexia bacterium (assembly GCA_036386675.1). Taxonomy (GTDB): domain Bacteria; phylum Chloroflexota; class Chloroflexia; order QHBQ01; family JADMIH01; genus JADMIH01. Next base: position 57,102 of record DASVVE010000018.1, on the reverse strand, counting down.
CAGTCCTTGCAGATAGGGCGCTTCGACCCGGCCACGGGCACGTTGCTCGGCACCTGGGGCGGGCAGGGCATTATGCCGGGCCGGTTTGGGGACATCGGTACGCTGGCCGAGGACACCAGGGGACGCATCTACGTGTCGGACCCCGTACACGGCGTCATCCACCGGCTCGAAACGGACGGCAGCATAACCGCCGTAATGTGGGCGCCCATGTTCGGCATTCCCCCCGCACCCGTGGAGATAGACTAGCGCCGTGGACCCCCGACATGACAACCTGGACCCGGAGATCGAGGCAGGCCCTGAAGCACCGTCGCCCGCACCCGATGAGACCCCCGGACCGCCCCCGCCACTCCCGACCCGCCGGGTAGTTAGTACAGGCGCGCCGCCGGGCATGCCTCCCCTCGCAGAGGAAGGTACCTTAGCGACCCTGGCCGAGACTTCCCTGGATGGTGCATCAACGCCTGCAACTCCCCACGAGCAGCCTGAAGCCACACCGTCGCCGGACGATCACACCCCGGAGGACCCACAAAGGCTGCAACGGAACGTCCGCGTGCTTGGGGTCGTGTCTTTCCTCACCAGCTTGGGCAGCGAGATGGTCGTACCATTGCGCCTGCTGTTCCTGGTGACCGTATTGCAGACCCCCCTCGCCCTGGCGGGCCTGATAGAGGGCCTGGCGACAAGCGCCTCCAGCCTGCTGAGGATTGTGTCGGGGCGGATGGAGCAACGTTCAGGCAGGCGCAAGCCGCTGATGCTCCTTGGCTACAGCCTCTCTACCATTGCGCGGCCCCTGCTCGCCGTCACAAGCACCTGGCAGGCGGCGCTCGGCGTGGTCTTGCTCGACCGGGCGGGGCGCGGTCTCAGGAGCACTCCCCGTGAAGCAGAGTTGGCCGCTACCGCACACGCAGGTGACCGCAGCACGGCGTTCGACTACCATCGCGGTATGGACACGCTAGGGGCGCTGCTGGGGCCGCTGGTGGCCTTCGTGGTGCTCCTGCTGACCTATGACGACCTGCGCCACGTGTTCGCCTGGACCGTTGTACCCGGCGCGCTTGCCGTGCTCATCCTGGTGCTGCTTTTCAGGGAACGCCGCGCGGCACCTCTCCCTGAGGCAGCCCCAACCGTTACGCCTGCTCCTCCCACGGCGGCTTCCGCCCTGGGCAGGCGATTCTGGATGTTCACCGCAGTCTCGATTGTGTTCGCGCTGGGTAGCTCCTCAGAGGCCTTCATCTTCTTGCGTGTAGCCGACCTGGGCGATTCCGTGCTCATGGTGCCGCTGGTCTACTTCGGGTTCAATCTCGTCTACGCCCTGTTGGCCGCTCCCCTCGGGGCGTTGAGCGTGCGATTCGGGCGCTTGCCCGTGCTGCTTGGCGGCTACGCTATCTTTGCCCTGGTCTACCTGGGGTTTGCCGTGGCCGTCGAGGGCTGGAACGCCTGGGCGCTCTTCCTCGCATACGGCGTGTACGCGGCTGCTACGGAGGGCATGGGCAGGGCGTTTGTGGCGGGAATCGTGAGGCCGGAGTCCAGGAGCACGGCGCTTGCCTGGTTCGGGGGGCTGGTGGGCCTCACCGCGCTGCCCGCCAACCTCATCGCCGGCTGGCTTTGGAGCACTATCGGCCCCTCGGCTACCTTCACGTTCGGGGCCTGGACGGCGCTGGTGGCGCTGGCCCTCATGCTAGCCTGGATGCCGTGGCTGCGCTCTCGGACCGCCCCGGAGATGGCCTTCACCGCCGCGCCGGACCCGACGGTGTTGTCAGAGGCTCTTACGCGCTCCCTCGCGGAGCACGCATAGGCAGATCATCTCTATCTCTCTGCCTGTTTCCCTCGCCCACTTGCTAGTAAATAAGGCATCTGCTATCCTGATGGCTGAACGTACCCAGGCGTGGGGAGGAGAAAATGCGCGCTGACGGCACTGCGACATCTAGGCGGGTCGGGCTGTTCGGACTGAGCCGCTTTCACACCAGGCTCTTGTTCGTGTCGGGCGTTGGGTGGATGTTTGACGCTATGGACGTGGGCCTGCTCAGCTTCGTGCTCCCCGCCCTCAACCGCGACCTTGAGCTGACCGGCACCCTCCCCGGCCTCATCCCCGCGTTCACCTTCCTGGGCATGTTCGCCGGGGCGGCCCTCGCGGGCAACCTCTCCGACCGCTACGGGCGCAAAGCCGTCTTCCAGTGGACGCTCATCCTGTACGCCATAGGCACCGGCCTGAGCGCCCTCTCGTGGGACCTGCCCTCTCTCCTCCTGTTCCGTCTGATCGCGGGCCTCGGCCTCGGTGGCGAGTTGCCCGTGGCCTCCACCCTGGTGAGCGAGTGGTCGCCCGCCAGGGTGCGCGGCAGGCTGCTTGTCCTGCTCGAAAGCTTCTGGGCCTACGGCTGGATACTGGCGGCGTTGATAGGGCTTGCCCTGGTGCCTAACCTGCCGACGAACGTAGGCTGGCGCGTGGCCTTCGCCATAGGTGCCCTCCCCGCCCTCTACGTACTCTACAGCCGCCGCGCCCTTCCCGAGTCGCCGCGCTACCTCGTGTCCGCGGGCCGCACCGACGAGGCCCGCGCCGCCCTCGACGCCGCGGCGCGTATGGTGGACGACCCGGCCGACGTACCCACACTTGAGAGCTTCCGTCCAGCGTCCGGCGCAACCGGGAGGCGGGGCGACTGGATGTCGCTGTTCGCGGGCGTGCTGGCCCGGCGCACCACCATGCTATGGGTGCTGTGGTTCGGCATGGTCTTCAGCTACTACGGCATCTTCACCTGGCTGCCGAGCATCTTCGCCCAGAACTTCCCCCTGGTGCGCGCTCTCGAATACAACGTGGTGATTACGGTGGCCCAGGTGCCGGGCTATTTCGCAGCGGCGTGGCTTGTGGAGCGCATCGGGCGCAAATGGACGCTGGCGCTGTTCCTGGTCGGCTCCGCCGTGGGTTCGTTCCTGTTCCGCAACGCTACCGGGGCTTTCGACCTAGTGCTCTACGGCTCTACCATATCCTTCTTCGCGCTCGGAGCGTGGGGTGTAATCTACACATACACCCCTGAGCTATACCCGACCGCGATTCGAGGCTGGGGCGCGGGGGCTGCGGCGGCGGTAGGGCGAGTAGCAGGCATCTTCGGGCCGTTCGTCGCCAACGCTATTGTGGGCAGCCCCATCACACCGGAGGGTGTGAACGTGGCCTTCCTGATGTTCACCGCCATCTTCTTCGTAATCGCGGCCAACGTCATGCTGCTGGGCGAGGAGACCCGCGGCCGCACGCTGGAAGAAATAGCAGGCGAGCCGAGTGCCGCTGCCGGCAGGGGCAGCCGCGGCTTGGGCCAGGCCACCTGATCCATATGAACGCCCCCCTGACGGTCCGCGACCTCACCATGCCCGGCGAGCCACTCGACGGTGCGGAGCCATTGACCGGGGAGGTGGGGCTGGACAACCCGGTGACCTGGGTCGCCTCCCTGCGACCCTTTTCTCCCGCCTTCCCGCGTCTGAGGGGTGGCGAGATCGCCCTGGTTGCCACCGAGAATCTCATGCGGCACGACCCACCCATTACCCTGGCCGATGTAGTGCGGTTGCTCTCTTCAACGAGGGGCGCGGGCCTAGCGGTGCGTGGTGGGGTGAACGAGGCGGCGGTACGTGCGGCGGAAGAGGCCGGGATAGCTCTGTTGTTGCTGCCGGCAGAGGCTCCCCTGGCCGACCTCGAACAGGCGATAATGCGCGAGTGCGCCTTCCACCAGGCGCGCACCGAGATTACGCGGGCTGAGGAGCCTGAAAGCTGGCTTGAAGACCTGCTATCGGGACGCGACGATCTGCAAGAGGGGGCCGTCAGCCGGGCGGAAAGGCAGGGCTACACCCCGTCGAGGCAATACGCTATAGCTTTCATAATGCCCCGGCGTGCAGTTGAGATCAATACCTCCCAGCAAGCTGAGGCCCTGCTAAGTCTTGGTGACGCCCTGCGAGGGTCCGCCTCCCACCGGGGTGACAGGCCGGTGGCAGCCCGCTACAACGATGGGATGGTGGTGCTGCTGCCGCAGGGCAGTGAGGGCACCCTGCTCAGGGCACTGGAGAGTATAGGGACGCTGGCTTGTGGCATTGGAACAGCGCGGCCGCTGCTGCAAATGACGGAGGCCCTGGAAGAGGCCCAGCTAGCCGCTACCGCCTCCGCGCTCGTCCTCGAGGGAGCGCCTACTTATTATGCGAGCGTTGGACCGCTCCGGCTGATACTCTTGCTTCACAGAGACCAGCCACAAGAGCTTATACGTTTCGTTAATGAAACAATTGGCTTACTTCTTCAACACGACCAGAGTACTTCAAACCCTTTGCTTCCCACAGTGCAGGCGTTTGTTGAGCATGGAGGCAGGCTGCGGGAGACTGCGGAGCATCTTGTCGTACACCGCAATACTCTGGCCTACAGGTTGCAGAGGGCTGAGGATATCCTGGGCGTAGACCTGAAGGAGAGTACCGTGCGTCTCAGTATCGAACTGGCCCTACTATCGTTACCGCTCACTCACGACACAAGTGCCGGGTCGCAATGAGCGCATTAGCTGTACCGTCGAGGGCGTAATCGAAGGTCAGCGCTGGACATATATGTCGAGGTCCCGGAGCCTGTGTTATCAGATTGCGATTGGAGAGAAGGTATGAGTCAAATAGATCCCACGGATGTTCAACAGGGACGTTACATCCAAGTTAACGATCTCGAAATCTATTACGAAGAATATGGGAAGGGCGAGCCTCTGGTATTGCTGCACGGCGGAACTGCCACGTTGCAATCCTGGCAGGACCAGATTCCAGCTTTTGCCGAACACTTCAGGGTTGTGGCGTTGGATAGTCGAGGGCACGGCAAGACAAACAACCCGGCTGGAGAACTAAGTTACGGCCGCATGTCGGAAGATGTGGCTGCTTTCATCCAGGCTTTGGACCTGAACAAACCGCTGGTCTTTGGATATAGCGACGGGGGCCAGATTGCACTGGAGCTTGGCATGCGGTATCCAGAGCTGACGGGTGCCCTGGTTCTTGGCGGCACAAGTTACAGATTTCCGCCGCAATATTTCCAGGCACTACGAGGCTTCGGCGTTGATAAGCCTGAGAACTTTGATCCAGGGCGACTGCAAACAGACCAGCCGGAGTGGGTAGATTATTTGAAGGCTGAACACGTGCGCGCTAATGACCCGGATTACTGGAAGACGTTCATGAAGCAGATAGCCACGTTGTGGTGGAACGTGCAAGACTATGGACGGGAGGACCTTCAAAAGATTACCGCGCCCACGTTAATCCTCCAGGGCGACAGGGATGAAGGTGTCGACGTCGAGCAAGCGGTCGAGATGTACCGAGGCATCCCCAATGCCGAGCTAGCGGTACTGCCAAATGCCACTCACGGACAGCTTGGGGAGAGTGCTAACAGAATTGTCATCGACTTCCTCAAGCGGCATCAGCGCCAGGTACTCACGCCTTGAGGCTGGGTCGTGCAGTGTCGCGCACAGGTGGGAGACGCGTCGGGAAGAGAAGCGGCGAAAGGTTCGTTAGACGTTGAACAGTACGTTTATGATATCCCCGTCCTTCACCAGGTAGGTCTTGCCTTCGCTTCTCAACACGCCCCGCTTCTTCGCCTCCACCATGTTGCCCGCAGCAATCAAGTCGTCGTAATGCACCACTTCGGCGCGGATGAAGCCCCGCTCCAGGTCAGAGTGGATTACCCCGGCCGCGCGTTGGGCTACAGTGCCTCGGCGTATGGTCCAGGCCCGCACCTCGTCCTCCCCGGCGGTGAGGAAGCTAATCAGGCCCAGCAGCGTATAGGAGAGTGCCACCACCTCACCCAGGCGCGACGGCCCCATGCCCAGGCTCTCACGGAACTCGGCGGCGTCTTCCGGCGATAGCTGCGACACCTCCATCTCCAACTGCGCGGGGATGGCGACCACCTGCGTCGAGGCGCTGCTCCACTGCTTGCCCAGCCGTGCCTCTATCTCAGTGGCGTTGTCCAGGCTCTCCTCGCCCAGGTTGGCGACAATCAGCATAGGCTTGGCGGTGAGGAACCCGAAGTTGCGGATGGCTTTCTCGTCGTCCTCGCTGAGGCCCAGGTCGCGTATGTGCTTGCCCTCTTCCAGTGCCGGGCCGATGCGCGTGAGCACCACTTGCTCGCGCTCTCGCAACTCGCGTTCAGGCCCTTTCGTCTTCTGTATCTCGCCCTTGAGGCGCTCCAGGCGGCGCTCGATGATTCCCAGGTCCGAGAAGGCCAGTTCCAGCATCACGCTTTCGGCGTCACGCATCGGATCGACTCCCTCGGTGCCTTCCGGCAGGGGCACAGCCGCGTTCTCGAAGGCCCTCACCACCAGCACCAGCGCGTCAACCGTGCTGATGAAGCCTAGCACCTGCCTGCTGATAGGCTCCTTGTTGGCATTGTCCTTGCCGCCCGTCATGCCCACTACGTCCGTGAACTGCACGTCGGCGGGGGTGAGCTTGCGCGGGTGGAACATGTCGGCCAGCACGTCCAGCCGTTCGTCGGGCACCTTCACCACAGCCACGTTTGGTTGGTCGCCAGCGTAAGCCGAAGTAGCAGCGTTGCTGCCGGTAATCGCATTAAAAAGGGTAGTCTTGCCGCTTTTGGGCAGCCCCACTATGCCGAGGTTCAAAGCCATCTTTTGCAACTCCCATGCTGACAATAATCCCCCCATTGTACCGCATGGGGTCGATAGGGGCTAGTTGTGATGGATGGCTGAAGAGGCAGACAAGGTCGCCAGGGGACGCCCGTCGGTGGAACCATGTGGGTCCAACAACGCCGCCAGCCGACGCCCGTCGATTGAAATCGAGGGCTACACTTTGCAAAGTCCCTGCGGGACTGAAACATTCCCCGAAAGACTTTTTAGATGCGTTGAGGTGTTACAGTCCGCCGCAGGGCGGACTTTGCAAGGTTGTAGCCCTCGATTTCAATCGATGGGCGTCGGCTGGGGCCGGGCGTGTCCCCTGGCGCTCAAAGGTACGCATCACGGCATGAACCAGCAAAACCGTTTCCCCGTCGTTCCTACTGCGTATTCCGTAATACCCTCAACCAATGGGCAAACAGTACCTATTTCCCCTTGAGAGACCGCCTCTATCTATGGTAAGATATGCCGCACGGCAAGTGTCACTCCCTACTATAATCACTCTCCTGATGCCTATCAGGAGCTATCTCTACACCTGCTTTCAATATCAACTGGGCGTTACCAATCCTCCCGCATTTATTCTCCCGTAATCATATTGAGGTCTCACACGGATGCAACGTACCGATATCGCCAACCCGCCTGAAGTACGCGCGGTCCACGCCCATGCGCCGGATGAAATTCGCCGGAACCTGCTCGATTCGCGCCAGAGTACAGAGTCTGAGCGTAGTTCCAGCCGTACCACGTTCCTCCGGCCCGTGGCACTCGGGCTGATGCTCGCATTGTTTGCCGTGCTGGGGTCTCTCTTCCTGTACAACGGCGCGCATGACGGCCGCATCTACAGGGGTGTGAAAGTGCTCGGCGCTGACCTGGGCGGCTTAAACATGGCCGAGGCTCGCACCGCGCTCGCGCAAGCCTCACTGGGCTACCCCGAGGGCAACGTGACCGTGCAGGACGGCGCGCGCACCTGGACCTTCGCGCCCGCCGAGTTGGGCCTGGGCGTTGACGTTGACAGGACGCTAGAAGTCGCCTTCAGCTATGGACGCTCGGGTGATACGATGTCGGACCTGGGTAGTAAGCTGAACGCACTCTTCTCAGGCACTACCGTGGTGCCAATGCTCACACACGACAAGGCCAGTGTAACCCAGGCAGTCACGAGTATTGCGGCAGAGATAGATCGCCCCGCAGTGGACAGCAAGTTGGAACGCGACGCCGAGGGCAGGGTCATCATCACCCCCTCCTCTACAGGCACGCTGCTCGACCGCGACGCCCTCAGCGGCGACCTGGCGAAGAGCATGTCCGCCGTACCCCTGTCTGCGGTGAACATCAGGATGGTAGAGCAGGCCCCGACTATAACCGAGGAGGCCCTACGCAGCACAGAGTCCCAGGCGCTACTACTCACCGAGCAGCCGGTTAGCCTGGTAGCGGGCGAGTCGAATTGGACGCTTGAGCCGTCTGCCCTGCGCGGCATGCTGGCCCTGGAAACGACGGCCGGCGGCACCGCCTCGGTCAAGCTGGACCGCGCGGCTCTCGAAGCCTACCTTCAGCCTCTAGCCGAGGAATTGCGGGTCTCGCCGCAAGATGCACAGGTGACAATCGGCGGGGGCGCGGCCACGCTGACGGAAGATGTTTCGGGCCAGGAACTGGATGTAGCTGCGGCAGTGACTGCCATCGAACAAGCGGCACAGGCTGGCAATCTCGATGCTCGTAATGTTGCGCTCCCCATCAAGGAAGTGCTCGCCAGCGTCCAGACCGAGCAGGTCCAGCCGCTCTACGAGAAGGCCAACACGCTGATTACACAGGGCGTGCGCCTCTACTTCCGCGACGACGGTTATATCCTGCGTAACACCTCGGTGACCGGCTTCCTCGATGTGGTGCAGGGCGAAGGCGACGCGCTACCCCACCTGGCGATTGACGAGGACGTGCTGGCGAACCGCATCTCCGGTGTAGCCTACAACTTCAACCGCAAGGCCGTTGACGCCCGCTTCCGCATGGTAGACGGCGCACCCAGGAAGATCACCTCCGGCCAGGACGGTATGAAGGTAGACGTGCAGTCCTCCCTCCAGAAGGCAGTGAGCGCGATAGAAAGCTTCTCCGGTGCCGGCAGGTTGCAGGTCGAGCTTGACGTGGCAGTCACCCAACCGGCGCTCATGGATGCAGACCTATCCAGCATCCGCACCCCCGACCTGCTCGCCTCCGGCCAAACTTCCTACGCTGGCTCTTCCGCCGAGCGCGCCTGGAACGTGGAACTTGGCACCCGCCACATTGACGGTGCGTTGGTACCCCCAGGCGCGGAGTTCTCCACCAATGATACGATAGGCGACCTGACGTTGGAAGCGGGCTTCAAGATGGGCTATGGCATCATAAGAGGCCCCAATGGTGTGACCACGGTGCCCTCCGAGGCCGGGGGCATCTGCCAGGTGTCCACCACGCTCTTCCATGCCGTCTTCCGGGGCGGCCTCCAGGTCACTGAACGGAACTGGCACTCGTACTGGATCTCCACGTACGGCAGGCCCCCCAGCGGCTTGCAGGGCCTGGACGCTACGATTGCCCCACCGGAGAAGGACTTCCGCTTCAGGAACAATACGGGCAATTGGCTCCTGATCAAGGCCACCGCCGATGGCAACAACGTCACGTTCCAGCTTTACGGCGTGAACCCCGGCTGGACCGTGAACATCGCCCAGCCCGTAATCACCAACCGCGTGAAGACCGACCTCACCCCCGTAACCGAGACGTCATCCGAGCTACCCAAGGGTAAGAAGGTGCTCGTGGAGCGACCGCAGGACGGCTTCGACTCCTCCATCACCCGCACGGTGCTAGACGCCAACGGCAACGTCGTTGACAAGTGGACGGCCAGGAGTCACTATGTGCCCGCCCGCGAGAGATACCTTGTAGGCACGGGCAACTAGGAGCTAAACGCCAAGAAGTGAAGACGCGGAGGACGCGCCAAGGTTTAGGATTGTTTAGAGGATACGAGAGGACCAGTGTACGACATCACGTACACTGGTCCTTTTGCTAGGAACACCCTCACCTATCTTGGCGTGGTCCTTGGCGTCTCGGCGTCTTGGCGTTTAGACGCGAAAAATGCCATCTTGACGCCTACCCCCCTAACTGGAGTATAATGTTGGTGTTGACAACGATGTCACGCACCGGCACGAATTTGCATTTCTGATTGTTGTACGTTTTGGTAGTGCCAGGTCCGGAGTCGTTGGAAGTTTCCCCCTTCCCCTTGCCCCTCCCCCTGGACTGCCGCGCGGATTTTCCCACTTTCGCCGCTGGAGGCATTTATGGCACTAGACTATAAGACCAGTACGCAGACCCAGAACGCTGGAGACCACCTCGACCCGAGCTACTACGACGACCTGCTAGCCGAGAAACGCGCCTTTTATTACGCGTTGGTGGACCAGGTTTTCAGCCGGGATGACGACCCGCAGGACCGCTACACCCCCCGCGAGGAGCTAGAAGGGCTGTCGCTGCACGAGATACTCGCCATGTACGCCGCGATGCGCACCTCCCGCGACATCGACATGATGCAGCAACTGCTCCAGCGCACGGGCAACCTGTGGTTCTCCATCGCGGGCGCGGGCAAGGAAGCCATCAACGTGGCCGTGGCCGCTCACATGCGCGCCGACGACTTCAAGTTCCCCTACTACCGCGACCAGACCCTGGCCCTGTGGTCGGGCATCACCCTGTTGGACGTGCTGCGCCAGAGCGTGGCTTCCAGCAAGGACCCGATGTCGGGCGGCCGCCAGATGTCCAGCCACTTCGGCTCGGTGGAGTTCAATTTCCCCACCGGCTCGACCATGACCGGCTCCCAGGCCCTACCCGCCGTGGGTGCCGCCACGGCCCTCATGCTGGAGAAGAAGCTAGGCAAGCAGTTCAGCCCCTCCGCCCGCATGGGCCGCAGCGACGCTATGGTTTACATGTCGGTAGGCGACGGCACCACCTCCGAGGGTGAGGTGGAGGAAGCAATCAAGGACGCGGTGCGCAACATGTCGCCCGTCCTGCTCACCGTGCTGGACGACGAGTGGGCCATCTCCACCCCGGTGGACGTGAACATCCCCGGCGGCAGCGCCTCCCGCATGTACAGCCGCTACTCCAACCTGCCCAACGGCAAGCACCTGGAAGTGGTGGAGGTTGACGGCACCGACTTCCTGGAGTCGTACAGGGTGGCCCGCGACGTGATAGCCTACCTGCGCGCTGGCAAAGGCCCGGTGCTCCTGCACGCGCACGTCACCCGCCCCCTGAGCCACTCGTCCGCTGACACCCAGGCCTACTATCGCACCAACGAAGACCTGTCGGACGAAGCCAGCCGCGACCCGCTGACCCGCCTGGCTATCTTCCTGGGCGGCTATGGCATCGGTGAGGACCAGATCAAGCAGCTAGACGCGCTGGTGACCAAGGAAGTGCGCAAGCTGGCCGACCAGGCGGTGAGCGAACCCAAGCTCGACCCTGAGACGGTCACCTGGCACATCACCAACACGCCCTATGACCTGCGCGTGGCCCGCTTCCAGGACGAGGCCGCGAACAAGCTCGTGGAGGACCGCTCGACCGAGCCGATCCCGATGCGCGACCTCATCACCCGCACGTTGCTGGAGCAGATGGACAAGGACGACCGCATCGTGATCTTCGGGCAGGACGTTGCCGACTTTCCTATACCCGACACCACGGGCAAGCTGAAGGGCAAGGGCGGCGTGTTCCACGTCACAAGAGGCGTGGGCGCGGCCCACCCCGACCGCGTATGGAACGCTCCACTGGCCGAGGCCACAATTGTGGGCACAGCCATCGGTTATGCCTGTGCGGGCTTCCTGCCGGTGATCGAGGTGCAGTTCCGCGACTACGTACACCCCGCCTGGCAGCAGCTTGTGGACGAGCTAGCCACCCTGCGCTGGCGCTCCAACGGCACCTTCGCGGCCCCTATGGTCATCCGCATCGCGTATGGCGACTACCTGGGCGGCGCGGGCGCTATCTGGCACAGCGAGGCAGCGGTTGGCCCCATCGCCCACTATCCAGGTCTACGTGTGGTGGTGCCTTCGCTCGGCTCCGACGCGGTGGGCCTGCTGCGTGAGGCCATCGTCTCCGGCGACCCCGTGGTCTTCCTGGAGCCGAAGTCGCTCTACGAGGCCAAGCCGTCGCGCTCGTATTACCCAGGCCCCGACTATCGCGTACCGTTCGGCCTGGCCCGTGTAGCCCGCGAAGGCACCGACATCACTATCGTGACCTACGGCAACCTGTGGCCGCGCTCGATGGTCGCCGCCGAGACGCTGCAATCGCAGCACGGCATAAGCGCCGAGGTGATCGACCTGCGCACGGTGGACGCGGGGTACGACCGCAAGACTATCTTGCAATCGCTGCACAAGACCGGCTTCCTGCTGGTGGCGGACGAGGACCGCGCAATCGGCGGCTTCGGCTCGTCGGTCGCCGCCGAGTTCGCATCGGCCCACTGGCACGACCTGGGCGGCCCCATCGGCCGGGTGCACCCCAAGTTCACCCGCGTATCGTACGGCCCGCAGGGCGAGCGTGCCATCATGCCCGGCCCGGACCACATCGTAGCCGAGGCGCTGAGGGTGCTCAAGGGATAGTTCCGAGTCCCGAGTTCTGAGTTCCGAGTAGCTAGAGAGGACTGAGCACGTTGCTCAGTCCTCTCTCTTTTGGGCGAGAAAGCCGTTAATAGGTCCAATTGTCTTGCGTAGCAATATCTCCGAATGTCCAGCAACTATGTAGTCGGCCAATTCCCCTACAACCTGGTAGCCCAGCCGTTCGTATAGCCTCTGCGCGTTCTTGTTAAAAGACGAGACGCACATGAATATGTTAGGTGAGTCTCTGAAGATACGCTCCTCCGCGAAGCGTAGCAAGATGCTGCCGGTGCCTTGCCCCCTCAGCTTTGGGGCGACACACAAGGTCTGTATGTAGCCGACGAATGCCCCCTGCATGTTGAGTATGACGAAACCCGCAATGTTCTCACCCTGTACGGCTACATAGACTTCCTTCAACGGGTCAGACAATGTCGTTACCGAGGCGTCGTAGTCTCGGCCCAGCGTCTTCCACGGCTCCGACTCCGACATCATACGGGCGCATGTCTCTACCTCATGTGCCCCCTGCAAGGCTCTTATTACCATGTTTTCGACGCTTTAGTTGCTACTCTTGCGCGAAATGAGCGGATGTTTACCATGCTATGCTTGCTCCTTGGCGCTCGTCAAATCGCATTCCACCAGGGCAAAGAGGTTGTGGATCTCTGCTATTGCTTCGTGAGGCACCTGACCCCCTGCCGCCTCGACTCTCGGTCCGATCTCAAACTCCATCTCACTTGCCAGCTTCCGCAGCAAGCCCAGTTGGTCCTGCGGCTCGGTAAAGAGCGGCACCTCGTCCCAAATGCTCTCCTTGTATGACTTCAATTCGCCCTCGCCCAGCAGCCACTCGATCTTGTCCGACGTAGATGCAACCGGGTTCAGCAGGTTGAGCACGTCGTAAGCCCGCCCTCGCGCAATGTACTTGGCGACCACTCCGCACATGCCCCAAAAGAAGGCGCACTCCTGGCTTAACGCGGAGGAAAGGTCTTCTCCAGTAGGTGGGACTCTCCGCGATACGTCGGCAAGGGCAAGCGCTACCTTGTCGAACAGGAGCCTGACATCAGCCGGTATTGTAGCTCCAGTCTTGGGGAGCCAGCTCCAATCCACGTGCTGTGGCCCATGCTTTCCCGCATACAGCGTCCAGAGGTAAGCACCGCCATGTGGGGCGTTCTGCGGCGCCTCCGATATCAGCACCGGCCTGCCAAGCACCTCGACAAACTGCCGCCTGCTTTCCCGTACCACGTCAATATCGGCATCCCGCACAACCACCCACAGGTCTACATCGCTATATGCGTCCGCATTCCCGCTGCCGAGCGAGCCTCCAAGCCACGCGGCAACTACGCGTTCGTCGGAGTGAAGAATCGACGAGACCCGTTCGATGAGGTCTGTGCGCTCCTGCACCTTTTCAGATAAATGTTCAGCGAGAGACATTGCGTAGTGCCCTCCCGTACAAGAAAACTCGATAAGCACAGCCTATCACGAGAAGGTGCTCCTGGCATCAGTCCCAGGTCCCAAAAAGAAGTAGGAGCACGATGCATCGTGCTCCTACAACATGCCAAGCGATCATCCAGCTACGGCATCTCCAGCCCGTGAGCCGTCAACAGAGCCTCATCGTTCAGGATATCCACCGTCCGCCCGTCAGACACTATGGTGCCACCGTCCATGATGATAGTGCGCGGGCAGAGGTCGCGCACCAGGGGCAGGTCGTGTGTGGTGACCAGGATCGTCTGTGGCAGGTCGCGCAGCAGGTTGATGAGGCCACGCCTCGCACGTGGGTCCAGCCCGGCGGACGGCTCGTCCAGCACCAGCATTTCCGGCTGCATCGATAGCACCGTCGCCACCGCGATGCGTTTCTTCTCCCCGACGCTGAGGTGGTGCGACACCCGGTGCATGTACTCCGTCATACCGACTGCGGCCAGCGCCTGCTCCACCCTCCTGCGCACTTCGGCCTCCGGCAACCCCTGGTAGAGGGGGCCGAAAGCCACGTCATCGAACACGGTAGGCGAGAAAAGCTGGTCGTCTGGCAACTGGAACACCATCCCCACCAGCGCGCGCACCTTCCCCAGATTCGGCTTCGCCACGTCCAGGCCGCACACCTGCACCGTGCCCTGGCCCGTGAGTATGCCATTCAAGTGCAGGATGAGGGTCGATTTGCCCGCCCCATTCGGCCCCACAATCGCCACCTTCTCGCCCTGTCGCACGTCCATGTTGACCTCGTGCAGGGCCGGGTGCCCGTCCGGGTAGGCGAAGGACAGGCGCTCAATGTGCAGCGCGGCGGGAACCTCAAAATCGGTAACTCTCAACATAACAGGGTCTTCCACTACGAAACGAGAAGCGACAGCCATAACAACCCCAACAACACAAGGATGCCCACGAACAACAAGGCCCACTCGCCCCGCGACACTCTCGGCAGGCCCAACGTCCGCACCTCGCCGTCGTAACCCCGCGCCGACATAGCCGAGTAGATGCGGTCCCCTCGCTCCAACGAGCGCACGAACAGGTTGCCCGCCATGCCGCCCGTGACCCGCGCCCGCCAACCTATGCTACCGCCCGCCTTTAGCCCTGGCATAGTGGCGGCCGCGCTGCGCGACTCCCTGGCCCGCATCAGCCGCTGCGCCTCGTCAGCCATCACGAAGATATAGCGCCACATCAGCCCGAAGATACTCACCAGCAGCTTGGGCACCTTTATGGCCCGCATAGCCAGCATCAGGTCGGGGAACGATGTGGTGGACGCCAGCACGATAGCCACCTGCACCGAAATCCAGGAGCGCACCGCGATGCTGGCAAAGCGTTCCAGCCCCTCGGCAAACACCGTCAATTCCCCAAAACCCAGTGGAATAGCGAACAGCCTCTGCGTGCCCATCGTGAACGCTAGCGGCAGGGCGGCCAGCATGAACGGCAGCGCCAGCGAAGACCGCTTGAGCACCTTGCCCACGCCCAACTCCGACAGTATTTCCACCGACAGCGCGATAGCAAACAGGAGGATGTAAGCGGGCCAGGCTCCAACGGGCGTGAGGCTGGTGGTCAGGATGAAGGCCAGCGCCAGCACCAGCTTGATGCGGGGGTCCAGAACGTGGACGGGGCTTGTGCCTGCCCTATAGGGGTCGAGAAAGTGGACGTGCACAGCTTACCCGGCTACGCTGTCGGCTGGCGGCGCTTGCGGCTGTAGGCCACGGCCAACGTCACCCCGAACACAATAATGGTACCCAGTACCCCCGCCACTATGGTAGCCAACGCCGGGCTGTCTATGCCTGGGAAAATGTAGTCCTCGAAGATGCTGAATTGCGGACCTTGCGCGCTACTACTGAAGTTCTGCTGTTCGGCGACCCACTCCAGTCCATCGGGGTTCGCGGAGGCGATGGGCGACAGCACGGCCAGCGCCAGCGCCAGCGCCAGCCCGCCCACGGCAATCGCTCTACCACCCGCAGGTCGCGCCTCCCCAAGTTTGAGCAGGTCGGGCCGGGTGGCAGCTACAAAGGCCAGCGCGCCCACCGTGATAAGCCCCTCACCAATGCCGATGAGCGCGTGCACTCCACCCATCGCCGGGATGGTGAAGTCAGCGCGGGCGGTGCCTGAAACGGCTATTTGCAGCCCCACCCCAAGCGCGGTGATGAAGATGGAGACCCACGCCGCGACGAACCCGCCCGACACGATACCTGCGCGCCTGCCGCCCGCCAGCTTACGCGCGATGCTGAACACGGCGTACGCAATAGCCACTCCAACCACCGCCATGTTGAAGACGTTGCCACCCAGCGCGAGCAACCCACCGTCCTGGAACAGCACGGCTTGAATGGTGACCACACTGGTCATCACCAGGATAGCGGCCCAGGGACCGAGCAATATGGTGGCAAGGGCCGCGCCCATGAGATGCCCCGAAGCGCCCGCTACCGGGAAGTTGAGCATCTGCCCGGCAAATATGGCCGCCGCCATGACGCCCATCAAGGGCACCTGCCTCTCGGCCATCTCCTCGCCCACCCTCGTCAGCGCGAGGCCCACGGCGGCGATTGCCAGCACCCACAGGACGATAGAGACCGGCACCGAAAGGAAACCGTCGGGGATATGCATTGCTATAGGTGCGATAAGCATGTGTAGTGTTAGCTCCTGGTAATCTGGTCCGCCCTCGCAAGGGGGTAACAACTAAAATATACTGCGTTTTGCAACTAGTTGCAATAACGTAAAGTGTACGCTGTTCGTAGCCACTCGGATTTGTGGTAAGGCTGCCGCTTAAGTCTGGGCGTTTTGCAGCAACTGTATCGCTTAATTATTGACCTATTAGCACTAATCGACTATCATGAGACCAGTTCGGCAATATTTACTCGCCAAAGCAGGGGCAACTTTATAGTTCGTAACTGCAAAGGAGGACACTATGGTTAACCCACTCTTAGGAGTATGGCACAACGAATTAGGCTCCACGTTGTTTATCGATGAGGTCCAAGGGGGATTGCTGTCCGGTAGGTACCAGACGGCGGTCTCATCCTCCGGTTGCGCCCACGGAATCTTCCAGGTCGTGGGCGTCACCGACACCGAAAGTGACGGTCACAACGTAGGCTTCACCGTCTCCTGGAACAACGCATCTTCCAAGTGCTCTTCAGTAACTTCATGGTCGGGCCAGCTATTGACCGACGCAAACAATAATCCGTATATAACGGCGTTCTGGCTGCTGACAATGGAGTCGAAGCAAGCCGACAGTTGGTGGGCAACGCATGTGGGACAGGACACTTTCTTTCCAATGCCACCTTCGGAAGCCGCTATTGCAGGGAAGTCGAACACCGGTCGCAGGTCTCACCCATAAAGCCTGCCAAATCAAATCGGCTCCGCTCCCTCATTGCTTTGACACAGGCCTGGTGCCCCGCTATACTGCAAACAGAAAGCACAAGGCTATAGGCCGTGGTCATGGGCAATGAGGGAAATGGGGTATGTCGGCAATTACACCCGTAACTCGCGAGTACCTGGAAGCCATCTACAACATCACCGTAGAGGGAGACCCCGTTGTGGGCGTGCGCCTGGCTGAGAAGTTCGGAGTGTCGCCCCCCAACGTCGCCCAGGTGCTGACCCGCATGGAGCGCGACGGCCTCATCAAGATGCCGGGCCGCGGGCGCGGCAAAGCGGGCGAGGGTGTAGAGCTTACCCCCGAAGGCCGCTCCCAAGCTGAGCTGCTTCTGCGCCAACACCGCCTCGCAGAACGCTTCCTGGTGGACGTGATGGGCATGGACTGGGTGCAGGCCCACGAGGAGGCCCACAACCTGGAGCGGGGTATGTCCGAGGCCCTGGAGGACCACATGGTCAAGCTCCTGGGCAATCCCCGTACCTGCCCGCATGGCAACCCCATCCCCGGCCAGAACTCGAACACGCTCGACTACCTGCGCGAGCAGAAAGCCGTCCGCTTGAGCCAGGCCGAGCAGGGCAAGCAGTTGAAGGTGCTCCTCATATCCGAGGTGGTTGAGGACGAAACGGCCCTCCTCACGTACCTGGGCAGCCTGCACGTGATGCCCGGCGCTCGCGTCACGGTGCTGGACCATAACCCCCAGGACGGCACCTACCACGTCAGCGTGATACCCCGCGACACAGAAGGTGAGGCCGCCAACACGGTGTCGCTTACCAAGGAACTGGCAGCCAAAATCTGGCTGCGCGAAGTCTAGCCCCTCCGCCGTGCCGCCCCAGCGTTACCAAACATGCGACCACTCTCCCCCTGTCATCCTGAGCGTAGCGAAGGATCTCAAGAAGCTGCTTTAAGGATGGCGGTGGAAGTCCAGAGCATGGGCCATTGCGTTCAAGAGCCTCCCTACCCGCCTTCTTGAGATCCTTCACTACGTTCAGGATGACAGGCGCGGATTAGGGTCCCTTACTCCACCTAGTGTTCATCCCACACTAGAATTCATCTCACCAATAAGCAAAGGGGAAAGAGCACATGGCTCCTTCCTTGTCATTGTGAGCGCAGCGAAGAATATCGTCCTTCAGCACCCAAATACCACCTTACTTTCAGCCACAAGGTAGCATAAGAAAGGTGAAACACCCCGGTAGAGAACGAGATTTCTCGCTACGCTCAGAATGACAAAGGCCTACTCTGCCTCTGGTATTCGGGCCTGCTTTCTATGAGAGGACTTCTACTCACAGTACGCGCAAGCAGCAATGTAGTTCAATCCGGTCATTAGAGCAACTTCGTCAGCCACCGCTCCAGCAGCCGCAGCCTTGCGCGCTCGTGATCGCCCGGCAGCAGCGAGCGCATTGAGACTTCCAACTCAGCGGTCATAGCGTGCAGCCTGGTCCGCAGGTCGCCGGTGAACTCCTGGGGCGCTATGGGGTCGCCTATGCGCACGGACAAGCCGCGCCGCAACCACAGCTTGCTCGTACCCGTCAGCCCCACTGGCAGGAGAGGCACGCCCGACTTCTGGCTCAGGTGAGCGGCCCCCTCCTGCAACTCCCAAAGCTGGCCTTCCTCCTCACCCAGGCGACCCTCCGGGAATATAAGCAACGACCCACCTCTTTGGAGCACCCCCTCCATCGTGCGCAGGGCCTGCAACGGCTTACCCCTGTCCAGAGGTACCATAATCCGCAGTGCATCTATGATGACGCGGCGGAACCAGGAGATGCGCCGCACCTCCTTCTCACCCAGCACGTAGATGCGAGGCTCAAGTGGCAGGAACAGCAGCACCAAGAAGGGGTCTGTCCAGCCCAAATGGTTGGCGCAAACGATCACCGGCGAGTTCGGCACTTTCTCCAGCCCCAGCACCTTGACTCGGAACACGAGCCTGAACACCACCCTCAGCACCAACCTGAAGACACGTACCGGCAGGTTGGCGCGAGACATCGGGCCGGGTGCTGGCTTCGATCCATCTGGGCTTTTGGCAGGCACAGCAAGGCTTGCGTTAGATGTTGGAACGCTCATAGTGACTATCCTTATCCTGTGATAACGGTGAAACTCAGTCGATGTCCACGAACTGCTCCGGGCGGACCGAGCGCAGCAGGAAAGCGGCCAGCGCGGTCATCAGCGCGGCGAAGATGAAGGCCCAGCGGTAGGCGTCCTCGCTCCCGACGAACCGTTCTGCCACGGCTACGATAGCGCCCGCCACCGCCGACCCGAGCGGTTGGGCGAACGAAAAGACAGCGGAACCCAGGCCCACGAATTCGGCAGTGCGCTTGCGGGGCACCAGGTCCACCAGCATCGGGTTGATGAGCGACATGGCCGAGTTGCCCACGCCGATGAGCGCCAGCGCGATTGTGCCCTGCAACAGAGAGGTGCTTTGCGAACCGACCAGAGCCACCACCGAGAACATTACCAGGCCCAGCGTCATAGCGGTCTTCTTGCTCGTGCGGTCCGCGAACATACCCCAGGGCACCGCAAAAATGAGCATCGAGACCGTAGCCGCCAGCGGAAGCAGGAATACCTCGCTCTCGCTCGCTCCCAGTACCTTCGACCCAAACAGCGTAATAAACGGTACCGCCCCGCCCGAGCCTAACCAGAAGAAGAGGATCGCCAGCGTGTACTTGGCAGCCTCCGGGTAGGCGCGCAGGCTCCTGAGGTACTGGCGGGGAGTTATCTTACCCATCTTCTGGCCCGCGTCCGCCTCGACCGGCACCGCGGGTTCTTTCACCGTGAAGAAGGTGTAGGCCCAGCAGACGACCATAATCGCCGTGCTCACGCCGAATACCAGGAACTCCCCATTGGCGATCAAAAAGTACGCCATGAGAGCGAAAATGATGTTGCCGAGCGCGGTGCCCACCCCTATCAGGCCGCCTATTCTGCCACGATGGGCCGGGGGGAAGAGATCGGCCATCATCGCCATGTAGGGGTCCCAGGCAATAGCCAGGAAGAACGCCGAGACGGTCATTACCCCGAACATGATCCAGAAGGGCGGGTGGAGCGCCAGCAGCATAAGGGCCACTGCCATGAGCGGGATGCCAAGGAGGAAGAAAGGACGCCTGCGCCCCAGCGGGCTGCGCGTGCGGTCGCTGATCCTGCCTATCACCGGCTGCACGAATGCTCCAACAAAGGACCGCTCGTTTGCCAGTAGTCCAATGAGCGAGGGGTGCAGGTTGTAGGTGGCGAGATATGGTGGCAGGGCGAAGTTGAACAGGCCGTACACCACCGACGCCCCCAGGTTGGCAACGCTATAGTTGATACCCAGCGCCAGGTCGAACTTGCCCGGCAACGCCTGTTCGGCCGGTGCGGGTGCCTGCCCTCCAAGAGGGGGACCACCCGCTATCGCCTCTACATTAGGACTGCTCCCTCGTGTTTCCACTTCCATCGCGTTCACCTCGCCGTGCTACCTGATAGGTTGGCTGCCGGTCAGCATTTCTGCGGATTATACAGCCGCGCCAGGTCAAAGTAAATAGCGCAGCCGCCGTGCACAGGCTGGACCCGCAACTTGCTCATGCCGGCTATGCATTGCACCTGGACCCCATAGTGACATGATAGCGCCACCAAAACAATAACGCTTCGGCAGAATTACCTGATTCCGGGTGAGGTAGTAATTGGTTGGCGTAGGCAATACTGCCTAGCCTCGTCTCAACAACATAGAATTACGATGTGAGCACATAAGCCCCGACCTTGTCATTTCGAACGCAGTGAGAAATCTCGTCCTACAGCACCTATATAACCCCTTTCCTACAGCCACTCTATACCGTAAGAAAGTGGTAACCTCCCAGTAAAGGACGAGATTTCTCACTGCGTTCGAAATGACAGGGGGAAACTTTGGGTGCTACTATTCCGGGCTACCCTAACGAGATTGCTTCTGGAGCCACGGGCGACAAGATACTTACCTGGCAGGACAGTTAAGTTCCGCTCTTAAGGGATACCCAGCGGAACTTAACTTATGTGCATCATCGCCCGGAGCTTACAGCCGCGACAGCAGGGCTTGCGGCCCTCCGCGCCTCCGCCTCGACAGCCGGTTCCCCCAGGAAAACGGCGTACATCACCGCCAGTATCGGCAGGTGACCCAGCAACTCCTCCGGCGGCAAGAACGGTATCGCTATGTTGAACGGCACCCACATGAACAAAATCACGATGCGCGGCAGCACCCCCGCTATCAGCAGCACGCCCACCGTGGCCTCTACCGCGGCCGCCGCGTAGGTGAAGAACTCGTCTGTGAACCAGTTGAAGCCAACCAGCCGCATGAAGTTGAACTCCGGGCGGTCATGCAGGAAGGCGGCCGCCAGTTGCGGGTTCAGCAGCTTTTCGCTGAAGGCCAACCACAGGATCGATATGCCCGTAAAGACGCGCATCACCGGCAAGGCTATAGGCGAATAGCGCGTCCAGTACTCTGTGATGCGCGTCACCAGTTCACCTGTGGGCCTGAACAACCCGCGACCCTGGATGAGGAAGAAGGCACCAACCCCCACGAACAGCAACTGCTCGGCGGCCCTGTCGGCGGGAAATATGGCGAAGGCGGCGAGCACCAACCCGACCAGCACGCCCCCACCCACGCGCGTGAGCCAGCCCGTGACGAAGGTAAACGCCACGAACAATTGCACCACCAGCAGCGCGTAGCCCCACCACTCTCCAACCACCGTCAACGTCGGCGCGAGCAGCCACCCGCGCACGGTCATATATACCAGGCTGATAGCCGTCTGTATGCCCACCACCGCCTGCACGGATGAGTTGACGGGTCGCAGCCACACCGGATTGGGCCAATAGCGGTCGCGCACCACCCGACTCAGCAAGACCAGCCCACCGAGCGCCAGTCCCGCCACCACGAGCGCCAGGGCCACAGGCCAGCTAAATAGCAACTCCCAGCGCACGGGGTACCGCTCGGCGTCCACGAACCATTTCTCATGTGCCAGCGCCACAGGGGGTGCCACCACCGCCAATCCCACCCCAACCAGGCACAGCAGGTACCAGGCACTTTTCGGTCGCACCCTGCCCTCGACATGCATCCTTACTGTCTTTCCCTTACTAAACATCATGCGTCATGTTCCTTCAATCGCAGTAGCCGCTACCCCGAACGTCGCGCAACGTAGCGTATCAGATCGCCTCTTCCCGACGTATCAAGAACAGAGCCAAGCCCGCGCCGTGCAATCACTATCATGTACTGCTCCGATGCCTACAAGCCGGTGAGAAGAACCGTTCCTCTCCGATGTCATGCTGACTTCTACGCCAGCGATTCAAAAGCGGGGGAGCAGGACCAAACTCCCCTCTGTCATTCTGAACGCAGTGAAGAATCTCGTCCTATATGCAGGTGTGCCCCTTTTCTTGAAGGCGAGCAGCGCCCAAGAGAAAGGGGCAATTTGGGTGCTGGAGGACGAGATTCTTCACTGCGTTCAGAATGACAGAGGGGGCCAGGGTGCCGATTTCCCACTTTCAATCAGCCGCTAACTTTGTGTTTCCTACTGGCGTGCTATGCAAGCAATGGCCTACAATGGTGCCTGGGCTTGCCTGTGAATAGCAAGGAAAGACTGAAAGAGGGTGAGAATGGACGCAAACAACCGGCTGGAAAAGTTTCGCGACTACCGCCAGAAGATGAACGAGCGCATCCTGGGCGCGGGGCACCTAGGCATCAACCGCTTCTTCAACCTCGACACTGTTGCCTACCACGACGGCGCGCTGCCGGGCCGCACCAAGGAGCTACTCGGCCTGGTGGCCTCCGCCGTGCTGCGCTGCAACGACTGCATCGACTACCACCTGGTCCAGTGCGTCGAGGCGGGATACTCGGATGAGGAGCTAACCGACGCTCTGAACGTCGGATTAGTCGTCGGTGGCAGCATCGTCATCCCGCACTTGCGGCACGCGATGGAGACTATCGACCTGCTCAGGGCGGAGCAACAGGCAGCCCCGGAATAGGCACTTTGCAAGTCAGGGGTGCGGCCATATTCCTTGCTGGAGCGCGAGGCGAGGACAAACGGGAGCGCGAGGGCACATATCCCCCGCAGATTGCCTGTACGAAGTGAGGCCCGCCGCCCCCATCAATTTGGCGCTCCATGCGTTAGAAAGAGGCGCGGACCTTACTACCCCAGCGTAGCAGACTCGGCCCTCATCTGTAAGCTGCTGATGTCACTCGTTGCCGCTCTCCTGGTCCCGACGTTCAAGGTCGTTGGTCCCTCGGGAACATGGTGAGACTACCGTCCGGGGCAGGCACGTGGGCCTGTCCCAACGGGGTTGTAAGGTGTCAGGTAGCGAATCTTTACCGTCCTACCCTTACTTGAGAAGGACGGTCTCGCCTTCTTCGAGGCCGGAGATGATCTCTGTGTCGGTGTTGTTGCTCAGGCCGGTTTCGATTTCGATGCGGGCGGTTGTGTCCCCTCGCTTAACCGTCACGTACTGCCGACGTCCTACCGCCTCCAAGGCGCGATTGGGCAGGAGGAGCACGTCGTCCTTGCGTTGCGCCGTGATGTCGACGTTGGCAGCCATGCCCTCACGCGGCACCACCTCGCCTGAGGGCACGAACGACACTGTGGCCTGGTATACGGTGCTACCCTGCTTGAGCGTGGCCCCCGGCGCCAGCGACTCGATTCTGCCCGGTAGCCTCACGCCAGGGTAGGCGTCCAGAGTAACGGTCACCGCCTGCCCGGCCTGCACCCTGCCCACGTCAATCTCGTCCACATCGGCCTTGATGCGCAACGAGGTGGTATCGGCCACCGTGGCTACAGGTTGCGACCCATTGACAATCTCCCCGACTTCCAGGTCGATGCTGAGCACGGTACCGTCCATAGGGGCTACTATCTGGGCCTCGGCAAGTTGCGCCTCGGCGCGCTCTACCGAGATCTGGGAGAGAGTCACCTGCTGCCTGAGTATGGAGATGTCAGTATCGGTTGGGCCTGAGTTGAGCTTGTCGAGATTAGCCTGCGCAACGTCCACGCGGGCTTGCGCGGTGGCTATGTCCTGTTGCGTGGCACCGTTACGGACCTTGTCGAGATGTGCTTGCGCCTGCACCACACCCTGCTCGGCAACGCGTATCTCTTCGGGAGTAGCCCCCGCTTTGAGAGTGTCAAGGGCCGCCTGGGCCTCGGTCACTCTCGCGTTTGTGGAGGCCATCTGGGCCGTCTCGCTTTTCTGAGCGGCTTCGTAGTTGAGCCGCGCCTGCTCCAGCTGCCCCGCCGGGTCGAGAAAATCTTCAGCCGCGCTCTGTGCCTGCACGTAGAGGATGCGGGCTTGCTCTGTGGCGTTGGACGAGGTGGCGGCGGTGAGGTCGCGGTTGGCCTTTGCCTGGTCGAGCCGGGCCTGGGCTGCCGTTAGCTCCTGGGGCGAGGCCCCTTTCTTGAGACCGTCCAGGCGCGCTTGGGCCTGGTTCAGCGCCGCCTGCGCCGCCGTTATATCCTCCGGTCGCCCGCCCCCTTTAAGTTGTTCCAGCTGGGCTTTGGCCGCGCTCAGGTCTGCGGTGGCGGCGGTGATGTCCTCCTGCCGGGGGCCCAGTTCCGCCTGTTGCAGCCTCAAGTGGCTGATCTGCGACTGCGCCTGGGCTTCCCTTAGTTGCCTCTGGAGATTGTCCGACTCGAGTTCGGCCAGCACCTGGCCTGCCTTCACCCGGTCACCTTGTTTGGCGATTACTCTCTCCACCCGCCCCGACGTGCGGAAGGAGAGCCTGGCGCTCGTCTGAGCCTCCAGCTTGCCGGTCGTTTCCACGCTGGAGATGATGGTGCCCCTTCTGACCTGCGCGGTAGCCGGACCCTTGGGCGGAGAAGCCAGCACGGCAATAACTGCCACAATTATGGCGGCTGCGAGCAGCACCGGGACAAGGATGCGCCACCGTCGCCTCCTGGGAGCGAGCAGCACAGCCTCACGCTGGCCGAACGGCTGAGATAAGCCGGTCGTCAAGTCTCCATGTTCGGAGTTGTATTTGCCCGCACCATTGCCGCGCTCTATGTCGTCGGTGCTGTTGGGTCCCTCTCTCGTGAGTGTATCTTTCATACCACGCATTTCCCGTCTATTCTATATGTTGCCACAACTAATAATACTCTATTACCGGCACTATGGTTGCCCGGTCTCATGCCTTGCGTTGTAGCGTAGCGTGCCGAGCGGAGATAGCAGCACCTGGTATGGAGGCCGGTTCTCGGGGTGGTACTCGAACACAGCTCGCTCGAAATACTGCACCGTGTAACTCTTGCCATCTACGGGCGAGACTTCCTTGAATTCCTCCGATATGGGGTATCCCTGCCGGGCAACGCCGCCGTTCGCCTTCCAGTATTCCAGGAACATGCCGCCAACCTGCTTGCCGGCCTCCGGGAAAAGCATAGAGCCGGGCGCGGCGTTCGGTACCTGGCTTGGCGCACCATTCGGGTACTTGTGCGCGTACTGCATCGAGCCGAGTAGTGTGAGAAGCACGTCGAAGGGGCGTGCGTTGGCGGGGTGTAGCTCGAACACGGCACGCTCGAAGTACTGCACCGTGTAGGTTTTACCGTCCGTATCGCTGGCTTCTTGCATTTCGCCGGAGATGGGGTAGCCAAACTGTGCCAGCCCACCGTTCGAGGACCAGTAGCGCATGAACGCTCCCTGGACGGTCTTACCTGTCTGCGGGAAGGTCTGTGAGGCGGCATTTGTGTTGCCAAGAGTGCGGTCGAGGAAGTTATCTATCATGTTCCTTATCTGCCCGGTGGTCGGATCGATCTGGCCGCCGGTCGGACGAAAGCCGTGTTCTCCGTTCTTCACCACCACAAGCTCGGCCTGCGTGCGGGAGGCTCGCAGGCGGTCGTAGAGGGCCTGCGACTGGCTGAGCGGCACCAAGCTATCCTTGTCACCATGCAAGATAAGGAAGGGCACTCCTGCGCCGTTAGCAGCATAGGTGATGGGGCTGGCCCGCCTGAGAAGTTCGCGCGCCTCAGGTTGGTCGCGGGTGACGCCAAACACCGCCTGCCCAACCCCCTTTGAGAACTTATCGGGGTCGTAGGCGTTGAGGTCTGTAGGGCCGAACATATCTACTACCGCCTGTACCCTGCTCGATTGGTCCAGATACTGGCCGGAGTTGTCGAAGCCCGCAGAGGCATCGGTGAGGCCCAGCAGGGCCGCGAGGTGGCCCCCGGCGCTGCTACCCCAGGCGGCGATGCGGTTGGGGTCGAGGTTGTACTGCCT
Organism: Chloroflexia bacterium; assembly: GCA_036386675.1. Lineage (GTDB taxonomy): Bacteria > Chloroflexota > Chloroflexia > QHBQ01 > JADMIH01 > JADMIH01. Next base: position 30,934 of record DASVVE010000018.1, on the reverse strand, counting down.
CGCGGACGCACGCAGGTATCGGACGGCGCACTTTGCGTCCTGTATCTGCGCGGGCCACTTGTGTTTCGGCCCCAGCCGGTAGTTGATCGAAGCGACGACGTAACCTTTTTTCGCAAGTTCGTTTCCTGCAAGCCCTACCTCGAACTTGTCGCCGCCCACCCAGCTACCACCGTGGATGTAGACCACCACCGGGGCGGGTCCGTTGCCCGACTTCGGCAGGAACAGGTCCATCTTGAGGGCTTCCCCGCCCGCCGTGCAGTAAGTGATGTTGCGCTGCGTGGTCACGCCATCAGTTTGGAGTAACGGGGTAGCTCGTGCTTGTCCAACCAGACTGAAAAGCAGCGTGGTCAGCAAAATCAATAATATTGGTGTAGTTCCTCTTAGATTGTCTCGCCTAGAAACCAAATCTGTGCTCCAACTCTACTCCCTGAATAGTTGCGTTACCTATGACCTTTTCTCACTCGTACCTCAACGCGTAACTTACCTTCAGCCGGGCCGCACCCAACGCCGGGCCAAGGCTGGCGATGGTAGTCAGCACCAACGTGAACAGCATTGCCAGTCCCACCATGCTCGCCGGAAACAGAAAATCGAGCGGGAACAGCACAGTTGACATAAGCCACACAAGCGTCCGCGCCAGGGGGTAGCCAAGTGCCAGGCCCAGCAAGAAGCCCCCACCGCCCATGATGAGGGCTTCGGTAAGGAATACCTGTATCAAGTGGCCGTCACGCGCCCCCAGCGAGCGCATCACGCCGATTTCCCGCCTGCGTTCCAGCACGTTCAGCGTGAGCGTGTTTGCGATGCCTATACCGCCTATGGTACCCACGATTATTGTCATGGCATAGAGGAGGATGGTGAGTATCTTGCTGGCTTCGAGGCTGCTGGCCTTGTCGGCGTAGGCAGCCAGCATGCCGGGTTGCAGGGTGTGGAACCTGCGCTCCAACCGCGCCAGGGTCTCCTCGACGTAGGGGCCATCGGAGCGGTCGAAGCGGACGGCGAAGAAGTCGGCGGCACCGCTCCGGTGCATCAGGCGCGATACCGTCTCCAACGGCGCGAACATCTTGCCTCTCGAGGAGGAACTAAGGCCCTGGGCGTTGTCGTTCACAATTCCCACGATGGTCAGCCACACGTCCCTGCCGCCCACCGTCACCTCCACTCTATCTCCCGGCTCATAGCCCCGCAGGTCCGCGAAGCGCGAGGAGACCACCACCGCGAACGGCTCTTCATCGGTGAACCAGCGGCCCTGTGTGAACGGCGCTTGATAGAGGGTGGTTGAGGCGGGCATGCCCCACAGGCTGACGCGCAGGTCCCCGGCGAAGGCTGAGGTTGAAGCCCACGCCTCGGCCACCTGTACTTCCGGCATGGAGCGCAGGTCGGCGGCGAAGGTCTGCCCCACCGGCTGCTGGAACCACACCCACGCGTCGGAGCCGTACACGTCGTAGGCATTCTCTATCGAGCGCCCCACCGAGTCGGAGGTGCTTTGCGCCCCCAGGAAAGCGGCGGTGGCGAGGCCGATGGCCCCTATCGTTATCAGGTTACGCCCCTTCCGGCGGGCCAGGTTGCGCACCGACATGGCGGGCACTCGCGGCAGCCGGTCGAAGCTCTGCAACAGCCTATCCAGCCAGCCCTGGCCGTAGGTGGCGCTGATGCCGTAGCTCTCCAACGCCTTGCGCACGGTGATGGAGGTGCCACGCCAGGCGGGGAGGAAGGCGGCCAGCGTGGTCACCCCCACGCCGACGACTATGCCCTGCGCAATGTCCACCAGGTCAACATTGATGCCGCTGATGTTAAGGTTGAACTGGCTGCCCAGGTACAGTAACAGGGCGTGTCCACCGAACACCCCGATAAGCAGCCCCAGTATTGTACCCACCGCCCCATACATCGCCCCGGCCACCACGTAGATGCCTATTACCTTGCCGGACGTGGCCCCTATGGCCTTCATCGCGCCAATCTCAGCCATTTGCTCGGATATCACCGCCGCCAGCGTGTTCGCCACTAGGAAGGACGAGATTACCAGGCCTACGAGCGAGAAGACCGTCATGAGCATGACCAGAGCATCTAGCTGCCGCTTGCCGGTGTAGTCCTCGGGGTTGCGCTCCAGGTAGGAGCCGTAAGCCAGGTTGCGCTTGTCGAACACACGTTGTATGTCGTCTTTGGTGTTGCTACGCAAAGCGGACGAGAAATCTGCAAGGCGAACAAGTAGCTGGTTGTCACCCTCCGCGCCGTACATCTTCTGCACTTCGGTGTTCAGCGTGTAGCCGATGGATGTGCCGATGATGTTGGCGGATGGAAACGACGGCGACCTTGCGAAGCCCACCACCAGCAGGTCGTGTTGCGCGTTGCCCGGCCCCGCCCGGTAGACCACTTCATCCCCAATGCCGACCGGGGCCACGTCCCGCACCGAGGCCTCTAGCACGACCTCCCCCCGCCTCGGCCAGCGCCCCTCCACGAGGTCCACTTTGTTGACGCGCATGCCGTCGAAGTCACGGATGCCGACGAACTGGATGTCGCGCCAGGCCCCGGTGGCGTACCACTTGGTGAAGTAGGTGGCGCGAAGCTCGGCCTCCGCAACGTTGGGCACTTGTTTGACGCCGTTTTCCAGGCCGGGCGGGGCGTTGCCGACGTACCAGCGCATATCTTGCTGGGAGTTGTTATTGTATGCAGCAGCCTGCGCGGCGGCCATGTTCTTGGAGGTGGAGGTAATAGCCACCAGCCCGGCCACGCCTATGATGATGCCTATGATGGTGAGAAAGGAGCGCAGGCGGCGTCTCGTGAGGTCGCGAAACGCCTTGCGCAGGGAGATAATCATGCAGATTGTCCGAGAACGCCAATTGGGGCATGCAACGCACTCTATTCTCTTGCCTCACAAGGAGAGCAATAAGGAGGGCGCATAATGTTCCGGGCCGTCACTATATTATACCGCTTCGCACTCACATGCGTGGCCTTGCCAGCCGGAAACCGTCATCCCTTTGCGCCCTGGGAAGGTTGTAAGACGGAAGATAGGACTTTAGGTGGATAGCAATTGCCCGTAGCCGCGATATAATAGTTTCATCGAGATAGCTCCACATTTGATGCATTTTGGTTCTGGGATTCGTATCTGAAACCGGCTATTTTGAGCACTTTATAGAACCTTGACAAAGGTACAGGAGTCATTAAAGTACAAGGAATCTGGCACGAGTTCTGCTTTAAGGATGCATCCCGCGCGGGATGACCAGAGGACCCGGCCAGACGGCCGAAACATAGGAGAAATGGCATTATGAAGCCCGTGATAGTCTACGATGAGCCTCGCCCTGTTACCCTCGGTGATCTTTGTGAAGCCCTCGCTGATGGGGCCGTCCCCACCAGGAACGACGGTAAGTTCTACCTGGTCAGCCGGGTAGAAGTGTCCCGCTTGGCCGAAGCGTTGAGCGCCTACCAGCGTCGGCGCGAGAACGTGGCGACCGAAGTCGTCACCGCATAACCAGGCACTCGCCTCGCGCTTATTGATTGCTGTAATAGGCGCGCGCTCAACTTCAAAGACAACAGGAAGGGGATGGGCATCGAATGCCCATCCCCTTCCTAATTGGCCGAGAGCAGATTACTTGTCGTCCTTCTTCTCTCCCTCGTCCTTCTTCTTGTCGTCATCTGAGTACTTTACGTTTACCTCAGACTCCCAGTATTCCTGTAATTCCTTCTCGCGGTCCCGTTGGGCCTTCTTTCCCGCGTCCATAGCGTTCTTGAGGCGGCCCTGTATCTCCTCGCGGCTCACCCGGCCCGACTGCGGAGCCACCACCAACGCCGCCGCCGCTCCTACCGCCGCGCCCACTCCGAGGCCCAGCACAAAGCGGAATGTCTTACCTATTACTCCCATAGTCAACTCCTGTATGTGAAACGTGGTTCTGAAACGTGAAACGTGAAACGTGATGCGGTTTGCTAATATGAGTACGTAATCGCCAGCCTATTCACTGAGCGGGACCAAAGCTACACCCTGTCATCCTGAGCGCAGCGAAGGATCTCAGATGCGTCTCTTACCACTGTGCCGAACCTCTAGTAGCGTCTGTGCCGAACCTCTAGCGTCTCCTGCCTCTGTTGCCCTTGGTTCAGCAGCCTCCATACCCACCTTCTTGAGATCCTTCGCTGCGCTCAGGATGACAGGGGGAGTTGTGGTCCTGCCACACCCGCAAGGCCGCATTCACGTACCCTGCTAAGTTAACCCCATCACGTTTCACGTTTCACGTTTCAGACATTAACGGCCTTCTGTGCTTTGCCGCCCATTATAAGCATGAACCAAGCCATCTGCAACAGGTTTATGGATCGCTCGGCTACACGTCCTTGGAGCGGCTCTTGACGCGGTCTTGCACCAACGCGTAGAACTCGGCTACCGGCATGTTGTTCTGCTGCTCGCCGTTGCGCTTGCGCAGCGACACCGTGCCCTCGGCCATCTCCTTCTCGCCCACCACGAGCATGTAGGGCACCTTGAATAGCTGCGCCTGGCGGATCTTGGCGTTCATGCGGTCGTTGCCCAGGTCGGCCTCGGCCCGCACTTCCATGTCCTTCAGCTCGCGGGCTATGCGGTCGGCGTACTCGTTGTGAGCGTCCGACACCGGGATCACGCGCACCTGGTCGGGCGAGAGCCACACGGGGAAGTTGCCCGCGTAGTGCTCCAGCAGGAAGCCGATCATGCGCTCGTGCGTGCTGAGCGGGGCGCGGTGGATCACCAGGGGCATCTCGGCCTGTCCCTCGTGGTTCGTGAACTGCAAATCGAAGTTCAGCGGCTGGGCAAAGTCCACCTGGTTCGTAGCCAGCGTGAACTCGCGGCCAATGGCGCTCCAGATTTGCACGTCGATCTTGGGGCCGTAGAAGGCCGCCTCGTCCGGCACCTCCACGTAAGGTATCCCACCTTTGTCCATCGCCCGGCGCACCATGTCCTCCGTCTTCTGCCACAGGCGCGGGTTGTCGACGTACTTCTTGCCGAGGCCCTTCGCGTGGTGCGTGCTGAAGCGCATGACGTAGCGGTCGATGCTGAATAGCTCGAAGTATTTCAGGTACAGGCCGATTACGCCCATAAACTCCTGCTCGAACTGCTCCTCCGAGCAGTAGATGTGTGCGTCGTTCATCTGCATCGAGCGCACGCGCATCAGGCCGAAAAGCTCGCCGCTCTTTTCGTAGCGGTAGCACGTGCCGTACTCGGCCAGCCGCAGGGGCAGGTCGCGATAGCTGCGGGGCCTGTTGGCAAATATCTTGTGATGGAATGGGCAGTTCATCGGCTTGATGTAGTAGCGCACGCCTTCCAGTTCCATCGGCGGGTACATGCTCTCGGCGTAGTAGGGCAAGTGCCCACTGCGAAGGAAAAGCGACTCCTTCGTGATGTGTGGCGTGCGGACGCGCTCGTACCCGGCTTGTCGCTCCACCTCTTTGGCGAGCCGCTCAAGCTCCTCGATGACGATGCCGCCACGGGGCGTCCACAGGGCGAGGCCCGGCCCGATCTCGTCATCGAAGAAGAAGATATCGAGGTCTTTGCCGAGCTTGCGGTGGTCGCGCTTCTTGGCCTCCTCCAGCATTTGCAGGTGGGCTTCAAGCTCCTTGCGGTTGCTCCAGGCCGTGCCATAGATGCGCTGGAGCATGGGGTTGTGCTCGTCGCCGCGCCAGTAGGCACCAGCCACGCTCATAAGCTTGAAAGCGTCGGAGGGCACCTTGCCCGTGTGCTCCACGTGCGGCCCGCGGCACAGGTCCTCGAACGTGTCATGCTTGTACGTGCTGATTACCGGGGCCTCCTTGACCTCGTTGCCGTACTCGTCCACCTCGCCCTTCGCAAGGCCCTCGATTAGCTCCAGCTTGTAAGGCTGCTCGTTGAAAAGCTGTCTGGCCTCGTCCGCGCTCACCTCACGATAGTTGAACGGGTGCTTGCCCGCGACGATTTGCCGCATGCGCTTCTCGATCTTCTCCAGGTCGTCAGGCTCGAACGTGCGGGGCTTGCCGCTCTCGTCCCTGCCCAGGTCGAAGTCGTAATAAAAGCCGTTTTCAATGGGAGGCCCAATCGCGATCTTGGCCTCCGGGTAAAGCTCCAGCACCGCCTGCGCCATGATGTGGGCCGCGCTATGCCTCAACTTGTACAGTTGCTCCTTCTTGGCCTCGTCACCGTTGAGGCTAGCCACCTCCGGCACAGGCCCACTTACCACCTGGCCTACCATCGTTTGCCTCCTTTGTCCGCACCGCAGACACGAACTCAAAACTCCACATTCAACACTCAGAACTTAAAACAAAAATCCCCTCGCCCGACCGGGACGAGAGGTTTAATCTCACGTGGTTCCACCCGCATTCGACGCTCGACTCCATGCAGTCTTGCGTCCTTATGCTGCCTGTAACGGGGCATATCGGCCTCGCATACTTGCTTTCGCGTTGAGCGGGGCGGCTCGCAGGTGGTTTTCGCTGTGCCGTGCTACGGGGGCTTTCAGCCGGTGGTCCCCGCTCTCTGGCTGCTCGGTATGCAGCTACTCGTCCTGGTCGAAGCCTTTGAGATGTAGATTGTGCCTCATTATAGCAGCGTTCTTGAAAAGCAGTCAAGGGGCCGGAAGCCCAGGCAAAGTAGGTCCCACGATGTATAGAGCGCGATTGCGGAGTGTCACCTGCCCGAAGGTAGGGTTCTAATGCGGGAGAGTGGGTGGTATAATTATCTAAAGTGCAGATTCTGGGCATTGATACATGGCGGATAACAACAACCGGGCGGTAAATATACAGGAGCAGCGAAGATAACATGAGCATACATACAAACGGCACCACATCCAGCAACGGCCTGCCGCAGCGGTCCGTCTACCTGGACCATGCGGCCACCACGAGCGTCCACCCCGAAGTGCTGGATGCTATGCTTCCGTATTTCACGGAGCGATACGGCAATCCCTCCAGCGTGCACGCCTGGGGCAGGGGGGCGCACCAGGGGCTGGAAGGCGCGCGCAGGCAAGTGGCCTCCGTGTTAGGCTGCCGCCCGCGAGAGGTGGTCTTCACTTCGGGCGGCACCGAGTCGGACAACTTCGCCATGAAGGGCGTGGCCTGGGCATACAGGCGCGGCCTCTTCCCCAACAAGCAGCCCTCTGAGGGGCCGGGGCATATCATCACCTCGGCTATCGAGCACCACGCTATCCTTCACTCAGCAGAAGACCTGGAGAAGCACGGCTTCGAGGTCACGGTGCTGCCGGTGGACGAGTTCGGGCGGGTGTCCCCCGACGCGGTACGCAGTGCCATGCGCTCCGATACGGTGCTGGTGAGCGTCATGTACGCCAATAACGAGATCGGCACCATACAGCCCATCGCTGAGATAGCCGCGATAGCTCACGAACATGGCGCGCTGTTCCACACCGACGCGGTACAGGCCGGGGCTTACCTTGACGTTAACGTGGGCAAGCTGGGCGCGGACCTGCTGTCGCTGTCGGCTCACAAGTTCTACGGGCCGAAAGGCGTGGGCGTGCTCTACATCAAGGCGAATACTCCCATCCTGTCGATACAGCACGGCGGCTCGCAAGAGGCCAGGCGGCGCGCCTCCACGGAGAACGTACCCGGCATCGTGGGCTTTGCGGCGGCGCTCACGAGGACGCACCAGAACCTTTCTAGCGAAGCTTCGTATGTCAAGGGGTTGCGCGACCGATTAGTGGCAGGAATATTGCAGAACGTGCCGGACGTGCACCAGATGGGGCACCCCACCGAGCGCCTGCCGAACAACGCCAACTTTTGCATAGAGGGTGTCGAGGGCGAGACAATGCTGCTGAAGCTGGACATGCGCGGCATAGGGGCCTCGAGTGGGGCGGCCTGCGCCTCCGGTTCCACCGAGCCGAGCCACGTGCTCCGCGCCCTCGGCATACCAAGGGAACTGGCGCAGGGCAGCCTGAGACTGACGGCTGGCATAGACAACTCGCCGGAGGACATAGACTACGCCCTCGACGTACTGACAGCCTGCGTAGCAGAGCTTAGAAGCGGCAACAGGACGATGGTTGGGACGTGATGATGTGATTTGGAAATTGGAATTTCGAATTTCGAATTTGCTTGGATATCTACTAAATTCGAAATTCCAATTTCCAATTTCCAAATCCAAACAAAGGAGGCCCCTATGAGCCTGATACTCGGCAACCGTTTACCTGACCGGGCGATGAAGTACCTGCAAGTGGGCAGGCTGGTGGTGCTCGCTACGGTTGACGAGCGGGGCCGCCCCGATACGTGCCCTGTGTCCTGGGTGGTGGCCCTCAACCCCTCGGTGATACGATTCGCGATCTCCCGCGAGGTGAACACCTACCGCAACATCCTCAACAACGAGCACGTGATGATTTCCCTCGTCGGTGGGGCGATGACGATGGGCATTCGGGGCCGGGCGCGGGTGCTGTCCGAGAGCCTCGACGGCATCCCGCTGTCGATGGCTATCGTTGAAATGGAAGTGGACGAGGTAAAGGACGACTCGGTGATAGGGCGGGGGCTTCAGGACGAGCTAATCAAGTGGGAGGAGCGCCGTCGCTCGGTGTCCGATTGGACGGTGGAGCAAGCCCTCAAGACGGTAGGACCTCTCCCTCAGACCGATGCGGTGATGATGGACCAGATGGCTCAGAGCTACGATCAGCCGTAGCGGCCCCGTCTCGCGTTTCTGCCTCAGTTCCTGCCTCTGCGCTAGCCCCGTTGCGGAACGGCAAGCCCACCACCGAAGGTAGCTGGTCGGGTCGCTCCAGGCCGAAATGCTGGAGGAAGGCCAGCGTGGTGCCGTAGAGGATCGGGTGTCCGACACTCTCCAGCCTGCCTACTTCGACTACTAAACCCCGCTGCATGAGCGTGTTTACCACGCCGCTACAGTCCACGCCGCGTATGGCCTCTATCTGGGGCCGGGTTGTGGGCTGCGTATAAGCAATGAGCGCCAGCGTTTCCAGGGCCGCATCCGAGAGCCTCTGGGTGGCCTGCGCCCCCTTCAATTTCTCGATGTAGAGCGCGGTCTCTGGGGCCGTGACCAGGCGCAGCATGTCGTTGTGTCGCTGTAACCTCAACCCTCGCTTGCCCTCCGAAAGGCTCTTCCCAAGGAACTCTATCACGCGCTCCAACGTCGGCTGCCGCACCTGCAAGGCTCTACGCAGGTCGGATATGGGCACGGGTTCGGGTGCGATGAAGAGCAAGGCCTCCAAAGCGGCGGCCATCTCCTGTATGTCCTCGCGCTCGTCCAGGGGTGGCTGTGAGTCTGTGCTAAGGGCGTGTAAGTCTGCGGTGTCAATCTCGTTGGACATGAGGTTATTATAAGTAAGTGGCGGGACCGGCGTCATGTTCTGCTCATTGTCCCGCGCACCTGGGCTTCCGTCTTGACTTCCAGGTTAGCCGCAGCTTCGTCTAAGGGCCGTAGTGTGTCCTCCTGTCCTGGTGCAGCCTCACCAACGCTTCCAGGTCGTCCACCGAGATGTCAGCCAGGCTGTTGACCACGCGGTCAGCGCCCACCGACTGCAACGCTGCTACACTCTGTGTCGTGGTGACCCCCAGCGTGGCGGCACCCGCACTCACACCGGCCTGGATGCCTACCGGGGCGTCCTCTATTACCACGCCGTTGCGGGGCGCTACACCCAGCCGCTCGAAGGCTATCAAGAAGACCTGCGGGTCGGGCTTGCCTGCCGTCACGTCGTCGCCGGAAGCGATAGCCTGCATATAGGGGCCGACACCCGTAGCTTCCAACAGTACGCGGATGTTCTCCGCCGGGGCCGACGAGCCAATGGCCTGCTTCCACCCTCGCTGGGCAAGCATCCGCACCAACTCTACCACGCCGGGGAGTGGCTGCAACCGGGTGGCCTCACGTCTAAAGGCTGTCTCTTTTGCGTCGGCCATCTCGGCCACCCGCGCGGGGTCAGTGACCTGCCACAGCATGTTCATAATGTCGGTGTTGTGCTTGCCGAAGATGTTGTGAAAGTCAACGTCGGGGTCATAAGGCACGCCGTACCTCTGTGACAGCGCTTGCCACGAGCGATTGTGTGCCTCCGCGCTATCCACCAGCACCCCATCCAGGTCCCAGACGACGGCTCTCGGCCCTTCCTTCATATTCTCGCTGCTTGTCATAATATTACTATCTCGGCTCTTACGCTCCCTGCTTCCAGGTGCAGCAGGGCAGCAGTAAGCTCTCGGCCAAAGCGGGATCGCGTACCCGCAGCGCCTGGGTTCAGGAACAGCACTCCGCCCAACTCTTGCAGCAGCGGGATGTGGCTATGCCCGCAGATGGCGACTCGGGGTCTGGGCAGTGGCAGGTGTGGTAGGCGTAGCAGCCACTGCATGGGTTTACCCCCGATATGCGTCATGTATATCTCAACCCCTCCAGCGTTGAAGCGCACCTCTCCCGGCAGTTTCGCCATATCGCCCTTTGTGTCTATGTTCCCCTTTACAGCGAGGGTAGGGGCCAGTGCTTCTAGCTCGCCCAGCACGCTCGCATTCCCCACGTCCCCAGCGTGCAAAATGCGCTCCACCTTCGCCTCTCGAAATACCTCCAGCAAGCGCGGATGAAGCGTCCCATGTGTGTCAGACAGCACGCCTATCAACATATCACGTTTCACGCTTCACGTTTCAGCATCAGGGCTTGTACAACTGCCTGCCGAGCAAGCCCAGCAGGACATCGTACGGTGGCTGGTTCTCCGGGTGGTACTCGAAGCGTTCCCGCTCAAAGTACTGGACGATGTAAGTCTTGCCGTTGGTGCTGCGCTCCTCGAATTGGTCGGAGAGTGGTAGGCCCACCACCGCCAGGCCGAGCTTGCGCCACCGCTCCAGGAACTTGCCCCAGATGCAGTGTCCCGTTTCCTTGAAGCACTGCGCCTCAACACCGCGCGGAGGTGCGATAGGCGGGAAGGTGCGCCCCTTCAGAAGCTCTACGCCTAAGAGGCCAAGCTGTACTTCATGTGGGGTGCCTGCATGCTCCGGGTGGTACTCGAAGCGGGCGCGCTCGAACCACTGCACTATGTACTGCTTGCCGTCTATGGGGTTGGTCTCGTTGCGCTCGCCACTGATGGGGTAGCCGAACAGTGGAAGCCCTCCGTTGTTCTGCCAGTAGGGCTGGAATCGCAGCGAGGCCCTGAAGCCGGTTGGCGAAGCCGTATCTACGGCAGCGTCCAGGGCTGTGCTTGTAGCAGGGTTCGATTCGACAACGTAGATCGGGTCTTCGCTGATGCGCAGGGTGATAGCGTTATTGTGTACCTGCACATCGAGCTTGTCGCCTCGCGAGGACACTACCTCCGCACTCCGCTGAGTGAGCGGCATGGTGACGGTTTCAGGCTCACCTAGCTTCCATATGACGCTGATGTTCTTGCCCGCCCTGGTGAACCTGTAGTGGTAGCGGTCGAACTGGGGCTGCCAGCGGTTCTGCACCGCCCGCATCAGCGGCCCCTGGCCCGTGAAGGTGGCACCCTCCAGCGTGTGCGCCATGACCCTGTAGGCGACGTAGGCGGGCTTCTGGCTCATGTCGTTGCGCATGATTGCCATGTTGCCGAACATATCGCCGGGCGGGTGGTTGAACTTGTCCTTTATCTGGAAGTAGGTGAAGTGGGTGACATTGGGCGCGGACATGGCAAGCGCGTACATTCTTACGAGTCGCCGGGCCTGCTCCTCCTCGCTCACGCCCAGGTTGCCACAGGGGTTGCAGGTGGAATAGCCCGTCTCGGTGACCCAGATTTCCTTGTTCGGCGCGCCGTGGTCTTGCAGCCACTTACGGCTCATCTCCAGCCGGTAGGGGAAATTCTGTACTACCGTCCTGGGGTCGGTGCTCTCCGGGTGGCGGTCGGGCATGTAGGGGTGGATGGACAGCACGTCGAAGTTCAGCTTGCCTCCGGAGGCCGCCACCACCTGCTCCAGGAAGGCCATGCCCGCGTTGGTGCGGTCGTGGATGGAGAGGCCGCCGACCAGCACCGTGGCCTCGGGGTTGACCTGCTTGATAGCCGCGTAGCTACCTGCCAGCATCTCGGCGTAAACCTTGACGCGGTCGCAGGCGTGGCACTTGAAGGTCATCTCCACGTCCTGCTCGTTCCAGATCTCCCAGACGTCGATCTTACCCTTGTAGTGCTCGGCCGCTACACGTGCGAAGTCAACGAAGTCCTGCGGGTTTTGTGGGGTGTACCAGTACCAGTCCGGCACCGAGCCTTGCGGCACGCCGGAAGCCCAGGCGGGGGAGGTCTGGATCGCGCCGATCACGTCTATGTCGCGCTTGACCAACTCGTCAATCCAGGGGTCATAAGCCTTCCAGTTGTACTCGCCCTTCTCGTAAGGCTCCAGGTTGGCCCAGGACATCTCTTCGCGGCTCCACTTGACGCCCAGGTCGGTAGCGGAGTTGAGGACAGCGAGCCTCTCTTCCTTGCTGCGCTCCAGCCCCGTGACATACAGGTTCATACCGAAGAAGGAGCGGTTGGGCAGGGGTGTGGCCGCCACGTCCGCGACCGCAGGAGAAGTACTGCCCTGGGGGAACAGGGACAAGAGGATTGCCAATGAGATGACAAAACGAACGCGTGACACGAAACTTGATCTGCTCAATAGAGACTCAGTCCTAGAGGGTAATTGGGGAAGGGACACTTCAGGGCATTATAAGGAAGTGCAGTGGAGGCAGTCAAACAAGTCTGCAATTGACAGGCGCGTCTGTCCCGTGAATAAACATGCTAGTGCTGAGGGGTAGGCTCCCTGTCCGCCTGTGGGTAAGTTGGGAACTTGTATAATCCAGCTAGATGCATGCCCATTCGGTATGGAAATGGAAGCCCTGAATGATAACAGCTATAGAGCAGATTACACCGCAATGGCTGACCACGCTTCTCAGGCACGAAGGTGTGCTTGGCTCGGCCGAGGTTGTCTCGGTTCGCGTCGAGCCGATGGATGATGTGTGGAATTCAAAAGCCTATCGTTTTGGGCTGACTTACAGTGGCGATACCTCCGGTGCACCTGCGCGGCTGTTCCTCAAGCTAAAGAGCGACCATCACGGCAGAGAAGAAGCGGAGTTCTACCAATACGTGCGCTCCAGTGGGGTAGACCTGCCTGTGCTTGTGCCGTGCTTTAGTAGCGAGTATGACGAGGCAACAGGCAATTCCCACGTGCTGCTGGCGGATCTGTCGGAGACGCACTTCACCCCGTTTACAATCGCCCAGTTCAGAGCGCTTGAAGTCGTGCCTGATCCAGTCTACTTGCAACAGATAGTGGATTGCGTTGCCGAGTTTCATGCTTACTGGTGGGAGCACCCCCTGCTAGGCTCTGGGTTCGCGGCGGTAGACACGCGCTTTGCCTCCAGGGAGGGCTGGATGGCAGGGCTAGAGGAAAGTGGCGAGGAGCTAACGGCATTCCTAGGACTGCATGCTGACGGGCTAGCCCCAGGACTGGCTAATATGCTGAGGGAAGTTCATTTGCGGCTGCCTGCCCTGTGGGATGTCTACCTGGCAGACCGCATCCCACCCCGTCGGGCGCTCACTCTAATTAACGGCGACTGCTATTTCATACAGTTCCTGTGCCCTAACCGCCCGAACGAAGCCCGAACACACATGATAGACCTCGATAGCACAAACGCCTTCTTGCCTGCCTTTGATTTGATGTACTTGTTCACGACTTTCTGGACAAGGGAGCAGAGAATAGAGGGCGGCAGGGAAATCGACGCGCTAAAGCGCTATCACGAGCGCCTCCAAGCATGTGGCGTTGCTATCTACAGCTTCGATGAGCTGCTACTCGACTATCGCATCTCTATAGCGCAGAACCTGCTGCACCCTGTGTGGGACCAGCAACATGGCGCTTCCGAAGCATACTGGCGCCCCAAGCTAAGTTGCTTGATAGCAGCCTTCGAGGATTGGGATTGCATGGAGCTTCTATAAGCCTGGGAAAGCAAGGGATACTCAAAGCCCGGCAAGGGGTTCCCGAACACTCCCATTTCAACTTTGAATTGGCCCACCTACATCTACAGACCATTGACAGCAAACCCCGTGCATGATATAAGTTCTGCACGGGGTTCCCTCCCGACTCTGCTGAAAGGGGGAATTGGCACATGGGCGACAAAAGTCCCAAGAACAATGACAAGAAGAAGAAACAAGTCGCTTCCAAGTCTGAGAAGACAGCCAAGAAGTAGTTTGCACTTGTTCCAATCTTCAGGTCTTATGAGGGGCGACTCGTGTGCGGCTCCCCGCCGCTGATGCGTCGCCCCTCCCGCTAACTCCCCTCCAGTAAGCCCCGCTCGCGCAGCCATTCGCGCAAGAACGCTACTTCCGTCTCCTTCGCGGTTACCACCCCGTCGAGCACCGCCTCGTGCAGCGCCTTCATCGCCTCTTTGTATACAGGCCCTTCTTTGATACCCAGCGAGCGCAGGTAGTCGCCGGTCAAGTGCGGCCTCAGCTTTCGCGTGCGCGACACGAACTCCCGGAACCGCCCCCAACCTACCGTATCGGCCCGTAGCGCCTCCAAACGGCTGTACGCCTCCAGCGCTCTTTCGTCCAGCCCATTCAGCAGGTCGTATACGTCCGAGGGTCGCAAATCATCGTTGCTAAGGCGCGACCAGAGACCTGCCAGCACGGCAGAGTCTCTCATCAGGCGCACGAGGGGTAGGGGCAGGCGCAGCCACCGGGCCAGGGCTTCGGCTTCTTCGGGGGCGCTGGCGTATTCCGCGGCGGTTGTCGCCAAGTATGCGTCTCTCCTCTGGTCGGGTGTCAGGTCGCTGTCGTTCGCCAGCCGAACGTGCCCTGGCGGGTAGGTCCAGGCGAGGCCAGGGTGGACAGAGGCAAGCACGCCCAGCTTGTCCAGCGAAACCAGCATCGCCTCGGCACGCGGCTCCCCCATTATGAGCAGCACTTCCCTGACCGCCCGCTCGGTGGATACAGTAGCCGGGGCACCATCCCGCACCGCCCGCAGCATTAGCTCCAGGGTGTCGCGCTCGATCTTGAAGCCCAGCCTCTCGGCGTACCTCACAGCCCGGAAGATGCGGGTGGGATCGTCCTCGAAGGACTTAGGGTGCAACACGCGGACCAGCTTGGCCGCAAGGTCGGCAACGCCCCCGTGCCTATCAACTAGTTGGCCCAAACCTTCCCTCTCCAGCGGCACGGCCTGGGCATTGATCGTGAAGTCGCGGCGGGCGAGGTCGTCTTCCAGGGTGCCGGGTTCCACTACGGGCAGCGCGCCGGGCGAAGGGTAGCGCTCTTTGCGGGCCGTTACGAAATCGAGGTCCAGCCCGCCTCCAAGTGGTACCGTGGCAGTGCCGAAGCGGTCCGCCACCTCTGCCTGTGGGCCAAGCTCCAACGCCAGCAATTGTGCCAGCGCCACGCCGTCACCCACTACCGCCAGGTCAATGTCTTTCTGAGGGGTGCCCAGCAAGGCGTCTCGCACGAACCCGCCCACCAGGTAGGCAGACCACCCGCGTTCCTCGGCGAGCACGTGGACTCGCTCTAAAGGTACTCGGACACCCTGAGGGAGCGCCTGCGCGATAAGTCGCGGAGCCGACCCGGCTAGTTCTTCATGGGAGTTGGTCATGGCGCATAGGTGCCGCCGGAACGCCGGTGGGACTATGGTGCATCCTCACACCCACCGGCGTTCCTTCGTCGCTTTGGGTTTAGCGGGTGGCGGCCTTGATCGCCTGGATGACGATCTCGTTCTCCTCGATAGTGTTGTAGAAGTAGGGCGAGATGCGCACCGCCCCTGGCCGGGAGTCCACGACGATACCCTGGCGCGCGAGGGCCGCCACAATTGGCTTCGGCTCGTCGAAGTCGAGCAGCACGATGGGTGTGCGTTGTTCGGGAGTGGGTGCCACGCGGGGCTTAAGGCCCGCCTCAATCGCACGGTTGATAAGGTCTTCGGTGAGGGCTATATCGCGCTCGCGTATCCGTTGGGAGCCGATTTCGTTGACGATGGAGCAGCCACCCAGTGCGGCGTAGACGGCGGCCATACTGGGGGTGCCCATCTCGTAGCGCGCGGCTTCGGAGCGGAATTGCAGCGAAGTGACGTCGAAGTCGAACATGTTGCCCATACCCCACCAGCCCGCTACCGTCGGCTCCTGCAAGCATGCAGGCTCGCTCGCGTACAGGAACGTAATGCCAGGGCCTCCCAGCAGCCATTTGAGGCTACCCGACATGTAGAAGTCAACGTCCAGGTCGTTCACGTCGGTCGGCAGGTGGCCGGTGCCCTGGTAAGCGTCCACCATCAGCATAGCGCCCCGTTCGTGAGCGATGCGCGCCAGCGTCTTGATGTCCTGGATCGCCCCGCTGGTGAAATAGACGTGGGAGGTTGCCACGAGGGCCGTATCCTCGTCAATAGCTGCCTCGAACAGTTCCAGGGGCACCGTCACGCGGTTGGGGCTGCGCACGAATTCGACATGCACGCCCTGTTGCCGCTTGGCGAGAAAGCCGTGTCCCAGCGTCGGGAAGTCGAGGTCGGACATGACCACCTTCTTGCGCTTGCTGAAGTCTAACCCGCTGGACACCCCCGCCACGGCCACCGAGATGGATGGCATGAGGGCGATGCGTTCCGGCGCGGCGTTGATGGTGCGCCCGTAAGCCTGCCGCAGCTCGGCCAGCCTCCCCACCCAAAGCTCGTACCAGGCCGAGGCCCCCAGGTCGTCCCACAGGTCGAGGAACTCATTCACGTTGGCCCGCGACCGCCGGGAGAGCGCCCCCAGCGAGCAAGTGTTGAGGAAGGTCTTCTTGCCCAAGATGGGAAATTCGTTGCGATATGCAAGCAAGTCGCGATGCGGGTCGAGATTGCTTGTACCCTGGGTAACGGTTTGCATGCTACACCCCACATTAGCTCAGTATCAACAGTGCTCCAAATATAACACCGAGCGCGCAATCTGGCTAGAGGACGATGGACGATGGACGATAGGAGACGGAACCGCCAAGACGCCAAGAACGCTAAGTACGCGCCAAGGTTTTGTGGGGTTTGGATGTGTGCTACTCAGTGCTCAGTGCTCAGTCCTCATTCCTCATAACTCATAACTCCCATCGTCCATCGTCCATCGTCCATCGTCCATCGTCCATCGTCCATCGTCCATCGTCCATCGTCCATCGTCCAATGTGTTATAATGTCTGGCTATTGTGCTATCCATTTACACGGCACATCCCACGCGAGGAGATTATTCATGGCTGAGGGTCAGTCAGCGCAGACTTACTCGGACGACCAGTACGTCACCTACATTGTGACCGACGTTCTCAACTTCGGCGGCTTCTTCGGCGGCGAGACAGTAACGCTGGACGCTCACCCCCACTCGGCCCCTGAGACCTTCGCCAGCTTCATCATCCCGGAGCACCTTTTCGACAACCTCACCCAACGACACCTTATCGCGGCAGGCATGGCGTTGGGCCTGGTGGTGGACAACGGCGAGGTAAGGGCCGCCCGCGTGCTGGGCGCTACCACCCGCGAGCAGTTGAAAGAGATCGTTAAGCCCCCTTCTACCTCACCCGACGGTATGCCCGGCCCACGCGCCCTCTCGTATCGCTGCGCTCAGTGCGACCTCTGGATAACGGGCATGCCCGACCAGCGCGACGGCGGGGCGTATTACTGCCGACTTTGCGGCACGAAACTAGGCTGACTCCCGCGCCACGATTACAGTTGGCCGTGGAAGCCCCAGGCAGGCATAACTCCCAATTACTACGACGGAGGACCCCACCCACATATGGATGAATTGTTGGAGATGTTTAAGGAGCTTACCGAAGCCCCAGGTGTACCCGGACAGGAAGGGCCTGTGCGGGACATCATGGCCCGGTACCTGGCTCCGCTCGGAGAGGTAGTCACCGATAAGCTCGGCTCGATTGTGGCGTACAAGAGCGGGCAAGGTGTGGACCCCGACAGCGCGCCCAGGGTGCTCATGGCCGGGCACATGGACGAGGTCGGTTTTCTCATCAAGATGATAGATGACAATGGCTACCTGAAGTTCCAGACGCTGGGCGGCTGGTGGGAGCAGGTGATGCTGGCCCAACGGGTGCTCATCAGGACTCGTAAGGGCGACATCGTGGGCGTGTTCGGCTCCAAGCCGCCCCACCTCCTGCCCGCCGACGAGCGCAAGAAGATGACCCAGAAGGAAGACATGTTCATCGACATCGGTGTCACCAGCAAGGGGGACGCGATAGAGGCGGGCGTACGTCCGGGCGACTTCGCGGTGCCCATCTGCCCCTTCACGGTGCTCTCCAACGAGAACATGCTGCTCGCCAAGGCCTGGGACAACCGTTTCGGCTGCGCCCTGGCAATCGAGACCCTCAGGAACCTGGGCGACGATCACCCCAACACCCTGTACGCGGGCGCGACGGTTCAAGAGGAAGTGGGACTTCGCGGCGCGCAGACGCTGGCACAAATGGTGCGGCCCGACGTCGGCATCGCGCTGGACGTGGCAATCGCGGGCGATACCCCAGGCGTGAAGTCGCACGAAGCACAGTGCAAGATGGGCAAAGGCCCCGTCATCCTCATTTACGACGGCAGCCTCATCCCCAACCTGAAGCTGCGCAATCTGGTGGTGGACGTAGCCGAAGCGGAAGGCATACCATACCAGTTCGACAGCATAGCGGCGGGCGGCACCGACGGCGGCAGGTTCCAGTTTGCGGGAGACGGCGTGCCCTCCATCAGCATAGGCGTGCCCACGCGCTACATCCACTCCGCCGCGTCCATGATGCACCTGGAAGACTTCAACAACGCCACACGCCTCATGGTAGCCGTAGTAAAGCGCCTGGACGCCGGCACGGTAGCAGACCTGACACGGTAAGTTCCGAGTACCGAGTACCGAGTTCCGAGTAATCTTAGGACCACTCGGAACTCGGTACTCGGTACTCACGACTAAATGCAGGAGGGCAACAATGAAGTTGAGACTCGCGGATAGAATGGCGCGCCTGGGGACCGAGACGGCTTTTGAAGTGGCCGCGCGGGCCAGGGCGCTCGAAGCGCAGGGTAAGCCGATTATCCACCTGGAGATTGGCGAGCCGGACTTTGATACTCCCACCAACGTGCGGGAGGAGGCCAAGCGCGCCCTCGATGAGGGGTACACCCACTACAGCAACTCGACGGGCATTCTCGAACTGCGCGAGGCGATTGCCGAATACGCGGGCCGGAATCGCGGCCTCAAATTCGACCCGGCCAACGTGATCGTCACGCCGGGGGCCAAGCCGATCATGTTCTACGCGATCATGGCGCTGGTGGAGGAGGGCGAGGAGGTTATCTACCCCAACCCCGGCTTCCCCATCTACGAGTCGATGATCAACTTCCTGGGTGGCAAGCCGGTGCCACTGCACCTGCGCGAGAGCAACGACTTCCGCATCGACCTGGACGAGCTTGAGAGCAAAGTCACCGAAAAGACGCGGCTGATCATCTTCAACTCGCCCCACAACCCGACAGGTGGCGTGCTCACACGCGACGACCTCAAAGCGATTGCCGACCTGGCCGTGCGGCACGACATCATGGTGCTGGCCGACGAGATCTACAGCGAGATCGTGTACGAAGGCGAGCACCACACCATCCTGAGCTTCCCCGGCATGGAGGAACGCACCATCCTGCTCGACGGCTTCTCCAAGACGTTCGCTATGACAGGCTGGCGGCTCGGCTACGGCGTCTTCCCACCGGAGATGGTGCCGCACATCAGCCGCCTTATCATCAACAGCGTGTCGTGCACCTCCACCTTCAGCCAGCGGGCCGCCATCGCCGCACTCACCGGGCCTAGAGATGATGTGAACCACATGCTTGAGGCGTTTGTCCAGCGCCGCGAGCTGGTGTACGAGGGGTTGAACAAAATACCCGGTTTCAGTTGCAACCGCCCGGCAGGGGCCTTCTACGCCTTCCCCAACATCACGGGTACCGGCATGAACTCCCGCGCTTACGCCGACTACCTGCTGACCGAGGCCGACGTGGCGGTACTGCCCGGCACCTCCTTTGGGGCATACGGCGAGGGCTACATCCGCATCTCGTTCGCCAACTCCGCCGAAAACCTCCGCGAGGCCCTGCGCCGCATCGACGAAGCCAACCGCCGCCTCCCCTCCCTCAAAGCCGAGGCAGGGGCAGCGAAGTAGCGGGTAGAGACGAAAACGCCAAGACGCCAAGACGCCAAGGACCACGCCAAGAGTGTAGAGGCTCAGAGCTTAGTAAAAGGACCAGGGTACATGATGTCGTACGCTGGTCCTTTTGCTCTGTAGCAAACGATCCTTAATCTTGGCGTGGTCCTTGGCGTCTTGGCGTCTTGGCGTTTTCGTCTCCTCTCCTTAGTTGTTCTGCGCTACCACCTCTGTTAGAATCAGCCCATGCTTCGAGACGGTAAGGCAGGGTCGTTATTGGCCGGGCGTGCGGGTGGATGGCTTATCGCGGCGGTGGCGCTCCTGTGTGCGCTGTCCCTGGCTGCTGCCTCGTTGCGGCACACGGGTTCGTTGGCCTTCCCCATCGATGACGGCTACATTTACAGCAACTACGTGGCTTCTGCTGCCCAGGGCCAGTTCTTCACCTACAATCCGGGCGAGACCAGCGGGGGCATCACGGGGCTTGGCTGGTACCTGCTCTGCCTGGTTGCTTACGTCCTGCTGGTGCCATTTCACTCAATGTTTAGCGGCCTTGCTCCTACGCTTGTTAGCGACAACAGCGAGCTGGCGGCCCAAGCCGGACACCTCTTCCTGGCGGCCTACATACCGGGCGCTCTATGCCTGGCAGCTACGGGGCTTGGCACCTGGAAGCTGGCGGACCTCGTACTCCCGCAGGTAGAAGGCAAGAGCATCAGCCGGAGTACAGTATGTTGGGCGGCCGGCCTGGTTGCGGCCTCGGACCTGGGGCTGGCGTGGGGTGCCATGTCGGGGCTGGAGGTGCCGCTTTCCTCCGCGCTGGTGGTCTGGGCGCTCTATCTGCTCCTGCTCGACTGGCGGCGGGGCAGGCCGGGCTGGAGCCTGTTGCTGGGTGCCGCGTTGCCGTGGGCGCGGCCCGACCTGCTGGCGTTTGTTGGTGTAGCTCTTGGATGGCTGGTGCTGCGCTTCTTGTTTGCCAGGGATGGGCGGGCGCGTGGAAAGGCCGGTCTCTTCGCAATCTCGTACTTGCTCGCCTGTGCGGCCGGGGCGGGGTTGCTGAGCCTGACCTACTTGCTCGGCTGGGGCCGACCTCTGCCTAGCTCCTTCTACGCAAAAGTGGGGGGCTTGCGCCTGTTCGAGGGGTTCGGCAGCGCGGCGGAAGAACTCCTGCTGGCGGGACGCGTTTGGCCGTTCGTGGTCGTAGTTCTGGCCCTGTTAGGCGGCCTGGTCTGGATTGTCCGTCCGGCCAGCAGGGAGGCGCATGGTGAGACGCGCTGGACGGCCCTGTTCTTGACGATGTCGTTCTCCGGCTTTGTGCTGGCACTAATGCTCATTCAGCCCTGGTTCGGGCAGGAAGACCGCTATATCCTTCCTGTACACCCATGCGCCATAGTCCTGGTGGGTATGCTGGCGTGGTTTTGCATACGTGTCATTCCCCTGGAGCGGTTGCTCGCCCGACGCTTGGTGCTCCCGGTGCTGGCAATCACAATAGTAGCGTTCGCGGTGCTCAACAGCTACGTGTGGGCCACGCGCAACTATGTTGTATACGTGCGCAACATCACCGACGCGCATGTAGCGCCCGCCCGCTGGCTCGCCCACAACACACCACCTGATGCCTTTATAGCCTCCGAGCCGATTGGGGCCGTGCGCCTTTTCTCCGAACGACCCACATTCGACGTTGTGGGGCTGACGTCACCAGCCGCCCTCGGTACATACGGACCGTGGGAAACCATGTCAACTTCCATGCGCACGGCCGGGGCCGACTATCTGCTGATCTACCCGGCGTGGTTCGAGGACGGGCAGCCCGAGTGGGCGGTTGAGAGGATGCGCTTTCCGGTGGAGGACAACAGGATTGCCGGGGAAGACTTGATAGCAATTTATGAGCTACGCTGGGGTGCCGCCACGATGCCATGAGCAGCCGTGACTTTCGGCGGGCCTGAAGTAAACAATTTTCCCATTGCGCCGCGTGTCTACGTAGCTTATATTTGCTGCGGACGGGTAACTCTAGAGGGAAGCTGACTTGGGTCTAATTTACGTAGCCTTGGCCTTTATCTTTGGCCTTTTCGCCGGGTTTGGCGTCAACCTTATAGCCACGCGGCTCGCGGCGCAAAAGCCGATGTTCGGGCCGCTCTCTTGCACGCGCTCCACGCACCGCATATCGCTGTTGCAGGCCCTGCCGGTCGTCGGCTACTTTATGCAGGGTGGCAAGTGCGCGCAGTGCGGGCATAAGCTCTCCGCCGCTTTCCCCGCTACCGAATTGGTTACGGGCGTGTTACTCGCGGGACTATGCTGGCTGGAAGGTATTAGCCCCTCGTTCCTGTTCCACTCGGCCTACGTAGTGGTGCTGATGCTGGTGCTCGTTATCGACTGGAAGCACCGCGACATCTACTTCTCTATTATTGCTTTAGGCTCGCTTGTTGCGTTCGCCGGTTTGTTTGTCCTCCCTGGCATGGACCCAGTTAGTGGGCTTGTGGGTGCGGGCGTTGCGGGTGGGTTCTTCCTGCTGGCATACTTGCTCGCCCGGCTCATCTTCCCCCACATCGAGGAACCCCTGGGCCTGGGCGACGTGCTGCTGGCGCTGATGATGGGGCTGATGCTCGGCTTCCCCAACGTAGTGGGCGCTCTCTTGATCGGGCCGCTGATCGCGGGCGCGGCAGCCATACTCCTCCTCGTCTCGAAGAAGAGCAAGATAGGTGACTTCATGCCCTACGGTGTGGCCCTCTGCGCGGCCACTATCCTGTTCATCGTCTACCCCAGACCGTTCGCCGAAGCTCTGCAACTGCCGGTGCTAACCTACCTGGTCAGCAACATTTTCCCCTGAGAAGTCCTCGTAGGTGGGGTGATAGCCATGCCTGTGAGTGCCTATTTGCTTGACGCTCAAGTTTTGCATGGCGTATACTCCAACCGAGAGCCTTATTTCGCGGCATGCCCGGTAATCGCCCGTTCCGTCTAGTTTTCCGCGTAAGAGTCAGGATTATTTCATGTCCCAACAATGTCCCAATTGTGGCTCGCCTGTGCAGGCGGGTCATCGCTTTTGCTCCAACTGCGGGTACTCCCAGGTAAGCGCCCCCACTTTGCCGGTCTCGCCTGCGGAACCTGCCATACCAGGTATAAGCGAAACAGCGACCGAAACTCCACCCCCGGTTACCTACGTGGTGCAGCGTTACGACACCCCTGCCCCTGCGGTCGAGGACCCAGCTCCCGTAGGTCCGAATAGTGGGCTTCCGGTGCGCGTGGTCGGTGCGGAGCAACAGGAGCAGCCTTACCAGGCCTTCTTGCCGCCCCCGCTGCCCGGCGAACAGGCCAGGACGCAAGTGTCGGAGGCTCCTCGTGGCTCTATTCCTCCACCTCCGCCTCCGCGCAGCTTAGATGTAAGCCAGATGGGTGCGGGCAGCAGCAGCACCTACGGCAACTTCTCCGCTGCGTCCGGACCCAGGCTTCAGGGTGGCGCGTTTGCTCCCTACGAGGGTGGGGCCGTCCGGCAGCTTGAGCGGCAAGGCACCCAGCGAACATGGCTGATACCGGTGCTCCTGGCGGGAGTCGCCGCGCTTGTGCTCCTGACCTTGGGTGGTGGGTATCTGCTTCTCAACCGGCAACAGCCACAGCCTCAGGTTCAGCCTAGCAACGTGAACGTGGCCGAGGAAGAGGCGCAGCTAAAGGAGACCGTGCGTATCAGCAACGAAGAGCAGATCAAGGCCTGGCGCGACCTTGATACCGAGGTGCTGAAGGGCACCCGCGTTGGGGACGTGCTCCAGGAAAACATCGATATGATCGAGATGCTCAAGCAGAACAATATGTACGCTGTGCCCGTCATGGAGCGCCTGGACTTCGTGGACGTGAAGGTGAACGGCGACACTGCCACGGTACGTACAATAGAGACCTGGAGCGTCACCTTTTACAACAGAGACACCAGGCAGATGGTGAAGAAGAACGGACCTGATACCCTCCACGAGACCTACCATATGGTGAAGCAAAACGGCAAGTGGATGGTCAACGAACTCGTAATTGAGGAGTCCCCCAGCGCGCCTGGCAGTACGAGTTAGCTAAAAAATATGTGAACGACACGCCAGGGCGCAAAGAACGCGCCAGGTAATCCAGGCTCTAGAAGTTACTAAGAGGCCCAGGGTACATGATGTTGTACCCTGGGCCTCTTTGCTTGGAACTCGTGCCTAACCCTAGCGTGGTTCTTGGCGACTTCGCCCGATGTATCTTAAGATACCGGGTGCTGTTTGCTGCTAGCTCGCCTCAGGGTGCCCCTGCTTCTTCGCCAACCTTCTCAGTTGCAGCCCGCTCAACACCAGGACCAAGGACGACACCGAGAGCAAGAGCGGCAGGGACGACTGGCCTCCGCCGGTGCGCGGGTTGACGGCTGGTGCGGTGCCACTATCCGAGCCTACTACCACGCCGCCCTGCTGCCCCCCATCGGTGCCCCCAGCCCCAGGATCGGTGACAATCACCGGGACGGCGGGGGTGGGCGTCGGCCCCAGGTCGGTCAGGCGAGTAGGCTCAGGCGGCACCGGTTCCCTGGTCGGTACGGCAGGCACGTCGGTTGTGGGCACTACATCAGCGCCTGGAGTGTTCTGGCCTGGAGGGGTAGTATCGGCAGTAGTGGGGGCTGTCGGGAGAGTGGTTGTGTTGGTGGGCCTGCTGGTAGGAGTGGTTGCAGGGGTGCCGGTACGAATGCTGGTGGGCCTGGTCGTGGGCACACCTGTGCTCCCCGCGGGCGCGGTCGGGTTGCCGGTCTCCACAGCGGGTGGAGGAGGCGTGGCGCCACTCGTCTGCACGGCAGGTGGGATTGCGGCGCTGTTCTCCGCCGAGTCCGCAGCCGTGCCTACCGGCCGGGGAATAGTAGTAATCGTCACCGCGGGGGCGAGCGCTTCTACCTTGCTGCCCTGGTTGGATTCTGCAAACTGTGCCGGGGCGGACTGCTCCGAAGTTATTTCGGGGGCCTTATTACTGGCGGCGGGGGCCTGTGCGCCCGAAGTTGCCTTGCCTGGGCTTGCCGGTGACTGCACGTTGCTCTCGTTGTTCCCGGGAACCTTACTGCCGGTCGGGGCTGAGTTATCCGGGGCTGCGCTCTGCGCCGCGCTGTTCTCATTGGCAGGTGCAGCAGGTGCAGCAGGTGCAGCAGGTGCGGCGGGTGCTGCTACGGCTTGGTCTGCCGCCGTGCTCTGGCTGGCCGCGGGGGCCTTAGAAGTTGTGGTGGCTACCGCGGCTAGGGTGGAAGCCACGGTAGAGGTCGCGGTAGGCTCTGGCGTTGCCGTATCGGTGGGCGCGGGTGTAGCAGTAGCAGTATCCGTGGGAGCAGGGGTTGCCGTCGCTGTGGCTGCGCTCTTCTTGGCCGGGGCACTCTGCGGCGTGGGGCTGGCTTCCTGCGCAACCTCAGGGCTGGGAGTTGTGTTACCTGGGGCCTTCTTGCTTGAGGGCGTGGCCGCGGTAGCGGAAGTTGTGGCGGTCGCGGTCTGCGTGGGCGTATTCTCTACTACCTCGATCGTGCCAGTGGGTTGCGGTTGCGCTGCCCCGGTGGTCGCGGATGGGACAGCCTGGGCTACCTCACCGACCGCCCACACGAGCACAGCGCCAGGCCCACTGCCGAATATGGTGCCGTAGGGCAGGTAAACCAACAATTCCTCGCTGGAGGTATTCGTCAGGGTGAGAGTGCCGCTACCCACCGAGGGAGTTAGCGAAGAGGGTGCGAACGTGATTTCACTGAGCGTGACCTGGCCCGTGCTCGCCAGTTGCAGGGCCGACCTGCCGTTAGGACTCCAGCTTGGCACACCTGGCGAGCTGGCTGCGGCAGAGTAAATCTGCTCGGCAGTGGCGTGCTGGTCGCCGCGCCAGGTGCCGTCCTGCGCGTACCAGACGGCGAGCACCGCCTGCTGGGGGTCTGTTTCAGTGTAGCCCCAGTTTATGCCGTAGTAGAGTGTGACGCGCACGTTATCGGGCGGCTGCGACGGTTCGGCAAGCG
Source organism: Chloroflexia bacterium (assembly GCA_036386675.1). Taxonomy (GTDB): domain Bacteria; phylum Chloroflexota; class Chloroflexia; order QHBQ01; family JADMIH01; genus JADMIH01. The sequence continues at coordinate 5,041 of DASVVE010000018.1, read as the reverse complement.
ACACGGAGACTGTGGGGATGGTCGCGCCTGGCTGCAAAGACATGCCCCGTACCTGCAACTGCGCGCTGCCACCCGCCGGGACCATGACGGAGGTCGTGGGCACCGCGTAGAGAGCGCCCGCCGAGGCTACACGCGCGCCGGACCCTGCCAATGTGAAGACCCCACCTGACAGCGAGGCGATAAGCAAAGCTATAAGTGCGAGGCAATAACGAAGGGAACTGAGGGCGCGCCGGGGCTTGCTCAAGTTGGGGATCTGCCTTTCAGGAACGGGTAAGCTGCGTTCTGAGTATACAGCCTGCAGAAGTGATTTTCAAGCAGGGACGGCAGTGGACGATGGACGATGGACAATAGACGATGAGAGTTATGAGGACTGAGGACTGAGTAGAGAGTGGGTAGTGGGTACAGGGTACAATGCAGCGTCCATCGCTACAACCTTAAACCTTGGCGCGTTCTTGGCGTCCTTGGCGTGATGCGGTTCCGTCTCCTACCATCGTCCATCGTCCATCGTCCGCCGCAAGGCTTGCATCCGCAACCTTCATATGCTATATTGTTAGGTCGATAACTGTAACATAATTCGATGGGGGTGCCTTTTTGTTCGACGTTAGTTTGCCTGAGATTAACTGCGATGCAGTGAGTGATAGTTATGGGCGGTATCGCATTGAGCCGCTTCAGCCTGGGTGGGGCACGACGCTGGGTGCCAGCCTCCGCCGCATATTGATCTCTTCCCTACAGGGTGCCGCCGTGACCGGCATCCGCCTGGCCGAGATGCCCGACGACCCCAGTGAGATCCCCGGTATCGAGGAAGGCCTGATCGACCTGGTGCTCAATGTGAAACAGCTACGCTTCCGGTTGACGCAGCCTGAGGATGACACTGAGCCTGCCTCGGACCGTGCGATTCTGCGGGTGGTGAGCAAGTTGCCGGGCGAGATTACCGGCGCTTCGCTGGAACTACCCGAGGGGATGGAAGTAGTCAACCCTGACACGCTGATCGCCACCGCGAATGGTGACGGCAGCACCTTCGAGCTGGAACTGCTCATCGAAACTGGCGTCGGCTACGGCTCGGCGGAATTGCGTACTGACCTGCCCGCCGACGTTATACCGGTAGACGCTGTGTACACGCCGGTGCCCAGGGTCAATTTCGTGGTGGAGCACACCCGCGTCGGCCAGATGACCGACTACGACCGGCTCCTGCTCGAAATCTGGACCGACGGCACCCTCCCTCCTGACGATGCGCTCAGCCAGGCTGCTCGCATCCTGACCGGCTATGCCACCTCGGTAGCCCGCTATGGCCGCGACGTCAGCGACCTGGGTATTGAGGAGCCTGTGGCACCCGTGGAGGACGCCACGAACCGCGCAATTGAGGTGCTCAACCTCAGCATGCGTACCACCAACGCGCTCAAGCGGGCCAACATCACCACGATTGCCCAGGTGCTCGCCTATAGCGACAACGACCTGTTGCACCTGCGCAACTTTGGTCAGAAGTCGCTGGTCGAATTGCAAGAGGCGCTTGTGGCCCACGGCTTCGACCGCCCCGTTGAGGAAGGCGACCTCACAGAGGGTGATGAGGGCGAGGACGCGGAAGACGAAGAGTAAACACCGAGCTATCGAGAAAAGGGAGGGCCACGATAGCCCTCCCTTTTGCTTTCCCTAGGCGCGCCGTGGTACTCGTTGCCTGGCGCGGTACAGACCGCGTGAAGCATTCATGCGGATCCGCATAAGCCCCCGTAGAGAGGTGATGGCGTCTTTCCAGAGGCGGACTTTCGTGCCGGCTTCATCGTGCCAGCTTACCGGCACCTGCTTGATGCGGTACTTGAACCTTTGCGCCAGGAAGAGCACCTCTGCATCAAAACTCCAGTCATCGATTACTGACAGCCCAAACAAAGTTTGTGCGGCCTCGTATGTGAAGCACTTGAAGCCGCACGTGACATCAGAAATGTCTTTTGTGGCTATATGGTTTGTTAGCCAAGTAAATACCTTGCCTAGGGACTCGCGCCAGAGCGGTTGGTGCTTGACGATGTTAGCTCCCGCCATTTTACGCGAGCCGATTACAACGTCGTAACCTTCCTCCAACCAGGGCCAGAACTTATCTAACTCGGCAGGGGGTGTCGAGAGATCGGCATCGGTGAAGAGCACGTAGCGCCCTTCGGCGGCCAGCATGCCTACCTTGACGGCGTGCCCTTTACCACGGTTGCGGGGTTGCGCGAGCACCCTGGCGCGTTCTTCGTCAGCCAGCATCTGCCGGGCCATGTCTGCGGTACCATCGGTCGAGCCGTCATCCACTACCACGATCTCGTATGGGTAGTCTTGCGTGTGCAGGAAAGCCAGCAACTCCGGCAGGCGCTCTCCCATACGCTTCGTTTCATTGTAGACCGGCACAACCACCGTCAGCCTGAGTTCCCGACCGGCATGGCCCCCGGCTGAAGTACGTTCGTCTGCTCCTGGGTCGCTTGTCAAGGGTGTTCTCTCAAGTGGGGTTCGTCGCCCCTGTGGGGACGCTTTGCAGAAGATAGCACACGGCATCTTGTAGTGTCAAGATTCCAGCAACTCACCTATAGCGCGCGCATCCTGCTCTGCGCGCGTTTTCAGCTTCGCTGCCGACTGCTTAATCTTGTCCGCCTCTTCCTGGCGCGAAGCCCATAGCTGGCGCAGTTTCATCTCAAGCTCCTCAGGCGAGGGCACGCGAGTCTGTACCTCCACTACCCAGCGCCGGGCACCCAGGAGAGTCATCAATGCCCGCATCTTGGGCACGTAGGAAAGGGCCAGCGACGGCACCCCCGCGGTCGCACCGAAGACGAGCGCGTGCAGGCGCATGCTCACCAGCAAATCGGCACACCGGAGGTAACCCGCGAGGTCGGAGGGAGTGTGCCGCACCTGTGCCCACCTGATTTGGGCATCGGGCACACCAAGACGTAACGCCTCCTGTTCCACCTGCCGCAACACCTCATCGTCGCGTTCCGCCCAAAAGGGTAGGAGCACCACTCTCGCTTCAAGTTCTTGCACGCAACAGCGCACCCCACGTGCAACTGCCTGCACGAACCTCCGGTCATCTTCGACGCCCGGCCGGGTTTCCAGCCTCAGACGATGACGTACGCTCACCGGGAGGAGGTAGCGCAGGTTGAGGCCGGGGTCGTCGTGGAGCCTGTGACGAACACAGAATACGATAGTTGGCCTGTCGTCTTCAGGGTCTTCCGGCGCGCTCACATGCGCAGGTTCGATGAGGAAGGCAGGGTCGGCAGTCACGCGTATTTCGTCCGCGCGCACACCGGCCGATCTGAGGGCACGCGCCGACTCTTTGTCTCGCACGCTGAAGTAGCGGGAAGCACGGAAGATGGACCTGGCAAGCAGGCGGCCCAGCCTGGTGTAGAGCGGCCCCACTCCCAGGCCCCATCCGAATAGCGGTATGCCCTTCAATCTGGCGAGCGCCACGTAGAAGGCATACAAGGGCAGGTTGTAGATGCTGGAGCTATCCTGTATCAAGCCGCCGCCACCGAGTATTAGCGACTTTGCTTGTAGGACCGCACGGAGGGTAGCTAGGCTTAACGGGTTGCGTGTCAGGCTCTCGACCCCATAGGTGGCGGCGGTCTGTCCGGGGTTGGTAGAGAGTACCAGGAGGTCTTCCTGCCCGCCGCGCCGCAACGATTCCACTATCGATTGTAGCACCGCCTCGTCGCCTGCGTTCGCGCTGCCGTACCAGCCCAGTATGGCTATCTTCTTCCGCGGTGGCCGCTGCCCGGTATCCGGCTGCGACTCTGGTTCCGGCTTCGGCATCAGTCTTGTCTTAGGCTAGGGGCGTCTTGCGACTCGGTCTCGGCGGGCCTGCCCGGCTTGCTGCCTGGCTTTGCAGATGGGCCGTGTGAGCGTCCGTGGGAGTGTACCTGGTTGTCATGAATCACACGCATGAACAGGGCCTGGTAGCGTTTGGCAACGATATCCCACGAATAATGCCCTTGCACAAATTTGCGCGCCTTGCGTCCCAGCATCTCGCGCTGTTCGTCGTCGGCAAGCAGTTCGAGGATCGTGTTCGCGAAGGACTCGCTGTCAAGGGGATCGAGCAGGATGCCGTTCTGCCCCGGCACGATGGCCTCCGGTATGCCGTCCAGGCGCGAGGCTACCACATAGCGGCCCGCCGCCGCCGCCTCCAGGGCCACCAGGCCAAAGCCCTCTATGTCGTGCTGCACCGGGATGTTGGGCATGATGAACAGATCGCACAGGTGATAGGCGGCGCGGAGCGTGTCATCGTCCACCCGTCCCACGAGCACCACGCAGTCTTCCAGGTGCAGCGAAGCTATGCGCGTCTCTATCAGCTCGCGTTGCGGACCTTCCCCCACGATGAGGTAGCAAATATCCTGTCGCTGGGCAATAATGCGCGGCATCACCTCTGTGAGGAAATGTACCACGCCCTTGCGCTCGATGAGGCGGCCCACGGTGAGCAGCACCTTGCGGTCGCGCAGCCTGCTCCCGGCGGCCATTTGCAGGTTGCGCATCGCCTGGGGCGTAAACTGGTCCGCGAACTCCAGCATGTTCACGCCGTTGGGTACCACCTCGCACAACGCGGGAGGCACGCCACGCTTGATGCACTGGTGTCGCGTGTAGCTGCTGACGCAAATCACCTTATCCATACGGCGCAGGCACTTCGGGATGACCCATTGGTACAAGCGGTTGGAGTAGGTCACGTCGAGGCCGTGCACGGTGACCACCACAGGCACCCGCAGCAGCGTGCGCAAAGCGAGGCCGAGGGGTGTTAGCAATGCGTCAGAGAGGTGAATGAGCTTGACGTGATTGGACCGGGGTACGGTGAGCACCGCCCGCAAGAATGCGTACACGACGAAGAACGGCACAAAAAGGGTCGAGCCGCCCCAGTAGATGGTGCGCGTTGGCGTAAGCCTCCCGACCTCCTTGGTCAGGCTCTGGCTCAGGCGTTGCATGCCACCCACGGAGGGCGGGTGCTTGCGCGTGATGAATAAGATCATAGAGTAATCAGTGGTTAGTGGTTAGTGGTTAGTGGTTAGTGGCTCTCTTCTGACCACTAACCACTAACCAC
>DASVVE010000017.1:0-17782 GCA_036386675.1 Chloroflexia bacterium | reverse complement strand
GAACGTCATCGACATCAACAGCCTCAAGCCGCCCAAGGGTGGGGCCGCCCGCTTCGAGGGCATCAACCATGGAGCTAACGCCTCGTTCTTCGTGGTGACGAGCGCTCCCGGCCGGGGTGCCGACAAACACCGCCACCCCTACGAGGAAATCTTCGTCATCCTGGATGGAGACATAGAGGTAATAGTGGGCGGCGAGACCCAAATGATAAGTGGCGGCAACATCGCCGTCATCCCGCCGAACACATGGCACGAGTTCAAGAACCGCTCCGACCATGCCGCGCTCATGGTCAACATCCACCCCGTGCCTGAGATGATTCAGGAAGACTGGACCTAGCGACAGGTTTGGGAGAGTCAGGGGCTTCATCCCCTGACTCTCCCTTGTTCCGTAACAAAAAGGAGAAATGGTTATGACGGCCAGTACAGAGAACACAAACGCAACAAACATTGGTAGCAACGGCAGCTATGTTCAGGTAAACGGCCTGGACCTGTATTACGAGGTCTACGGCACGGGCCACCCATTGGTCATGCTGCACGGTGGCTTCGGCGTAACGGGCATGTTCGCCCAGCTTATCCCGACCTTTAGCGAAACCCGGCAGGTCATCGCCGTGGAGCTACAAGGTCACGGGCACACCGCCGACATCGACCGCCCGCTCAGGTACGAGCTGATGGCGGACGACGTAGCCGCGCTACTCAGGCACCTGGGGCACGAAGATGCCGACATCTTCGGCTATTCACTGGGAGGCGGTGTCGCCCTGCAAACAGCTATCCGGCACCCCAAACTGGTGCGCAAGCTGGTGCTGGCTGCAACCGCTTTTGCACGCGACGGGTGGTACCCTGAGTCCTTGGTGGGCATGGCGGCTATTAGCTCCGAATTGCTGTCCGGCACTTTCATACACGATGCCTACCTGGGTGCGGCACCCAGGCCGGAAGACTGGCCGGTGCTGATAGACAAAATGCGTCAGATGCTGGCCGAGGACTACAATTGGGCCGAGGACGTAGCGGCGATCAAGTCCCCAGCCCTTATCATAATCGGAGATGCCGACAGCGTTCGCCTCGAGCATGCCACAGAGATGTTCAAATTGTTCGGCGGCGGCAAGGGAGACGGTGGCATGTCGGGGCGTCCAGCCTCCCAATTCGCCGTGCTACCGAACGCGGCGCACTGGGACGTGCTCTTCCGCGCCGACCTGCTCCTCCCGATCATCCCGCCCTTCCTCGATGCACCCATGCCCGAGGCAACTGCCTGACCTACGCGAGGTAAAGCTCATGTGTAGAAACATCAAGCCTCTTTTCAACTTCGACCCGCCCGCGACCGACGACGAAGTGCGTGCCGCCGCCTTGCAGTTCGTGCGCAAGGTAAGCGGCTTCAACAAGCCCTCGAAAGCCAACGAAGCTACCTTCTATGCTGCCGTGGACGAGATAGCAGCCGTCTGCCGCAACCTGCTCAACGCTCTCGATACCAATGCCCCACCTAAGGACCGTCTTGAAGAGGCCGCCAGGGCACGAGCACGTTCGGCTGAGAGGTTCGGAAGGTTAGAAGGTATCAGAGAATAGAGGAGTCGGCTATAATACATTAGGAGCAAACACTTATAGCTGACCACAATAGCACGAAAGCACGAATAGCAAGGGCCTAAGATCCCCCTGTTATTCGTGCCTTCCGTGAGAGGCAACAATTGCCAGGAGAGTGTTTCAGGTATTTTGGACACTGCGCAATGCGCCTGAAGGAAGGCTAAATATGCAGCCTGCCGGCGTTACGCCATCTCACAGGAGCCGGACCAGCCTGGTAGTTGGAATTACTGTGCTATCAGCAGTCTCCTGCATAGTTCTGGCATTCATAGCTGCTCCCGCTTTGTCACAAATGTTTCCCTGGATATCCTTTCCATTCACCGGGAGGTTACCACTTGGCCCCTCAACGGCCAAAAGCTCCGGCCCGTCTGCGCCGCTCGGCGTCATAATAGATACTGCTCAACAGGAAGCTTATAAGATTGACAGTGATGCTGTCCTTTCGTTAGTGACGGCCGCACCAGGTGGATTTACCGAAGGTGTTCCGTATACCGGTCCTGTAACTGGGAGCCTGGAAGTCTCCTTTAGTTTCTACCGACCAACAGGACACAACATCACAATTTGGGTAGAGGACGCTGCGCCTACCTCTACTGTACGGACCTATATTGACACCGTTACCGATGGAAGTTCCGGCAAAAGGAACTATCAATTAGCAATGGATACCCAGGAGGATAATGAAACCTTGTGGGCATCATTTAAGTTTACTCCCAGGGACGCGGTAACCCTGACCTGGGAGGATGCTCGTAATCATGCCGTGAAGCAAGGATTACCCCCAGAGCAAGTACTCCCACTAATCTCTACCGGCAGATCGGAAAGTGGAACTCCGGTATGGAGTGTAGACTATTGGTATCAGCAAGGTAAGTCCTCCATCTCTCTAGGCGAGCTCTTTGACATCGGGGATCCCGTTGCCTCATACGTTGTGGATGGAGAAACTGGAGAGATATTAAGCGTTGAGTATGGAGACATTATGACAGGACCCACGCCAGCGCCTTGATGCTAATATTCTAGATAATCTGATACTCACTAGGCTCGCGGATGCAAGGATTGTTCCTGGCATTATTCGGGGAGACTACGCAGTTCGGAATCAACCGCAAGAGAGGAATTCATATGGAAACCATGACGAGCCTGCGAGCACCACGCGGCACCACCTTGCAGTGCAAAGGGTGGCTCCAGGAAGCGGCGCTCAGGATGCTGATGAACAACCTCGACCCCGAAGTGGCCGAGCGCCCGCAGGACCTGATCGTCTACGGCGGCAGGGGCAAGGCGGCTCGCGACTGGCCTTCCCTGCTCAAGATCATCGACTGCCTGCGCGACCTGGAGAACGACGAAACCCTCCTGGTGCAGAGCGGCAAGCCGGTTGGCATCTTCAAGACCCACACCGACGCCCCCCGCGTGCTGATTGCCAACTCCAACCTCGTGCCCCACTGGGCCACGCGTGAGGTCTTTTCCAAACTGGAAGCGCAGGGCCTCACCATGTACGGGCAGATGACCGCCGGAAGCTGGATTTACATCGGCACGCAGGGCATCCTCCAGGGCACGTATGAGACCTTCGGCGCGGCGGCGCGCAAGCACTACGGCCCCGAAGCCGACCTTAGCGGCAAGCTGGTGCTCACAGCCGGGCTTGGCGGTATGGGCGGTGCTCAACCCCTGGCTGTTACCATGAACGGCGGCGTGGCCATCGTGGTGGAGGTGGACCAGACCCGCATACAGCGCAGGCTCGACACCCGCTACCTCGATACCGCCACCGACAACCTGGACCAGGCGCTCCAACTGGCGGACGATGCTACCAGGGAGCGGCGGCCCCTCTCCATTGGCCTCCCGGGTAACGCGGCGGCCATTTACCCGGAGATGGTGCGGCGCGGCAGAGTGCCCGACATGGTGACCGACCAGACCTCCGCCCACGACCCGCTGAACGGCTACGTACCCCTCGGCTACGACATTGACAGCGCGGCGGAGCTTCGGCAGACAGACCCCGACGAATATATGCGCCTCTCACTGGAGTCCATGGCCGTCCACGTACGGGCCATGCTCGACCTGCAACGCATGGGCGCGACCGTATTCGACTACGGCAACAACATCCGCCAGCAAGCCTTCGGCCAGGGCGTGACCGACGCCTTCGACTTCCCCGGCTTCGTGCCAGCCTACATCCGCCCGCTCTTCTGCGAGGGCAAAGGCCCCTTCAGGTGGGCGGCGCTGTCCGGCGACCCTGAAGACATTTACAGGATCGACGAGATGGTGCTACGCGAGTTCCCCGACAACGCCTCGGTGCAGCGCTGGATACCGATGGCGCGAGAGAAGGTGGCCTTCCAAGGTCTGCCCGCCCGCATCTGCTGGCTCGGCTACGGCGAGCGGGCGCACTTCGGGCAGGTGGTGAACGAGATGGTGCGCACCGGCCGGGTAAGCGCCCCCATCGTCATAGGCCGCGACCACCTGGACACCGGCAGCGTGGCCTCCCCCAACCGCGAGACAGAGGCGATGAAGGACGGCAGCGACGCCATCTCCGACTGGCCCATCCTCAACGCGCTCGTCAACGCCGTGGGTGGTGCCACCTGGGTGTCGTTCCACCACGGTGGGGGTGTGGGCATCGGCTACAGCCAGCACGCCGGTCAAGTAATCGTCGCGGACGGCACACCCGAAGCCGCCGCCCGCCTCCAACGCGTGCTCACCACCGACCCCGGCATGGGCATCATCCGCCACGCCGACGCGGGCTACGACGAAGCGATTGAGGCGGCAGAGAGGTTCGGCATAAGGGTGCCGATGCGTGAAGCATAATCTGATGCCTGGTATGCGCTACATGACCTTACCAGGCGAGCCTTGCCGGTTTAAGACGTGTGGAGTAAGATGGCTATGTATTTGAAATAGGGGTAGTTAGATATGGACAGCTCACAAGTGAGATTGTTGGATCGGATTACAATCGATCCCAACATCTGCCATGGTAAGCCAGTCATACGTGGTTTACGCTATCCGGTAGAGGTGCTACTGGAGCTACTAAGCTCTGGTATGTCTATTGAGGATATTCTAGCCGACTATGAGGACTTAGAACGGGATGATTTGCTGGCAGCCTTAGCTTTTGGAGCGCGTCTCAGCCGGGTTAAGCGCATGCAACCCACGGTTCTATGAAATTCCTGGTGGATGCACATTTACCTCGTCGTCTCGCTTACTACTTGCGCCAGGCCGGACATGAAGCCACGCATACTCTCGACCTGCCCCAGGGTAATAGTACATCGGACTCAGAAATCAGTGACTTTTCCTACCGCGAACAGTGCATAGTGGTCACCAAAGATGCCGATTTCGTTAGTACTTTTCACCTGACTGGAAGACCATACAAGTTGTTGCTGGTGTCTACTGGTAATACAAGCAACGCAGAGTTAGAGGCTCTATTTGCTGCCAATCTCGTAACGCTTGCCGAGGCATTTCAGACTCAGAGCTTTATTGAACTCACCCGCACAATGGTCATTATTCATCTATAAACGCTTAGTCCACGGTAACTTGCGCCGACATTCCTCTACAGCCGGCAACTAGCCTCAACCTTTGATCGGGTCACAAAGTAATCAGCCCCAGCCGCGCTCCCTTACTTACCGCGTCCGTGCGGCTGGATGCGTCCAGCTTGGTGTAGATAGACGACACGTGGAACTTCACCGTGTGCTCGCTGATGTTGAGGCGGCGGGCGATCAGCTTGTTGGATAGGCCCTGGCTTAGTAGCTCCAGCACCTCCGTCTCGCGGGCGGTGAGCGGCTCCGGCAAGCTGCCACCTTCCAGCGTCTGCACTGGATTGCCACGCCCCACGAGCGCGTTCACCAGGGGTAGCGACAGCACCACCAGCCCCTGTGCCACCGACAGCACTGCCGCCTGCATCTCCGCTGCCGGGGCGTCGGGCGATATGATGCCCCAGCCGCGCAAGGCAAGCTGTCGCAGCAACGTCGCCGGACGAGAATCGTCCGAGAGCGCCAGCACTCCCGGCAATGAGGGCGCGGACATACCCAGGGCCACGTATGCGCTGTCCTCCATCAGGATGCCCGCTGTGGTCACCAATACGTCCGCCTCTGGCAACTCCATGCGCAGTTCGGTCAGGGAAGAAGCGTCCCCGACCACCTGTATTTCGTCACCTGACAGCAAAGCGCGCAGCCCCGCACGCAACATCGGCGTCGGGGCTGCTATCGCTACCGCCACTTTGCTCAAGAAGCGGTCTCCACTTGCGGCGGCCCCACAAGGTCCACCGCCACCTCGTTGATGGAGCCGCCCCGGAAGACGTGCAGTTGCAGGTTGCTGTTGAGGGTGTTGTCCGAGAGCACGTCGTGCAGCGTCTCGCCATCCACCACGGGCCTACCTCCGGCGGCGAGTATCACATCGCCCACCTTCAGACCGGCGCGGCTGGCGGGCGTATCATCGTCCACTCCCACCAGGAGCAGGCCCGCCGTTCGACGCTCGCGCTTGCTGACCGGCAGCATCAACTCGAACTCCACCGGCTCCACGGCCACGCCCAGCATCACCCGGCGGCTGGGCAGACCCGCCACCCACTCGGCGGCTACGTGGCTGGGTATGGCGACCGCCATATCACCGCCAAAGATCATGGCCGTGATGCCCACGACCGCCCCACCCGCATTGAGCATCGGCCCGCCCGAGTTGCCGGGGGCCACGCGCACATCGGAGCGCACGTACTGGGCCGTCCGCCCGCTACCCAGCACAGGCACCTGTCCCACGCCGCTGACGATGCCGACCGTCACCACGTTCTTCTGCCCCCACGGGTGTCCCACCGCGAAGACCAGCTCGCCCACGCGCAGCTTGGAAGAATCGTCCACCAGCGCGGCGGGCAGGTCGTTAGCCTCCACCTTCAGCAAGGCCAGGTCGAGCGCCGGGTTCTGGTTGAGCACCTTCGCCGGGAACGAACGCCCATCCTGCATTTGCACGCTCACAGAGCGGGAACCGGCGATAACGTGGTAGTTGGTGACGATAGCCCCATCGGAGCGCCACACGAACCCCGCGCCACCACCGCGCCCCTCGCGCTTCACCTGCACCACGCTAGGCCCCACCCGCCCCAGCATCTGCACGATCTCATGCGACACTTCGTCCGAAATAATCCCGGCGGGCACCTCTATTGTGCGCTCTTCAACCATAGTAGATAGCATATCATACCCTTTCTTCGATTTGGAAATTGGAATTTCGAATTTCGAATTTGATGGATACCTACTAAATTCGAAATTCGAAATTCCAATTTCCAAATCTCCTAATCTCTTTGTCCTATCGTGACCGTAAGCGTCTGGACCTGGCCGCCGCGGATTACTTCTATGGGGACGGGGTTGCCTACACGGTCGCCGTTGAGGAGGGCTTGCAGGTCGTCTACGTCGTTGACGGGCTGGCTGTCTAGGGCGACCAGGATGTCTCCCAGGAGTAAGCCGCCCTGCTCGGCGGGGGTGTCTTTGTCCACGCGGACCAGCATCAGGCCGGTCTCCTGTTCGCGTCCGGCGCGCTGGGCCTCCGGCAGGTACACCGGCTGGCTGCTGATGCCCAGGTAGCCGCGTTTGATGCGGCCGTGCGCGGTCAGCGTGTCGGCCACTCGCCAGGCGATAGATGTGGGCACCGCGAGAGCCACGCCGCCCGCAAGCCCGGTGGTCAGGATGCCCAGCACCGCGCCCGTGGTGTCAATCAAGGGACCGCCGGAGAAGCCGGGGTAGGGTGTGGCATCGGTGCGAATGTACTTCTCCAGCATCCCGCCGCGACCCGTGCGCACCGGTCCACCGACCGCACTCACGATGCCCTGGCTCGCCATCGGCCCGTCCTCAGAAGGCCTCGCCACCGCCAGCACCAACTGGCCCACGCGTGGCTCGCCGCTGCTCTGGGCAGGCTCCACATTCAGGTCCTGCACGCGCAGCACCGCCAGGTCGCTCGACGGGTCGCGGCCTACGAACTGAGCGGTAAGCTTCCGGCCGTCATGGGTGGCGATCGAAAGGTCCTCTTCTCGCTCTATAGCGTGCTCGGCGGTGAGCACCAAGCCCTGCTTGTATACTACGCCGCTAGACGGCAACCGCTGCCGCCCGTAGACAGTCACCAACGCAGGGCCGATGCGCTCTACCGCATCGGCGAGCTGGTTAGAAAGCGAGCTAAGTATGCCCGCGTTGCCGTTCGAATTGTCCATCAGGTGTTCCTCCGTGATAAGCCTTGTTCACATGTATATCGGTATAAGCTCTTGCGCTCGATACCAATATACCGGGCGAGGCTGGCCGGAAGTATCACCTTTTCAGGCAGTGAAACACCTGGACAAACGACTAGGAGGGGGTTCTGAAACGTGAAACGTGAGGCGGCTTGCTCTTCTTGGTTCGTGGGTGCGACGCTGGTCCTACAGCGGGACCATCCCCGGCCTTTGTCATTCTGAACGCAGTGAAGGATCTCGTCCAACAGCACATGGCAGCGCCTTTATTAGATCAGCAATGCCAGATCAGCAATGCCGCACAAGAAAGGTGTAACATCCCGGTAGAGGACGAGATTCTTCACTGCGTTCAGAATGACAAGGTGGGGCAGGGTTCTGTTACGACAACAAAGTCGCATTCACGTACCCTATAGAGCAAGCCGTATCACGTTTCTCGTTTCACGTTTCACGTTTCAGCTACGGCGTGTTGACTTCCTGCCGGTTAAGCTCCCACTGGCCGGTGTAGACGATATTCACGTCCCGGTACGCGGTGCGGAACTGCTCGATCATGCTCACGTAGGAGGGGTCGGGCACCCACTGCTTGCCGCTGATCTTGTTGCGGCTCTCCTGCTCGATCTCCACCATAGTGGGAGGGACGGTGTTCCCAGTTACGTTCGTCGGGCGAGCCGGCGCGATCGGATTGACGCAGGTGTACACGCCCTGCTTGAACACCCCACCCAGGATGTTGAGCCGCTTGTCGCCGCCCACGCGCTCCACCCGCCCCGCTATATCCGCGATGGTGACTTGCGACTGCGAGCACGTCAGGATGGCGAGGTTGCCGCTGCCGATGCGGGTGTTGTAGCTGGTTATCTGCACCGTGCCCGAAAAGGTGCCATCGCAGGCCACGTTCAGCCGCACAGGCCCCGACACCTCGCCATTCCCCGTGATGGACGAGCCGCTCATGGTGAAACCCCAGGTCAGTTGCCCCGTCCACAGGCCGGGCAGGATGGGCGAGCCGCAATTGGCCTGCGTTTCGTACTTGCCCCGCCATCGGAAGGTGCCCAGGTGCGATAGGAGCACGTCATAGGGGCGCGGCTTCTCCGGGTGGTACTCGAACACCGCCCGCTCGAAGTACTGCACGCGGTACTCCTTGCCGTCCAGATCGCTTCTCTCCACGAACTCATCCGAGATGGGATAGCCCTGCTGAGGGAGGCCGCCATTCTGCTGCCAGTACTCAAGGAACCGCCCGCCGAGCCGCTTGCCGGTCTCCTTGAACAGCACCGAGCCTGGGGAATTGTTCGCGGTCTGCCTGGGAGGGCCTGCGGGGTACTTCTGCTTGTAAAGAAAGTTGCCCAGCAGCGACAGGAGCACGTTGTGAGGAGGCGCGTTCTCGGGGTGCCACTCGAACACGGCCCTCTCAAAGTACTGCACCGTGTACACCTTGCCGTCCGTTTCCGAGACCTCTTGCATCTCCTCCGATATGGGAAAGCCCTGCTGCGCCAGCCCCCCATGTGTATCCCAATACTGCAAGAAGACCCCGCGCACCGTCTTGCCGGTCTCCGGGAACGTGCGCGAGCCTGCCTGGGCCTGCACCCGCACGCTACCCATACCCGGCAGCATCAGCAGGAATAGGAAGACGACACAGGCAAATTGTAGCTTCTTCATAATGGCTCCGATGTTAGAAAGCGATACGTAAGCGGTGGAATGTAACCCGTAACGGATAAACTATGCGAAAGACCTCGCCTGCCGGTGCGAATATATCGTGCCGGGACCGATTCGACATAAAGAATAGCGAAAAACCTGGGTTAATTGTGTCATGAGCATGTATACTAAGTACGTGCAAGCGTGTTTTGTCAGGGCGCGGCTATACGCGGGCATGGTAGTAGGGCGAGTATAGCACGGGCGCGGACCGAGCGGCAAATAGGCCCTTCGGACTAGGCTTATTAGCCCCAATGTATCATGTGGCACACGCTTGGTATTTGTTATCATATGCAGTGAGGATGCAGTAACCACAAGCTCTATTACACGTTATTACTTGGGCAAGGCTCCACGCGCTCACAAACATAGAACCAGGCATGCATACACAAGGCCCAGCACGCGAACAGGGGCCAGGTAGACCGGATAGAGAGTGAACATAGTCAGTCATTAAATGTTGCTGTCTTCGCAGATCAAGGAAGGAAAGAAATGTCTCTAATGGAATATAGTAACGGAACGAAGAAGGGCAAGCGCGGCGCTGCATATATAGTAGCCACTATAGCCATGCTCGCGCTCGTTATGTCGAGTGCTTTGGGTGCGTTCGGCACGGGGCGCGTCCAAGCGCAAGAGGCCCGCCGCTTCAATATCGGCACGATAGTCGCCACCAACACCAACACCAACCTACTCGACCAGCCAGCCGCTGGCAGTGCCGCTTTGGTAGCCCTCCCGGTCAACACCAAGGGTATGGTCCTGGGTGGCCCTTTCAACGAGGGCTGGTACTGGCTTGAGGTAGACGCGAACCGGGGCTACGTGCAGGACAGGCAACTCGTAGAAGTTAACGAGAATTGGACCCCCGTCGCCCTTGAGACCCCCCGGCCGACCGATACCCCGGTCCCGGTTAGGCCCACCGATACACCCGCGCCGCCCACCGCTACCACTGGCACGCAGCCCGTAGCGACGGCCACTACAGCCACCCAGCCTACCCAGCCTACCCCGGCGGTGCCCACCAACACTCCCGAAGTGCTGGCACCCACCACCGACAGTAATTACAACGACCTGTGGATTGGGCAGATGTCCAACGCGGGCAACGTGCGCAGCGGCCCCAGCCTGCAAAGCAGGATCATCAAGCCGTGGTGGGTAGGCAGGCGCGTGATACTCTACCAGTCGGCCACCGACGCCACCAGCGGCCTGTGGTACCGGGTGTCCGACCCACCCGAGGAGCCGATGTGGGTGCACTCCAGCCTGATAAGCAAGGTCGCGCCCGTGGTCTACGAGGGTGCTAAATACAAGGGCAAGTGGGTGAACGTCAATATCACCCAGCAGGTAGTGACCGCGTATGAGAACGGCACTCCCGTGAAGGTGACGCTCGCCGCCACGGGCACGGCCAAGAACCCGACCGAGCTTGGCGTCTGGAAGATCTACTGGCGTCTGCCCAAGCAGGACATGAAGGGCGGCAGCCTGGCGGCGGGCGACTACTATAACCTGAAGGACGTGCCCTACCCCCAGTACTTCCACAACTCCGGCGAGGCCCTGCACGGCGCGTACTGGCACGACAACTTCGGCTACCCGCGCAGCCACGGCTGTGTCAACCTGAGCATCCCGATGTCGGAGTGGTTCTACAAGTGGGCCAACGTAGGCACGACCGTGTGGACGCACAAGTAATAGATGGTCTTAAAGTAGACCGGGACAACCAAAGTTAAGAAAGAAGGGGTGGTTAGCAGACCACCCCTTCTTTCTTATCCTTCGCGGCTAACCATTCTAAAGCACCTGTGATATTATGTAAACAAAATCATAAAGCTGTGTAGGTTCATTGTGGCCTTTTTGGGGGCCGGTGCTTGATGCGCCACCACACACCTACCGGGTAGCCTAACATCTTAGCCACATCCCCCGTGAGCCTGATTACCGGCACCAGCGCCAACACGTACAGCCTGGACGCCAACGGCAATCTACCCGCAAGGGGCAACAGACGCATATAAGGTCTGCGGCAGTATCCGGCGGCAGCCATGCCCATCGCGATAAACAAGGCTTTCCCCACCAAACTACGTCTACCCCGCCAGGTCCACACCGCCACGACCGGACCCACCACGTAAGTGGCATAGCGAATCCCATGACGCTTGCGCCAGAGGTCTGCTTTGCCGTCACCGCGTGCGTAACGGTAGTATTGCAGGAAGAACGCGCGCAGGCTGGAGCGCGGGCGGAAATGCACGCGTGCCTCAGGCATGAAGACGAAGCGATAGCCCAACTCCTTGAGGCGTAAATCGAACACAAGGTCTTCCGAGTAGTCGAGCCATTCGGGATAGCCGCCCACCGCCTCCCACGCAGCCTTGCGGAAGGCCACAGAGCGGCTTGACGGCAGGAACTTGTCGGGGTCGATGTCCTCCACGGCGGGCAGCACGGTCGCGCCCATCGCCATCTCGAAGGGCATCTGCGGGTCCGGCAGGAAGAAGCCCGACACTACATCCACCCCCGCGCCCTCGTCCAGCAGCGGCCCCACCAGCGCCTGTAACCAACCCGGTTCGAGGCGCACCCCCGCGTCCGTGGCCGCTATAATGTCGTGGCTGGCGTTGCGTATCGCCGCGTTTCGCCCCTCCGATATGTTGGCCCCAGGCACCACGAGCAAGCGTATTGGCAGCCGGTCCGTGTACGACGTAACGACCTCCTGCGTGCCGTCGGTCGAGCCACCGTCAGCGATAACAATCTCGTCGGGTTGTAGCGTCTGCGCGGCGATGCTATCCAGCAAGCGAGTTATGCTGGACGCTTCGTTGCGCACGGTCATAATTAGAGAAATGGGCATGGTTCTGAAACGTGATGTGAGTAGGTGTACTATTCGTCTCGGATTACTTCTATGGTGCTTACCGGCCCCTTTACCCCTACGTGATGAGTAGTAAGGCGCTCCTGTCTGCCATCTATGATGGCTCGGGCCGCCTTACCGGGATAGCCTAGGTAGCCGGGGAAGCCAGGGAGAAACCAGTATGTGAAGCTCGGGGGTGTGTGCCATTCGGGTGACAGGTCCAGGCGTATGTTCCTGCCGCCCGCGTCCCATCCAACGACATACGACAAGGTGCCCAGCACCGTCGGCGCGCGTTCCACCTCGATCCTACCCGGCTCCTGCACCCATTCTAATGGCAGGCAGGGCGTTATCACCAGCACACCATCGTCGGAGGCAGTGAACAGCATCGACTGGACGAGCATAAGCCACTCCGCCGAGGCCCAGCCGTGGTGCCCGTCGCCCGCGCTGCCGCCCTTCGAGTGGGGGTGTATAGCCTCCGGCCAGTTGTACGTTGGCGAGGCGTGGTCCAACAGCCACTTCATAAGCTGCCACGCGCCATCGAGGCCCATCTTCAGCCTGCACCCTACGATGCGCATGTTGAGATATGTGCCCCAACCCGAATGGCCGGTATTGACGAACAGTGCGCCCTCGTGGAAGTTGGCCGCTTCGAGCGCGTTGAGGGTGGAAGGCCCGTAAGGCTCGTCTTCGCTGCTCTGCAACAAGCCCAGTGGAAACCAACCTACCAACGACCCCACCATCCCCAGGTCAATCTTGCGGCCCGGCGCGGCAGGCACGATATAACCCCCTAATGCGTCCTTGTCCCTCTCGATTGACTTCATTATGTTGTCGTGCAGCCTAGAGGCAGCCCGCCCATACCCTGAAGAGCGCCTGCCCAGCAGCCGGTCGGCAGCCACCAGTCCGGCCAGCGACCAGAGGCTGTCCCAGTAATAGTGGTCGGGCGGGCCGAGGTGCTCCGACGAAATGCCCGGCGGCATCAGGCCGTCCTCCGAGGCTGCCAGCATGCGCATAATCCAGCGCCGCGCCCTCTTAACCGCAGGCAGCAACTCTTGCTTGAGCGCGGGATTGGGATGCAGGGCCAGGTGCCGCTCAATCGCCCACAGCGCCTGCCCCGAGCCGTCCCACTCGCCGTTGTGCGACACAAACGCCCCATTGCGCCGCTGCCAGGCGAGCAGGCCGCGAACAAGCCGGGCCGCCGCCTCCCCGTAGCCGCAGATGGAGAGCGCGTGCATCATGTAAGCCGCGTCCCTCAGCCAGAAGCTATGGTACAGGTCCGGGCCGGGGGTGATTACGCTGCCGTCGTGCAAGGTCAGCAGGTGCGCCCGGTTCGCCTCCCACGACGCCTGCAAGTCGCGGTGCGGCAGGCTCACGCGCATCCCGCCGTCCAGCAACTCCCGCCACGCCAGCGTGGTTGACGCCTTGGCCCGGCTGTAGTAGAGCGAGTCGGGCTGCTTCATCTCCATCTGAGGCACGGAAAAGAGCCTGGGGGCCGGGCGCTGCCTGTCAACGGCCTGTCGCTTGTGGACCGGGGAGAAAGCCAGGAACTCGGCTTCCTCCCACGGCTCGATATTGAAGTTGTAGCGCAGCACTCCATGCGCAAATCCGCGAGCATCGGTAAGACTGCTCGCATCGCTCGTAGCCACAGGCCCCAGGTTGAACAGGTCCCCACGGTCCATGCCCGACAGCGCCCAGCCGTCGGGCGGGGGCCAGGTGACAGGTCCAGGGCGTCCATCCGCCAGCAATGTCGCACCGTCATAGACAAGATTATAAATGGGCGATATGCCTTCGGGGTTGTAGGGGCGCAACGCGAGGCTGAAGGTGCCCTTCAGCCGCATGTCAGCGATGTTGAACAACACCACCTGCATGGCAGCCCAATCCCCCTCAGGCAGCGGCAGCATCCACGCCTCACTCGACACGCGCAAGCCGTTGGCTTCGTAAGCGGTGAGCACCACCGGCAGGTCCCCCTGGAGCCGCTGCACCACGTCCGGCTGCGTAGCCGCTGACATAGTGCCTCCCGTGCCACCCTCCACGTCCACCCACCAATCGAACGAAGGTCCACCGGGCACCGGGGTAAGCAAGCCCCACTTATCAACCAGGCTCTCCGCTGGGTGGTCGCTGCCCGGTATGCCCAACGCCGTCCAGTTGCGGGCGGTCTGGTTCACCATCAGGTTGACCACGCTCCTGGGCGTGAACAGGGGCGATGAGGGGTCCGACTGCCAGCGCATCCAGGGCGGCAGCAGCCACTCGCGCAACAGCGGCATCGAAAAGCGGTTGAGGTACCCCTGCGCCAGCACCCTCGCCCCGGCGGGCAGCAGTTGAGGCGGCCCTGGCAACGCCCCCGGCACCCCCAGCTTGGAAGTAGCTCTTAACAGGCGAAAGGCGCGCTTGAGAGCAGGACTTACCTGCCGTCGGCGCGAGGTTCTGAAACGTGAAACGTGAAACGTGATGCGTCTTGCCATAGTTGGTTCGAAAATGTTAGCTGCCGGTACTAAACGACCAATGCCACTCCTGATGTCGTCCTCGGCCTCTCCTTCAGCGTCCTGGGCCGCACCATGTCATCCTGAGCGTAGCGAAGGATCTCACATATTGGCCGTGCTCAACAGTCGAACATTTGCAGCAGCGTTGGCATTATTCAACGTCATCCCCTCCCACCTTATTGAGATCCTTCGCTACGCTCAGGATGACAGAGAGTCTCTCTGGTCCTGCAACACCAATTGAGACACCCACACGCACCAACTAACACAAGCCGCATCACGTTTCACGTTTCACGTTTCAGCCCTAACTCCTCCAAAACCTCCACCGTATGCTCTCCCAGCAACGGCGGGTGCCTGCGTATGGTGGGCGGCGTGCTCGATAGCTTCAGGGGCGAGGCGACCATCTTGACCGCGCCGATGCCGGGGTGGACTACCTCCTGCACCATCTCGCGGGCCGCTACATGGGGCTGGCTCAGCGCCTGGGCCACGTCATTCACGGGTCCGGCGGGCACGTCTGCCGACTCAAGCAACGAGAGCCATTCGGAGGTACTGCGCTGCGCGAACATCTCTTCAAGTAGCGGCACCAGCGCCGCCCTGTTCTCGACACGGCCCGAGTTAGTGGCGAAACGAGGGTCACTACTGAGGTGAGCGCGGGAAAGCGCATCGCAAAGGCGGCCCCACTGCCGGTCGTTACCCACCGCCACGATCAGCCAACCATCATTCGTGGCAAACGCCTGGTAGGGCACGATATTGGGGTGAGCGTTACCGTAGCGCGGCGGCACCTCGCTCGACACCAGATAGTTGCTGCCCACGTTGGCTAGCCATCCCAGGTGCGAATCGAGCAAGGAGATGTCGATGTGCTGGCCCATACCCGTGAGGTCGCGCACCCTTAGGGCAGCGAGTATAGCCGAGAGGGCGAACATCCCGGCGGTGAGGTCCACTATCGCCACGCCCACCTTCTGCGGCGGCCCGTCAGCCTGCCCTGTGAAGCTCATGACGCCGCCCACCCCCTGCATCACGAAATCGTAACCAGGGAGGTGCGACAGCGGCCCCGTGCGGCCGTAGCCAGAAATGGAGCAGTAGACCAAGCCGGGGTTGTCCCGCGAAAGTTGCTTAAAACCGAGGCCCCAATTCTCCATCGTGCCGGTGCGGAAGTTCTCAACCAGCACCTGGCTGCGCGAAGCAAGCAGTCTCGCTACGTCCCGCCCCTTCTCCGTATCGAGGTCAAGCACGATGCTGCGCTTGTTTCGGTTGCACGACAGGTAGTAAGCCGACTCTCCACCTTGGTACGGCGGCCCCCATCTACGCGTATCGTCCCCCTCCGGCGACTCGACCTTTATCACGTCCGCCCCCAGGTCGCCCAGCATCATCGTGCAATAAGGCCCCGCCAGCACCCGCGACATGTCCAGCACGCGTATATCGGCCAAAGGCTGCCTGTTGCGGGTGGAGGTCTCTGAAAGGGGAAGCATAGCGCTGCAAGTATGTCACAGGGCACAAAGGCAGTCAAGACGATTTGGAAATTGGAATTTCGAATTGCGAATTTGGCTAGAAGCCATCTCACCAATACTAATGAGGAGATGAGCACATAGCCCCACCCTGTCATTGCGAACGCAGTGAGAGATCTCCTCCCTCACCGGGATGTTACCTCTTTCTTACGGTGCTGGGATGCTGAAAGAAAGGTGGTATTTGGGTGATAAAGGACGAGATTTTTCACTGCGTTCGCAATGACAAAGTCGATACTGTGTCGCCAGCACTCGGG
Source organism: Chloroflexia bacterium (assembly GCA_036386675.1). GTDB lineage: Bacteria > Chloroflexota > Chloroflexia > QHBQ01 > JADMIH01 > JADMIH01. The sequence continues at coordinate 1,382 of DASVVE010000017.1, read as the reverse complement.
ACCGCTATCTGTGAGATTCCTTCTCGTAATGGTCACGGAGACACGAACAGGCGACCTTTGGTAGAATATAGAACGGATAAGCCGCAACACAGGCTCATAACCTAAATCCGCAATTCGAAATCCCAAATCCGAGGTCCCTATTGGCAAAGTTCTACTACGGCGGTCAGGCGGTAATTGAAGGCGTGATGATGCGCGGGCAGCGGCACATGGCCGTGGCGGTGCGTGCCCCCGACGGCAGAATCGTGCTGCACGAGGAGTCGCTCGAAAAGGGGCTGTATAAGAGTCCGCTGATGAAACTGCCCTTCCTGCGGGGCGTGCTCGGCCTGTGGGACGCACTGGGGCTGGGCATGCGCGCCCTCTTCTTCTCCGCGAACGTGGCCCTGGAAGAAGAGGAAGACCCCAAAAAGGTCAGCCAAGAAGCGCAGGGGGCCTTAGCCACAACAGCCTCCCCCATCATGCCTGCTCCCCCTGAAGCCACCCAAAACGGCGCCAAAGAGCAAAGCGCCGGGTCGAAGCCCAAGACCCCCGACGCCTTCGGTGGTGCCGTGGGGTGGACCACCGTGGCAATGGCGCTTGCGTTCATGGTCGGCATATTCTTCGTGCTGCCCGTGCTGGCGGCCAGCGGCTTCGAGTTGGTCGTGGGCACGCAATCGACTGTGGTGCACAACGTGGTAGAGGGCGTCGTGCGCCTGACGCTCTTCATCCTCTACATCTGGGGCATCGGCAAGATGCGCGACATCCAGCGCGTGTTCGGCTACCACGGGGCCGAGCACAAGACGATCAACGCCTACGAAGCGGGCGCGGAGCTTACCCCCGAATCGGTGCAGAAGTTCACCCTGCTCAACCCTCGCTGCGGCACCACCTTCCTTCTGGTCGTGCTGCTCATGGCGACAATCGTGTTCATCCTGATCGGCAAGCTGCCTTTCATCTTCATGGTGCTGTCCCGCATCGTGCTGGTGCCGGTGATCGCCTCCATCGCCTACGAGTTCATCCGGCTCATGGCGAACCTGTACGGCAACCCGGTCATCCGCGCCATCATGGCCCCCGGCATAGCCCTCCAAAAGATGACCACCCGCCCGCCCGACCTCTCAATGATAGAAGTAGGCATAGCCGCCCTCAAAGCCGTGCTGGTAGCCGACGGCGTGCTCCAATCCGCGCCTCTCCAAAGCGCCGAACTCGAACCCACCGAGGAGGCAATTGGTACGCTGGCGTGAGTGGACGATGGACGATAGCAAAGTGGTTAGTGGTTAGTGGTTAGTGGTTAGTCCTAAATCTTAGTAACTGGTGCGGGCAACCAAGCCCCACATTGTCATTTCGAACGCAGTGAGAAATCTCGTCCTCTACAGGGATGTTTCTTCTTTCTTACGGTGCTTTGTGGGTGA
>DASVVE010000016.1:0-210357 GCA_036386675.1 Chloroflexia bacterium | reverse complement strand
ATATATCCGCACCACGCTAGCGTTGGAAGCTTGCCCAAAGCCCAGCCCCGGCGCGAACGCCACGAATATCACCAGCCCAATCACCGCCGCCAGGATGACCGGCACGACCACCTCCAGCGGACCCAAGTTGAACGACCTTTTTCGCATAGTGCTCCTGAATGGACGATGGACGATAGACGATAGACGATGGTAGGAGACGGAAACGCCAAGACGCAAAGAACGCGCAAAGATTAGGATTGTTGTTGGCAAGAGTGCTGACAGCTACTCAGTCCTCATCACTCATATCGTCCATCGTCTATCGTCTATCGTCCAGCGTCTCCTTGCAACCTCAAGCCACTCCAATTACGTACATCTGACGGACGAGGTTTCGGAAACGGACGGCGCGGCTTGCGCGCTATGCAATACTGGCAAATGAAGGTATACTATCTCCACTGCCGGTGCCGTCACAGTATAAACGCGGGCCTGCTTCGCTCGCAAGAGCACAACGCGTAGAAAGAGGTTGTTCGGATTGGCTAAAGCACAGCGCACTAACCAAGCGGCTACCCAGGTGTGCCCAACGTGCGGTAAGTCGGTAGTGCCCGACGATGGATATTGCCCCAACTGCGGCGCTCCTATCGACTCAGCAGCCGCGCAACCCGCGAGTGGAGGCGGCACCTCAGCCTCCACTGTCGTCTGCCCGGTCTGTAGCACCACCAACCCACCGGGCACGGAATTTTGCTCCAACTGCGGCGCTACGTTAGGGCAGGCGCTTGGCTCGGCGGTCGCGGCCCCAGGCGGTGACGGGGTCGCCACGGGCATCAAGTGCGGCGTCTGCGGCCAGGACATCCCCCCAGGCGAAGACTATTGCCCCAATTGCGGCGCGCCCAGGAGCGCCTCGGTCCAGCTTCCGGCCCCCGGTGCTACCGACGACACGGCCCCCGGTCCCACCACCTGCCCCAATTGCGGCGCGAAGCTGCGTCCCGGAGCCAAGTTCTGCCGCGAGTGCGGCACCCGCTTCGACTCCATCGCCACGGGGCAAAAGAGTGAAGGCGGCCTGAACCAGCTAAAGCCTGGGCAGGTGCTCGCCGGGCGTTACAAGATACAGAAGGTCATCGGCGGTGGCGGCATGGGCGCCGTGTTCAAGGGCGTCGATATGAACCTCACCAGCCGCGCCGAGCCTGAGGGCCGCCAGGTGGCGGTCAAGGCGATACTGGACACCACCGACCCGGAACTGCTCGCCGCCGCCGTGGAAGAGCGCGAAATGCTCGTGCGCCTCGACCACCCCAACATCGTCCGCATCTACGACATCGTGAACGAGGGCGGCGTGCCGTACATCGTCATGGCCTTCGTGAAAGGCAAGGGTTGGAAGGACCTTTACGATGAGAACGGCGGCCCCCTGCCTGAAAGCGAGGCGCTGCGTCTCATCCTCGGCATGAGAGGCGCGTTCGAGTACCTGCACCGCCGCGTACCCCCCGTAGTGTACCGCGACTTCAAGCCCGGCCAGGTGATTGAGGTAACAGACCCTAACGGCGAGAAGCGCCAGGTGTTGATAGACCTGGGTACCGCGATGGAATATTTCCCCGGCCAGAAGCGGCAAGCCTGGGGCACCGTGGGTTTCGCCCCGCCGGAGATCGGTGGCATAGTCGAACAGCCCCCCACGATGGACCTGTTCGGCATCGTGAGCACCCTTGCCGCGCTACTGGGTGTGGCCGTGGACAGGCAGCCGATACTAGCACCGCCCCGCCATGAGTGGGGCGTGTCCGAGGAGATTTACGACTTCGTGATGCGCGGGCGCGACCCGGACCCTCGCGTGCGCTTCCAGACGGTCGAGGAGCTTTTCAACCAGCTAGAGGGCATCAATCGCTTCATCCAGGGCCAGGAGCGCGCCCGCGTGGTCGGCTCGCCTCAGGTGAGCGGCGGGCAAGGCACCCGTACGCTCTCGCAGGTGCTGGTGCCGGTGCAAAGCACCATCATCACCGGCAAGCTGTTCAACCAGCAGGTGACGGGCAAGATCGGGGCGTTGCCCGTACTCAGCGTTGCCGACCCCGCGCAGCAATTGCTACAACCCGCCCGCGACCTCATTGACGCCGGGCGCTACCTCGAAGCCCTCAGCCAATTGGATGTCGTCTTGAGAGCGCACCCAGCCAGCATCGACGGCCACCTGCTCAGGGCCACGGCTCTCAACAACCTGGGACGTAGCGACGAAGCTAGAGCCGCCCTGGACCAGGCTAATCGCCTGGGCACCCCGGCCACACGCTGGCGCACGCTGTTGGTGCAGGCGCAGGCAGCCGAGACCCAGAACGATTACGCCACAGCCGAAACGCTGTTCCAGGAGCTAATCAGGCTGGTGCCGGGCGAAGTATTGCCCAAGCAAGCCCTTGCCGACCTCTACAGCGAAACCCACCGCTACGACGAAGCCGCCGAGCTATACAGCCGCGTGGTGGCCGCCGACCCCGCCAACGCCGACGCCGTCCTCGGCTGGGCCGACAGCCTGGTCGCCCTGAACAGAACCGATGTAGCCATAGGCGTGCTGGACGCGGTGAACGAGAACGCCCTGCGCTACGTAGACGCCCAGCTTCGCCTGGTGGAGTTATACCTGGCTCGCATCGACAGCTATTTGAACAGGAACCCCGGTCGCCTCAACAACGCCAGCTTGAGCAGCCCCGACGTGCAGGGCATGTTGCGCGACCTCGACCTGGCGGGCCGGGCCATTGCCGCGCTCAACGACCGCACCGAGTCGCGCCACTTCTACCGCCTGCAAGCCGACTGGTGGTACGCGGCGTACCGGCTGTCGAAGGCGGCGCTGCTACCTAAAGACATCCATTGGCCCGACAGCCGCCCCGACCACACCAACGCACCCGCCCAGGTCGGCCAGGACTGCCGGGCAGCCTATCGCCGTTACTTACAGCGCGCCCCGGACGCCCCCGATAGAGAGGAAGTCCTGGCCCGCATCTACTTCGACGTGCAAGAATGGCAATGACGGATTTGGAAAGTGGAATTTCGAATTTCGAATTTGATTTCGAAGTTCCAATACCTGAATGGAACCAGTCCACACGAAATAGTCTGCAACGAGAAAGCAAAGAACTAATAGCTCTATTCACCAGCATTGGCATGATCCTGAGAAGTAACAGATGAATTGGGCCTTCGGATTCGTTGATTTCGAGCAAATTCGCAATTCGAAATTCCAATTTCCAAATGGAGGAATTCATGGTTAGATTTCGCGTTACCCCTCACCCTTCTGAGGCGCAGGTGTTGCAGGGGCAGAACCTGGCCCGCACTATGTATAGCATTGGTGCCGAAGCGGGAGGAGCAGGGGCAGGCAGGCAGAGCGTGCCGGTCTTCCTGGGTGTGGTGATGGACCAGTCGGGGAGCATGGAGGGCAGCAAGCTGGAGTCGGCCAAGGACGCCCTCGTGAAGCTTCTGCGTGAGGTGCCCGACACCGACAACGTAGTGGTGCACATCACCCTGTTCAGCGACTATGCTGAAGAGTTCATGTCACCGAAGACGGGCCGCGAAATCGAGCGCGAGATAGGCAGCCTCACCAGCCGCATACGCGGCATCAACGCGGGCGGCCAAACATCGCTCGGCTCCGGCTTGCGAATCGCGCTGGAGGCGTCCCGCCGCTACCCCGAGTACGAGCGCCGCGTGCTGATGATTACCGACGGCAAGCAGGAGGGGCCTGTACCCATCACCGACGCCTACCAGGCTGCCAACGAGCTTGCCTACGCTCGCATCCGCATCGACGCCTGGGGTGTGGGCAACGGCTGGGAGGCCGATGAGCTACGCACGATAGCGCACACCACCGGCGGCGAGGCAGAGGTAGTACCCAACGCCCGCGACCTGGCCGACGCGGTAACCGAACTCTTCACCGACGTACAGAGCACCGTAGCCAGCAACGTGCGGCTGGTGCTCAACACCCCTGTGGGCACCCGCATCCGCAGCGTGCGCCAGGTCTACCCCTCCGTGCAGGACCGGGCAGCCGAGCAGATGAACGAGCAGAAGTGGATAATCTCGATTGGCGCGCTGGGCAACGAGGAACCCAAGTTCGTGATAGAGCTTGAGACCACCCCGCGCGGGAACAACATCCCCTTCCGCATCCTGGTGCCCACCGTAGTATACAACCTCGGCAGCGAGGAGCAAGTGGACGAGCTGGACCGCTCGGCGTGGTTCTTCGTGCGCTGGGTCGGCTCGCCTACCGAGATCAAGATGGACGAGCAATTGACCCGCTTCACCGGCGAGGAGGAGATAGCTTCCCTCTCGCAAGAAGGCTTCGCCCTGTTGGACATGGGTGCCGTAGACGAGGCCACCGCCAAGCTGAGCGCCGCCCTGCAAAAGGCAGTGCAAATCAACAGCCCGCAGGCGGTCGTGCTCAGCGCCGTGGTCAACCCACGCACCGGCAAGCTGGTCTCCACCAACGCCAGTGACGCCGTGAACAAGACCGGCAAGCTGCACACCGGCAAGACGGGCAAGATCATGGCAGGCACGGGCAAGCTGCCTACCCCGCAGCAGAAGTAGGGAGTAACACGTAACACGTAACACGTAACTCTTGGAGCGAGGAAAACGTAGTTGTTACGTGTTACGAGTTACTCGTTACGTGTTACGATTGAAAGGACTTTGATGAACAACAGCGGCAACCCGTCGGACATGCTCAAGGGATTGTGGCAAAGGGTGCAAGCCCACCCCACGCAGGCGGCTTTTGTGATCCTGCTCGTTACCGTGTTGATTGCCCTCACGGGGCAGTCGTGGGTGTGGTTCGTGGGTGCTCTGCTGGTGCTCCTGGTGCTTTATCCGTCCCTGTTCAATATAGGTGGCGGGCGTACCTCAACCACGAACGTAGCCACGCCTACCGCCACACCGGGACCTGACCTCAACCGTTTGCAGGGTCGTTACCGGGAGCAGATGCAGCGTGCCCTCGCCGCCAGGCAAAACATCGAGGCTGCCATAGGTGGCGTCCAGGAGCCGGGCCAGCGCAAGGTGCTGATGGACTCTGTGGCGGCTTTGCCGGAGCTTACCAACACGATTTATGGTCTCGCCCTGAAGGCCCAGAGCGTTGATACGGCCCTCGGCGGCACGAACCCCATTGACCGCCTCACTGACGAGATAAAGCAGTTGGAAGCGCAAATCAAGTCCACCAACGACGACTTCCAGAAGAGCCAGTATTACGCGGCCCTCGACGGCAAGCTCCAGCAGATGCAGAACCTCACCGACACCACAGTAGCCATGCGCCGCTGGGACTCGCAAATCGAGAACGCCCTGAGCACGCTCGACACCCTGCTCTCCCAGGTGCTACGCATCAAGTCGTCCGAGGTGCTCTCCTACAACGGCGCGACCGACGAGCTATCCAACAGCCTCAAGCGCGAAGTAGATTCCCTCAAAGCCACCGCCGAGGCAATGGACAACGTGTATGGCTGGAAGAGTTGAAGTCTGAAACGTGGTTCTGAAACGTGAAACGTGAAACGTGATGCGGCTAGGGTAACAGCGTTACGTGAATACGACTCTGTTGGGCTTACAGAACCCTACTCCCCCCTGTCATCCTGAGCGCAGCGAAGGATCTCAAAAAGGTGACTAGGGAGGCTGTTGAACGTATTGGATTGTGGTACTGAAGGTTCAGCACAGCGGTAAGACCAACATCTGAGATCCTTCGCTGCGCTCAGGATGACAGGGGAAATATGGTCCCCACCCAAGAAGCTCTATCATATTCACGAACCAAGAACAGCAAACCGCATCACGTTTCAGAGACAGGAGTAGCATTGGCGACAATCACGGCAAACCCAACTATCGGCACCGCGGCAAGCCCCAGGAGCGCGGCGACCACCGAGGACCGGCGGGTGGCGCAACTCCGCTCGTGGATGCTAGCCCTGATGAGTGCCGCCCTGGCCTTCGGGGTGCTGGCCGGGCTGGTGTCCTGGCAGGCCAACCTTGCTACCTACAACGACTACCATACCATCGTGGACGAGGGCGCGGTCAGCGTGGACGCGGCCCTCCTTGCGCGCGCTTCGGGCCTGGACCACATGAGCGCCGCTGCCACGTTCCTGGAGACCACCGGGGAGAGCCGGCAGCAGGCCCGCGCCTTCGCCGACACTCGCTGGGACCTCTTCATGGAGCAGGCCCGCATCTCTTGGCGCAACGTCACCGACCCCACCCACGGCGAGCTAAACGTCTTCAGCGCCGCCGACGATGCCTCGCACGACTACATCCAGCAGATAGGCGCGATGTACGGCTACGCGGAGACTGAGCAGACGGAGCGCGCAGGGGACGCCTTCCTCAGGGCGCGCGAGACGATGAACACCCGCCTCGTGCCCGCGCTCGGAGGCTTGGAGGCGGTCAAGGTAGAGCAGATGGAAGCCACCTACGCCGGGGCCGACCAGCGCATCAACAACTGGCGCAACGTCCTGCTCTTCCTGGGAGTGTTGCTGTCTCTCATCTTCCTCGCCATGCTGCTGGCCGTCCGGCGCATGCACTACCGTGGCTCGTTACCAATCGCCACCGCCCTCGTTGCCACCGTTCTGCTCACGGCGGGACTGCAACTGCATCTTCTACAGGCAAGCAGAGACGCACGCGTGTTGGTCCGCGAAGCCTATGACAACGTGGCCGGGGTGCAGGACCTCGCCGCCCTCCTCAGCCAGGAGCGCGCCCTCGACAGCATCATCGTGTTCGACCCCGCCGAGTTGGATCGCCGCCTTGCGGACTTCGACCAGTTCCACACCCTCGTAGAGCAGCGGCTGTGCGGCCCCCGCGATTGCACCCGGAACACCTTCCTCAGTAACCCCGACCAGATTTCGCCACTGGCTGTAGAAGCGGCGCAAGAGGAGAAGTCGAGACTGGGGTTGCCGCGCCTGCCGTTGGCCGCCACCGTCTATTTCAGAGGACAAGCCAACGCATACGAAGAGCTACGGCTGGCATACACAGACTCGCTGGCAGCGCACGAGACGCTGGTGGAGCACGTGCGCGCCGGGCGCAGGGCCGAGGCTGCCGCCGCCTCCAGCGGAGAGAGCGCCGCCGCTTACGAGCAGCTACGGCAGCGCGCTACAGAGGCCACTCAGATAGCCCGCAACGAGTTCAACGGCATCTGGCAGCGTGTCTACACGCTCACGGGGTTGGGGCAGGTGCTGTCGCTCACCTTCCCACTGGCGGGTGCTATCGCCGCCTGGGGCCTGTCTCGCAGACGCGGCGAACTAGTGCTGTAAGGGGATAAAACAAGGCCGCACGCTCCGCCCCACATGACCGTTACCACCACTAAGGAGGTAAGGCTATGGAAAAGGGCTTGAAAAGCGGCGTTTGCCCGAAGTGCGAGCACGCGGAAATCTACTACACGGAAGATGATAACTACAAGATAGTTCCACACACGTTCAGTGGTCGGCTCACGGTTCTCCCCGGTAGCTTGGACCGCCCCGTAGTGCATAACCTCGTGTGCGGCAACTGCGGCTATGCTGAGTTGTATGTGCGCACCAGGGACATGGAAATGGTGAAGAAGACCTGGAATCGCATGGCCCCGAAATAGAGCCTCATGCGCTCTCAGTCATTCATCCTTCTCAAACCGCCTGTAGCTCCACCTGGGCGTGCGCCTGGCTCTCGTGGATGCCTACCACCCGAAACCTTTCCCGGTCTATGATAACGTCCATCTCCGCGCCGTCACTGACCCCCCGGAAGCTGACCATGTACGCCGGGCGGCCGTTCGCCTCAAGCTCGCGCAGGGGCAGCGTGTGCATCCTGGGGTGCAACTTCCAGAACTCGCGCACTTGCGGCAGCGCCTGGGCTAGAGCGCGTAACGACGCCCATGAAATCCGCTTGCAGCCCGAACACACTATGTGCAGCCCCGGCTCGCGTCGCAACCTGGGTGTCACCTCTTGCGGCAGCGTGGGGTGCAACGTGTTCGTCCGGCCACACGCATCGCAACGTGCGCTGAAATCGACAAGCGCCTGGTCGTAATACTGGCTTGTGTGAGTCAATAGCCTGGTGAGCGCAGCCCTGTAACCTTTTAAGCCCACCAGCAGGAATCCCAACCCGGAACTGAATATCTCGGTCCCAAGCTGGGGCGAACAGCCGGGACACCAGAGCGTCAACCTGCCCTCTTCGTGTGACATGCGGCCCATGAAGCGGTGCTGCCCGCACCTGGGACACCAGATACGCGTTTCCTGGCGTGCGGCTGGGTCCGTGCCTCCTAGCCCGTACACCGAAGCTTCCTCGCTCAGGTCCGTCGCCAGCACCCTCTTGAGGGCCAGCTTGCCCCGTTGCAGCCGCATCTCCACCGCGCCTTCGCTCAAGCCCATGCGCTCGGCCACCAGTGCTACCGGCGTGTCCTCGATGTACCGCTGGACCAGCACGGCCCGCGTGGCCTCTGGCAGGAGGGACATCGCCCGGTCGAGGAGCACCGCAAGCTCCTCCCGCTCCAGTTCTACCTCCAAATCGACGTCGTCCGCCGGTTGCTGTTCGAGGATGGAGCGGAGGGGGTCGAAGCCGGTGGGTTGCACTCGATGCACCAAATCGCGGCCGTGGCTGCGCACCCAGCGTCGGCAGACGTTGCGGGCAATAGCGCTCAGCCACTGGGAATAGCCGCTAGGGTCGTACAGGCGGTCGCGGATGCGCCACGCCTCTATAAGCGTTTCCTGCGCAAGGTCTTCGGCTGCTTCAGGCCAGCCCGAAAGCTGGGCGCACAGCCTCACCAGCCGCGCCCGCTCGGCCACCAGCACGTCATCCAGCCTGAAAAGCCCGTCCGGGAACTGAGAATGCACAGAATCTCCCCATGATAGGAGTCGCGGTGCTCCCGCATAATAACATCGCAGCAGCACCCAATTATCTAACGCGATTTTCCTGTCAATATTTCAGACAATCACCGGGCCTGTCCGGTTCATTGTCCTGTTTGTATCACTTTTTGTCGCACTCCTTGTACGACTCCCTGTAACTCAAATCTATTCTCTTGTGCGAGGCTTCCGGCTAAAATGAGCACAGTTGGAACGCAGCAACATATAACAAAAGAAACTGATACAAAAGAGACAAAAAACGCATAAAAAACAAACATACAAAACGGATATAGAAAACGGGCGGCACCAGATATAGCCCGGAGAGATTTTCAGGAGGGGAACAAGGCGATGTACGGTATATACCTCTCAGAGCAAGTGGCGGCACAGCGCACGCGGGAGACCCTGGCAGCGGTCGAGCGCAGGCAGCAAGACCGGTTGGTCGACCGGGTCATCAACCGGACTCGCCAGCCAAGCAAGCCCTCCAGACACCACATGGTGCGGCTGGGCCGCCTGGTAGTGATGTGGTAACCGCTACCAATCCGAACAACTAAATCTAATACCCACACCCACACCCAAATCTGAAATCCGCAATCCAAAATCCAAAATCAAGTGAGGGGGTGGTCGCCGCAGAACCGTAAGCGTCTGACGATATCAGACAGGTACTTTCACAAAGTTCCTTAAGAACACGAATAGGCAATTGAGGAGAAGCTACACAAAGGGTCTAGTAGACTCAGAACGTGAAGCGGTAGCCATATCTCGTATGAGGTATGGCTATCGGAACATATATAAAACCGAGACATATAAAGACACATACAAAGAGGGGACATTAAGAGATGCACACTATAGAGATGGAGGAAGTAACGTTCGCACCTGATGTGCTTGCCAGCCCGCGTCGGGTCGAGATGCCGGTCCAGGTCGCACCACAGTGGCAGATAGAGGCTCTTGAGGCGTACGAGGAAAGTCTACAGCCCCTCGACGTGCGGATGCGTATCGACATGGCGTCACGCGTGCTGGCCCTCACAGGTCGCAGGATAGCACCGGAGGCGATCTACGCCGACGCAATGAATCAGGTGGCCGTGGCAACGGTGGACGGCATCGTGTTCAAGCTGCTGAAGGAGAACCTGGTGATACTGCGCTCCTGCGTGCGGTGCGGCTGCTGCCAGTTCGCCAGCATGCCCGTCACCAACCGCGCCGAACTCGGCTATGTGCTCGCGGAGTGGGAGCCTCGTTGCGCAAGCTGCCAGGACGAAGATTCAGCCTGCTGGATATACACAGACTAACGGACCGGCAGTAAGTGGGACATACCAAACAGGAAAACGGCTATATTAAAGTCACACATGAGAGCCAGAAGTAACTAAAGAGACTGCAAGACTTACAGGTCACGGCATTCCCTCGCGGTACGGGGGTGCCACACAAGAACGGGACACATCCAGCGTGGCGCTCGCTTCCTATGCGGTGAGCAATCAACAATAATATCGGAATGGCAGGTAGAATCATGTCAGATCAACTAGACGGGGCCGGTATGGTTCAACGGCCAGCGGCCTCGCACCTCTTCCTGGTGCGCCTCTGGGAGGAGGCGGACGGCGGCTCCCACAGTGGGAACGCGACGGATGACAACGGCAACGGCGCTCACCCAAACGTGGATGCGGCCGCCGAACGTGAATGGAAGGGGAAGGTGCAACACGTAGTCAGCGGCGAATCGCACACGTTCCAGGACCTCCCTTCGCTGCTGGACTTCTTGCGCGCGATGATGCCCGCACCGGCGGCAGGCGCACCCACCACAGGCGAAGCCACAACCGAATAGCCCGGCGACAAAGCTGGACAAGAAAGCCCCGCCACAGCACAAATAAGTGCCGGCGGGGCGAACAGCAAATATACTATCATCTTGAGGAGGCCTCTATAGGGTGCCTTCTCTTTGCGTTACTTACAGGTAATCACCTTACACGTCAGCAGTCACCCGACCATCTATGGGCATATCCATCTTGCCTTCGTCTGAGACTTCAAAGAGGTAGAACGGCGGCTTGTTGGGGAAGTCCCGCTTCAGCAGCGGCAGGGACACGTTGTATACGGGCGAGCCGCTCATCGTACGGCCCTCCAGAGTGCCCCGGTGGGCGTGGCCGTGGAACACCGCCGACACGGGGTAGCGGGCTAGAGGCTCCTCCAATCTGCTGGTGCCCAGGAAGGGGAATATGGCTTCCGGCTCGCCCTCTACCGTGGCCTGGATGGGCGCGTAGTGTAGCACCACTATCTTGTGAGGCGTGCGCAGGCGGGCCACTGCTCTTTCCAACTTCATCGCTTCGTTAACACCTTCTTGCACGAACAGCTTGATTGTCCCCTCGCCCCAAGGCGATAGAGTGCCTTTGCCGAAGCCGCCCGCGAAGCCCTTGGTGCCCGCAAATCCTACGCCTGCTACCTCGTGCGCGTCACCGTCCAGCATTAGCAGACCCGCCTCGGCCAGGATGTCGGTCACCTCGGCCTGCTTGCCGCTCTCGAAATCGTGGTTGCCGAGCACGCCCAGCACCGGCACCTTCAACGTCGCCAACTCACGCGCCAGGACGTGCGCCTCCTCCGGCAAACCATAGTCGGTGAGGTCGCCGCAGAGCACCAGCACGTCGGCTTTCTCGTTGATCTCGCTGAAAAGCGACTGGAAGGCTCCCTGCGAGCTTTTTGTGCAGTGAATGTCACCGACCGCCGCTATGCCCACTTTCCTCTTGTCCTTTGCCATCCTTTGCGTTTCCTCCCATGCAAGGTTGCCTTGCTTTGATGTCTGAATACGAGGGGGTGTGGGTAGCAAAATGCATACCGCGCAGATTCCAGGTTGCTAGCTGGCACATCTTCTGCTTTACAAATGCGCACATATTGAGCATGTGAAGTAAGCATGCCTGAGTGAGGGGAGTACGCTGTGGGTGCCAGGAAATCAGAAGAAGAATCAACACCGGAGCAGACAAGCTCTGGACGTAACGACACCCAGAACGGGCATGTAGATTGCCGCTTCGGTGATATAGACCTCGACCCAGAAACCTGCGAGTTCTACCGCAAGGCAATGCTGCTCATAAACGAAGCGCAGATACCTTTCCTGGTCGGGGGCGCTTATGCCATGCAGCGTTACACGGGCATATCCCGGCACACCAAGGACTTCGACATATTCGTGAAGCCGGAGGACTCGGAGCGGGTCCTTGCGCTACTGGGACAGAACGGCTGCGACACCGAGATGACCTTCTCTCACTGGCTCGGCAAGGCCTACTGCGGCGACCTTTATGTAGATGTGATATTCAGGTCGGGCAACGGGGTGGCGGAGGTTGACGATGAATGGTTCGACAACGCCACAGGCGACGAAGTGCTGGGCATACCGGTCAAGCTCAGCCCGCCGGAGGAAATCATCTGGACCAAGGCATTCGTGCAGGAGCGCGAGCGGTACGATGGGGCCGACGTAGCTCACGTGGTGCGTGCCTGGGCGGACAAGATGGACTGGAAGCGGCTGCTGAGGCGTTTTGGCCCTTACTGGAGGGTGCTGTTCGGCCACCTGGTGCTCTTCGGCTTCGTGTATCCCGGCGAGCGTGACAAAGTGCCCGCCTGGGTGATGAACGAACTGATGGGCCGCCTGCAACATGAAATGGCTAAGTCCGCCCCTAAGACCCGCATCACCAGGGGCACGCTAATCTCCCGGCAGCAGTACCTGATCGATGTAGAGGAATGGGGCTACAGAGACATTCGCCTGGAACCCAACATCAAGATGACCGAAGACGAAATCGCCGCCTGGACCGAGGGGATTGAGATCGACGGAAAATAGGACGATAGGAGATTATGCGGGGTATCCAAGTAGGACAGCAGAACACTGCTCCCCCTCTCATCTTGAGCGTAGCGAAGGATCTCAAGAAGGTGAGTAGGGAGGCTGTTGAACGTTATCGATAAATTGCTGAAGGTTCAACGTAGAGGTAACTGAAACATCTGAGATCCTTCGCTACGCTCAGGATGACAGGGGGAGCAGGGATTCTAATCTCCTACAGCGGCAAGGCTGTGAACGCCAACAAAGCCGCCGTCGCCCAGCGTCTAACGTCTATCGTCCATCGTCTACTCCCGCAGAAACACCGCTATCTCCTCGACCGTCGAGCGTGCCGTGCGGCCAACGCCTATCAAGGTCGCGGAGGCGTATCCCGTCCAATCGCCGTAGCCCACGAGCCATAGCCTGGGCTGCTTCACCGAGCGCGTGCCCACAACCTCTATCTGCCCTTCCGGCTCAACCACACCTAACGGGTCCAGGTGGTCCAGTGCCGATTTGAAGCCAGTGCACCAGATGACCCCATCAATCTGCTCAGCGCGGCCATCGCGCCACATCACGCCTGTCTCGGTGAAGCGGGTAAAAGGCTCTACGCTGTGGAGCACACCACGCTCACGCGCTTTCTTCACAGGGGGCACCATCACTATGTTACCCAGGTTGTTGGTCACGACTTCCCTTAGCGACTCGCTATCGCCCCGTTGCTCGGCCATGTACTTGCGGGTCGCCAGATCGAACAAGTAGCGGCCATCTACGTGGTCGGGCATAAACTGCGGAGGCCGCCTTGTGACCCAGGTTGCATGGGACCCCAGCGACAACTCGGCCAGGATTTGCGCTCCCGAATTGCCGCCGCCAATTACCAGCACGCGCTTACCGTTGAATGGCTCAGAGGATATGTAGTGGGCTGAGTGAAGTTGGAGGCCGCCGAATAACTCGCGTCCGGGGTAAGGTGGTATGTAAGGCTGTTCCCACGTCCCGGTGGCGCTCACAACCGCCTGTCCGTGCCAAATACCACTATCGCTAACTGCCTCCAGGCTATCGGACCACGCACGCACCGAGGTTACACGCACGGGCCTGGCGATGGGCAGGCCATACCGTTGCTCGTACTCGGACATGTAAGCGAGCACCGCTTCCCTACCGGGGTACTCGGAGGCCCCACCGGGCATAATCCAGCCGGGCAGCGAACTCCAGCGGGCGGGCGAAAAGAGGGTAAGCGAGTGCCAGCCGTGCAGCCAGGCCCCTCCCGGCTCGGCCTGCGCATCGAGTATCACATAGCTCAAGCCGGACCGCCGCAGGTAATACCCCACCGACAGCCCAGCCTGCCCGCCACCAATAACCACAACGTCGTAGTTGCCTGGTTCCGCGTTACCTTTCAAGTTCGCTCTTTCTGTCCCTCTCTTGCCCGGTGCGAAGTACCGGCAGACTATTGACCGAGTTACTTGGAGGTTGTCTTGTCAACTCCAGGGGCACCGGCCCCAAACTCTTCTCGGAACCTCTCGGCTATGGTTGTCACCACTTCTTCCGGCCCTGACACACGCAACTCTAGATAAGGTGGGTGCGCGAACGAGCTTTCATACTTACTCAATATGGCGCAGCCATCCGGCAGACCAAATGACTCGACCATAATGCCACGCGCCACTACGCCCGAGGCGCGCGACTCCAGCGTCTCGTTCAGTATGACTTTGTAGCCCTGTTCGGTACCGAACTCCCACACCGATATATAGTCGCCTTCGCTAACGTGCCGGTCAGTGCGGGTCCGCCAGTCTTCTGCGGGCATCATGAAGTCCGGCGAAAGCAAGGCAATGTGGCGCTTGACGAACTGTAGCTGCGGGGCGTGTACCCCTACGTCAGCCAGGTATGGTTCCACTCGCACAGTTTCACTTGTCAGTGCTTTTCCTCCAGCCTATAAGTCGGCATGCAACGGCCACAGCCATATCATACACATACGAGGGGTAAATTGCAGACATAGGGTATGGTCATTCGCGGCAAAAGACGCCTGTCGACTGAAGTCGAGGGCTACACCTTGCAAAGTCCCTACGGGACTGTGACACCTCATCAGGTCTATTTAGATGCTCAAAGATGAATCAGTCTGCCGCATGCAGACTTCGCAAAGTGTAGCCCTCGACTTCAGTCGACGGGCGTCTGCGGCGCAATCTTTAACATCTTTACCCCTTCATACATCTCTCCTGCCGAGAATGACCATACCCCGATTGCAGGCACGGCTCCTATTGACAAATAACGGTCGGTAGCATAACATGCGGCAATACTAAAGTCGCAGGTATGCATCGCGATATCCAACACCACCGACGAGGAGGGTAAGAGATGCAAACAGAAGTGCAAACTAGCCGCGTGCGCACGCCTGATGCCCCCGCCGCCATTGGACCGTACTCACAGGCCATCGTAGCTAACGGTATGGTCTTTTGCGCCGGGCAAGTCGCCCTGGACCCGGCGACTAACGACCTTGTAGGCCACGACATACAGGCTCAGACCAGCCGCGT
Source organism: Chloroflexia bacterium (assembly GCA_036386675.1). Lineage (GTDB taxonomy): Bacteria > Chloroflexota > Chloroflexia > QHBQ01 > JADMIH01 > JADMIH01. The sequence goes on along the minus strand of DASVVE010000016.1, from coordinate 195,364 downwards.
CCTGGAGAACCTGCGGGCGGTACTTGTAGCAGCCGGGTCAGACTTACAGTACGTCGTGCGCACCACCGTGTTTCTCTCAAAGTTCAGCGACTTCACGGCGATGAACGCGGTTTACGAGGAATACTTCGGCCAGATTGCGCCAGCGCGCTCTACGATAGAGTGCGGCCTGCCGGGCCATATCCTGGTGCAGATAGATTGCATCGCCATTGTGCCCAGCCTCGTAAGCTCCATCCAGGTCATAGAGGCCCGCGAGTCCCATTCTACGTTCAACCTGGACGAAGACGCGGACTTTTAGCATCCGCACACTACATGCTATAATCTCGACTAACGGCAGTCCGTGGGTCCATGTTCGAGACCGAACGACCACCTATACTTATCCAGGAGTGACGCTACATGGCTGTACGCACCGCGCAAAGCAAGGAGGCCGGGCGCGCCCCGCTGCCCCTCAACGCCCGGCGGGACAACTGGTGGATAAAGCCACTTAGCACAGTGGTGGTGCTTGGCGCGTTCGTGCTCTACTCAGCCTTCAGGGGGCTTGAGAACCAGTTCTACCTGGTGGAGCCGTATCTCTCCCCGCTCTACTCGCCGCTGATTATCACCAACTGGAGCATCTTCGGCTGGACTATCTCCCCGGCGCTCTACATCCTGATATTTCCTCTTAGCTTCCGGCTGACCTGCTATTACTACCGACTGGCTTACTACCGGGCCTTCTTCTGGGACCCGCCCGCGTGCGCGGTACCCGAGCCTTTGGAGCGCAGGCACTATACGGGCGAGCGCCAGTTCCCTTTCGTGCTCCAGAACATCCACCGCTATGCTTTGTATGCGGCCCTGGTGTTCATCGTCATCCTCTCGATTGACGCTATCAAGGGTTTTTTCTTCCATGACGGTTTCGGTGTTGGAGTCGGCTCGCTCGTGCTCACGATCAACGTCATACTTATATCCCTGTACACCTTCTCCTGTCATTCGTTCCGGCACCTGACTGGCGGCAGGGTAAATTGCTACTCGTGCACCCTTGCCAGCAGGACGCGCTACGGCGTTTGGAAGCAGATAAGCTTCCTCAACTCCAAGCATTCTCTGTATGCCTGGGCCAGCCTGGTCTGGGTGGCGCTGACCGACCTGTACATACGCTCGGTGGCCGCGGGCTGGATTACGGACTTCAGGTTCATCTAGAAACGAAGCCGGATTAGCGCGGCACATGAGTTTCGGTCTTTCATTGATCTTTGACCCATCTTACTGCATGGATTGAGTATGGAACCCTACGAAATAGTTGAACATGATGTGCTCATAATCGGCGCGGGAGGCGCGGGGTTGCGGGCGGCCATTGCGGCGTCTGAGGCCGGGCAGAACGTAGCCGTGGTTTGCAAGTCGCTGCTAGGCAAGGCGCACACCGTCATGGCCGAGGGAGGCATCGCGGGGGCACTGGGCAACCTGGACAAGGCCGACAACTGGCAGGTGCACTTCATGGACACCATGCGGGGCGGCGGCTTCCTCAACAACTGGCGCACGGTGCAGCTTCTCACCACCGAAGCCCCTGAGCGCGTGCTAGAGCTTGAGCAGTGGGGGGCCGTCTTCGACCGCACGCCCGAGGGCCTCATCATGCAGCGCCCGTTCGGCGGGCACACCTACCGCCGCCTTAACCACGTTGGCGACCGCACGGGCCTGGAGCTAATTCGCACGTTACAGGACAGGGCTGTGGCCGCCGGTATGAAGTGCTACATGGAGACCACGATCATCCGGCTGCTGAAGGACGGCGACCGGGTAACGGGCGCGCTAGGATACTATCGCGAGACCGGGCGCTTCTTCGTCATCAGGGCGAAGGCGGTGGTGCTGGCGACGGGTGGCTGGGGCCGCATGTACAAGGTGACCTCCAACTCCTGGGAGTCTACCGGCGACGGGGCGATACTCGCGTACGAAGCCGGGGCCGAGTTGCAGGACATGGAGATGGTGCAGTTCCACCCCACCGGCATGGTGTGGCCTCCTGGCGTACGCGGTCTGCTGGTGACCGAGGGCGTGCGCGGCGAAGGAGGCATCTTGCGCAACTCCAAGCAAGAGCGCTTCATGTTCGACTCGAAGTATATGACCGCCGCGTACAGGGGCCGCTTTGCCGAGACGGAAGAGGAGGCCGCGCGCTGGCTGGAGGACAAGGCCAACAACCGCCCGCCGCCCGAATTGCTGCCCCGCGACGTGGTGGCCCGCGCCATCTACCGCGAAGTGCAGGCCGGCAACGGCAGCGAGCACGGCGGGGTGTACCTGGACGTAACGCAGCGAGGAGCCGACTACATTAAGCGCAAGCTGCCCAGCATGTACGAGCAATTCCACGCGCTGGGCGACGTAGACATCACAAAGGAGCCGATGGAGGTCTACCCGACCATCCACTACGTGATGGGCGGGGTGCGGGCCACGTCTGAGACGTCCGCCACCAACGTCCCCGGCCTCTTCGCGGCGGGCGAGACGGCCTGCGGCGTGCATGGAGCGAACCGCTTGGGAGGCAACGCGCTATGCGACCTGCTGGTGTTCGGCAGGCGGGCGGGGCTGGCGGCAGCCGAACACGCGCAAGGGAACCCCCACGGGGAGCTAGACAGCACGAGCATACGCGAGGAAGTAGCGGTCATGCTCGCGCCCTTCGAGTCGGCGGGCACCGAGAACCCCTACCTGCTCACCCAGGAGCTACAGGCCGCGATGCAAGAGGGCGCGATGATAGCCCGCACCGAGGAGAGCCTGACGAAGTGCCTCGACAAGGTGCTGGAGTTGCAGGGGCGCGCCGAGAATCTGCACATCGAAGGCTCGCGCATGTACAACCCCGGCTGGCACACCGCGCGCGACATACAGAACATGCTGAAGGTGTCGGAGATCATCGTGCGTTGCGCGCTCGAACGCCGCGAAAGTCGTGGCGCGCAGTGGAGGCTAGACTACCCCGACCTGGACCCCGAATGGGCCAAGAAGAACCTGATAGCCATCAAGGGCGAGGAGGGCCAGGTGCAGATCGACACCCGCCCGGTGCCGAAGATGCCACCGGAACTGGCGGCGCTGTTCGAGGGGAAGAAGTAAGTAGTAGCTTGATAAGGTACCAGGATGAAAGCCAGAGCCGAAGCAACAATTGAAGATCTCTACCTGGTGCCAGATAACGGCAGGGCGGAGCTTGTTAATGGAGAGTTGGTGCTACTGCTTCCAACAGGCGATCTACCTAGTAGTGCAACAGGTGCCATCTACGTAAGCCTTCGCTTGTATGAGGGGCACGCACCATCTGGCCGAGCTTATACTGCGACCGCGGGCTTCATCGTAAACCTGCCGAATCGTAAGTCGTTCAGTCCCGATGTTGCCTTCTATGTAGGCCCTCGCTCAGGTGGAAAGTTCCTCAATGGTGCACCAGTGTTTGCCGTCGAAGTCCGTAGCGAAGGCGATTATGGTCCTAAGGCAGAACGTGCAATCGCAGCCAAACGAGCAGATTATTTCTCGGCTGGCACCCTTGTAGTTTGGGATGTAGATGTGCTTCGCGATGAAGTAGTAAGGGTATACAGAGCAAGTGATCCCGGCAATCCGGCGATTTACCATCGCGGGGAAGTGGCCGAGGCGGAACCGGCGGTACCCGGCTGGCAGATGCCTGTGGACGAGCTATTTACTTAGTGCATATGTGCGAGACCCAAGTATGACGGGGAGCATTTTCTCCTAGTGCAAAGTAGGAAAACTGTGACGCTAGACGAAATTGTGGAACTCACAAAGCAGCTATCCTTGCTGGACAAAGTGCGTCTGATAGAGGAGATTGCGCCCCAAATCGAGCAGGAACTGAAGGCGGCGCAACCTACGCCCCGCAAAGCAGGATTACACGCCGGAGCAATTTGGACCAGTGATGACTTTGATGAGCAACTGCCGGATGAGTTCTGGACAGGTAGTGCATGAGGCTGCTACTAGATACGCATACCTTCATATGGTGGGACAGCGAACCAGTACGGTTGTCCTCAAGAGCGTTAGCCCTGTGTGAAGACCCATCGAACACTATACTCCTCAGCGTGGCGAGCGTCTGGGAGATGCAAATCAAAGCGCAACTTGGCAAGCTGAAACTAACATTACGATTGGCTGATATAATCGCAAGTCAGCAGCAAACGCACAACGTAGAGGTTCTTCCGGTAAATCTCTCACACGTGCTGGCGCTAGAGAACCTGCCAGAACATCACAAAGACCCTTTTGACCGCATCTTGATTTCCCAGGCATTGGTCGAAGGCGCAACACTTGTCAGCCGCGACAAGGTGTTTGAGCAATATGCTGTAAACGTTGAGTGGTAAGGAGAGCACAATGACCACCGAAACCGAGGCTAAACTGGGCAGCATGCCGATGGACCGGGAGGCGACCTTCGAGGACAAGGAGGAAGCCAAGCGGCAAACATCTTCCGTTGGGCAGACGGTCACCTTGCGCGTCTTCCGGGGAGATCCCGAGGGCGGAACCCATACCGAGTACGAAGTGCCCACCTTCCCCGGCATGGTGGTGTTGGACGCTATCCACTACATCCAGGCCGAGTACGACAGCACCCTCTCCTGCCGGTGGAACTGCAAGGCGGGCAAGTGCGGCTCGTGCAGCGCCGAAATCAACGGCAAGCCGCGCCTGCTATGCAAAGCCCGCGTGCGAGACTACTCGGACGGCAACGAGCCTATCCTGGTCCACCCGCTAAAGGCGTTCCCGCTGGTGAAGGACCTGGTGACGGATGTGTCGTGGAACTATCGCATGTCGGAGCGTGTCGCGCCGTTCACTCCGGTAGCAGGCGCGCCGACTCCCTTCACCATGCAGCAGATAGACGTGGACCGCATCCAGGAGTTCCGCAAGTGCATCGAGTGCTTCCTCTGCCAGGACACCTGCCACATCCTGCGCGACCACAACCGCAAGGACGCCTTCTTCGGTCCCCGCCAGCTAATCAAGCTCGCCAATCTCGATATGCACCCATACGATGGGCTGGACCGCCGCCAGATGACGCGTGAGGAGGCGGGGGTCGGCTTCTGCAACATCACCAAGTGCTGCTCGGAGGTCTGTCCCGAGCACATCAACCTCACCGACAACGGCATCATCCCCCTCAAGGAGCGGGTGGCCGATATTTACTTCGACCCCGTGATGTGGGCCGCGCGTAAGATGAGCAGGAACAAAGAGCAGCGCCCCGCCACTGTAGGCTATACGGCCCCAACGGTGAGCAGCACTGCTCCCCCGCCCGAACCGGAAGCGCCACCCCGGCCATATGGTCCTCCCGGCGTGAGCAAGGACGACATAGTCTTCGACACGCAGAACCCTTACAGGGCCAGGGCGGTGCCACGAGCCAGGTATGTCGATGGTGGCAGCGACGGGGCTACGGAAGATACGTGAGATTAGCCCCGTACATAAGGCGGGGAGAAGACCTGCTGACTTGCGGATACAGTACGCGGGGTGACACTGAGGCCCCTACTACTTACCAGTATCGACCGTTCTCACAAGGGTGGAGACTCGTTCCAATAGAACGTCAATGTCAAAAGGCTTGGGTACGTAGCTCTCGGCGCTGATATCGTCTCCGCGGCGGGCTGCGTCTTGCGCGGCTGTGAGGACTAAGATCGGTGCTCTATTACCGTATAGCTCCCGGTAACGTTTGGCGAACTCCCAGCCGTCTATTCCCGGCATCTTCATGTCGAGGATGATAACGTCGGGGTGCTGCCGCTCGATCAGCTCCAGGGCGGCCTCGCCATTGGGTGCTTCATCCACCTCGTAGCCCTCGTCGGCCAGCACGTAGACCAGCACCTGGCGAATATCGACCTCATCATCGACCACAAGGACCCGAGTCATAGCTTTACGGGGTGGGGTGCAGGTGTCCAGCACTGCCTAGTGAGTACCGGTGCGCAATGGGAGCGCCACCACTAACCGCGAGCCACCGTCCTCCGGCCCCTCAACCCAGATAAGGCCGCCATGCATCGCCACGATCTCGCGAGTGATGTAGAGGCCGAGGCCCATGCCCGACAGGTGACCCTCGCTGTGGGCCTGGTGAAAGCGCTCGAACACCGCCTCACGCTGATCGGTCGGAATGCCCAGCCCCGAGTCGGTCACGGAGAGGAGCGCTCCGTCGGGGGCGGCCTGCCGCAGTTCAACCTTGATGGCCCCGCCTTCGGGGCTGAACTTCACTGCGTTCTGAAGCAAGTTAGTGATTACCTGCTCGAACCGCACAGGATCTATTACCACTTCGAGGTGCTCAGGCCCTTCGTATGAGAACGTATGCTGGCCCTCGCTCTGCTGGGCGACCGTCATACGGACGAGCGCGGCAAGATCGGTCCTCAGAGGCTCGATCCGCAGCTTGCCCTCCGCGATCTGTGCTGTATCAAGCAATCGCGCCACCAGTTGGTCCAGCTTGCCCGTTTGCACGTAGATAGTATCGAGGGCCATGCGCAGGCGCTCAGGAGAGACCTCGCGATTACGCCCGATGTCGCGCAGGAGCAACTGTGCGAAACCGCGGAGGCTGGTGACAGGCGTTTTTAGCTCGTGGGCAGCGACGGATAGGAACTCGTCACGCGCTACGATGGCTGTTCGTAACTCTTCGTTGCGCTCGAGCAGCGACCGCTCAACCCGCTTACGTTCCTCTATCTCGCTTTCAAGAGCCTGCGCCTTCTGCTGCAAAATAGCAATGGCGCGCAAGCGGTCCTCGTCATCAACCAGTGAGGTATAGCTCTCGGAGGGTATAACGCGCGAGTGCGTTTCGCAAATCCGGCCAAGAGGCGCGCCGTCTCCCGACTGGGTAAAGAAGCTCATCGGATAGGCACAAAGCAGGTCGAACGAATGTGACTGGGCCAGTTCGTTCCATAGTTCTTCGAGTTGAATGGCGACGTCGGCCTTCCCCTCCGCCCACAATAAAGCCACCATCTCACCGAACACTGCCACCCGTCGCTGCTCGCCACCGGGTGCGGAAGTGGCGCTCGCCAGCACACCGCCAATCACGTCGGAGAAGATAGCCGGGTCCGGCCGCCCATTGCGGGTGAAACTCGACAGCGTCTCGGCGGCATCGAGGGCCACATACCGCCCCTCCCCAATGACACGAGCGATATCCACACCGCGTGCCTTCAGCCGCTGTGCAAGCCCCTCCCGGTGCTCCCGCGTGGCTACGACAACACCTGCCTCGCCGGACATGAGAGCAGAGCCGATGAACCGGCTTAGCTCGTCCAGGAGGAACTCATCATCGTCGTAGAATTGCACGGCATGCGCGCAGGAACCGGGGTGGCTTAGATCAACCGGCTGTGCATATGATTGAGTTGGGAAGTCCGTGCTTATATTCATGCTAATCCCAATTGTACCTGGAACAGAGGCCTGCTAACAAGGCTCTTAATGGGTTGCGCGGGGTAAGACATAAGTCCTTCCCGCGTCTTCCATTATCCAGGCTAACAGGTAAACAATTAGCAATTTACATGCCCCTGTACTGCCGCCTGCACTCATAGATTGCGAAGTTCAACGATGCTACCACGATCCCGTAGGACGCGTGGCCTCATATGTGCCTGCTGAAGACACCCTTCCAGTGTAGTAGCCCTATCGTACCTACCTCACCAAAAGGAATCAGGGCCACCCGCAGCTTTTCGCGTGCAAGGCGGCCCTGACGTGCTTGGAGACTATACATCTCGTGTGCTGTCAGAAGCGTATCAGCGTGAGGATGTTGTAGTCTTCGAGGTACTGGCGCGCTCCAAGCTCGGTTAGCTCAATCAGGAAGGCCAGCGCTACAACGTCGCCGCCGAGGCGCTCCACAAGCTCTATAGTGGCGCGGGTGGTGCCGCCGGTAGCCAGCAGGTCGTCCACCACGATCACGCGCTCGCCCTGCTCGATTGCGTCGCTGTGCATCTCCACAGTATTAGCGCCGTATTCAAGCTCGTAGGCGGCGGTCACCGTTTCGGCGGGCAGCTTGCCTAGCTTGCGCACCGGCACAAAGCCCACCCCCAATCGGTACGCAATCGGCGCGCCGAAGATAAAGCCCCTGCTTTCTATCGCTACCACCTTGGTCGCGTTGAGCGGCGCCAGCTTGTCGCAGAACTGGTCGACCACCTGCTGAAACGCCGGGCCAACCTTGAGCAGCGTGGTGATGTCGCGGAACAGGATGCCCTGCACCGGGAAGTTAGGTACGTCGCGGATTAGTTCGGTTAGATCGTAGTCCATCAAACCCCCAGGTCAGTCATTAAATCTAGAAGCCGGTCGCGCTTGCGGCTCTTCACTGCCCCGGCGCTATTATAGCACCGTAACCTGCAAGATTCGCGCCCAATTTTAGATCTTCCTCGACCTGCTACCCCGCAGGTACCGGGCGAGCAGCGCCATGACCAGGAACAGCACCGCAAGCGCCAGTGGGAACGAGCCACCCGTCTGAGGGATGGCTGCCGCCTGCTTGGTCGGTGTGGGCCTTGCAACCGGGGTGTTGGGCGGCGCGGCCGGTTGGTTGGACGCGGCACCCGTCCCACTTTCGGTGGTAGGGGCGGGCTGGTTGACCGCTGGCTGTGTTTGTGTGGTGGCGGTGGGCTGCGGCGGGCTAGTCGCTTCTGTGGGTGCGGGCAGGGCCGTTTCAGTAGCGGCAGGTTGCTGCCCGGTGAGAGGCTCGGCCACCTGCGCGATGTAGGCGTTGGATTGCACTACCTCGCTGCTCTGCTTGTACACCGCGCTCGCCTGGTTGCTGAGCGAGCTATCGACCTCCGGCCCTACCTGCACCGGGATTTCCACCTGCGCCGTGCTGTTCGCCGCCAACTCGCCTACCTGCGCCGTGACCGTGTTGTCAGTCACCGCTACAGAGCCGTGGGTGCTTCGCATCCGCGCGGTATCTACCGTGACCCCGGCGGGTAGCTTGTCCGTCACCACTACATCGGTGGCCGCGGCATCCCCGGCGTTGTGCACCTCAATTACGTACACCAGCGATTGCCCCTGGTCCACGGTGGTCTTGTCGGCGGAGAGGCGTACTTTCAGTTCCGGCTTACCCGCAGGCTGCGAGGGGGTTTCGGCTGTGGGTTGTGCCGCCGGGTTACTCTCAGCGGCTTCGGGTTCGCCGCCTTCCGATTGCTGGGGTTGTGTGGTTGGAAGGGCTATCTGCTGTTCGGGCGTGAGTTGCACGGAGGGCGCGCCAGGGCTGCCCTCCTGCGGCTGGGCCCCTACGACCGGGGTATTCACCGGGGCTTTGGTGACTGTGAACTGGAAGCGGGCGCGGCTATGTCCGAAACCGATTACCGCATCGCGCACCTGCACGATAGCTTCATACTGGCCCTCTGCCAGGCCGCCTTCACCCAGCGTGTACTCGGTGCCTGCGCCGAGGCTGCCGCTGTCCACGACCGGCTTGTCTCCCTGCCCCGCCGCGTAGATGTACAGGCGATAAGTCTCCCCGGCACGTCGCGCCTTCCACTTGAGTTTGCTGCCGGGGGCGACGGTGCCTCCCGCCGCAGGCTCCACCAGCGTAACGTCGGAGATGTCTACGGTGGGCACGTTGAAGTCGGTGCCGGTGAGATAGATGATCGGGAAGGTGCGCCAGGAAGCGAGCGTGCCGGGGCCACCCTGGAACTGAATGTAGTAAAAGGCATCGCCGGGGGCGCTCGGCTGGTTGACGAAGACGTAGCGCCCGGTGGCGTCCGTAGTGGTGGTGGCGAGCAGGCTCTCTGCCCCGCTGTTGGCGTGCTGGCGCAACTCCACGGTTACACCCTCAGCCCCCGCCTCGCCCAGCGTCACAGCGCCCGTAATAGCGCCCTGGGTCTGCTGTTGTGGCGCGCCCTGGGCGGTTGAAGCGAAGGTCAGCCCCAACCCCAACACCAATGCGGCCAGCAGCAAGTACACAATAGTCCTCAGGTTCTTTCGCTCGGAACTCTGCACATCTAAGTAGTTCTTCATCTCGATCTCATCTCCCTGTCTCTCTTAGCAAATCGGTTTATTGGCTAATGTTGCGCGCTTTTTCTTTACTAGGGTGCCTGCGCCACGCTTGATTCATCCAGCTTGGCTATCACTACGAGCCTCTGGGTAGCCAGGCCTAAGGGCGTGCACGTAATCAGCGTCAGGCGTTTGTCGCCGGTGGGGTCCATGACTTGCACGTAGTCGGGGCTGACCACCAGGCTTTCTTCGACCAGGTACCGGTATTCGCCAAACATGTTGCCCACGAATACCTCGTCGCCTGGCTGAAGCCGGTCCAACTCGCGGAACAGCGCGGAATTGATGTCCCGGTGCCCCGCCAGCACCACGTTGCCCACTTCGCCGGGGTTGGCCGTGCCCTCGTGGTGGCCCACGTCCATCGGGGACACCTCCCACTCGCCCATGTTCACCGTCACCTCGTGCACGGCGCTGTCCAGGAACATGACAGGAATGCGCAGCCGGTTCGGGAGCAGGGCTTCGGGGGAAGCCGTGGGTGCGGGGGTACCGGCGCTACCCGGTGTAGCAGTCCCAGTAGGCTCCGGCCCGCCCCCGATCATGGGTGGGAGCACCTCAGACACAAACGTAGCGGTGGCCTCGGCTTCAGGGCTGGCGGTCACCCGGACGGTCGGCGTGGCGGTCGCTATGGCCCCACTACCGCCTGAAGGGACCGGCCTGGAGGGAGGCGGCGTGAGCCTGCGAGGGGCGGTGTCGATATAGGTCGTGTAGATGTACTGGAAGGCCAGCCACGCCACTACCAGCGCACCCAGCGCCTCCAAACCGAGCAGGAGCCAGTCGAGCAGGTTGAGGGGCTTCCGGGGTTCCTGGTCCCGGCCGCCGTCGTCATCGAAGCGCTGCCGGTCCCAGGGCAGAGTGAAGGTGCGCGAGCGGTCCACCGGCTGAAGGCCCGATATCTGGAAGCGGTCGGGCGACTCTAGCGCGGCCGCGACTAGCTGGGTGGTGATAGGCGCACTCGACACGGCTACAGCCGCCAACTGCCTCCGTTGGAGGCGCGAACGCACCACGGCCACGCGGCTCCACAGCCTGTTCGCGGCATCTGTAGCATTCAGTAGCTTGTCAAACCCCACCCTGGGAATCTGCATTACCCTACCCTTCGCTCCTGGTAATCATGGAAATGCCGCAGACGTTGATCGCTCACGCAATCGCGGCATTCCTGTTTCGGGCCGAGTATAGCAGCTAATACGGCCTCAACGTACGATAATCCACACGCTAGCTATAGCCTGCACAAAGGGTTGCAGCGCAGTAGGCTGCCAGGTACCGTCAAACGTCCTTGCTGCGATACCTTGGTGAGGTCATTCTCCGTAGGTCATTCTCGGCATGGTAGACGCCCGTCGATTGAAATCGAGGGCTACACTTTGCAAAGTCCCTGCGGGACTGAAACATTTCATTAGGTCTTTACAGATGCTCAAGGTGAACCAGTCTGCCGCAGGGCAGACTTCGCAATGTGTAGCCCTCGATTTCAATCGACGGGCGTCTACCATGCCGCCATGCCGCCTGCTACTATGCCACTTGTTACATGCCACACTTTCCTGTGTCTCTCCTGCCGGAGAATGATCACACCGCTGTGCTTTTTCTAGCGGCATTGGCCGTATTGACAGGGCAGGCATACGGCTTTATAGTAAGGATAGGCTGCCGCTATATAAGTGGAAGCCCTCTTTTCGCTTGCCCAGGAAGACCCGATGCTCTCGCGCCTACGCACAGTCCAGAATCGAAGTAACAACCGGTTAGCGCCTATACTCATAGGCGTGGTGATTGTGCTCGTATTCGTGCTGGCGGGCGTGGGAGTGGTGACCGAATTGCTGGGGCGGGGAGCGCAGGAGAACATACGCATAACGAACGACCTCCTGCTGGTGGAGCGCACGCTCTACGGCATGCACGTAGACATGCAGGCCGCCAACCGGGGCTACATCATCACCGAGGACGAGCAGTTCCTCGAACCTTACAGGCAGGCGGAGCAACGACTACCGGGCCTGTGGGAGACACTTGAGAAGGATGCCGCCGCCCTCGACGCGGTGGACGAGCCGAATGCGCAGCCCATCACCACCCTCGTGCGCGACATGCAGGCGGCGGCGACCATATGGAGGGAGGACTTCTCCCAGGTGACGACCGAGCTGGTCCGCTCAGGGCGCACCCAGGAAGCCGTGGACATAGTGGTCAGCGGGAGGGGGAACGACCTCTTCAACAGCTTCCGCGAGCGCAGCACCAGGCTCAACGACCTGCTGAACGACCGGGTGCGCCAGTACAACGCCGACCTGCTCCGCATCCGCCGCAACGAACTCTACCTGCTGATTGGAGTGGGAGTGCTCGCCCTGTCAAGCGCCATATTCGCGGCGGCGGTGTCCAGGCGGGAGACCAAGTTGCAAAAGGAGGCCACGGAGGCGGCTGAAGCCGAGAGCGCCCGCCTCCAGGCCATCATCGAAAGCCTACCGGTGCCCGTCAGGCTGATCGTGCCTCCAGACGGCAACACCGTGCTCCAGAACCATGCCGCCGAGCACCTCTTCCCTACCGACGAGTGGAACGCCCTGCGTCCTGAAGACCGGGCCGCCCACTACGGTTTCACACGACCCGACGGCACGGCCTACACGCACGAGGAGTTCCCCAGCGTGCGGGCGCTGACCCACGGCCAGGTTGTGCGCGAGGAAGAGATGCTGGCCGAAATACCGGGACAAGGCAGACACTCGTTGCTCGTGAGCGCCGTCCCATTGCGCGACGACAGGGGCAACATCACCATCGCGGCTGTGGTGTTGCAGGACGTCACACGCATGCGCGAGTTGGACGCCCGCAAGGACGAGTTCATCGCCACCGCCGCTCACGAGATACGCAACCCGCTCACCGCGCTCCACGGCTACATCCAGCTTCAAAACAGGCAGGCAGCCAAAGACGATGTGCCGCCCGGTTTCGTGCGGTACCTGGAGGAGATGACCAAGCTCTCCAAGAGGTTGAACGCCCTCGTAGAGCTACTACTGGATGCTTCCCGCATCTCGTTAGGCAGGTTGGTGCTCGATAGGCGAGAGAGTGATATGGCTGAGATTGTACGCTCTGCCATGTCCGCAGCCGAGTCGATTGACCAGGGTGCTCACAGGCTTGAGTTAGTTGCTCCCGCCAGTATAATAGGCGTGGTAGATGCGACCAGGATCGAGCAGGTGCTTACCAATCTGGTAGGTAATGCCATACGCTATAGCCCGCCCGGTACTCTCGTGCTCGTGCGCGTGGAGCAGCAGGACGGACAGGCTCGCGTAGAGGTGGCGGACAACGGGCCGGGCGTGCCGGAGGAGATGCGCCCACACCTGTTCTCCCGCTACTACCAGGACCGCAGGCCCGCCGGACAGGACGCAAGTACAAACGGTGGAGCACCGGCGGCCCTTCGGCGGGAACGCGGCTTGGGCCTGGGGCTGCATATCAGCAAGGAAATAGTGCAGGCGCACGGCGGCGAAATCGGCATGACGCCCAACCCCGAAGGTGGCAGCATCTTCTGGTTCACAATACCGCTAGGAAGTACCGAGTACCGAGTACCGAGCGCCAAGTAGGTACGCAACAATCACTCGGTACCCGGTACTCGGCACTCGGTACTCGGCACTCGGCACTCGGCACTTATGACATGGAGGAGTTATGGCAGGTTTGAACATGGTTCTTGGCACGCTTCTCATACAGATAAACGGCTGGCCTGAAGACCGGCTGTTACAGGTCTTGCTCACCTTCGTTGTCTGGGCTGCTATAGGGGCGCTCGCTTACTGGCTGCTGTTCCCTGTCGGGCGCATGCTGGTGAGTTCCACACGCAACGAGTTCGACAATATGGTGTTGCGCACAGTACGAGCGCCCATCTTCGTCGCTATCGTGGCGTACGGCGTCGTGCAGGCGCTCGAAGAAGTGCCCCTGGGGCCGGACTTCACCCTCATGCTGCGCAGGCTCTACACCGTGGTCGTGTTAGCGGTGGTGTTCTACCTGGCCTGGCGCGTCGTCCGCGAGTTCTTGCTGCGGTGGCTGGCATCCAGGGCGGCCGAGACTGAGAGCAACGTGGACGACCTGATGGTGCCCATCGTCAAGACGCTCGGCCCGCTGGTCTTCTTCCTGGTGGCGCTCGCGTTCATATTGCAGGCGCTTGACGTGAACATCGGCGTATTGCTCGCCAGCATCGGCGCGGTCAGCCTCATCATCGGTCTCGCCTTTCAGGACACGTTAGGCAACCTGTTCAGCGGGGTCTACCTGATGATAGACCCGCCCTTCCGGGAAGACGACCTTATCATCCTGCCCGAAAACAAGATCTACCGTGTGGAAAAGGTGGGCCTGCGCATGACCCAGCTTTACGACATGACTAACCACGCCCTCATCTACATGCCGAACAACGTACTCACCCGGTCCTCTATCGCTAACATCAACAAGCCGACCGTTGACATGAGGACGATCACGCAGATACGCACCACGATGGACGCCGACCCCGCACGCGTGAGGGCGCTGCTGAGGGAGATCGTGCAGAGCCACCGTAACGTGCTCCACGTGCCCGAAAAGAAGCTGTTGGTGCTACGCAACCGGATCAACAAGATAGCCATGCTCTCAGGTGCCAGCAGCACCGTGCTCACTATGGCCCAGACCGCGCTCGAGGAATGGTGGCGCGAGCATACCGCCACGAACAACGACCTCTACAGCAACTTGCTCCAGGTGCGCACGCAGCTTACCCAGTGCTTGATAGACGCGCAAATCGCCTTGAGCCAGTTACGGGCGCGTGGCGAGGCGGTGAGGGACGTGGAGCAGTTGCGCACCATCCTGGGCGGAGTCGACGCGAGCGGCCGGACGATGGGCGGGCAGCAGACCGACAGGATAGCGGAGATAGATGTGGCCTGGCATGGCCTCGCGAACACGCTGTCCCAAGTGGAATTGGAGCCTCTGCGCGCCGCTCTTAATTCGATTGAAGAGTTGCACGTCAAAGCTGAAGCCATCGAGCAAGAGCTACTCGCGCACGAAAAGAGGGCAATTGAGGAGTTGGACGGCCTGCTGACGCGGCTGGTGGAGGCGGGCAACGTGGTAGCCGAGGCGCTGCACATCAAGGGGTTCTACAAGGAATCGTCGCGCATCAAGCTGTGGGTGCAGAACGTGGCGGTCGTCTACAACGAGATGGAGATGCTCGATTCGATTGAGGGGCTGAACGCGGAGCTTGACGGCCTTATCCACTGGCTACGCACCCTGGAAGCGGGCGGCCTGAGCAGGCAGGAGCGATTGCGCATCAGGGGCTTGTTCACGCAGTGGGGCGGCATGCAGGCAATGTGCGAGCGGCGGCTGAACGAATTGCGCCCGCGCATCATGCGCTATACGCAGTGGAAGGAAGAAGACGTGCTTCCCCCCAGCGAATACAAGCGATTGGTCGAACAGTGGGAACGCAAGCTGCGCCTGCTCAGCACCAGGCTCCTGTCGCTCCCCGCTGGCGACGAGGAGTTGCTCGACAACTACCTGACGAACATCAAGCGGTGGATCAACAGCAACAGGTTCCACGAGCCGTTCGAGGACTGGAAGGTGCCAGGTGCCAGCTTCAAGGGCTTCGGTGACTACTTCTACTTCTACAACATGAGTTACTACATCGATGACATCAAGCTGGAAAACTTCGAGCGCCAATCCAAAGTGACCAACGACCTGATGATGGACATCTACGAGGTGTTTCAGCGCGAAGGCATCCAGGTGCCGGTGCCCCGGTCCGAGCTTATAGCCCTGAAGACCGACGAGCCTGACACGTCGAGCACCAACGGCGCGGGCGTAGAAATGGCTCCAGAAACGCCCAGAGGCTACATCCCCGGCCAACGCACCCCGACCGAGCCGTTCCTGCGCATGCCGCTGCCCAAGCAGTAGCCACGTCTAAACGCCAAGACGCGGAGACGCCAAGGACCACGCCAATAGTAGGATTGTGGCTCAAGATAAAGGACCAGGGTACGACATACTGTACCCTGGTCCTCTTGTACTCTCTAAACCTTAGTTTACTTGGCGCGTCCTTGGCGTCTCCGCGTCTTGGCGTTTAAACATCAAGCGCGTCTTGCCAACTCCCCCTGCCTGGGGTATCATGCATCGGATATTCGACCCTGATGTTAATGCAAGGGAGGACTTGCTGTGTACGAAGTTGAAATCAAAGACGTAAGAGCCTACGAGATACTCGACTCCAGGGGCAACCCCACGATCGAGGTCGAGGTCAGCCTGATTGGCGGGGCCGTGGGGCGCGCGGCAGTGCCTTCGGGCGCGTCTACGGGGGCGCACGAAGCTGTGGAGCTGCGCGACGGCGACAAGCGTCGTTACGGGGGCAAGGGAGTGCTCAAGGCGGTCGAGAACGTCAACGTGGCGGTGGCCGAGCAGCTAATAGGCAGCAACGCCTGCGACCAGGTGGGGCTTGACCGCGCCCTGCTCGCCCTCGACGGCACGCCCAACAAGGGCCGCCTGGGTGCCAACGCCATACTGGGGGTGTCGCTGGCCGCCGCCCACGCCGCAGCCAAACACTTCAACATGCCGCTGTACCGCTACCTGGGTGGCCTGGCCGCTCGCACCATGCCGGTCCCGATGTTCAACATCATGAACGGCGGCAAGCACGCGGTAGACTCCACTGACTTCCAGGAGTTCATGGTCATGCCCACGGGCGCGCCCAACTTCCGGGAGGGGCTGCGATGGGGTGTGGAGATATACCACTCGCTAAAGAAGACCCTGCACGACAAGGGCTACAGCACCGGTATCGGTGACGAAGGCGGCTTCGCACCCTCGCTCAAGAGCAACCAGGAAGCGGTCGAGTTGATCCTCGCGGCGGTAGAGCAGGCCGGCTACGTACCGGGCAGGGACGTGCACATCGCCCTCGATCCCGCGATGACCGAGCTATATGAAAACGGCTCGTACAACCTCGCGAAGGAGGGGCGCAAGCTGTCCAGCGAGGAGATGGTGGCCTTCTGGGAGGACTGGACCAACCGCTACCCGATCATCTCCCTCGAAGACGGCCTGGCAGAGGACGACTGGGAGGGCTGGCAACTGCTCAACCAGCGTATAGGCAGCCGAGTGCAACTTGTGGGCGACGACCTGCTGGTCACCAACACCACCCGTATCGCCCGCGCCATCGAGGCCGGGGCCTGCAACTCGCTGCTCACAAAGGTGAACCAGATAGGCAGCCTCACCGAAGCGATCCAGGCGGTGCGTGACGCCCAGCAAGCCGGTTGGACGGCCGTCATGTCCCACCGCTCCGGCGAGACCGAGGACACCACCATAGCCGATCTAGCGGTGGCCCTCAACTGCGGCCAGATAAAGACCGGCGCCTCCGCACGCGGCGAACGTACCGCCAAGTACAACCGCCTGCTCCGCATCGAAGCAGAGCTTGGTGAAAGCGCGGTTTACCCCGGCCTCAGCGCCTTCTACAACATTCGCAAGGCGTAGAAGCGGCACGTCACCGTGCGTCGGCCGGAGTACTGCTGGCGGCAGTGCCCAACCCGGTGCAACGTGCAAACGCTGGTAAGCAGGCGGCAATTGGCCGTATAATGTCGCTGGTATCGCACGCGCGTTCCGTCTCTTGCGATCCCCTGAGCACCAACCATCGGCAGCTAACAACTCACATTGGATACACTCCTAGGCCGCAGATTAGGCAAGTACCACCTGGAGTCCCTCCTTGGCAGGGGCGGCATGGCTACGGTCTACAGGGCGCATGATACGGTGCTCAACCGCGCGGTGGCTATCAAGGTGCTCGACCCTGCGCTCGCCATAGACCCCAAGGCGGTAGAGCGCTTCAAGCGCGAGGCGGTCACCGCGGCCAACCTGGAGCACCCCAACATCGTACGCGTGTACGACGTGCAGCAGGACGGCAGCCTCCACTACATCTCCATGCGCTACGTGCAGGGCACTACTCTGCGCGACATCCTGCAAGACAACGGCCCTCTGCCCCTCGAAACCGCCGTCAATGTCATCGTGCCCGTGGCCCACGCGTTACATTACGCACACAAGAACGGCGTCATCCACCGCGACGTAAAGCCCGGCAACATCCTTGTAGAGCCGGACGGCTCTGTGGTGCTCTCGGACTTCGGCATCGCGCGGGCGGGGGGAGCGGCACAGGCGGGGCTGACGGCCACGGGCCTGGTAATGGGCACTGCCGACTATTTAGCGCCGGAGCAGATTAGCGGCCGCCCGGCGGAACAGCGCTCAGATATTTATTCGCTCGGCGTGGTGCTGTACGAGATGCTCACCGGAGTGACACCGTTCGCGGGGGAAAACACCGCCAGCGTCCTCTACCGGCAGGTACACGACGCGCCGCCGCCCCTTCGCTCGATGAACCCGCGATTGCCCCAGGAGCTACAACCGATCATCGACCGCGCCCTCGCCAAGAACCCTACCCTGCGCTACTCCGACGCTCTGGACCTAGCCCGCGACCTGGAAGAAGTGGCCCGCTGGCTTCCCCAAGGTGGACCCTGGCTCAAAGCCAAGCCTGGCACCAACGGGTCTGGGAACGCTACCCGCTACGTGCCGCAACCTGCCGGGGGCTACGACAACAACGCGCAGCAGTGGAACGGCGGACAGCAGACGATAAATCCCTACGTCAACGAGGTAGACCCACCCTACGAAGTTTACGAGCAGTTCGACCCGCACGTCACCTATACGCGTATGCCCCAGCAGCGGGGACGCGGTCGCCGGACGGTGCTGCTCTTCTTCGCGCTGTTGCTGGTGGCGCTGGGGGTGGTCGTCATGGCGGCGGGGGCGGGTGTATTCCCGCTCAGGATCGGGCAGAACGGCCAGGCCGGCTACGGCGGCGCGGACCGCTTCCAGGCCCCCGGCCCTACCACCTACAGCGGCCCCGTGCGCACCGGCAACGGACCCGACATCCACGTGCCGCGCGCGCTCCAGCCTCTTACCATTGACGGTGATATGTCCGATTGGGCCGGGGCGGAGCAGTGGGCGGTGCCCGCCCCGGATATTACCTACATCAACGAAAAGGTGCGCGACCTGCGCTGGGAAGGCCCCCAGGACCTGAGCGCCACCTTCAATTTTGCCTGGGACGACGTCAACTTCTACATAGGCGCGGTAGTCACCGACGACGTGCACGTGCAGACTGCCGGTACCCGCAGCTACAGCCTGTACAACGGCGACGATATTGAGATATGGTTCGACCTAGACCTGGCAGGTGACTTCAATGTGGCCGCCGGCAACGGCGACGACTTCCAGCTAGGTCTCTCCCCAGGCGACTTCGCCAGCCACGGCCCCGAAGCGGTATTCTGGAACCCGGACAGGGACCCCAACCGCAACAAGCTCGTCATGGTACGCGCCCAACGCAGGCTCACCAATAACGGCTACGTCATCGAGGCTATGCTGCCCTGGGCCGCCTTTGGGGGCTTTCGCCCGCAGCCCGGCATGGGTATCGGCTTCGTGGCTTCGGCGGGCGATAACGACAACCCCAACCCAGCCCAGCAGGAGCTAATGACCTCCACCGGCAATCGCCTACAATTCAAGCAACCTCTCACCTTCGGTATGCTCTACTTGTAGGTTTCGTTTCTATTTATGTCAAGCATCTCCGACCAGAACTACCTACTTTCCAGCCAGTACAAGACGGCGGACAACCTCAACGCGCGGATACGCCTGCACGAGCTTTACAGCACCAACAAGTACGGCTGGTTCCGCTGGTTGTTCCACCAGCTTGACCTGCCGGAAAGAGCCAGGGTCCTGGAAGTAGGTTGCGGCCCAGGCACCCTCTGGGAGGAGAACCTGACTCGGATGCCCCAGGACTGGGAAGTGGTGCTCACCGATCTCTCCCCAGGCATGGTCGAGGAGGCGCGAGCCAACCTGGAAGGTGCGGAGGGCTTCAGCTTCCAGCAGGCGGATGCCATGTCGCTCCCTTTCCCTGATGAGAGCTTCGACGGCGTGCTGGCAATGTACATGCTCTATCACGTGCCGGACCGCAGCAAGGCGCTTGCCGAAATGCGGCGCGTGCTCAAAGCGGAAGGCAAGCTGTACGTGTCAACGCTTGGCCGCATGCACCTGTACGAGATTTTCGAGATGTTGGACCGCTTCGACCCGGTAGCAGCGGCAAGGCTGCCATTCGGCCCGGCTACGACGGACACACAAGAGCACAGGCTGGGCTTCGTGCTGGAAACCGGCGGCGAGGAAATCGCGCGGCACTTCAGCCATGTTGAGCTACTGCGCTACGAGGATTCGCTGGAAGTAACCGAAGCCCGCCCGCTGATAGACTACATACTCTCCAGTTCAGGCTCCGTCTTCGACACGGATCAGACCCAGGCGCTAGCAGCCTTCGTTCAGGCGGAACTCGACGCCAACGGACCGCTCCACATCCGCAAGGACAACGGCCTGTTCGTAGCGCGGAGATAATCCCCTGCGGTGCCCCTCTCTAAGATAGAACGCGGCTGCGCTACTATCGAGCTGCGGAACCTTACCCCCTTTGTTATTCTGAGCGTAGCGAAGAATCTCGTCCCATACCAGTATGCTCCCGCTTTCTTATGGGACTCTGTTGCTGTAGGAAAGGTGAAACTTGGGTGCTGAAGGACGAGATTCTTCACTGCGTTCAGAATGACAAGGCCGAGGCTTTGGTCGCCACTGTTACGCAACCAAGCACGAGCCACTGATCCTTTGCTACGCTCAAGATGAGAAGGGCAAGACTGGTTCCCGTGCTCTATGTTGCTCCAGCCACTACAACAGACGATGGGCAGAGGGGTTTGTTCCCTCTACCCATCGTCCATCGTCCATCGTCCATCGTCCCTAGACTACCTTCCCCTCCGGTAGCTCCTCCATGTACTCGGTGCCGAGGCGGGCCGCGTCGTATAGCTTGCCTACGGCGTGGTGGTAGGGCACACCGGAGAAGAAGTGGTGGCTCTTGGTGGGGTAGTCGCCGCCTTCTACGAACTCCTTGCGTTGCAGATTGATGTAGCCTTGCTCCTGCGTCTGGGACATCTCTTGCAGGAGGTTGCTGAGGCCGTAGCCGGTGGCGTGCTGCCCGCCCAGGGTGATGAACAGGAACTTGAAGCCCATGTCGCCTAGCTCGGCAAAGGTAGTCGGGTTGGGGTCGTTGAACCACTTGAACGAGGAGGACCAGTTGAAGGCGAAGCGTGCTTCAGGGAAGCGCTTCCTGATTTCGCTGGCGAACGTCTCAACAGGTTCGCGGTCGGAGGTGGGGAACTCGCACCAGAGCAGGTCGGGGATGCCGGTGTCGAGGTAGCGCAAGCCACGCTCGATTGCCAACTCCATCCCGCGCTGCGATTCCGGCGCGTCTACCGCGCTCAGACCGTCGGTGCGGGCGATGATTACAAAATCGCTGTTGCCCAGGTCGTCGGCCACGGCGCGGGCCATGCGCAATTTGCCGACCATCTCGTTCACCCCGATGAGGGCCTTGCCACCGATGTGGCCGCAGCGCTTAGGCAGCACCTGGTCCTCGATGTGGGCGGCCGCCACGCCCGCGCCAACGTAAAGCTCCGCCGTCCGCTGGACGTTGAAGATGTTGCCATAGCCGCCGTCCATGTCCACGATGAGGGGCGGCATCTCCAGGTGCTTCGGAGGTGTGCCCTTCTCCGGCTCGCCAACAGCCATCGTTAGCTGGAACTTGCGCAGGGCGCTCACCGTGCGGCGGGCGGCGTCGGCTATCTCCACGCTGGAGTAGAGGTCCATATCGGTGGTGCCGAGGTGGCCTATCGCGAAGGAATAGCCGCTGAAGTAGACCGCCTTGAAGCCGTAGTACATCGCAAGCTGCGCGCCGAAAGGATCGTACACCCCCGGCCCGAACAAGTATGGCTCAGTTTCCAGCAACTGCCGCATCCGAGTGCTGGGGTGCGTCCAACGTGACTTAGGCACCATGTACCCTTCAGGCAAGAGCGGCGTGGGCGCAAGCTCTAGCTGGGGCTGTTCAGACGTCGGATTCTGACCGTTACCATGACCGTTGCTGTGCCCGTCCTGTGTCACATTCTTAGTTACTTCTTGTACCATAGCGCTGTTAACCTCCTTGTTAACCTATCCGTTCTGAACAACATTCCGGCCGGGCGTTCGACCATAGGCATGAAGAACGTCTCTGTTCCCTCTTCCTAAACCGGGTCGAACTCGCCCCTGGTAATCATCCTTTCGCTTATCTCGCGGGCCATCTTGAACTTGCCCGCAGCGTCCGGGGGAGCATTCTCAGGCAACTCCCGTAGCAGCCTGTCAAGCTCCTCGTCAAACAGGCGGCTCACGAGGTCGGGCGTGTGCTCGACCGTCTCCCCTTCTTCGCCGGTGATGGTCACGGAGCCGCGGTGCTTGATGCGCTGGGCGATCATCAGCCGGTAGATGCGGTCGGTCGCCAAGTCCTCCATGTAGCCATCGAGCAGGCTCGCGCCCTTACCGTTTAGCACGCCGTTGCGATAGCGTATGACCGTCCTCACGGCGGCGCGCGTGCCCGCCAGGGTCCGCTTGCCCACACCTTCGGGCGAGGGGCGCAGGTCGGGGTACCTGTCTATACCCTGCGGACGGGCATCTAGCTGGTTCGGATATGGGAACTGGCTCACCGCGATCTCGTTCTGGTCGGGGTGGCCGGTCCACGCGCCGTCCATCAGGCTGTTCGCCTCGTTCTTTTTGTCCTCGGCAAGCACTTTGAGCGCTCGTTCGTTCAATTCGGAGTCGACGCGGCTGGGAAAGAGGGCCGTCATGCCGCCGATAGCGAGGATGCCACGCTTATGACAGATTTCCGGTATTAACTCGCGCAGGTTCTGGAAGAAGGGCACGTTGTGGGGTATCGTGTTGCGGTCGGGCAGCACCCAACGGGGATCGTTGAAGTTGAAGTGGATGAGGCTCGCCATGTAGTCCCACCGCCCCAGGTTAAGACCGAGTATGTGCTCGCGCAGGTTGTAGACGAACTCCTCCATCTGGAACGCCAGCGGGTGCGACTCTACCAGCGCCATGCACTTGATGTAGTCGCGCGGCAAACCTTTTGCCACCGATATAGCCTGGAAGAGATCGCGCCACCACAAGGCTTCGTCCGCCGACTCGGTCTTGGGGATGTAGATGCACAGCGGGTGCTTAAGCCTCGCCGGGTCCGCCTGGTACGCAATCATGGCTACGTCGAACAGCGAGGCTGAAGTCAGTTCGTCGCCGGGCACCACCCCTGCCTGCGAGATGTGCAGGCCGCGCGGCCGGGTCCAGATGACGGTGGGGCTGTCTTTGATGCCCACCTCGCTGCCCCGTTTTTGGTCCGCATAAGTTAGCTCACCCACCAGCGCGGAGAGGACGTTGCTGATACCCTTCAGCGTGTTAGGCCAGGAGTTCGCCATCGAATCTTCGAGGTCGAGCATCACGCCGGGCGCGCCGGAGTTGAGCATCTTTACCACTAGCTCGGCATCGTCGGCGGGGCCGGTCATCTGGTTGCGCTGGTCGCGGCACCATTCCGGCAGGTCTATACGCCAGTCGCCCGTAGTGGCCTCAGAGGGTAGCAGATGGTCGGGCAGGTTGCCCATATGGGCGTAGGCAAGCACATCAGCACGCCTGCGAGCCAGCGCCTGCTGGCGGCGGGTGAACTCTCGGTGCAGCGGCAGGAAGAAATCGAGGAAGCCCGAAGGCAGGTGTGCTTCTGCGTCGAAGTCAAGTGGGGTGATATTTATTCTTTCGTCTATCATTCTTCTCCTCATTGAGATAGAATGGGTGTACACCACTTCCCTATCGCCGCTAGGCAGGGACAGCGGTTTGGTACGGCCAGTATAACCCATCCACATCTTGCAAGAGCCGATTCTGGACGGTCTGCGACAGCCTGATGTGTAGCTAGTTTCGTGCCAGGGTTCGGCGAAGATGTGCAACGGCCACCAAGGCAACCGGCAAGTGCCGACCGCATGCCTATTGTAGCCGCCGTAGTTACATAGGAGTTACGTGCCGGTCACGCACGTGTGACTTGAGAGGAGTCGGCAATGAAGACTCGACAGCTTCTCGTCTGTATCAGCTTGTTGCTTGTACTGCCCCTGCTTAGTGTCACGCCCGGTAGCTCGGCCGTGCATGCTAATCAGGAAGGCAGGTTCGCGGACCCCGCCTTCGAGCGAGTGTGGACCCGCACCGATTCGTTTGTCGCGAATGGGGCAGTAAAGCGAAGCTGGTACTGGGGTCCGCAACCTAACACAGGGCAGGTACTTGAGGACTATGCAGAGGGGCCGCAGGGTAAGCATCTCGTGCAGTATTTCGATAAGAGCCGCATGGAGATCAACAACCCCGCGGGTGACAAGAACAGCCCCTTCTACGTCACCAACGGCCTGCTCACCAGGGAGCTTGTTAGCGGCAACATGCAGACCGGGAACAGCAAGTTCACTTTTCGCTACCCAGCCGAAATCCCGGTGGCGGGCGACTCGCCAGGTGCCTCAGGAACGGTTAAGTACGCAAGCCTGGGTTACGTGATAGAGCAGGACGCGCAGCAGGCCGTAGGCAAGCAAGTCGTCCAAAGGCTTGCCGACGACGGCTACCCCGACTCCGCGAGAGCCCAGTTTTATGTACAGCGTGCCAGGGAGTTTGGTGTTACATATGCGTACTACGAGCCTGCCACCAAACACAACATCCCCACTGTGTTCTTTGACTTCCTCAACGCCCAGGGACCCGTTATGGAGAACGACCAGAAGACGACCGCGCAACTCAGCGTGCCGTACTTCTACGTAACGGGCTATCCGGTAAGTGAAGCCTACTGGACCAAGGTGATGATAGAGGGTAAGCAGACGCCCGTCATGGTGCAGGCATACGAGCGGCGGGTGCTCACCTACGTACCCGACGCCCCAGAGGGTTTCAAGGTGCAGATGGGCAACGTGGGCCTGCACTATCTCGATTGGCGTTACAAGGGCGCGGGCAAGCCCGAAGTGCTTCTAAAGCCATGCCAGTCCGGCACCCCAGGGCGAAAATTCTCTCCCATATATCAGGATCACGAGTTCGTAAGGGTCCGCCTGAAGTGTATGCGCGAGCGGGAGAAGGCTGCCACCGTGACGCGCCAGATCTACCAGCGTGGTGAGATGGTGAGCGTAACGGCACGTGCTGCGGGCGGTACCGTCGATGAAGCAGGTATTCACACATTCGGGATGTCTGATCGCGAGGACATCTATGTGTTGTTCGATAACGGGCGCGTCCTGACATTCAACGACGTAGACCCCACCAATATACCCGAGTCGCCCAAGGACGTGCCGCCTGGCCTCTATCCACCCACCGGCACTTTCCTCAAAGTCTGGATCGAACAGAACCTGCGCGAAAGCCTAGGCTGGGCTACCGCACCCGCGGACGTACAGACGAATACCCCAGGCACGGAGACCGGCGGTCTGGTAGCTTACTTCGAGGGAGGGCTGATGATCTACCCGAACCTGGCGGTGCGGCGGATATACGTGCTGTACGCCTCGTCGGGTAGCGCCGAGCTAAACCCCGCTGAAAATCCCTCGGCCAGATGGTTCCACGCCGACCACTGGCTGGTCTTTCCCGATACACTCACCGACGCGGACACGCCCCAGAATACTCCCACGTCTACCTCCACCACGGGCCCACCTCCAGACCTTGATCCTACGTCGATTCCCAAGCCTAGTGCTACCCTGGTTCTTGGCTCCACCGCCACCGCAACTACTTACATTATTGCTCCAACTCCAGACCTTGATCCTACTTCGGTTCCCGTTGCTACTGCTACTTACACTGATACTCCAGTTCCTATTGTGCCTCCTACCTTCACTCCTGTGCTGGTTCTCAGCCCTACTGCTACGCTACCTCCTACTTTACCCCCGACTCTACCCCCTACTCCGCCCCCTACCTTCACTCCCGTACTGGTCCCCAGCCCTACTGCTACGTTACCCGTTAGCCTCACTACAGGTTCTTCTATCTCCCCGGTGATACCTGGACCTGTAACCCAACCATTATTCCAGACCTCAGCGGCCCCAGCAGGTCCGGTTGCCCCTTCCCGGTCAGGACCGTTTCCACATGAGTGGAAGTACCGCAACGACGCTCGCGATTGGTAACTCAATACCTCTACAGGCCCTATGCTGCTACCCGAGAAAGGCCACCCGGTTAGGACTTAAGCGCGCGGTTCGTGGACCGCGGGCAGGCGAATATAAGTGGGCCGGTTGTTAGCCGTAGGGTTAGAGTGAGGGGTCTGGGACAACAGCATGAAAGCTCATTCCTGTACGGTCTGAGGCAGGCCAGCGTGTAGCCGGTAGAGTGTTCGGATTGGCGGACGTTCAGGTAGGGAAGACAATGCGATACCTCACGATACCTCGCAACCGCTTGAAATAGGCGTCCGTCCACATTTAAGACATAGGAGTTACAAGGCAGTTATTTTGTAGTAACATTACAGTAGCACGGTAGTAACACAAGTGAGTGTAGAGAGGAGCATTCAGTGAAGACCCAGCAGCCTCTAGCCCTGACCACTCTGTCCCTGCTTGCACCCATCTTGTTGAACGCCACGCCCGCTGACTCGACTGCACAAGCTGGCCAGGGACAGGCACGCGCCTTTGCCGACCCTGCTTTCGAGAGAGTGTGGAACCGCACCGATTCCCTGGTAGCCACCGGCGCTGTAAAGCGAAGCTGGTACTGGGGGCCGCAGCCCAACACCGGCCAGCTGCTGGAAGACTACGCCGAAGGGCCGGGCGGGCAGCGCAAGGTGCAGTACTTTGACAAGAGCCGCATGGAGATCAACGACCCCAACGCGGACCCAGGCAGCCCCTTCTACGTCACCAACGGCTTGCTGACAAGAGAGCTTGTCAGCGGCAACATGCAAACCGGGAACAGCAAGTTCTCCTTCCGCTACCCCGCGAAGATCCCGGTGGCGGGTGATACGGGAGCGATCACTTACGCCAGCCTCGGGTACGTGCTAGAGTTGGAAGCACAGGCGGCAGTGGGGGCGACAGTCACCCAGGTGCTAGCGGGCGATGGCTACCCGAACTCCGTGACCGCCTCGATAGAGGTAGGGCAGCCGGAGCAGTTCGGGGTCAAGTATGCGTACTACGAGCCTGCCACCAAACACAACATCCCCGACGTGTTCTGGCAGTTCCTCAACGCCGAAGGGCCGGTGATAGAGAACGGCCGGCAGAAGTCCGCCCGGTTGAGCGAGCCGTACTTTTACGTAACAGGCTACCCGGTTAGCGAAGCCTACTGGACCCGTATAGGAATCGCGGGCAAGCAGACGCTGGCCCTGTTGCAGGCGTACGAGCGGCGGGTGCTCACCTACGTGCCCGACGCGCCCGAAGGCTTCAAGGTGCAGATGGGCAACGTGGGCCAGCACTACTACGACTGGCGCTACAAGGGCGCGGGCAAGCCAGGCGTGCTGCTGAACGCATGCCCACCCAACGGGCCGACACGGGGCTTCGGCAAGGTCTACAGCGAGAACGAGGTAGTGAAAGTACGCCTGAACTGCCTGACCCAGCCGGAGAAGTTTACGACAGTTGCCCGGCAGTTTTTCGAGCATGGGCAAATGCTCAGTGTCACGGTCCGGGACGCTTACCGGCAACTTGAGGTGCATGACATATACGCACTGTTCGAGGATGGGCGCGTGCAAACGTTCAACTGGGTCGAGCAGTACGAGGCGAACATACCCGCCGCGCCCACCGACGTACCCCCAGGCCTCCATGCGCCATCCGGCACGATGCTCAAGGTATGGAAGGAACGCAACCTGCGGGAGAGGCTGGGCTGGGCCACCGGACCCGCCGACGTGCAGACTCACACCCCAGGCACGCAGGCGGGCGGCGTGGTGGCCTACTTCGACGGCGGCTTGATGGTCTACCCCAACCTGGCAGCGCGGCAGATATACGTCCTGTACGCCTCCTCAGGCAGCGTTGAATTGCGGGGCATGGTAAGGCAGTCGCCCAATTTCTACCACGCCGACCGCTGGCTGCTGTTCGAAGACACCTTTACAGGCAACTAGCGTGAGCGCCACAGGTCTGGTAAACTCCCACACCAGTAAGAAAGCCACCCTGGAGGTCCAATAGGCTGCGTCTTCTAACGACAGAGCAAAAGTACCGCCCCAACATCAGGAGCTACTTCCTCCTGTCGGGGCTGAGGGGCGCGGCAACCGGCACACCCATTGTGCTGTGGGTGGTCTTTCTACAGCAGCACTATGGGTACAGTCTTACGGAAGTCACCCTCCTCGACCTCCCCTTCTGGCTCGGCATCTTCCTGTTTGAGATACCTACTGGCATCGTAGCCGACAAGTACGGCCGTAAGCTCTCGCTGTCACTCAGCGCCGTCATTGGCTGCGTAATTTGGCTGGTGTTCGCCCTCTCCGGTGACTTCCTGGTGATGGCCTCCGCGCAGTTCATCGGCGGGTTGGCTGTGACCTTTAGCTCGGGCGCGGACGAAGCCCTGCTCTTCGAGACGATGAAAATCCTGGGCAGAGAAGGTGAGTACGCGAAGATCGCCGGGCATGCCAGGGCAATCAGAATGGTCAGCGCCATGATCGCGGGCCTGGCGGTGGGGGCCATCGCCTCCGTAGACCTGGTGCTACCCGCCTTCATCACGAGCGCCCTTATCGGCGCAACGCTAATCCCCATCCTCTCCTTCAGAGAAACGCGTGGGGCATCTCAGGTCGCTGAAGGAAAGGAGCACGCAGGCAAGGACCCGCCGTACACACAGATCGTCATACAGGCCGTATCAGCGTTACGCGAACACGCTACTCTGCGTTGGGCGATCGCGTACCTGGTCGTGTTGGGTTGCGTCGGCTTCTATGTGGAGGTCTTCCTGCAGCCCTATACGCTCGCTGTGGGTCTGCCGGTAGTAGCGTTGGGGGTGGTCATGGTGGGCGTGCAAGGGATGAGCATCGCCGGGTCGCTTGCCGTGCCAGGGGCACAGAGGAGCATCGGCACAGACAGACTCCTCCTTGGCGTGCCTCTATTCCTGGTATTCTGCCTGCTGCTGCTCGGTGTAGCCCCGGTCATACCAATCCTCATCATGGCCGCTATGGCCGCCTTTCTGTTCGCGCTTACCCAGCCGGTGCTGCTTGCCGTCATCCAGGGCCGCGTACCGGATGATGCGCGGGCTACGGTCCTCTCGATACAGTCCCTATTTGCTACAGTCTTCCTGACGGTAACCGAGCCTGGACTGGGGCTGCTGGCCGACGGGTTCGGGGTCCACACAACATACCTTGCCATGTCAGCGCTGGTGGCGTTGTTGTGCGGCGCGCTCCTCCTGAAGGGGCGTAGCTGGCTGTCCAGCCACTCAGTCAGGATTGAGGCAGCACTGCCCGTCACGGACAAGTCGTGTTAGAGCACGTTCGGTGAAAACTAGTGTCCATGAGCAACAAACCAGCCACGGCACAGCCCCACTTATGAGCACCCGGTAATAGAGGGAACGGTGAAATTTGCTTCCCTGGTCCAAACGTCAAGGCCTAGCTCACTCTACTGCTTCGTCGTTTCTTGTGAAACCTATTGACATAGGAGTTGACTGGATGTAGAATGTTAGCTATCTGATTGTCGTACAATCTACTGGTCTAACAAGATCTAACTACTTTGCACGAGAATCTATGCTTCAAAGCTAGACTGCTATAACGTCCCCAGGCAACTTGCAAATCTAACAACCGGTAAAGCTCTCCATTCGACTGGTCCATACTCGAATCATAGCTTCCGCACCCGCCATACCTCTAGCGTATCCTTCTTAGCCGGCCCGGCGGCCTGGGAGTCCCCTGACAACAAGGTCTATTCAGCCTCGAATAGACCGCAATATGTTCCTTAAAGCTGAACTATTGAGCGAGGAGGTGTCTTATGAGGGTGGAACATCTAGCAATCGACGGGTCCATAATTACGGTTGAAGCGGACGCTGATCTGTCCACGCGAATCAGCACGACCGGCTGGGCAATCGTTCCCTCGCTTATGCGTGCGCACCCATTCGCGGTATATCCTGCTGGTTATACCGCCTCCGTCGAGAAGGCAGTACGCCGAAATAACGCAATTACACGTAAGGCGGTAGAGGACTACGACCTCAAAGGCGGGAAGCTCCGGGTCGCCGAGGTGAGGATGGCAACGGCGACAGGCGGCTTCAGGGACTTGACCGTTGGTGCCTGGGAAGGCAAGAGCGGCTGCCTCACTACCTCGATGGTCGGCACGGAGCGAGAGCGCCTCATTGAGGTCTTCGATACCCTCCAGTTTAGCGAACGCTCGGCAGGGGTCGCTATCGACTCCCCTATTACACCGCAGCCGCGAGAGCCTCAAGTGATCAAAGAAATCCCCGGATTGGGCGTGCTCAACATCCAGCCTGCAATCCACAGTACACTTCAAGGCATCCCCAGGATGAGAGGACTCGCGACCAACACTGGAGAGCTCTTTCGTATTCGAGAGGGCAGCAATGCGTTGATATTCGTGAGTCCAACATCTGTCGTGAGGATTGATCCGCTCACTGAAGCCGACTCACGAGAGATGCTGGCTATGACGCAGAGCTTGCGGGTGGAATGGTCGCCGAGAAGTAACCGTTGATGACTTTCGCCTACTACCTTAGTCTCGGATATGTTGCTACGACACTTTTGATCGGCGGCATGGGCCATCTGCTGGGCTTCGCTCACTTTAGAAGCCTTGTGCGCTCTCATGGCATCGTTCCAACCCGGCTTGCGACCCCGGCTTCAATCCTGGTTACAGTCCTGGAAACTGTAGCAGGCGGTGCGTTCGTGTTGGTGCTGCTAAATTCAGAGTTTGCGCCAGTGGCATTACCTCTCTTCGCGCTCTCCACTGTAGCCGGGGCTGCGTTCGTGTTATATATCCGTCTGCTGCTCAGAAGGCCGGCGGGTATTACCTCCTGTGGCTGCTCGCCCTTCGCAGGCCCCCTAACACCGGCCTCCATCGTTCCAGCTTCCGCGCTTCTGTTGATGTCGGTGCTGGGTCTGGTAGTTACCGGACTCGGATTTGGCCGCTCGCTGGATGCCGGATATGAGCTATTAGGTTTCGCTGCCGCATTGCCCCTCGCCTGGGGTATGACACTAACCACAGCCGTCTTCATGCTCCCCGCCTTCTCGGCGGGGCTACGCCAAACAGAAGGTAGCAACAATGTTTGATACTTTGCTGGACTCCCGGTCAAGCTTCGCTTTCGCCGCTCTCTTTGTCACCTGGGTTGCGGTGCTCTTGCTCATGCTGGTAATCGGGAACCTGCACTCGCGGCTACAGCGACTCGAACGGGCCGCGTCCGTTTCCAAGGAAAACACACCCTATGCTAACTTGCTCGGTAGACGATTACAGGACCTCCTCGGGGAGTCGCCTGTAGTACCACGGGTGCTTGTATTCCTCTCCTCGAATTGCACTTCATGCGCGCGCGTATTGAACGAGCTACAGCATCTGCATCTGCCGTCGAACGCCCCCCTGGCCGTTGCCTGGGTCGATCAGTTGCCCTCGCCTGCCCCGGACATTCCCTCAAATGCCACCGTCCTGCACGCCGGGCCGCAAATCAGTACCGAGCTTGGGATCCGGGTCACCCCTTTTGCACTCGTAGCAGGCGCAGATGGCAGAGTCCTCAAAGCAACGCCAATCAATTCGTTGGATTCGCTTAATAAACTGCTGGCGGTTGCATAGTCGATATTCCATCTAGCTAGTGGGGATCAAATGACAGGAGGACCACCATGAACTTTGACATACAGGACATTCCTACTATCGAAGGAGCGGAAAGGTTGGGGCGGCGGCCCAGCACCGACTCGGACGTTGTGGAAGCATACCCGGACCATCCAATGCGCAAGGGCAACATCTTGAGCTTGATTGGGGTACCTCTCGGAATGCAACTTGTGCAGCGCTTGCAGACGGCAACGGCCGCAAGAGGAGGCGCTCTCGGAGCGCTCGGCGAATTAGCGAATATCGGGACGCTCGAACGGGCAGCCAGTGCAAGTTACACCACCTACTACGATTGTGCAGGCTATCCTCCATATGGCGGTACCTGCAACGAAGCTTGCTTTGGCTTCGCTCCAGACCATATGGACCCCTGGTTTTGTGCTACGTGCGCCGAGCAGGCTGCCGATCCAGTCAACAATCCATCGTACAACTGGCATTTCACCGGCCTGCGAGGTAGTATTCAGTACAAAGACAGAGAGCCTGACGTTTGCAACGGCAAAGATGCCTGGAAGTGGAAGGTGGGCGCTTGTGGGAACTGCCAGCAGTCGGCGGTATTCCGGTGCCACGATGGCTACAAGAAGTTTGACGGTAACGATTACTGGGAGCCTACTATATGCCAGGGCCTCGTGTCCTGCGACGACCAGCTAACGCTATGTCCATAAGTGCCTTGACAAGACCAGTTTCGTGGATCTGGGTGATCCTCGCCGGGCTTATCGGTGCGACCGCGCTCGTGCGGACCGAAACACTCATTACACTGAGCATAGGCTTCGCTGCGGGGTTGTCGCTCGCGGGGTCGATTTGAAGTCTTAACAGCGCAGCCGTGTTGCTGCCGCCCAAGAGACATCGGTCCCTGTTCGACTATAAGATCGTCGCCGCATACCTGGTGGGGACTTCGCATGGAGCCTTGCTCACAGGATTTTGCGCGTGGGTACTGAGCGGTTTTGCCGAACCGCTCAGTGCTGAGGTGCGGGCTGCCATGCTTGGCATAGCAGCGGTCTTTGTCTTGTTGTCCAAGGATGGCCCGCTGTCGAGCATCATCTCTTTACCTGAGTCGCGGCGCCTGATCCCTGCCGAGGTGTTCGGTGGGAGCCTCGTTCGCGGTGCCTACCGGTTCGGAGTGGAACTAGGAACGGGACTGCGCACCTACGTGCCCTCAGCCGCACCCTATATTCTGCTGCTCGCACTACTCCTTGCACAATTCACCCTTGCAAATGCTCTGCTTGTGGCCCTGGGGTTTGGACTCGGGCGAGCCGTGCCGCTTATGATGCAACTGGTCGCCTCCAACCGCTTGCAGTCCGCCAGCCTCTTCATTCGCGGCTCTGACAGCTTCGTCTCGGTAGCTGCCAGCCTGTTCATTCTGGCCGGGGCCATAAGTCTTGTCTGACGACTCCGCTACCGGACAACAGCCACTACGTCCCTTCCCGCTGATGCGCACGCGGCACATCCGCCTGCGGGTCATTTCAGACCAGGACAGCTTCTTTCTTTATGACCTTATGACCTCGCCGTTGTCCGGCGGGCGTGTCCGTTTCGCCGGGGCCACGCCTAGCCCAGACAAGATCGCCGGGTCACTATGGGAGAGCGTCCTTGCCCAGTTTATTGTCGAAGGCGTCGATTCCGGGCAACCTTTGGGACTAATCGCAATTACTTCGCCCAACTTTCGGGATGGCTTCGCCTACCTTTCAGCGATTGGCGTGCCCGAAGTGCAGGGGGCCGGGCTGATTGCCGAGGGCATAGCGCTGGGCTTCAACTATGCGTTCAACGCCTGGCCCTTCAGAAAGATCTATATGGAGAGCACTGAAGAGAGCTACCAGGGCTTCAAGAGCGGCATTGGGCGGTTCTTCGTTGAAGAAGGGCGATTGCGGGAGCACGTCTTTTGGAACGGCCATTACATGGACCTCTTAATCCTCGCCTTCTATCGTGAGACTTGGGCGCGCAATGCTTCTCTGATCCTCAACACTCTCCACGCTAGTCCTTAGCTGTCTTGCCCCTTCAGCCAGCTTCCTGAACATGCAGAGCATGAGCCGGTGCAAGTCCTCCTCGTATTTGTACTACTTGCGCTTCCGCTGCTTCCGGCTGCATACCGTACGTACTGCACATGCAGAGAATCCGCGACCCCTAAGCTGCGCTCTCGCCTCGAGTTTCACGCTTGACAGCACGCCCAAACGCGGATATAATTAGAGGCTGTGACCCAAATAGTAGCGGAGGAAATTAGGTGTACGCAATCATAAAGGCCGGAGGCCACCAGTTCAGGGTAGCTCCCGGTGATACGATAGAGGTAGAACTGCTTGATGCCGAGAAGGGCAGCCAGGTAGAGCTGGGCGAGGTGCTCATGGTGGGCGGGGGCGACAACGGCGTGCAAGTTGGCACACCCACAGTCGCGGGCGCTCGTGTGATCGCCACCGTCATCGGGCAGGCCAAAGGCCCCAAGCTCGTTGTGTTCAAGTACAAGCCGAAGAAGCGCATCCGCCGCAAGACGGGTCACCGCCAGGGCCTCACCAGGCTCTCGATCAAGGAAATCGCTCTGTAACTGGAGTGGATAGTGGATAGTGGATAGTGGATAGTGGATAGTGGTTAGCAAAGAGCTTCTAACCACTATCCACTATCCACTATCCACTCTCCCGAAGGGAGAAAGCAATGGCTCATAAAAAAGGTGTAGGTTCGTCCCGCAACGGTCGAGACAGCAACCCGAAGATGCTCGGCGTGAAGTGCGGCGATGGACAGGCCGTCCGCTCCGGCAGCATCATCGTGCGCCAGCGCGGCACCAAGATCCACCCCGGCAACAACGTGGGCCTCGGCCGCGACCACACCCTCTTCTCGCTCGTGGATGGCTACGTCAAGTTTGAGAACGCCACCAAGGACAGGAAGCGGGTCAGCGTGTACGCCGAGCGCGCCAACGGACAGGTTGCCGAGACCGCTACGGCTACTGCGTAGCCGAGTTACGAATTACTAATTACGAATTACTCAGGTATTTCGGAAGTGGTAATTCGTGGTTCGTAACAAACAATTGGTAATTCGTAATTAGTAATTCGTAATTAAACAAGCGAGGTAAAACAACAATGAAGGCAGGAATCCACCCCAAGTACGTACTTGCAACGGTTCACTGCGCTTGCGGCAACACCTGGCAGACGATGTCTACCAAGGAAGTCCTCAAGACGGACCTTTGCAGCAATTGTCACCCATTCTATACCGGCGAGCAGCGCATCGTTGACACGGCGGGCCAGGTAGAGCGCTTCATGCGCCGCATGGGCAACCGCACCGTGACCAGCAATGAGGTCCGGGTCGCCCGCCGCGGCTCCGGCAACAGGGCCAACGTGCCGCCTCCTCCCCAGGAGCGCCGCCCCGCCCCACAGGCTGAGGCCACCGAGACTGAAGAGGTCGCGACCGAAGCCTAACTCGATTGGGTTAGCAGAGAAGAGACCGGGCCTCGCGCTCTGGTCTCTTTTGCTTTAATGGACGATGGTAGGAGACGAAAACGCAAAGAGGCAAAGAGCGCAAAGGACGCGCAAAGATTAGGATGGTCGGATAATAACTAACCACTAACCACTAACCACTAACCACTCCTCTATCGTCCTTCCTAACCTGGCTCAGCTTGTGCAAAACAATACCTCGCATCGATGCGCAAACAGAGAGCGTGCCACCTTTTCCACCGTATGATTGCGGTTATCCCGGTTGAAAGGTGGGAAGATGGGAGATTACGTGCAACGCTACATGCAGGACCAGGGGCCGCTCGGCCCACACCCCAAGCATTACGCGGGCGGGTGGCTGGAAGTGGTCTGCGGCAGTATGTTCTCCGGTAAGACGGAGGAGTTGATCCGCCGAGTCAAAAGGGCGCAGATTGCCCGGCAGAAGGTGCAGGTCTTCAAGCCTCGCATCGACACGCGCTATTCAGCCGTGCAGGTCGCCTCGCATAACGGCGTGCTGCACACAGCCGTCCCCGTAGGTGGCTCCACCGAGCTAGAGGGCCTGGTAGAGCCTGACACCACCGTGGTCGCCATTGACGAGGCGCAGTTCTTCGATGAGGGTGTGGTTGACCTGTGCAAGCGGCTGACCCACAACGGCGTGAGGGTAATCGCGGCGGGGCTTGACCTCGACTTCAGGGGAGAGCCGTTCGGCCCTATGCCCCTGCTCATGGCCGAGGCCGAGATGGTGGACAAGCTGCAGGCGATTTGCGTGGCGTGTGGGGCACCCGCCAGCCGCACCCAGCGCCTCATCGACGGACGACCAGCCAACTACGACGACCCAATAATCATGGTCGGGGCCAAAGAAAACTACGAAGCGCGCTGCCGCCATTGCCACGAGGTACCACGCCCGGACCAGGGCGTCATAGAAGTGCCCCTGGAAGACGCTGCTAATAACCCAGAAGAACCGCCCTCCCACCTCCGCGTGGTCTCCGGTGGCAAACCCTCGGACCTCGCCAGCGCATAAGGAACTGAAACGTTAAGCCGCAAAGGACCAGGCCGGGTAAATTAAGGTTCGGAGAGTTCAATGAGGAGCAGGGTACGACAGCACGTACCCTGCTCCTCTCGTTGGAACACTCTATTGTTCTCCGTGTTATCTTTGCGCTCTTTGAGCCTTTGCGGATCGCTGTACAACACTGCTCCTATTCCCCTTCCGCCACGATATTGGACTATAATTGCGTATGACCACATACACCCCTCCCCAGTTGCAACTTAACTCGTTCACTTACGACCCTCTACAGTTCTCCCTTGACGACACGCTGGCCTCCGGGCAAGCTTTCCGCTGGAAGCGCAACGCGGACGGCTGGTGGACGGGCGTGGTGCGGGCCACCGTCGTAGGCATAAGGCAGGACGGTGAGCGCTTCACATGGTGGACTTATCCGCAGGCCTCCGACGATGCGCTGATCCGCGACTATTTCCAACTTGGTGTAAACATGGGAGAAATCGTCCGGCTTATCGAGGCGGCAGACCCGGCTGCGGGTGAGGCGGCGCGGCGTTGGTCGGGCCTGCGGGTGGCGCGGCAAGAGCCGGAGGAGTGTATCCTATCGTTCGTCTGCTCCACCGCGAACAGCGTACCCCGGATCGCCTACTCCATCAGCGTGTTCAGCCGCGAGTATGGAGACCTGGTAGCAGAACTGGACGGCACGCGCTACTTTTCCTTCCCCAACGCGGAGACCCTGGCCCACTGCGACGTGAACCACCTGACGCGCATATCTTCGCTGGGCTTCAGAGCAACCAACATCGTTAAGGTCGCCAGGCAAATAGTAGAGCGGGGGCCGGGCTGGGCCTACTCGTTGCGCGACATGCCATACGAGCAAGCTCACCGCGAACTGGTGGCTCTAAACGGCATCGGGGCCAAGATAGCCGACTGCGTGTGCCTCTTCTCGCTGGACAAGCCCGAGGCGGTGCCGGTAGACACCCACGTGTGGCAGCTTGCCAAGGACCTCTACTTCCCCGACTGGGCCGACCGCAAGACGATTACCACCTCCGCCTACAACGCCGTGGTCGGGGCCTTCCGCGACCGCTTCGGCAAGTATGCAGGCTACGCCCAGAACTTCCTATTCTACGACCACTTCTCCAAGCACTGGGGAGGCAAAAGCCCGCTACTGAAGTAGACAATGGACGATAGGCGAGGATCTCCTACTGCACTGTCGGATCCCATAAAGTTTGCAACTATAGTGTGACAAGCCTTGCAACTGAGGTGAAGCAAAAGTCTGCAACTGGCCAAGTGCGATGTGCTTAGAGCGCCCTTCAAAACCATCATAACAGGTGATTGAGGCAGATGAGGACACAACCAAGATGCAGGAACGCCAGGTGAATATCGTCACGACGCTCGTAGCGGATGGTGAGCCGACGTTTACGGTCGAGCCAGGAGAGGGTGCGCTCAACCACCCACCTGTGCCTGTCCAGCTTCTGGCTGCTCTCTACTCCTTTACGCGCTATGCGACACTTGATGCCCCTCTTCGCAAGAGCCTTGCGGCACCTGGATATGTCATACGCCTTGTCAGCGTGCAACTTGTCCGGGCGCTTGCGAGGTCGGCCAGGCTTGCCGAGTGGACGTTTGATAGGTTCTATGCTGTCCACCATCTCCTCGAACACCTTCGAGTCGTGGGTGTTGGCACCGGTGAGTTTCACGGCCAGCGGTATGCCTTGCCGCTCGACCACAACATGGCGCTTCGTGCCGGGCACCCTCTGGGTGTTGCCCTTATCTGTGGGGTTCGGCCCAACAGCCGTAGCTTTCGGGTCCCCCTTTTTACACCCTTAGCTGGAACAGTATCTGAGTCCAGGCTGGCGCGTGACCAATCTATCTTGTCTGCTTCTCCCAGGCGGTTGAGCAACGCCCTGTGCAGCTTGCGCCACACTCCCTTCTTCTGCCACTCACGCAATCTGCGCCAGCAGGTTACTCCACTCCCACAGCCCATCTCTTGGGGTAGCATCTCCCAGGGTAGGCCCCTTCGCAGCACGAAGATGAGCCCTGCAAGGGCTGCTCGGCCCGGCCCGCGAGGACGACCTCCCTTTGGCTTAGGTGGCTCAGCTGGCAACAGTGGCTCTACAATCTCCCATAGTTCGTCTGGTACTAGTGGCTTGCTCATAGTGCCCACTACCACCGCAAGTCACGGGCCAGGTTTTGAAAGGCGCTCTTAGTATCGACTTTAGTCATATCGCATATGTCCTTTCTTTTCCATCTATACCCGTGGCGGGTGGTCCATTACAACAATGCTGATCTTCACCGCTACATGTTCTTTGTGTCGGGCCTAACATGCAGCCGCGTCATGATGTGTGTAGTCACAGGTTGGTAACCAGTCAAGTGCAACACATATGGATGGAGGATTTAGGTGTGACGCCCGTATCTTAGCAATCATGATTAACACCAATAACGTTGCGCGCACCCTATCTCCGATAGAGTGGGCTGACCTACCAGGGAGTGGGGTTGTGGCTTGTAATTCATGTTACTATGTCTGCCAATCCGCCATTTCTCACTACATTCCGTAATTGGTCGCTCTCCATTTCCATCGCCACGTGCTTAAGACCATAGTTACGCTAAACTACGTAGTCAATTAGCTTGTTTGTAAAGGTCGACTTTCGTAAACTAAGCTCACCAAAAACCGCAAACCGTCACTTCGCGTTGATTGCACACGGGCGCGCTCTGTATCGCCGTGTAGCGTGTGCAGCGACCTTACGTGTTTACCAAGGCCGTTCAGTCTCTTGACCTCTATAGTCAGGAGATTTATCGTCGTTGTCACGCCCTACGTTTGCTGTTCTGTTGGACTCCGGTAGGAACTCTATTCCTACTGCAAGCTGTTACAACCTAATAAAGGCGAGCACCTGGTCTTGAGGCAGTATCCTCTATAGACAGGTGTTCTACATGCGTTCACACGCGAAGGGATGCCCCCACATCATGTTCCGCCCACGCTCTTCCCATTGGTATCTTCGCATCGTCTTCATGGTGATCCTGTTTCTCACCCTTTCATCCCTCTCACTACAGTCGGTCACCCTCACCCCCTTCCCAGGTGTTGACGTTGCGTCGGCGGCAGCCCTCATGAGCGGACCGGAAGACTGCCAGGCAGTAACATGGGTCCACAAGCGGAACGTGGTTGCTACCGGCAACACGATTGAGAAAACAGCGGGCGGTAGCGCCTGGAATGCAGGTGCCGCTTCCAGTGTAGGCATCCAATCGGGAAGCAGCGGGCATGTTGAAGCGACGGTGGCTTCAACCAGCCATACGCTCATGTTCGGGCTGTCTCGCATTGATAAAGATGCACATTGGCAGTCTCTTGACTACGCGTTCTACATAGACCCGGCAGTCTCGGGGGGTCTCACGATAATAGAGCGTGGAGCTGGCCTCGCCAGCTACGGCGCATACGCGGCCGGAGATGTACTGCGAGTAGCTGTAGAGGGTACTTCAGTACGCTACTATCGCAATGGCAACCTCCTTTACACCAGCCTGGTAGCCCCGACCTTTCCTTTGTACATGGATAGCTCCATCTGGAACTCGGGCGGCAAGGTGCAGAACGCGCAGATTTGCGGGGGCAGTGCGCCCGCGCCGCTGCCTACCTCCACCTGTGAGGCGGTGACGTGGGTCCACACCCGCAACGCTATGTCCACCGGCAACACTGTTCAGAAGACGGCCGGGGGCAGCGGCTGGAACGCCGGGGCTGCTTCCAGCCAGGCTATACAGTCCGGCAACAGCGGGTACGTGCGAGCCACCATAGCTTCAGGCATCGATACCCTCATGTTTGGCCTCTCCCACCAGGACAGCGACGTAAACTGGACCAGTCTGGACTACGCCTTCTATATAGACCCGGGCGTAGGCGTGCTATCAGTCCAGGAGAAGGGCAACACCAAAGCCTTGTGGAGCATGTATGATGCGGGAGATGAACTAACTATCGCGGTAGACCAAGCGGGGGTAGTGCGATACTATCTCAATAACCAGCTCGTCTACACCAGCACAGCGGCACCCACTTACCCCCTTTATATGGATAGCTCCATCTGGAATGTGGGTGGTAAGGTACAGAATGCTCAGATTTGTGGGGCGAGCGCGCACCCGGCTTTGCCTCAGTCGCCATGCGACAGCCTGGACGGGGCGTGGACGGGTAAGCGCAACGTCTCGGCCGCAGGGAATACGATCACAAAGGTAAGCGGGGGCAGCGCCTGGAAC
Organism: Chloroflexia bacterium; assembly: GCA_036386675.1. Taxonomy (GTDB): domain Bacteria; phylum Chloroflexota; class Chloroflexia; order QHBQ01; family JADMIH01; genus JADMIH01. Next base: position 155,408 of record DASVVE010000016.1, on the reverse strand, counting down.
GCAGGAGGTGCCTCCAGGAAGGGCATCCTGTCAGGGCGTGGCTATGTTCAGATGACAGTGGCTTCGTCCGGCGACATCCTCATGTTTGGCCTGTCCAATTCCGATATTGACGTGCAGTGGCAGAGCATCGATTATGCTTTCTACATAGACCCGTACGCGGGCAAATTACAGATCGTGGAGAAGGGGACCAACAGGGGAGGATATGGGCTGTACGATGCCGGGGACACGTTGCGAGTGGCCGTGGACGATACACAGATCGTCCGCTACTACAAGAACGGTGAGCTACTCTACACCAGCACGGTAGCGCCCAAGTACCCACTGTTCCTAGATAGCTCCCTTTACACTTCGGGCAGCAAGGTGCAGGATGCATCTCTTTGCGGTGCCAGCCTCACTGAACCTATATCTACGAGCAACTGCCAGCCGGTAACGTGGACCGGCGGGCAGAATGCCACCCCCACAGGCAATACCCTGGCGAAGACGGCGGGAGGTACGGGCTGGAACGCGGGTGCCATATCTAGTGCGGCCCTGCAGCCCGGCAGCACAGGATACGTGCGCGCCACGGTGGCCTCGACGCAGGACATATTGATGTTTGGCCTCTCCGATGACCCCTCCAACAACGTTACCTGGCAGAACCTGGACTACGCCTTCTATATAGACCCGGGCACCAGTGGCTTGACGGTTGCAGAGAGCGGTACCACTAAAGGAGCGGTGAGCTTGTACGACGTAGGTGACGAGCTGGCTATTGGAGTGGGTAGCTCGGGGCTAGTGCGCTACTACCGCAACGGTGTAGCTGTGTACACGAGCACCGTAACCGCGCCGTCCGCTCCTCTATACATGGACAGTTCGCTCTATAACACGGGCAGCAAGGTGCAGGATGCCTACATCTGTAACGGTGTTCCTGGAGCTACTCCCACGCCAACATTCACAGCAACATCTACATCCACTTCGACACCTACCTCGACACCCACATCAACAAACACGGCTACTCCTTCCAGCACTCCGGCCACCCCGGCGGCCGGGGAGGACGTCTTCCTAGGCAAGCCGGCGTGGGACGGAAACGAGTGCTTTGGCGGCTGTGCCAACATGGCAGGAAATGCCGTAGACAACAACAGCACCACGTACTGGGGAGCCAGAAGCAACAGTTGGCGTGTAGATGTTGGGCAGCAAGTGCCGATCGTAAAGATAACGTTCTTCCAGGACGGAAACTATGCTACGGCTGTTGACATAGTCGCAGGCACTGTCGTAGGGTGCGACGGCTGGGGCATTTGTGATACGAGCGATCCGCGAACAATAAAGGCCAATGTGGCTGTGGTAAATGGGTGGAACGAGATTGCTCTGCCCGGAGATGCAGCGTACCGTATGTATAGCATTGTAGCAACAGCACATATTGGGATACAGGACGGCTGGAGAGTACACACCATACAAGGGATCATGGGTACTCCTCCGCCTCCTCCACCTCCCGATGACGTGTTCCTGGGCAAGCGCGCCTGGGATGGTGCCGAATGTTTCGGTGGCTGTGCATACATGGCCGGTAACGCCACGGATGGCAACGAAGCTACAATATGGGGGGCACGAAGTGACAACTGGCGTGTTGACCTGACAACACCTACGAATGTTGGTACTATCAGGCTATACCAGGAAGGCAACTACGCTACTACAATTGACATTAGAGCTGGAAATCAGGTTAGTTGCGACCAATGGGGTATCTGCGGTATGTCTGACGCCCAAACGATTACATCTGCCGTTACGCTGACAGGCGGATGGAACACAGTTACGCTGCCGGGAGATTCAGCATACCGGATGTATCAAATTGTAGCTACTGCACAGTCAGGTACAGGTCAGTGGGCGGTATCTTCAGCCCAGGGCTTTGCCTTACCGACACCTCCAAAACATACCACAAGTTATTACATACAGAGTGCCGATCCTGCCGATGCACGGCTCTTGGGGTGTGAAGCGCGGCAAAGAGGCGAGACAGGTCTGGTAGTGCTGGATTTTGGAGGGCCATATATCCAAAGCGTAAGTTCCCCACCAGGTGTCGAATATGGAGCACGACTCATAGTTGTTCGTACGTTAGTTTCGTTGGCTGAAGTCCAGGCTATAGCGCGAGAGTTCGCCCTAGGCTATACGCTTGGACAGGGCTGCCAGGCTCCTAACACGGTGGCTGACCTGACGATCGTTCTAGGCGTTAGCAATACCGCGTACCTGGCTGATGGCCCACATATCTGGCAGGATAATATGGATCTGAATTACAGCCATGGAGCGGCGTGGGCCGGAATGGTAAGTGCTCTGCGTCAGGAAGCTGCGTCAGACCCATATTTGAGTGGTGCTGTCAGCTTTGCAGGTGGTTATGACTTTGAGTACTATGCATCCACTGACCTGGACTGTAGGGATACCGTGCTAGGTGAACGAGGTCCCTGCCCCAATGTGAATGCTGACAACGTGACAGCCGATCCAGATCGATGGAGTAGATACAGGATCAACGACTCGGCGAAGTCTGGGACCAAGTACTGGGCAGAAGGCTTTACCTCAATTCCAGATGTGGCGGCGTTCAACTTTGGTAGTTGTGAGGGCTGCCCCCGAGGCGGGAGCCCGACAACATGGGCGCAAAGTCCTCTAGTAAGCGAGGCACTGAATCGTGTGTACTATGTGTCATATGGTTTGGTTAATGCCTGGCCGCTGCCACAAATATACCTCACACCCTACATGTGGGAATGGTACAACGTCAAATGGTATGCCAAGGTTCACCAGGGCAGCAATATGCGTTTCTTAGGAGCCATGTCAGGCTGTGCCGTAAACAGCACATGTGCCGCACGTATGACAAGTACACCGGCACGCTTCAACGAGCGGTTTAATGACAAATGTACGACCCAGGACGGGGCCGACTGCACGGGTAATTGGCAACCCTACTCCTGCACTAGCGGCGCGGCAGGAGGTGCTGGCTGTCCCTACTTACCACCTCATCGAGCATGGCAAGCATTGACAGATATGCTTAGCTCGCCTCATGCTCCCCTAACTGGATCTCCTACTGCACCCCAGAAGGTGCCTAACCCTTTACTTGAACCTCAGTCAATTTTGCAATATGGAGTAACCGACATTATTTATCCATAAGCCTGTATGCTCAGGTTTGTACCACTCCAGCGATCAACTGTGTACGGTTGGGCATACTTTTGTAGCAAGCCAGGGTCAGGAGGAACAAAGTGAAAGTGAGTACCAAGAGACGGACCACAGCCATAAGGGTACTGGGACCTGCTCTACTAGTGAGCCTGTTGCTCATCGCAGGATGTAACGGTAACAACGACGACACGCAGAACGACTCCGGCAATGCCCTCAGCGTGCCGAATCAGACAGTCGCCGCCTCCCAGACTCATACGCCGACGCGTGCGGAAGTAGAGGCTACAAAACAAGCCTTCCTGGATATGGATCAAGCGAAGCGAGACGCAGCGAAGACCAGGGTCGCTGAGAACAAGGCACCCATGCCGACACTACCTCCTCCGGCCACTCCTGAGCCGCAAGACACGCCTGAACCCGGTTTGGGAACGTGCGGAGGGGGTAGCAGGACTTTTCATGTGACTTCCTGTTGGGGAGGTAAGTTGGGTAACGAATATGCGTATCTGAACGCCGGAGTGCTAAGTGATGATCCGCTACAGGGTGCGGTTCAGGTTTTTACGACCACACTCGAAGGCCGGGACCTAAGTGACGTTATCCTGTATACCTCGCCACAGAAGCAAGGCGCCCTGGACATCGCATACATAGACTTGCCTCGCGTTATTCTGATCGCTCCCCAGAAAGACGGTTCCACCTCTATGATTGCTTACAACCTACAAACAAGACAGTGGGAGACCAACACCCCCTGTAAGGTGTATCCTCTGGCAGTTCACGCCGACAGCTTCAAAGGATCGAAAAGTCGCCACGACAAGAACAAGGTGAGTCTAGATACTGCGGGTGCCCGGGGCTTCAGATGGTTAGCATTCAGTTCCGGCACAGGCAGTCCGGGTAGAGCTTCTGCCTTACCAACGCCCGGCGAGAACGTAAATTACGCCAACTCAGAGGATGCCAACGACCATAGGGCATCTGTAGGAGACTGGCTACAGACAATCGAGAACATCGGCACAAGTCCGGAGACCAGGAGCACCCTTGACTTCTTACAGACGAGTGGTTTCATAGTCCCTGTACCCCTCTGGGACAGAGCGACAGGTCAGGGTAAAGGTCTAAGGTATCATATCTCAGGCTTTGCTTGGACGAGGGTTGCTGCATACGAGTCGTTCCCGCCAACCAGTCTATCACTCGAATCCTGGGGAACTGCGAGTTGCGCAGATAAATAATTGGATCTCTAGCACGTAACAGCCTACTCGCTCCCCACGTGGTATCGGTCTAGCTTTGCTCCACAATTCGGGACGGACACCCAGTGCAACCAGCCTACAGGACTCTGACTTGAGAAACAACTCAGAGTCCTGTAGGCTGGTTGCAATGTTTAGCTACACCAGTTTGTGAGGAGAGAGGGTTAGGCTAGTTGCAGAGATTTGCGACTCTGTGGCCGACGTCGCAGCACAGGAGTACGAGGCCAGTTGCATACTTTGTTTGCTAAATTGAGGGTAGTTGCAGACTTTCTCCACAGGCAGTTGCAAAGTTTCACTGCAAACATGGGCAAGTTTTGACCTGTAGTTGCATCCTTAATTACATCCGACATGTGCGATGCTGCTAAGGACACATGCCGCCACGATACGTGTCCTTAGCAGCATCTACGGATACCTCTCACCCTGCATGGAAATTTGATGAGTTCTGTGTACAATATAGGACGTTGTGAGACACATGCAGGGATGTCGGGCACCTGATGGTAGCGAACTTTCCCATAGTGGAGGTAGTCGAGTTATGTCACACTTCTCAATTCAACCACGCAGCATATGGCTACTCGGCGGATTGTTGTTACTCCTTGGTTTGGCTGCCTCAACTGTAACTACCACATCCGCCAGAGCAACAGCTTATTTGGCTTCGCAGTCAAGTTACGTAAAGCTTGGTAATGCTGCTCTACATAGTGAGCCCGGTGTTGGACGCATGCCAGGAACATCTCTCCTGCCGGCGGAAGCCGTCTCTGCCGTATTAACTCTTACTCTACAGTCACCCCTCACTATCACTATACTTCCCGAGGGTGCGAGCGATACGGTAGCTACGCCGCCTTCCCCACCCGCTCCAATAACTGTGACAACACGACTCGATGTTGACGCAACCACCGCTACCTACCCTATCGTCACCAGTACTTTTTCAATCAGCCTCCCCGCGAGCCGTCCCGAAGTAGCTACCTTACTACGGCACACTCGGAACGATGAGAACTACCTTGCGGCTTTGAAAGACATATTGCCTGGGTCCTGGCACGAGAGCTTCAGCCGCATTGCGCCGCCTGTCATATCAGTAGACCAGAACGTCGCTACTGTGACTATCACCAATACTAATGCGCTCTATTCCTACCCTCGCACAATAATGCCATGGTACATTAGCTCCTCTGAATCAGAGGTATTTTTCGAGATAAGCGGCAGGGATGCACTCACAACCGCCGAGTGGCTGACGCCGACAACCTGGATCATTGACATGCAACTGATAGGGATGAGAGTCATCTCTGCAAGCCCGTCACCATCAATATTGAACGAACAAGGTAGTGTGAGTTGGAACCTGTCAGAAAATGCCATTGACCAGGATGTGACTGTGCGGGGCCATCTTACCTCTGATTTGTCCCTGACAGTGCTACGCTCTCTTGTTGATCAATCGATGTGGTCCTTTCTGCACCTACTCGTAAGCTATGCTATACCTACCGTCATTCTCTTTTCTACGTTTAGAATCCTGGCGGCAAAGGGAGCCGAGAAGAAAAAGAACACAAGAGATGTAGTGACACCTGCAAGAAAATCACTACGTTGGATGCTTTTGGTCCTAATGCTGCTACCGGCGGAAGGACTCCTATATTATGGATTATGGATATTCGCTTATCCGCTTATCATCTCTAGCAGCGCTCCTGGTTCCGGGTTTTACGATGAGACAGTCAGAAATTCGGTCCTCCTCCTCGGCTTCAAGAACTCAATTTTGTTGCTTACCTCTGCTTTTTTCTTCTCATTAGCCTCTGTCCTATTCTGGCGGAAAATTAACCGAAAGCTACCACTTGTCTACCGCTTGTTGATTGGACTTACTACTTTGGCGAGCTTAACAGTGCTGAACCTACCCTCGGCGTTCAGTTCCATAGCCTATTTTATGTCAAGCTCTGCACCGAATGACAATAAGTTGTGGGAATGGTTCGATCAGCCGTGGTGGTTGCTACTCGTCGGCCTGGTATTCTTGTGCCTGGTGTATTTCGTGTTGGCTGGACTGGTGCGCTTTGCCATCGCACTCGCTCCGCACCCAGTCGCAGCGAAGGTAATCAAGATCGACCCGGCGCGCGGAGCCAGGTACCAGTGGTGGCTCAACGCCATTCCTGCCTTGCTTGCGCTCCTCACGTTCGCACAGTGGGTGAGACTTGAATATAGAAGAAGTAAGATCTGGAGCGCACCGGAAACTGTATTCAATACCTCCACTTTTGGATCTTCAGAGTGGTTCGAGTCGGTAATTGCCTCACTTGGAAGTTACCCCTTCAGTCTTTTTGCTCAATTAATAGCCTTCTTACCATACATAGCATTGTTCGGCTTGTTACGCGTGCTGTATATCCAGGCTTCGCAGTCTCCAAACGTCCTACTTTTTAGCGCTGACCGCTGGGCTTTGGCTTCAATGGCACTCCTATTTGCCACGTTCGTGGTGGGCACCGACGGCCAACTATTTGGCTTTGGGGTCCCACTTGCTTTCATCGCAGCTCTCTTCTTGATGAACAAGCTTTTTACGAGGCGCTTCAGGGCTGTCGAAAGGGTTATTTCCAGCATTCTTGCGCATAATCCTGGTTTGACGCAGGAAGACCTGTTCGCGAGACGTGCCGCCCTCGTTAGCGAATTTCTCGAACGGGCAAAAGCAATTAGAGGGCTGGAAAACAAGGAGGCGACTCAATACAAGGAATTCTCGGAAGGCAAGAAGGATGCAGGTGAGAGCAGCCGGGAGTATCAAGCTATAGAACAGGAAATTGAGGCATTGCGACGGGGCACGACCAGAAGGACGAGATGGCTGCGTTTACCGCACATGGCACCGTCGCGTTTGTCACCACATAGGCTCGGTTTAGCATTGGGGCCTAGGAACACTTGGTGGGAGAATGGACAACTAGCAGTAACTATCGGTTGGAAGCTTGCCCTGTTCCCTATTGTCTTTTACATCTATGTACTTCTCACTCAGGGCGGAGTAGAAGCATTCTCATCATCCACTATGGCAGTGTTCCAGATTGCCAGGGGGGTGCTCGACGAGATAGCTTTCTGGCTAGTTGCCGCATTCATCATGGGGTGTCTGTATGCGTACTTGCCGACTTACCTGCCGTGGAACAATGGTGCACTTAAGGGTGTGGCCCTGGCAGGTGTTTATGGGTTATCCTTGGGCTTCGATGCCTTAATCCATGCATGGACCGGGCAAGCACTGAGCACCAGTTGGTTCTTCCGCACTTTAGAATTAGTGGTATTTTTGGTAGCACTGGGAGTGCTCATGGACGTTACAACCGTCCGGGAGAAGGGCTACTACTGGCGACACATTTTTGATTTCTACCCGCTACGAGATGCACGCTTCATCTTAGGCTATCTGTCTCCGCTGGCTATCGTGTTAATCACCGTAGGTCAACAACTGCTTTCAGGGCAGGCCCAGGAAGCCATTGTTGAGCTAATCAAGACTCTTCCCGCAACTATACCCACTCTGGGTCCGAGTTAGGGATATTAGCGTCACAATTGGTGTGTCACCGCATTGGCTCCTACCTTCCCTGGCTCAGGAACTGGCTTGTTGCTCCCACGTTCGCTATGTTATAGTTTCGCAATTCTCCCTCAGAAAGGGCAACATGAGCACCAAGCGAAAACCCACCAAGCTACGGGGGCCGAGCAGGCCGATAGACCCCCGCAACGCACCCGGCTACAAGCCCGTGAAGTCCGGCCCCGATACCTTCGGCATGGTACTACTTGGGGTCAGCGCCGCCTTTGTGGTGCTGGTGATACTCTTTGTTGTATTGCAGAACAGTGGCAGCACAGCGACCAACACCGCCAGTACCGGCCAGGACCCATCAGGCAACACCGCCCCGCAGAACCTCGATCCGAGCGCGGCGGCGACGGCAACCATAGTCTCCTTCCTCGGCTTAGTGGCTGACGTGCCGCGCCTCTCGATACAGGAGGTGCGGGCCTTGCAAGAGGCGAACGACGTCACGATCATAGACGTGATGCGGCCAGAGATTTACGCGCAGAGCCACGTGGCCGGGGCAATAAACATCCCCCAGGCCGACATCATCACGCGCGCGGCTGAGATACCCAAGACCGGGAATGTAGCCATCTACTGCGAGTGCCCCAACGATGAAGAGAGCCTAGGCTCGACCAAGAGCCTGATGCGAAGCCTTGGGTACACGAACCTGAAAGTAATGCAGGGGCCGTACGCGCGCACCCTCTGGGAGCAGGCGGGCTACCCGGTCGAAGGCTCGGCTCCGTAGTGAACATCCGCTCGCTTACGACCGGGGCGGCGCTTTCCACCGAGGACGCAGAGCGGCTTGAGCTTGCCACGAGGTTGGGGTCGTTCGCTACGGCGGGCAGGCAGGCGCTGGAGGCCCAGGGCTTCACCGTGCAGACCACCCGCCTGGCAGCGCAGCCCCTGGAAGAGTGGCTCCTGCCTGACGATGCAGCGCCGGACAAAGTCGCGGACCTGGGGAGTGCGTGCGCTGAGGCCGGTATAGACTACTTCTCGATGGGTACGCTCCAGGCGACCACGCCCCAGAATGGGTCAGAGCCGTTCTTCGAGTTGGTCCCGGAGCTACTGCTCGCGGCGGGTAACGCCTTCGCCAGCATACAGGTGGGGACGCGCACCGGGAGCGGCGGCGTAGTCAACCTTGAGGCCGTGAGGGCCTCCGCCCACATCACACAGGCGCTGGCCGAGCGCACCCCTGAGGGTTTCGGCAACCTGCGCTTCGCGGCGGCCTGCAACTGCCCTCCCCACGTCCCTTTCTTCCCCGCCGCCTACTACAAGGAGGACGACCGCAACGGCGGGCGACCCGAGTTCGGCCTGGCCCTTGAAGCGGCGGACCTGGCCGTGCGGGCATTCGAGGGAGCAGGCTCGCTGGAAGAGGCGAGACTAAGGCTGCTCGGCCTGCTGGAAGAGGAAGCCGGGAAGGCCGCCGACGTGTGCGTGGGCCTGGCTGCCGAGCATGGCTACACTTTCACCGGCCTCGACATTTCGATGGCCCCCTTCCCGGAGCAGAGTAGGAGCATAGGCTACGCGCTGGAGCTGCTGAGTGGCGCACCGCTGGGTAGCCCCGGCACCCTGACCGCCGCTGCCTTCTTCACAAGCGTCCTCAAGCAGGCCCGCGAGCAGCTACCCACCGTCGGCTACTCCGGCCTCATGCTGCCCGCCCTCGAAGACCAGACGCTGGCCGACCGCGCCGCCGAAGGGCTGGTGACCATAGACACCCTGCTCCTCATGTCCGCCGTGTGCGGCCTCGGCCTCGACACGGTGCCCCTACCCGGCGACGTGACCCTGCCGCAACTCGAACGCATCATCACCGACATGGCCGCGCTGGCCGTCAAGCTGGACAAGCCCCTCACCGCCCGCCTCTTCCCAGTACCCGGCAAGAACGCCGGAGAGCCAGCCGAGTGGCCTGATTTCCCCTATTTCGCCAGGGGCAAAGTCATGCACGTACCCCCCGTACAAGCAGGCGCGGGTCTCTTCACAGGGTCACTGTTGGAACTGGCTTGAGTGGACGATGGACGATAGGAGTGATGAGGACTGAGGACTGAGGACTGAGGACTGAGGACTGAGGACTGGGTACAGGTCAGCACCCAACTAAAAACAATCTTTAACCTTGGCGTGGTACTTGGCGTCTTAGCGTCTTGGCGTTTCCGTCTCCTATCGTCCCTCGTCCCTTTGAACCTTTCCAGGCACGCCGTTGTGTATTGCATTAGGAACGCAGGTGACTGTCACATTTGATGTCGCAGTTGACACCTGTGCGCACATTTGCTACACTGGGGGCACGCTTTTTGCCGTAGTGTGCGCGGTCAACACACGAGAAGCGGATCCCCTTAGCAAGCCAACCAAGGAACCAGGAAAGCGAACTAGAGAGCAGCGATACCCTGTCCGGTTGATTGACTTTACTGCCATGTAAATCCCCTTTACTTCGGCATGGCTTCAGATTTTCGCATGTGAGTCTGCTGGAGCCGGAAACATAGCGCAAGCATAGTAATAGTTGAGCAACATATCATGTAAGGGACTGGAACCGCGGGGCATGGGTCGCGTAACACGACAGTAGGCGCGCGACACGTCACAGCACCGGGCGGATTTTGAAAGGAGGTAGCACTCTGGACACTCAGACGAAAAATAGGGAGAGGACCCAGGGCTCGGCGCGTAGGACCGGGGCAAACACGGGGACGGAACACGATGCCCTGATGAAGGACTACCCCGAGAACATGAATGAGCCTACGGAGCTTCTGCGTGTGGAGGGCCTCAAGACCCACTTCTTCACCGAAGACGGCGTCGTCAGGGCAGTAGATGGGGTCAGCCTGAAGGTGCGCCAGGGCGAGACGCTCGGCGTGGTGGGCGAGTCGGGGTGCGGCAAGAGCGTTACATCCATGTCGATCATGCGCCTCATCTCCTCTCCGGGCAAGATCATAGAGGGGGAAATCAGGCTGCGAGGTCTCGAAATCGCCCACCTCTCCGAAGAAGAGATGCGCCACATCCGGGGCAACCGCATCTCGATGATTTTCCAGCAGCCGACCTCCTGCCTCAACCCCGTGTTCCGCGTGGGCGACCAGATCTCGGAATCGCTGATGATCCACCGCAGCTTCACCAAGCAGCAGGCCCGCCAGCGCGCAATTGAACTGTTGACGATGGTCGGTATTCCTTCCGCCAAGACCCGCGTCGACTCCTACCCGCACGAAATGTCGGGTGGTATGTGCCAGCGCGTGATGATCGCTATGGCCCTCGCCTGCGAGCCGGAACTATTGATCGCCGACGAGCCGACCACCGCGCTCGACGTGACGATCCAGGCGCAGATCTTGGAGTTGATGCGCGACCTCAAGTCCCGCTACAACACGGGTATCATGCTGATCACGCACGACCTGGGCGTTATAGCCGAGATGGCCGACAACGTGGTGGTGATGTACGCGGGCAAGGTGGTGGAGGAATCGCCGGTACAGGAGCTATTTGACGAGCCTAAGCACCCTTACACACAGGGCCTGCTGGCTTCTATCCCGGTGCTTGGCGAGATCAAAGACAAGCTGGCGGTCATACCTGGCTCGGTGCCTTCGTTGCGTAACCTGCCGCCGGGCTGCCGCTTCGCCAACCGCTGTCCCTACGTGATGGATATTTGCCGGACAGAAGAACCCGGCCTCATCCGGTTGAGCGAGTTCCGCAGCGCGCGATGCTGGCTCTACGCGGACGAGATTGCCGAACAGGGTCAGAAAGACAAGCCCCCCACACGGGTGACTGACGGTGTGGGCCAACCAGAAGGAGCGGAACCAGTAGTATGAGGACGATAGACGATGGACGGCGGACGATAGGAAACAAGCCATCGTCTATCGTCTATCGTCTATCGTCCGTCCAAGGAGCAACTGCTTATGAGCGACCAGCAAAGCACATCACTGCACTCGCCGGAAGACCTCGGCTCACCCACTCCCACGGAGCCGGGGGCTGATGGTTCGTTAGAGGGCAGCAACGGGTCGAGTAGTGGCAGAGTGTCCGTCGCTACGGCCTCGACTGAAAGGGTCAAATCGACCAACGGCAAGAAGTCGGACGTGCTGCTCGAAGTGGACCGGCTGGTGAAGTATTTCCCGGTACGCGGCGGCCTCCTCCAGCGCACGGTGGCCTGGACGAAAGCGGTCGATGACGTAAGCTTCTTCATCCGGGAGGGCGAAACGCTCGGCCTGGTGGGAGAGTCCGGCTGTGGCAAGACCACGGTTGGCCGCACGTTGCTCCGCCTCACCCCGGCCACCGGGGGCGAGGTGCGCTTCCAGGGGAGGAACCTGTTCGAGCTAAAGGCCGACGAACTGAAGAAGGCCCGCAGGGACATGCAGATCATCTTCCAGGACCCCTTCTCCTCGCTCGACCCACGCGTTCCTATAGGTGAGAGCATCGGTGAGGGCCTGATCATTCACGGCGTTCCCAAGACGGAGCGCCAGGACCGCGTATACGACGCACTGGCCCATGTGGGTCTGCTCCCGGAGCACGCCAAGCGCTACCCGCACGAGTTCTCCGGCGGCCAGAGGCAGCGTATCGGTATCGCTCGTGCGCTGGTGCTACGGCCCAGGTTCATCGTGTGCGACGAGCCGGTGTCGGCCCTCGACGTGTCCATTCAGTCGCAGGTGCTCAACATCTTGAAGGACTTGCAGGGGGAGATGGGCCTCACCTATCTCTTCATCGCGCACAACCTGAGCGTGGTGGAGCATATCTCCGACCGCGTGGGCGTGATGTACCTGGGCAAGATGGCGGAGCTTGCGGAACGCACCGCGCTTTTCGCCAGCCCCCAGCACCCCTACACTCACGCGCTGCTGTCAGCCATCCCGGTGCCCGATCCCCGGATCAGGCGCGAACGCATCATCCTCAAGGGTGACGTGCCTTCGCCGCTCAACCCGCCGACCGGCTGCCGCTTCCACACCCGCTGTTGGCTGGCGCAGGACATATGCAAGCAGCAGGTACCCGAATGGCGCAACGTGGCCCCTCCCGGCCAGTTGGAGCACTTCGTCGCCTGCCACTTCGCACCCTTCACCAAGATGCCTCTGCCGGGCGAAACAAGCTCGCTCCTCGGCAAGGACGAGACGACGGTAGTGCACCACTAGAACACGGCATATCTCCATTCGCAACGGGCGGCAGAGCCTTATTCTGCCGCCCGTTCGCGTTGGACGCAACCCTCAAGGCTCCAAACGCGCCGGCACGCCCACAGACCACCGGGGAGCACGCGAGCGGCACCAATTTCTCAGCCGCCCGCTGACAGCTTTTCATATGCCGAGACCAGCCCGCGTGCCTGGCTCTGCCACGTGTAACCTGGGGCGACGCGGCGCATGTTGGACCGTATTTGCTCACCGCCATCGGGCAGGGTCAGCACCTGGTTGATGGCCCTGGCGTAGCTCTCCGGCGTGCTCAACTCGGCCACCACGCCCAGGTTGTCGGTGGCTATTACCTTGCGCAGGAACGGGAAGTCGCTGGCGACTATCGGCAGACCAGCCTGGATGTAGTCGAAGAGCTTGTTGGGCGAGGAATAGTAGTTGTTCAGGTCCACGGCCTGGTAGGGGATGAGGCCCACGTCAGCCGAGGCGCAGTATGGCAGCAGCTCACGGTGGGACACAGCCGGGAGAAAGTACACCCGCCCCGGCGCTTCCTCCAGCGCGATACGCGCCAGCACCTCCTGGTAGTCGCCGTAGCCTATGAAGACCACCGCCGCGTCATCCGCCAGCAGGGGCGCGCACCTCACCAGGCTTTCGAGGCCCCGCCCCTCCGACATCCAGCCCTGGTAAAGCACAATCTTGCGATCGGAAGACATTCCGAGGCGCTCGCGGAGGATGTTGTAGCCCTTGGAGGGGTCGAAGTCAGATGGTGGATCGGGGCAGTTCATCACTACGAGCGGGGCAGGCACGCCATACCGCGTGGCTAGTTCTTCACCGATGAACTCGTTGACCGTCACCACGAATTCCGCCCGCTTGATGAGCTTGCTCTCCAGCCTCGTCCAGGCCCTGCGCCTCAACTGTATCCAGCGGTTGCCTAGCTCGGTGAATAGCTCGTGGGAATCGAATACTACGCGAGCCTCGTTCGACCGAGCGGCGCGGCAGGCAAGCTCAAGGTTGTTCAGGTCGTGCGCGTGATACACGTCCGCTTTAGCCGCTACAGCCCTGGCGAAGGCCCTCAAGGTAAAGGTGTGACGCATCGTCAGCACGCTCCACAGGGCGGCCACGTTGCTGCCGAGGTTGTCGCCCACCAGGCGGTAAAGCCAACCAAAGCGAGGATCGCGGCCCCTCACGGCCACCCATTCCACAGTTATGCCGTCCACTTCCTCAACCGTATCTTCCGTGCCCCCGGCGCGCGAAAGGATGCTGACGCTGTGCCCTGCTTCTATGAGGCTGCGGGCTTCCTGGAGGATGCGCCGGGTGATTACCGGCTCCTGCACGATCATCAGCACTTTCATATTAACCGCAACCCCCTAGGACTTCCCTGTAAAGTGCCGCCCTGGTGGCCGTCACTATCCCCTCCGGCCCGCCAGAGCGTGTCGCCACCACCGGCACTCCGGGGCAATCGCCGCCACCGCCACCACCCCAAAGGTCTCGGCAAGGGAGCACACCACCAGCACATCATAACCACGTATCATTTTGACTACTTCCTCATGTCGCAGCGTATCATGGAAACGGCATAGGTCGGCCACGCCGGTCGCCGCGTATTCGCGTCCGTTGCGGCCATCTCCCATAAGGTCCAACATCACTTCAACCCCACGCTTCTTCAGTATAGAGGCCGCGCCTGCTCCTCCATGAGGACCCCACCCATCGGGTACCTCCCAGTAGGGTACCAGGATGGTAGGATAAGTACCATTAGCCGGTCGTTCGCACTCGGCACTCGCCGCTACCTCCTGCCCTCGCCCGCCGTGCCCCCCGATACCGGGGCGGCCGGACCTCTCCCCAGCGCCGACCTGACCCCCGCCAGCCCCAACGATAGCTGTCGAGGCGTGACCGCGCCCATGAGGAAGAGCGCCACTACGTAACCTAGCATGAGCAGGAGCGTAAACCCCATCGACATCAGCGGTGACGGTTGTACCGAGATGTTGAACAGGGCCGCAATTGCTACCGCCGCCGTACCCACCAGCCAGACGCCCGCCATCCTCAACCCGTCGAAGGGTACCGGGTAGATGCGTTGCGACACGGTATAGAGGAGTATTATAGATAATAGATTCGCGGCCAGCGAAGCAATACTCGCGCCCACGATGCCCCAGAGCGGGATGAGTGCGGCGTTGAGGGCGACGTTGGCGATGGCCGCGACCACGTTGGTCCAACCCACCGGCCCGGTCCGCTGGGCGATACCCCCGCCTACCGCAAAGATATAGTACGAGCCGACCGAGGCCATGGACAGGGCAAGCAGCCCAATTACCGTAGCGGCCGGGGCGTAGTCACCCCTTGCCAGCAGCAGCACTATGGGAGCGGCCCCACCCAGCAGGACGGCGGCTCCCACCGAAACCGCGGTATAGAGTATCCCTACCCTGGAATAGACCTTCCCGGCATCAGGCTCCCGCGCTATGGAGAGGCTGAACGGCGACCACGCGAACTGGAAAGCGTACACCGCTATCCCCAGCACCGAGGCGATCTGCGCGCCGACGCGGAAAACGCCGGTATCGCTGGTACTGAGGAGGCGAGCCACGAAGAAGGCATTGGAGAAGCCGAGTACCCACAGGGCGGCAGCCGCCGGCACCAGGGGCGCGCCCAGTTGGAGCAGCCTGGCAGCCAGAGGCCAGGCCTCCGAAGTCAGCAGCCGCCAATCGACGGCGGAGCGCACCGTCCATAGGCCGGCGATTGCGGCCACCGCCGTGCCCAGCAGCGTGCCCAGCAGCGCGCCCATCACCTCCATGCGGAGGCCAACCACCAGGTAGATGCTTGTGGAGAGCACCAAGACCGTCAGCCCCAGGTTGAGCGCGGCGTAAGCTAGGCGTCGGAAGTGCAAGCGCAAGATGCCCGCCACCACCAGTTGCAGTATGTTGAACGGCAGCAGGGCTATGCCTACAATAAAGAGGTCCGTATACCGCTCCGAGCCGGTGGTCAGGCTGGAAATCGGGCCGGAGAGCAGAACGAGCAGCAGGGTAAGCGGCACCGCCACCACCAGCGACATAGAGGCCCACAGCGTAGTGATGCGCTTCCGCTCGTCAGGGGAGTCGGTCGCGAAGTAGAGGATTGAGGTCGCGCCGTCAAGACCCAGCGCGGCCACCGCCACCAGCAAAGCGCCGAAGATGCTCACTATCTGCCATACGCCGTAGCTCTCTGTGTCCTCGAAGACGCGGGTGTACACAGGCAGGAGCACCAGCCCGGAGACGCGCGCGACGGCCCCGGCCAGCCCGTAGACGACGGCATCTTTGGAGAGACTAGAGAGCCTGGACAGCACGTACGTGGCTCGTAGGAATATTTGGTAAGTGAAGATGGTATGTCAATTTTGCCTTAGCTCGCTCTCGAAGCCATTAGAACCAGGAACAGCGTCGTGTAGCGTAGACTTGATGCTCGTATCCACGTGCACGTTATACAGCGACAGGGAAAGAGCCCCCACACGGTGCATCTCATGCTCGCGCCGTACGTACTCGATGCCCCGGCGGCCGAGGTCAGCCCAACGCTCCGGCTGAGTAAGCAGCGATTCGAGGACGTCGTAAATGCTGCCCGGCTCTGCCGTGATTAGGGGTAGGTCGGGAGGATAGAACCGTCTCAGGTCCTCGCGTATCCGGCATATTACGGGCAGGCCCCTTGCCATCATCTCGACGGCAAACATGCCATGTACGCCGAGCATCAGTTGGTCCACCACGATATCGGCCTGCTCGGAGAGCACGTGTATCTGGTCGTGGGATAGGCCCTCCAGGAGGGTAACTTCCACAGGGTACCCGGCACTCTTGAGCCGCTCGGCTGCGGCAAGCAGGTATTTAGTACCCTTTATGTCGCGGTCGGTCGGTGCGTGAATGATACGTACGGGGTCAGAGTGGGATGGCGGCTCCCGGCGCAATACCTTCGGCCTCCATTTTTCCAGGTCAATCGGTCCCGGCAGCAGCTGCGCCCCCGGAGCGAACTCCAGTAAGTCCGGCGACGACACAGAGACGATGTCACACGCGGAGAGGTCCGGGTGTCTCGCGTGCTTGCACGGTTGCAAGATACAGTCTGTGCACGCACTGAGTGAATACTTATCGAGGGTATATTCCCGCTGGCGTATGTCACAGCCGCAAAAATGAAAGACAATGCGTTTACCCAGGGAGCGAAGGACCGGCAAGTCCGGGTAAGGGTGCGGCAGCAAAGTGTTACCGAAATAGAGATGGAACACATCGTACCGCCTGAAGGCACCGAGGGCAAACATGCCCATCCTGGCCGTTTTTTTCACCCGGCCATCCGCCGGCCGCAGACCTAACGACCGGTCCACACCAAAGTCGAAGGGACGTTGGAAGTATTCGACGGATGTTGCGTCAAAACCAAGGTCACGCTGCGCCCTGGCGAGTAGTCCGGCTCTGCCCGCGACATTGGCCGGAGCATGGAGTATCCTGGGTCTATGTTTGAGATGCACCGGCTCCCATGTACGTTTCATACGAGAAAATTATAGCACAGCTACCGTGACTTGCCGCCAGTACACGTACAGGCGAGCCGAAATGCTGGAAGAAGCAGGTTGCTTACGCCTCGGCTGCCACGTACTCAGCGACAGCCGTACTGAGGCCCACTTTGTAGAGCGACAGGGCGCGTGCGGCCACACGGTGCATCTCGTGCTCGCGTTGCACGTACCGGATACCACGCCTGCCATGTTCCGCCCAGGTGTCCGGCCGCGTTATTAGCGACTCCAGCACCTCGTAGATGCTGCCCGGCTCTGCGGTTATCACAGGCAAGTCGGGTGGATAGAACTTCCGCAAGTCTTCACGTATGCGGCAGACCACCGGCAGGCCCATTGCCATCATCTCAACCGAGAAGGTGCCATGTGAGCCAATCATCAGCTGGTCCACCGCGATATCCGCCCGCCCGGAGAGCACCTGCACTTGCTCGTGCCGCAATCCCTCCAGCAGGTCGAGTTCAACCGGGTACCCGGCACTGTTGAGGCGCTCAACCGCGGCAAGCAGATGTTTGGTACCTTTTACTTCCCGGTTCGTCGGCGCGTGAACGATCCGTACCGGCTCGGACCTGGATACCGGTACCCCACGCGAGACCTTTGGCGTCCAGCGGTCGAGGTCCACCGGCCCCGGCAATACGTGCGCCCCTGGAGCGAATTCGAGCAGGTCGGGTGTGGACACTATCAGCACGTCAGCCGAAGAGAGGTCTGGGTGTTTCAGGTACGAACACCTGTGTGACACGCAATCGGTGCAGGCGCTGAGCGAATACTTGGTGACGTTTGGTTCCCGTCGCCGCAACTCACAGCCGCAAAAGTGGAAGACAATACGCTTGCCGAGCGCGCGAAGCAGCCGCAAATCAGGGTATGGACGCGGCAGCAAAGTGTTACCGAAATAGAGGTGAAACACGTCGTAACGCGCAAGGGCACCCAGTGCGAACCTGCCCATCGCGGCCGCTTTCTTGACACGCCCGTCCGTGGCTTGCAAAGCTAGCGTCCTGTCAACGCCAAAGCTGAAGGGTCGTTGAAAGTACTCGACGGATGTAGAGTCGATGCCCAGGTCCCGTTGCGCCTGTGCGAGGAGTCCCGCTATGCCCGCTATGTTCGCGGGGGCGTGGAGGATTCGCGGCCTGGATAAGTGAGAAACCGGCTCCCGTGTGCGTCCCATAACTAAAAGTATAGCACAGGAGCCTCTATTTGCTTACGTCCTGGATAGCACTCATGACGCCCAGGAGGTAACGAGCATACTCTTGCCCTTCTATCTCCCACCTGTATTGGCGCTCGACACTGGCTCTGCCGTTCCTGCCAAGCTCCAGCATCTGCTCCGGGTGTGCCAGCAAATCGGCGATTCTAGCCGCTAGCTCCGGCGCGTTCCCCGCCGGGAAGGTAAGACCACAGCCTGTCTGACGCACGATCCTGCCGAGCGGCCCCACATCGGACACGATACAAGGTACCCCGGCAGCCATATACTGGAACAACTTATTTGGTATGGTAGTTCTGATCTGCGGCGTGTTCACGTGCGGAATGACACCGATATTCGACTGCTTCATCCAGCGCATCGCCTCGCGGTGTGAGAGATACCCCCGCAGCACAACTACCTCTTGCAGGCCGCGCTCCCGGCAGACGCTTTCCAGGCGAGCAAGCTCCGAGCCGGAAGCACCAACCAGGGCCAGCCGGAAGCGCGTCTCACCCCTTGAAACCAGCAGCGCCACAGCCTCCAGCAGCGTGTCTATGCCACGATGGGGGCCGAAACCGCCGACGAAGGAAATGAGCGGCACGTCCGTATCAAGCAGTGGCTGTCCAGGCTCGATCCGGTCGAAGTCCGACAGAATCTCGACGTTGTGCACTACCGTTATGCGGGACGGCTCGAGACCGTAGCGCTTCACAAGAAAAGTCTTGGCCGTATCCACCACAACGAATATATGGTCGCAGCGTGCAAGGTATAGCCTCTCAGCCCGGCGCAGGCGGCTAATCAGCAGCGAAGCCTGCGTCAACAGCCGTTCGTACAGCTTGCCGTATCGTACGAACGTATCATAGACCTGCTCGGTGATATTCTCGTACATGTCGCACACGACCCGCACCGGAGGGTGGCCGGACCTCTTTATCGCATGAAAGACAGCCGGGAGTATAGGCGTATCCTTGGCCCAGATAAGGTCGTACTTCTGCCTCGAAAGGAGACCGGTCAGGTAGCGCCGGAACTCGCTGCTGCCGAAGAAGCCCGTCCCGGAGAGACGATATAGCAACCTCTCTGGTATCGTGCGGGGAAGTTCATGGGGAAACTCCAGCAATGTTACTTCCCCGGTGAGGTCGCGCCCCATTTCCTTAGAGACGTTTGTCGCACCCAACCCGCCCCTGGGAATCAGCACGTCCACCTGCCAGCCGGAGTCGAGCATCGTCCTCAGCAGCTTCGACATCCTCACCAGGAAAGGTTGGCCCTCGTATCTTATTACCAGCACTCTAGGCATCGGCCACTCGCTTGTTTTTAAGGGACCAGACCATATACAACGTGCTCGTGACGGCGTGTATAGCGTAGGAGAGCAGGTACGCCAGCGCCAGCCCATAAGCTTTCAGACCGATGAAGAGGTA
Source organism: Chloroflexia bacterium (assembly GCA_036386675.1). Taxonomy (GTDB): domain Bacteria; phylum Chloroflexota; class Chloroflexia; order QHBQ01; family JADMIH01; genus JADMIH01. Next base: position 135,449 of record DASVVE010000016.1, on the reverse strand, counting down.
GACGAAGAGGCCGAAAGCCGCCGCCCATATGAGATTGAGCCAGAAGGCGTGCCACATGCGGTCCTGGCTCGCTATGCTGTATCCGACCACGCCCGAGGTTGATGTGAGTACCGTTGAAAGGAGCATGAGTATGAGTACCTGCGTGCCCTGAGTGAAGTCGCTGCCGTAGGCCGACATGATGAGGGGCGCGGCCAGGATAAGTACGAGCGCCGCGCCAAAGCTCAGGACAAACGTAATCGCCAGGTTGCCGAACAACACCTTGCGATAGCTACTGCCACGTCCCTCGCCGTATAAGTTGGATAAGATAGGCATCACAACCTGACCCAGCACGCCGGGGAGGAACATCATCGCCATGCGCCACTGGTTGGCGGCGTTGAACAAGCCGAGTTCATCCAGCCCGTTCGGCTGATTAGCCAGCGCCGCGTTCCCCGCCCAGACAACAGGCGTATACATCGCTCCGGACATGAAAGCGGGAAAGGCGAACGTCCACAAAATGCGCCACTCGGAACGAGTACCCCGGTACTCAAACTTGATGTTGGCGCGGCGGCACTCACGTCGAACCGCCACTTCATAGAGCGCGCAGGCCAGAGCATTGCCCGCTACGAGCGCAAGCACGGCTCCCACAAAGCCGAACAGCACCACCCCCGCTACGGTCAGGAGGAATTGAAGCAACCCTCGTACCACGTTCAAGTAGGCAAGGGGTTTGAACGCCTCAAGACCCGAGAGCACGCCCAGTTGCGCGCCGTTGAGGGCGCTGAAGAATAGCACTCCGCAACTCAGGCGTAGCTCGTTCACCAGGTGAGGGGCGTTGATGACGTCCGCCGCAAGCACCGGCGCGAGCACAAAGAGCAGCACCGATGCAAGGCTGCCCGTCACCACGGCAGTCCAGATTGATAAGCCGAGGATTTGCCCCGCACGCGCCGGGTCGCTTGTACGTAGCTCGGCCACGTACTTGGTGGCGGTGGTACCCAGCCCCAGTCCCGCGACTATCCCGAACGTGCCGACCGTGCTGATGAGGATGCCTAGCTCCCCGAAGCCCGTGCGGCCCAACAACCTCGCCACAATGACGGCAGCCACCAATGCCAGCACCTGCGATAGTACCGCCCCGATTACCGCCCAGAAGGTGCCGGAGGCCAGGCGCGCTCGTACCGACCCTATCGGCAGCATCGCCGCACGCTTATTTCTGGCCCAGGGTGGTAAAAACTTGTTCAATCTATGCTGTTACAGGAGAAGGACTATACATCAGCCTCTGTACGCTAACCTGGAGCTGCGCTCCATCAGGGCCTTCACTATACGTGGGGCGGCATGCCCGTCACCAAAAGGGTTCGGCGCCCCCGACATGGCGCGATATTCATCCGAACGGTCGAGAAGGCGCGACACGTGATCTACTATATCCTCAGCCTGAGTGCCTACCAGCCGGGCCGTACCAGCCTCAAGGGCCTCCGGCCGCTCGGTGGTTTCGCGCATCACCAGTACAGGCACGTGGAACGTCGGCGCTTCCTCCTGTAGCCCGCCCGAATCGGTAAGTATCAGGTAGGAATGCTTCATCAGGTGGGCCATCGTCTGATAGTCAACGGGCGGTATCAGGCTTATGTTCTTTGCTTCCCCCAGGCGAGAACGCACTACCTTCTGGACGTTGGGGTTCAGATGCACCAGGAACACGATGCGTACGTCACTCCGCCGCCTGGCGATTTCACCCAGGGCGTCACATATGTTCTCCAGGGGGCCGCCGAAGTTCTCGCGGCGGTGGGCAGTTACCAGGAGCAATGGCGGACCGTGACCCCGTGCCGCGAGCGACAGGCCACTTGTCGGGTCCGAGTGACCTCTTTCCGGGGAAACTCCCAACTCCCTAAGTATACGCTCGGTCTGCTCGGACAGCGGCTTTTCGGTGACGGAGATGAGAGCGTCTACAACGGTGTTCCCACTGACGAGCACGCCACTCTCCGGCACCCCCTCCCGCAACAAATTATCAGCCGCCCATTGTGTCGGGGCAAAATGCAGATCGGCGATGCAATCCACTATTCTCCGGTTGATCTCTTCGGGATAGGGATGGTATTTGTTCCAGGTCCTCAACCCGGCTTCGACGTGCCCCACTTGCAGGCGATGGTAGAAGGCCGCCAGCGCACCCACCATAGCGGTGGTGGTATCGCCCTGCACCAATATCCAGTCCGGCCGTTCCTGCGCGATGACCGGGTCGAGGGCGGTAAGTGCCCTGGCCGTCAGTGTAGCAAGGGTCTGGTCCTCAGTCATGATAGACAGGTCGTAATCGGGTTGGATGTCGAAGACCTGTAGCACCTGGTCGAGCATCTGCCTGTGCTGCCCGGTCACGCAAGCCTTGGCGCTGATGGTGCCCGGGTATTGGCGCAAGTGGTGGAGCACAGGGGCCATCTTGATCGCCTCCGGCCGCGTGCCGAATATACAGAGGACCTTCATGCGCGAACACCCACCTTCTTGACAGCGTCAGGCATCGGAACTCACGGGCTATTGCCCTATGCCGGTGTAGCGCATACCGGAGCCCTCTATTTCGGCGCGAGCGAGCGCGTTGCGTCCGTCGAGCACCACCTTGCAACCATGCTCTGACATGCGGATCCAATCGAGGTTGCGGTATTCCTCGTGGTACGCCTGGAGCACCAGCGCATCGAAGGCAGGCAGGTCGTCCAGTTGGCTAGGCTCGGCGTAGCGGGCGAGTTCCTCGGTGCTGTAGAGCGGGTCGTTGATGAGAGGCACCGCGCCCCGCGCCTTCAACTCGCTCAGCAGGCGGACGGCCCCGGAAAAAGCCGTTTCCTTGACGTTCTCCCGGTATGCTAGCCCCAGCACCAGCACCCTCTTGCCGCTCAACCCGCCCAGCGACTCCTCAAGCCGGTCGAGCGCCCACGCTACCATGCTGTCGTTAAGCTCGCGGGCGCGCCGTACCAGCGACATACCGTCGTCCTCGGTACTGTTCATCAGGAAGTAGGGGTAGACAGGGATGCAGTGCCCGCCCACCGCTATGCCGGGCCGGTGGACGTGGGAGAAAGGCTGCGTGTTGGCCGCCGCAATCGCCTCTAGCACAGGTATGTCGCGCTCGGCGGCGAAGCGGGCGAAGGCGTTGGCGAGGGCGATGTTCACGTCGCGATAGGTGGTCTCGACCAGCTTGACGAACTCGGCGGTATCGGCATCGCGCATGGGCAATACGGGCGCGCCTTCCAGGGCCACGGCGTAGAAACGCTCGGCAGAAGCTGTGCACTCCGGCGTCACCCCGCCGACCACCTTGGGGTACTTGTGCAAGTCGCTGAATATACGACCGCTGTAGACGCGCTCAGGGCTGAACGCCAGGCAGAAATCGCGGCCGGCAGCCAGCCCTGAACCCTGCTCCAACATCGAACCCAGCCGGGTGCGCGTGGTGCCCACGGGCAGCGTCGTTTCGTATATGACCAGCGTTTCGCGCTGCAACCCCTCAGCGACCGAGCGAGTGGCGGAATCAATAGCTCGATAATCGATGTTGCGCCCCTCGTCCACCATCAGCGGTACAATCACAACTACCACGTTGCAGCGGCTTACGGCGGCGGACGTGTCGATGGTGGCGGTAAGGCGGCCCGCGCTCACTCCCTCGGCTACCATCTCTTCAAGCCCCGGCTCCTCTTTGACGTGGGAGTGCCCGGAGTTGATGGTATCTACTACCTCTTGGGATATGTCGCAGCCCATGACCTCCAGGCCGTTGTGCGCGAACTGCGCCGCCAGGGGCAGGCCGATCTTGCCCAGGCCCACGACCGCTACTCTGTACTCACTCCGCGCTGCTTTCTCCAAGACCTAACCTTCCTCGCTCAAATAGATGGCCCTACCCTCTAGCCCCGACTCCACAATTTTTGTAGCTACGTGCAGGGCGTGCAGCCCGTCCTCGCCCGATACTATGGACACTTCTTCGCCCCTGATGGCGCGGGCGAATCGGTCAAGTTCCACGCGTAGCGGTTCGGTCTTCTCGATGCGTAGGCGGACCATGTCGCCCTCGCTCACCCCCTCGATGTTCGAGATGGTGTCCCAGTCGGTCTTGGCGTAATTATTCTCGTAGAAGTATAGGTCCTGGGTCAGGTAGTTCACCTGGAACGCGCCCCGCTCCCCGGTAATCATCAGCTCGCGTATCTTGGTGGGCGTCAGCCAGTTAATATCTAGCACACCAATCGAGTCGTTCTCGAAACGGAGCAGCCCGGACAGCAGGTCCTCGTGCTCGGTGTGGATGCGGCGGGCGGTCTCGGCCTGCACCCGCACCACTTCCGAGCCGCTCAAGAAGCGCATTATGTCGACATCGTGCGTCGCCAGATCGATGACCACACCAACGTCACGCACGCGGGGCGGGAAGGGGCCGAGCCTGCGTGCGTTCATCTGGAAGACCCGGCCAAGCTGCTGCTCCCTGAGCCGCTTGTGCAACTCCAGTATCGCCGGGTTGTAGCGCTCGATATGCCCCACCGTGAGGATCACCCCTGCCTGCCGGGCCGCCTCGATCATCTCCTGGCCCTCGGCTACCGTGAATGCTATCGGCTTCTCCACCAGCACATGCACCCCGCGTTCTATGGCCGCCAGCGTCACCTCCCGGTGCAGCACCGTGGGCACCGCCACTACCACCCCATCAGGCCGTTCCCTGTCCAGCAGATCGGCGTAGCTACCATAAGCCGAGATGTGGAAGCGGCGGGCGACCCGCTCGGCGGTGGCAAGGTCTGCATCGGCCACGCCCACCAGATCCACCGACTCCAGGTCGTTCAGCACGCGCAGGTGGTTGCGGCCCATCGAGCCTGCGCCTATGACGGCTAGCTTCGGAGGGCGGGAGTCCATGCCGGGCGGGTTGCTCATCGTTAGCCCAGGCCCCGCACGGCATCTACAATAGTCTCAAGGTCCTGGCGGCTGAGGCCTGGGTGGATCGGGAGCGACAGCACCTCCTGAGAGGCCTGCTCCGACACAGGGAAACTCCCCCAGTCGCCCTGCTCCGTGTAGAACTGCTGCCGGTGGACGGGCACGGGGTAGTAGATTTCGCTGCCCACTCCCGACTCGGCAAGCTGCTTGCGGGCGTCGTCCCTGTCCAGCGGTGGAAGTATGCGCACCGTGTACTGGTGGAAGACGTGGCGCGTGCCGGGCCGGACCGTGGGCACGCGCACCTTGTCGGAAGGCAGGTGCTCGCTCAAATACGCGGCGTTCTCGATGCGGCGAGCGTTGAAGCCTTCGAGCTTGGGGAGTTGTGCCATGCCTATCGCGGCGTGGATGTTGGTCATGCGGAAGTTGAAGCCCAGCATCTCGTGGTAGTAGCGCACGCGCATGCCATGTCCGCGCACCAGCCGGGCCTTGTCGGCTACGCAGTCGTCGTCGGTGGTAATCATCCCACCCTCGCCGGTGGTGATGTTCTTAGTCGGGTAGAAAGAAAAGCAGCCCGTGCCCCAGCTACCGGCCCGCTTTCCACCATCTTCGGCCCCATGCGCCTGGGCGGCATCTTCGATCACGACAAGGCCGTGCCGCTCTGCTATCTCCATAAGGCGCGACATCTCGGCTATATTACCGTACAAATGCACCGGCATGATGGCCTTCGTGCGAGGGGTAATCGCCGCCTCAACCTGGTCCACGTCGATGTTGAAGCTGTCCGGCTCAATGTCTACGAACACAGGCTTCGCCCCGGTGTAGAGCACGGAGTTAGCCGAGGCGATGAAGGTGAACGGCACCGTAATTACTTCATCTCCCGGCCCTATGTCATGGGCGAGAAGGGCCACGTGCAGGGCGGTAGTGCCGTTGCTCGTGGCAATCGCGTGCTTGACGCCGCAATAGTCGGCAAAGGCCCGCTCGAACTCGGCCACTACGCCCCCCTGGGCGAGTTGCCCCGACTCGAGCACGGCAAGCACCGCCGCCTTCTCCTCCTCCCCTATCATGGGCCGGGCTATGTTAATCATGGCTTGTTTCCTTCCTTGGTGACTCGTAACACGTAACTCGTAAGTCGTAAATGGCACCCGTCTGTTACGCGTTACGTGTTACATATCACATTCACGATATTCTCTGCCGCGTGTCCATCACCATACACGTCGGGTGGGGTGGAATGGATACGCGGGGCTTGTATGGCGGCTCGTATGCGGGCGGGGTCGGTGCCGGTGAGGGTATTCCAACCCAGCTCCACCGTTTCCACCCATTCGGTCTCGTCGCGCATGGTGATGCAGGGCACCGCCAGCCACATCGCCTCCTTTTGCACGCCTCCCGAGTCGGTGAGTATCTTGCGGGCGTGCTTTTCCAGCGCCACCATCTCAAGGTAGGACACCGGCTCCACCTGCCGCACGTTTTCGCCGGGGACGACGCCCGCCTGTTCCAGCGCCCTCCGGGTGCGTGGGTGTACCGGGAAGACCACAGGCATGCCGGAGTCGCTCAGCGCCCCTACTATGTTAGCCAGGTTGCGTGGGTCGTCGGTGTTGGACGCCCGGTGCACCGTCGCCAGCAAGTACCCACCGCTCTCCACTCCAATCCGCGACAGGAGCGAGGACGCCATGTCCTCGGCACGTGGCAGAGAGTCGAGTATGGCGTCGTACATCACGTCACCGATCACGAACACACCGCCCGTGATGCCTTCGCGTTGCAGATTGGCCGAAGCTGCAGCCGTCGGGCAGAAGAGCAGGCTGGATAGGCTGTCGGCCACCACGCGGTTGATCTCCTCCGGCATAGCGCGGTTGTAGGAGCGCAACCCCGCCTCGATGTGGGCCACCGGCACGCCCAGCTTGGCTGCCGACAGCGCCCCGGCCAGCGTGGAGTTGGTGTCGCCGTATATCAGCAGGTAATCGGGCCGTTCTTCCAGCAGCACCTGCTCGATGCCCACAAGCATAGCAGCGGTCTGGCCCGCGTGCGAGCCAGAACCTACCCCCAGGTTGTGCCGTGGCGCGGGAATGTCCAGCTCCGCGAAAAAGACCTCGGACATCGCGGGGTCGTAGTGTTGCCCCGTATGCAAGAGCACTTCTTCGACGCCTGCCCTCGACATAGCCCGGCTCACGGGAGCAGCCTTGATAAATTGCGGCCGTGCGCCTACAACAGAGAGTATCTTCATGGTTGAGCAGGCTCCTCGAGAGCCAACGGCTATTATAACACCCCGGAAGCGATGCAGGCAAAGCAGCACAGGTGATAGCCACGGCTGTGTCAAAGCGGGACCAGTGGGACCACACTCCCCCGTGTCATCCTGAGCGCAGCGAAGGATCTCAAGAAGCTGAGTAGGGAGGCTGTTGAACTTTGAGCAAAAAAGGTAGGGTGCTGTGGGTTCACCGCAACGACAAGAGGAGCATTTGAGATCCTTCGCTGCGCTCAGGATGACACGGGGGAGTGTGGTGCCTGTAGTTCAGGCTCCCTACTTTACTGGGTGCAGGTAGCATTTCGTAGTCGTTAGTGGCAAGTAGCCCCTATAATGGGACACAAGTTCATGCCAAACGTGGGCTAAGGAGGAAACAAACATGAGCTACGCATCACCCGATGAGGGCTTCAACGAAATCCTGGCCTCTGCCACCCCGAAGGTGCGAGACCTTGCGTTGCAAGCGAGGGAGTTGATCAGAGACGTAATGCCGGACATCGTTGAGGTGCCCTGGCCCCGCCAGCGGATCGCGGGCTACGGCGTGGGGCCGAAGAAGATGACCGAGCACTTCTGCTACATCAGCGTGCACAAGAACCACATAGACCTCGGCTTCAACTACGGGAGCGAGCTACCCGACCCCGACGGACTTTTGCAAGGCACCGGCAAGCTGTTCCGACACCTGAAGATAACGACGCCTGAAGACCTCACCCGCCCAGCCGTGCGCCACCTGCTAGAAGCCGCCTCCACCCACCGCATGCCCTCCAGGGCGCAAGCCCAATAACTCAAACCACATGACCAAGAAGTACGACCCCAACTACATCAGCCGCTTCTACGACAACTACGGCGAGCGTGAGTGGCAGCGCTTCGAGCAGGAGGCGGGTGCTGCCAACCTCGTCAACCTGCACCTGCACACGCACTACCTGCGCCGCTTCATACAGCCCGGCGACCATGTCCTCGACGTTGGTGCAGGACCCGGACGTTTCACAATCGAGATGGCCGGGATAGGTGCTCGCGTAACGGTCGGGGATATATCGCCCGTGCAGCTTGAGATGAACCGCCGGAGGCTGGAGGAAGCAGGGCTTGAAGGCTCCGTGGTCGCCCGGCAGGTGATGGACGTCACCGACCTGTCAGCCATAGCCGACGGCACATTTGACGCGGCGGTCTGCTATGGCGGCGCGCTCAGCTACGTGTTCGATAGGGCGGGACAGGCGTTGGAGGAACTGTTGCGGGTCACCAAACCAGGCGGTTACGTGCTGCTCAGCGTGATGTCGATGATAGGCTCTACAAACGCCTTCTTAGCAGGCGTGTTCAAAGCAACCGAGGAATTCGGGCTAGAGGCTGCGAATCGCGTAAATAGCACCGGGGACCTCTACGGCGAGATCGCGGGTGGGCACTATTGCCACATGTTCAGGTGGTCCGAGCTAGAAGCCTTGCTGCGGGCGCACCACTGTGAGATAGTAGCCGCCTCGGCCTCCAACTACCTGTCACTCCACAACAAAGAGACCGCGCAACAGGCCAGGTCCGATCCCCAACTATGGCAGACTCTCCTCGCATGGGAGCTAGACTACTGCAAGGAGCCGGGCGCGCTAGACGGAGGCACGCACATCATCGCCGTTGTGCGGCGAGAACGATAGAGGGCAGACGATGGACGATGGACGATGGACGATGGACGATGGACGATAGGAGTGAGGAGTGAGGAGTGAGGAGTGAGGAGGACTGAGTAGCTGTTAGCACTCTTCGCAACAACAATTCTAAACCTTGGCGGGTTCTTGGCGTCCTTGGCGTCCTTGGCGTCTTGGCGGTTCCGTCTCTCCTACTATCGTCCATCGTCCATCGTCTATTGTCCAGCCGCCCCCACCTGGCGGAAGATGCTCATCACATCCTGCTCGACCCCGCTCTTGGCTACCCGGATGGCGTTCTTGATCGCCTTGGCGTTGGAGCGGCCGTGCGGCTTGATGAGCAGACCGTCCACACCCATCACTATTGAGCCGCCATATTCAGCGTAGTCCAGGCGGGCGGCTATACGGCGGAAGTTGGGGCGCAGGGCGGCGGCGAACAGCTTGCTCACCATGCTGGAAGTCAGTTCGGCGCGGAGCAGGTCGAAGATCATCTTGGCGACACCCTCAGTGGTCTTAAGGAGCACGTTGCCGGTGAAGCCATCGGTCACCACCACGTCGGCCACGCCGTTGGGCACGTCCTTGCCCTCCACATTGCCCACGAAGTTGAGGCCGCTATTCTGCAACAGCGGAAACGTCTCGCGCACCAGCTCCGAGCCTTTGATCTCCTCCTCACCGTTAGATACAAGGCCCACGCGCGGGTTCTTCACGTCGTACACGCGCTCCATGTAGATTGAAGCGAGACGCGCCCACTGTAGCAGGTAGTGAGCCTTGGCGTCAGGTGTGGCCCCCACGTCTACGAGGAATATTTTGCCTATGTTACCCATCGCGGGGAACGGCACCCCCAATGCAGGGCGGTCTATGCCCTCGATGCGCCGCAGCACGAACGTCCCACCTGACACCACAGCGCCGGTGTTGCCCGCCGACACGAACGCGTCCACCTTGCGGTCGGCCAGCAACTGCAAGCCGACGGTGAGGGACGAATCGCGCTGCCGCCGCCACGCCGTAGAGGGCTGGTGCTCGTCCATCGGGATGACGGAGGCGGCAGGCTCAATCGTGAGCTTGAGACCCGACGTACCGCCCTTAGCAAGCTCAGCCTGGATAGCAGCCTCCTGCCCCACCAGCACCACCTCGATGCCGTACTCCCGCGCCGCCTCGATGGCTCCCTTCACTGTCTCAAGCGGGGCGTGGTCGCCCCCCATTGCATCCAGGGCAATTCTCATCTAGTAAGTCTCCTTTGGGGACGATGGACGATGGACGATGGACGACAGGACTGAGGACTGAGTAGAGGTCAGCACCCTTCCCAACAGTAATCTACTTTGCGCGTCCTTTGAGTTCTTTGCGTCTTTGCGTTTTCGTCTGCCATAGTCCATCGTCTATCGTCCATCGTCTAAAGCAACAGCGCCATAATTAGGTCGTCTATATACCTGCCATGGTGGTAGTAGGCGCGGGTGCGGCGGCCCTCGATCTTGAAGCCGAACTTCTCATACAGGTGGATGCCCTTTGCGTTTTCTACATAGACAAATAGCTCGATACGTGTGATGCCGGTAGCCCTGGCCCAATCTATGGCTCGTTGCATCAATTGGTGGCCCAGTCCACGGTCGCGGTAGTCCTTGTGTAGCGAGACACCCAGCATCACTGCATGTTGCATAGCGCGCCGCTTGCCGCCGTGACAGGTCAGGATGCCCATTATCCTCCCCTCGGCTTCCACGACCAGCATCAGGCAATTGGGCGTAGCCACCATGTCCTGGATAAAAGCCTCTTCATCCTGCACCGGAAAGTCCCAATCGTCAGGGTAGCCGGGGATCATGATGTCAGGCTCGGAAGTAATCTCGCGCAAGAAAGTGATGCACCCGGCGGCGTCTGAGATGCGGGCTTCACGTATCACAACTGAAGCGACGTCCAAGGGTTCAAGCCTCCATTAGTACGTACCCTGCATGCCGCCCTATTATACATGCTGGGCCAACACGTGTCAGCAAATCTAATAGGTTGGCATGGACACACTGGAATAGATTATTCACCGCAGAGACGCAGAGAGCGCAAAGGGTACGCTGAGATGGGGGTTGTTTGGATGTGAACGAGGGCAGCATCGTACTGCACGATGCTGCCCTTACAAAGAACCCCCACAATTCTCCTCTGCGTAATCTCCGCGGCGCTTCGGCTACGCTCAGGGCAGGCTCTCTGCGTCTCTGCGGTGCAATTCGCCAGCTTCGTATCTGTGTGGTGTTACGACCCCAAGACCTAGCTTCGTGGCTTCGGCATGGTGGTCATGAAGTAGATAGCCGAAATCCCCGCTATCGTGTGCATGAGGAGCATGACCGCCACAGTCGAGGCGGTAGGCACCGGGAAGCCCTTCATGCTGCCTGTGAGAAGCATGAAGGGTTTGGAGAAGGATAGGACCAGCCCCACTACCGCTACTACCCGCCAGGTGCGCATCGGGTTGCGGCTGACCCGTGTCAGCACCGCTAGCACGACCGCACCAACCAAAGTGAATGCCAGCGTCGAGGTGATGATTGAGACCGGCTGCAACACCCAGAAGTCGCCGGGCACCAGCCCCACCCCAACCGCCAGCAGCCACAACACTATGTTTGCCACCGAACCGGCCGCCACCGCCACCAGAGCCGCCTTGAATATATCCGCTATTGAGTATGTCTGCCTGTCCAGGGTCATATTTTGAGTTGCCATTTCGCGTTCTCCTTGCTGTAGATTGCTTAGTCGGCAAACTATAAAGTAATAAGAAGCCCCCGCGGGTTTGCCTTCCGCGAGGGAGTGTCGGTATGTTATTGTGAGTTGAGGTTGTTCAGGACCTGCATCAGCAGACGGCGCAGCAAGGCCTTCTCCATGTCGGTGAGGCCAGCGACGAATCGCTCTTCCAGTTGCTCCCAGGAGCGCATCACGGGAGGCTCCGTCTGCCTGCCCTGTTCCGTCAGGTAGACCAGCGACACGCGAGCGTCGTAGGGGTCCACCCTGCGTTCGACCAACCCTGCTGCCTCCATTCGTTGCAGCATCTTGGTCACCGTTGGAGGCCCCACCCCAAGCGCCTCCACAAGCTGGGACTGCGGCACGCCCTCCTGGCAATAAAGCTGCATGAGGATCATTTCCTGCCCTACATGCACGCCATGCTCGTTGAGGGCCACACCGGCGCATTGCCTGTGGGCCTTGCACACCTGCACGAGCAGGTACCCTACTTTGTCCTCGAACTGTTTCATCTTCCACCCAATATACTTAGCTGGCTAAATAGTAACACAATTTATTTAGCTCGTCAATAGGTCTTAGGCAAAGTGAGACCAGGTACAAAGAGGCCGGAAAGGCTACCTTGACCCTCGCAAGAGCCGACCCTATAATGGCGCGGGAAAGGCACGATAATTTGGCTTAGACCAAGATGATAAGCAGAGAAAGCACATAGAGGACCTACAACATGAACAGGAACGCGGACCAGAACAAGCAATCAGCGGACGGAGAGGCCCCCGCCACAGTGCTCTTCCTTTGCACCCACAACAGCGCGCGGTCGCAATTGGCCGAGGCGACCCTGCGGCACATGGCTGGTGACAGAGTGAGGGCTTACAGCGCGGGCAGCGAGCCGGGACGCGTGCACCCTGAAGCTGTACGCACGCTAGAGAGCCTGGGCATCAGCACGGAGGGACTCACGTCAAAGCACCTGAAGGAGTTCCTCGGGCAAGACTTCGACTACATTGTGACGGTCTGCGACCAGGCGCGGGAGGCGTGCCCCGTCTTTCCAGGCAAACCGGCGCACCTCCACTGGAGCTACCCGGACCCATCCAGCATCAAGGACGAAGCCAACCGCCGAGAAATGTTCCGCCGGATCGCTAACGACCTCATAGAGCGTAATACTGGCTTGCTGGCTGAAATAGAGACTCACAGGCGGAATGACCGCGCCGGCACCTGATACCAGGCTACTTGCCTTTACCCTGGCTGGCGATTGCGGCGGTCTGACCGAGTGCGATGTACACTCCCCCGGTGGTATAACGCTGAACTTGTAGGAAGCGCGTATTGCCCCGGAGCCACGTGCCCAGCGCCCCGGCCAGGAGCGCGTAGAGACTAGCGCTGACGGTTCGCATGACGGCGAGGACCAGGCCGAATACCAGGACTTGCAAAGCCACCGAGCCGCGGGAGGGGTCTACAAACTGGGCAGGAAGGCGAAGAAGAAAAGGGCCGTCCTGGGGTTTAGCACGTTGAGGAACGCCTCCTGCCAGAACACTATAGCAGCTACTTCTTGACATCTATTGGCACGATTAGTTGATCCTAAAATCACGCCATATAGTCAAGGGTCCGAATCGTGCTGGCAATGCACTCGTTAGATATAAGCAATTTGATACAAAATCAGCAGCCAATCAGGGAGGGCCTGCCTATGACGGCGAACCGTGTTCCCGCGGACGATACTGTTATCCCACGTATTTCGGACGAATTACTTGCTAAAGCCTTCTATTCCAGCCCGGTGGCGATGGCTATCACCCGGCTCGCAGACGGAAGGTTCCTGGCGGTAAACGACAATTTCCTGAGCTTCTACGGTTACTCCAGGAAGGACGTGATCGGCGCGACCGCGCTCGAACTCGGTATGTGGGCCGACCCGGAAGATAGGGCCGAAATGGTGCGCGCCGTCCAGGAAGAAGACACGATCCAACGGGAGGTCAACTTCATTACCAGGTCCGGGGAGATTCGTGTCAACTTATTTTCGGCGCAACTGCTCCACATTGACGGCGAGGCGTTTCTCGTCACCGTAACTACAGACGTCACCGACCGCAAGCGCACCGAGGAGTCGCTGCGGCACCTTGCCACGCGGGACGAGCTTACCGGCCTGTACAACCGCCGCGAGATGGGCTTCCTGCTCCAGGCCGAGCTGGCAAGGTCGCGGCGCTACCACCATTTCCTATCGGTGATGATAATCGACCTCGACCGCTTCAAAGTGGTAAACGACACCTACGGCCATCAGGTAGGCGACAAGGTGTTGCGCGAGGTGGCGAAGCTGGTGCAGGAGAACGTACGCGCAGGCGACAGCGCGGCCCGCTACGGCGGCGAGGAACTGGCAGTTATTTTGCCCGAAACCACCGCGAGCGGGGCGTTCAAGGTCGCGGAGCGCATCCGCCAGGCCGTGGCCGCACGTCCCTTCGCCAGGCCCGAGGGCGGCACGCGGACCCTTCCCGTGCGCATGACCATCAGCACCGGGATAGGCTGCTTCCCCGGCGACGGCGACAGCCAGGACGCCCTCATCGTGGCGGCGGACCAGGCGCTCTACAATGCCAAGGACGAGGGCCGCAACCGCACAGTCATGTACAACGGCAGCAAGTTCAGCACCCAGCCTCTCGACAGCCACTCGGTGGAAGATTAGCTCCGCCACCCCGCTCCTTAGATATTTTCAGGAGGTACTACACCCGTGGGAGGCTACATTTACGAGTACGACAAAGAGGGCCGCATGGTGAACGTCTACCCCGCAGGCGAAGAGAGGGAGCCTGACTCGGCGGCACCTCCTGTCTACCGTGGACCGGACGAGTTCTTAGCCGGGGAGGCAAGCGTGGGGACTAAAGAGCCGGAGAAGGTAGGAGAGGCAGATAACGAAGCATTAAAGTAGTAGTTGGCTATGGGTGCATCATTCATCGTGATCATGCGGAATTCTCATCTCCATCGAACAGAGTAGGTTGCTCGACAGCCACAGATGCCTGTGCCTTTTTCAGCACTTCTACGGCCATTGGAATGTCGAGACGCCTTTGGTGCTCCACGATATCCTGAACACTGACGATCTGGACACATGGATAGTCTTTGTCCATCAGTGGGTGATGGTATATGCCTGTGGCCCTAGCCTCGTCTTGCATACCACGCGTTGGGGGTCGTAGAGTGATGAGAATTGCCATCTCTGCTCCATCTCGTGCGCGGTCGTTATTCAATTTTGAGACATCGCCACGTCCTACGCTGCCCGACTTCACCTGGAAAACAATTTTCCCATTGTCGTTTGGCCCAGTTAAGAAGTATGCTCTGCCATCGATGCCTTGGTCGCCGCCCTTCTTGTCGTTCACTATTGCTCGGTTGTTTGTGAACGTGAGAACAGCCCACTTCTCGAACTCTTTACGAAGCCTATCATCTTTCTTATGGGCCAGAGCCTCAGCAGATCTCATATCGCTTGGTATGCCGGTGAGTACAACGCTCTGAGCAACTGCTTGGCCGAACTGCTCCTCAAGGCGCTTCAGGATGAGAGCAATCGACTGGTAGGTTATGTCGATTCCCTTCCACACACGATTCAGTCGTTGGGCAACTGCAACGGTTGTCCCACAGCCACAGTAAGCATCAAGGACGATATCCCCTTCATTGGAGGACGCACGGATGATGCGTTCCAGTAACGCTTCAGGCTTCTGTGTGGGATACCCAAGGCGCTCTTTGTCCTCTCGGTTTAAGGTCTCAATATCTACCCAGTAGTCCTCCGGAGATTTGCCCTCATCAAGGTAATAGCGGTAAGTCTTCCCTGACTTGCGGTCTACCTTCTCTTGGTACTCACGACCATCGGCATCGCGGCCTACCTTCATATGAGAGTTAGGCTTGCGCGGTATGGCTGCTGCCTTTCCATTGAAAGTGTGAGAGTCATCCTTGCTCTTCGTGTAGAAGAGAATCACGTCGTGCTTCCGCCCAAAGCGGGTCTTGCTCTTCCCGCCTATTGAGTAGCCCCATACAATCTCATTTTGGAACTCGCCTCCACGTGGAACAAACACGCTGTCCAATACAAGCTTAAGGTAGTGGCTTGCAGTTGGATCACAATGCAAGTAGAAACTGCCCGTAGGCTTTAGCACCCGCTGTATTTCCACGACGCGTAGGGTCATACTCACCAGATAAGCCAGCAGGCTGCCTTCGCCAAGCACCTTATGAAGCCCTTTTACCAACTCAACTGTTTGACTCGTGAACGCGCCCCTGTCGTTGCTCAGGATCTGCTGGAAACCTGCAATGGCCTGCGCGTCCCAAGTCCACGTATCAACGAATGCCTGCGCTTGGGCCCGATCCTCTGAGCCGGTGTTATTGTATATCTGATTGTAGTTGCGCTTTGAGTTGAAAGGCGGATCTATGTAACACAAGTCGACGCTATCGTCCTTGAAATACCTGCGTAGGACATCCAAATTGTCTCCGTAGTACAATTCGTTAGGCATAATCACCCCTCACAACATAAGTAAATGAATATGTATCGCTGAACAAGTGAGTGTGTATCAGTGCCATAAGTATAACACGTCCACCCAAGTCTCTAAAGCTCACACGAACTTGACGCAATAGGTTGTAAATGGCAGGCACGTTGCCCAATAGGTTGTGAATGCTACACGCTTAGCGTTGGGATAAGTCACATTCTTAGGATGCGTCTGGATGAACTTCTTTCTGGGAACGATCCGATTACCAATCAGCATACCGAACGTCGATGCGGCGACCATCTCTACTTACGGGGGTGGCCCTTCTCATCAAGAACGGCAACGATTACTTGCTTGAAAGCAGGCAAATCCTTCACTATCACTTCCCAGACGCGCTCCATGTTCAACTCTAAGTAGTCATGGACCAGCACGTTGCGAAAGCCGGACACACCGTTCCACGCAGCCTCTGGACGGGCAAGCTTTAGCTCATCAGAGATGCGCCGCGCAGACTCACCGAGGGTTTGCAAGTTGCGCAATACTGCGTCCTGTATAAGTGTAGAGGTTAAAAAGGCCTCCCGGCCAACCGCAGTGTACCTCTCGATTCTCCTGATACACTCATCTATATGTATCAAGTAGAGGTTATCGTCTTTCACAGAGGCACAGCTTCGTTCAGGACGCGGTCGCGAATGTACCAGTGCAAGCTGTCGTCGGGTACAACATCCACCTTGCACCCAAGCAACTCCTCGAGCTGGACCCATAGACTGCTCAGGTCCAGGAGGCTACGACCCGGCTCCAGGTGCACCAAGAAATCTATGTCACTGTCGAGGTTAGCTTCCCCACGAGCAACCGAGCCGAAGATACGCACGTTGCTGGCTCCATTATGGGCAGCTATGCGTAATACTTCGGCTCGGCCAGCTTTCAGACGTTCAGCTACGTCCATATGACGTACCTCTTTGTTAGATATCCAAATTCCTCACGTTCTTAGCATGCGTCTGGATGAACTTCTTCCTGGGGGCGACCTGGTTACCCATCAGCATGTCGAACGTCTCGTCGGCTACCATCGCGTCCTCGACCGTCACCTGCAACAGCGTGCGCGTGTCGGGGTTCATCGTGGTGTCCCATAGCTGCTCCGGGTTCATCTCGCCAAGACCCTTGTACCGCTGGATCGCCGGCTTCTCCTTGCCGATCTGCTTCAATGCCACCTTCAACTGCTCGTCGTCGTAGGCCCAGATGGCGTTCTTGCCGTTGGCTACCCTGTACAGGGGCGGCTGCGCGATGTACAGGTACCCGCCGTTGATAAGGTGCGGCATATGGCGGAAGAAGAAGGTCAGCAGCAGCGTGCGGATGTGGCTGCCGTCCACGTCGGCGTCGGTCATGATGATGATGCGGTGGTAGCGCAGCTTGGAGGTGTCCCACACGTCCGCGATACCGGCACCCAGCGCCGTGATGAGGGCCTTGATCTCCTCGTTGCCCAGCATCTTGTCCAGGCGGGCCTTCTCAACGTTGAGGATCTTGCCCCTCAAAGGCAGCACAGCCTGTCCTCGCCGGTCCCGCCCCTGCTTGGCCGAGCCACCCGCCGAGTCGCCCTCGACGATGTACAGCTCGCTCTTGGCCGGGTCGCGCTCCGAGCAGTCGGCCAGCTTGCCGGGCAGCGTGCTCGACTCGCCTGCGTTCTTGCGCACCACGTCGCGGGCCTTGCGGGCGGCGTCGCGGGCGCGGGCGGCGGTCAGCGACTTCTCGATGATGCGGCGAGCGTCCGAAGGGTTCTCCTCCAGGTACTGCATCAGCCCTTCGGCCACCGACTGCTCCACCACGTTCTTGATGTCGGCGTTGTTCAGCTTGCCCTTGGTCTGCCCCTCGAACTGCGGGTTCGACAGGCGCACCGACACGATAGCCACCAGGCCCTCGCGCACGTCCTCACCCGTCAGGTTGGCGTCGCTCTCCTTGAGCACGTTGGCCTTGCGGGCGTAGTCATTCAGCGTCCTGGTGAGCGCGCCACGGAAGCCGGTAAGGTGCGCGCCGCCGTCCACCGTGTGGATGTTGTTGGCGAACGAGAATACCGACTCGGAGAAGCTGTCGTTGTACTGTAGCGCGATCTCGGCGTAAGAGGTGCCCACCTTGCGCTCGATGTAGATCGGCTGGGAGTGCACCGTCTTGCGGTTCTTGTTGAGGTGGCGCACGAAGCTCATCACGCCGCCCTCGAAGTAGAAGGTCATCTCACGGTCGCGGCCCTCTCGCTCGTCGCGGAAAGTGACCATCATGCCCTTGTTCAGGTAGCACATCTCGCGGAAGCGCTGAGCTAATATGTCGTAGTCGTACTCTACCGTGTCGAAGATGGTGGGGTCAGCCCTGAATATGGTGAGCGTGCCGGTCTCGTCGCTTTTGCCGACCACTTTGACCGGGGCCTTGGCCTTGCCGCGCTCGTACTCCTGCATGTGCACCTTGCCGGCGCGCCGCACTTCCACTCGGCACCACTCGGACAGCGCGTTCACCACGGAGGCACCCACGCCATGCAAACCGCCCGATTGCACGTATGCGCCGCTGTCGAACTTGCCACCGGCGTGCAGCGTGGTCATGACCACCTCCAGCGCCGATACCTTGACCTTGGCGTGCATCTCCACCGGGATGCCACGGGCGTAGTCGCGCACCGATACGCTGTTGTCCTTGCCAATCGTTATATTGATGCGGTTGCCGTGCCCCTGCATGTGCTCGTCAACCGAGTTGTCAACAATCTCATATACGAGGTGGTGCAGACCATGTATGTCGGTACCACCGATGTACATACCGGGGCGCTTACGAACAGGCTCTAGACCCTCCAACACCTCGATACTACGGGCATCATAATTCTGTGTAACCAACTCTAAATTACCTCCAAAAACGCGCGTTATCCACAATCTCAAGGCTAAATTCCGCTACCAGTAATTATACCACATAATGCGCGGTTTTGCACTTGTTTGTAGCACAAAAGTTCTGAAACGTGAAACGTGAAACGTGATGCGGTGAGGGTTGGAAGTGGCAGGGCGATGGAATTGTGCTACGCCTTCTACAGGGTTTCTGTTATAGGGCAACAGAAAAGGGGAGGAGTGGCACCAGGTGACCCGCTCCTCCCCTTTCTGCTTGTGTGCAGCTTTGCGGTAGTCTTGTACCTGCGGCTTGCTTCTTTAGACGCCTCCGGCGCGTGGTTCTTCCTGGTGGTCCTTTACTGCCTTGTCTTTGATCGCCCGTACCATCGAGGCGATGTACTCCAACGCACCTGGGTCGTGGGAGGCAATGGTCAGGAGATCGGCCTGGATTTCGGTGAGGAGCGGATACTCAGTGCCTGCGCCTGACGTGGCGGCGCTCTCACCCTCCCCTGCCTGGTAATCGACGCGCCCCTCTGAGAGGACGTTGCCAATAGCGACGCCGGTGCCACTCCCCTCACGCCCTACAAGGTGATCGATGGACACCTCGAACACCTCGGCCAGGCGTGTCACCAGGTCGATGCCGGGCCGGATGCGGTCGTGCTCAAGCTGGCTGATGTAGGAGTGGGTGGTTCCTATCCTCTCCGCCAGCTGGTGCATCGACCAACGCTTTTGCGTGCGTATCCTGTGAACCCGTGTCCCTATTGTATCGCCTTGCATGGTCAATATTCTAACCGATAACGCCACGCTTTCCAACAAACCGCCGCCAGGTTCCGGTCATAATGTTGACAAGATATTGCCCTACTGGTTAGAATACTGACATGAGTACCGCTACTACTGTGCTATTGGCCGCGCTCGTCAAGCAGCAGCGCACGCTATGCTTGAGCGACCGGGCCTTCGCCGGCAAGCTGGGCATCAGCAAAGCATTGTGGATCATGACGCGGCAGGGAGATGTTCCCGTCGGCATCAGCCTGCTCGCGGGCGTAGTACGGGAGTTTGGCGAGTTGAGGAACGAGGTGCTGGACGTGCTGGCCGAGCACCGCGCCGGGCATCACAACAAGCAAGATACTGCCACTGTCAGCTCGTGAAATTTACTTCACAGCCTACGACTGGATGAGAGGCGCATGTTTGACTTCGACAAGCTCTGGAAGATACGTAGCGCGTTGAGCCAGGCCTTCGATGAACTCCACAAGCTGCAAGCCGAACCGACCACCGACGAGGCCGGACGGCTGCGCCTGATGGCTAGCGAGGCGCGCATGCGGGCTTTGGTGGCCCGGTTCAAAGCCGTGACGGCAGGCACCCCAACCCGAACCGAGCTTATCCTGAAGCTCGAGGAAGAGGTCCAACGGATCGAGCGCTTGCTGGAACAGGAAGAAACGCACCTGATGACCCAACCGCTGCATGACCTACGCGATTACGACGATGCCCCTTAGCCGCCTAGGCTCCCCACCCCGCTAACCTCCGGCCACCTGCTCGATCTGCTTCGCATTGCGCACGTGCGAGTTGATAGTGGCGAGGGTGGCGAAGACCACCAGCCAGGCGGTCACCACCAGCACCGACGTGGTGATGCTGAACCAGACGAGCAGGAAGCCCACCAGCGTCTGTCCCAGCGGCATGAAGCCGTATGCGATCATTCGGAAGGAACTGTTGACGCGGCCCTGTAGCTCGTCGGGGATGAGGGCCAGGCGGTAGCTGAACTGCACGACGTTATAGATGGGGGCGAGCACGAACATCAGCGCGGAGATGATGCCCAGCACCACCAGGTTGGGTGCCAGGGCGTAGAAGGGAAAGAGCAGCGTCTGAAGCCAGGTAAGGGTGATAATCGCAGGCCCGAACTTGAGGTTCTTGCCGATCTTGCCTCCAACGA
Organism: Chloroflexia bacterium; assembly: GCA_036386675.1. GTDB lineage: Bacteria > Chloroflexota > Chloroflexia > QHBQ01 > JADMIH01 > JADMIH01. The sequence goes on along the minus strand of DASVVE010000016.1, from coordinate 114,897 downwards.
TAGACCCGACTATGCCGCCCACGGCCGCGATGCTGAAGATGATGCCTAGTTGCTCGTCGGGTATATTTAGTTCTTTAACCTTGGCGAGGATGATGAGGGTCAACGCGGCGTTGGCGAAGTTGAGACCGCCGGTCAGGAACGACATGAACCGCACCAGAGGCTGGTTCCACAGCCAGGCCACGCCCTCTTTGATCTCCCGCCCCAGGTGACGCTTCTTAAGCACAGGCTCCCTCTTGAAATTTGTCCGCACGAATAACAGGGCGAAAACCGAGAGCGTATAGGAGACCGCGTCCAGCAGGAAAGGGAAGATCCGCCCAACGTTTGCGTAAAGCACCGTCCCGATAGGAGGACCGATTAAGCTGGTACTCGCCTCGGCGGCATGGTTGAAGCCCGTGGCGGCAGGTAGCTGAGCTTTGGTGACCACGCGGGGCAGAGCCGCCACTTCAGCGACGTTGAAAAAGACGAACAGGGTCCCTTCGACGAAGGCCACCAGATATAGCTGCCAAAGCCAGGGGCCGCCAAAGAGCAGCGACAAGGGGATACTGCCCAGCGAAACGGCCCTTCCGGCGTCGCACAGTATCATCACCAATTTGCGATCCCACCTATCTATGAGCGCGCCGATTGGCAGGCTGAATACAAGGTAGGGGATGCTGTAGAGTGCGCCCACTAATCCGGCCGCCGCAAAGTCGTTGTTGGTCAGGGCGAGTACCAGCAGCGGAAAGGCCACCCCCGATATACGGCTGCCCAGGGTGGAAACGGACTGCCCGGCCCACAGGAGCATGTAGTCGCGGTTGCGGAAGAGAGACGCCGGTGGGGCCGGGGCCTCGGCTGCCGCTACTATATCGGCTTCGTCCAGGGTAAGCGGCACTTCGGGCGCGGGCACATCCGTCCCAGACTCGTTTGCCTTCACTTCCTCGATTGCACTCACGTACTGTCAGTCCTCCGCCCTCTGTAGGGTCAAGCACACAAATCCGCAGGACGGATTCCGTTGAGTCCGTCCTGCGCGGCTACATTTTACAAGCCAGATGTGCCCGATGCAAGCGCGTATCCGATGCTACTTGCGCACCTCAGGCTCCGCTTCCCTCTTCCTGTAGCCTCCGTACCGCTCGCCGTCCTCACCAGCCGAGTCAATATCCTCGCCGGGCGTGGGCATGGCAGGCACCGAGGTAGCAGAGCCGAGCGACACGTCGCCATCCGTGGGCTGTGCCGTAGCCGAATCGAGTTCGGCACCCGCCGCCCCTCCCCCTGCGCTTCCGCCCGCGCCTCCCCTGTCGCCCGCTTCCGCCGCCCCCTTGTCGAGGAACTCCTTGTCCTCAACACGGAGCAGGTAGGGGTTGAATAGCTGGAATATGGCGAACACCACTATGAAGATGCCAAGCGCGGCAAGCACATACCCCGGATTGAATATAGCCCCCGTAAAGCCTGCCAGCATAACTCCGAGCGGGGCCGAGAACTGGGCTATCACGCGCCGCACCGAGAAGACCCGGCCTTGCAACTCCCTTGGGACTTGAGTTTGCCAGATCGTCTGAGAGTGGGCGTTCATGATAGGAATGAGGGCTACCATCATGAAGTTGAAGATGCCGGTAGCGTACAGCCAGGGCGACAGGCCGTACATCGTCTGCACGACACCCGCGATCAAAATTGGCACCACTACACCGTACACCCTGCGCCGCTTGAGTCCGCCCCAGGTGCTCATGAGGATACCGCCCGCGAGTCCGCCCACGCCTCCCAGCGTGCTCAATAGAGCCAGGGACGACTCGAAGGTGAAGCCTTGCGCCTGCCAGTCGGGGGCCAGGTTGAACTTGAGCAAGAGGGGAATGAAGACTTCCATGGGAGAGCTGGCAAAGTTGACGACGGTAAAGGTCGCCAGCAGCCAGAGCAGCGGCTTGCGCAACCTAATATACCTGCCCCCTTCCTTGATGTCGGCCCACATGCTCTTCTTGGGCTTGGTGCCCTTCTCCCCGAGGTCGGTGCGCTTGGGCGAGGGTACGTACAGGAACGGCAGCACCGCCGCACCTATGAAGAAAGTCACGGCGTCTATGCCGATAGCCAGCGCTGCCCCCTCCCTTATACCTGCCAGGACAGGGGCAATGAAGTCGGGAAGGCTGCCCTGTCGAGCCATTCCGGGGAGCGCGATGATGGTAGCCGCAATTGCCGGTGAGAGGATAGCCGAGAGCGACCACATCGTCTGCATCATGCCGTTGGCACGCGGCAGTTGCTTTTCGGGTACGATCATGGCGTAGGAGGCGTCAAAGGCCGCGTTGTGGAACTGGAAGAGCACGGCCAGGATGGGGAAGAGGATGAGCAGGATCCATAACTGCAACATGCCCGCCAGTATCAGTCCCATGAGCACCAGGCTCAAGACGCCGTTGAGGAAATCAACCACGATCATGGTCTGCTTACGGTCGTGGCGGTCGGCCCAGGCCCCGGCTACCGGGGCGATAAGCACCGAGAGGGTAAAGCTCAAGCTGATGGCGGTGAGGGCGAAGGCCAGTTGAGGCTTCTGCTCGTCGCTGGGATAGAGGCTCGTGGCGAGCCATATAGTCAGGGCGAAGAAGGTAAGCTGGCTGCCGAAAGCCGAGAACGCCTGGGTGATCCAGATGGCGACGAAGGTGCGGAAGCCGTTCGCGGGCGGCTCGTATTTATCGGTACTTACGGTAGACATGGGTGTATCTCCTCGGAGTGTGTAATGGAGTTCACGCAGCGGGGTTGAGATCGGTAGCAGTTGTACCGCTGGCTACCGCGCCGGCTTCAGGAGTATTGCCGTCTGCCAGGTTGTCGAGATATTCCTTGTCTTCGACCTTCAGCAGATAAGGGTTGAACAATTGGAAGGCGGCGAACAGCACGATTACGACCCCCAGCACCGCCAGCACGAGGCCGGGATTGAACGCCGCGCCCGTCGCGCCCGCCAGCGTCACGCCGAGCGGCACCGAGAACTGGGCTATCAGGCGGCGCACGGAGAAGACGCGGCCCTGTAGCTCCTTCGGCACCTGTAGCTGCCAAATCGTCTGCGAGTGGGCACCCGATATGGGGATGACGGCCACGATCAGGAAGTTCAGCGCGGCGGAGAGGTACAGCCACGACGACAGGCCGAACAGTATCTGCAACAGGCCCGTCAGCATGATTGGAATGAGCACACCGTACACCTTGCGCCCCTTCAACCCGCCCCAGGCGCTCATGGCAAGGCCACCGGCCACGCCGCCCAGGCCCGCGAGCGTGTAGATGAGCGCTAGGGACGACTCGAACGTGAAGCCCTGCGCCCGCCAGTCCGCCGCCAGGTTGAACTTGAGCAGGAGGGGCGTGAACACCTCCAGGGGCGCTGTGGCGAAGTTTACCACGGTGAAGGTCATCAGGAGCCAGATGAGAGGCTTGCGCACCTTTATGTAGCGAGCGCCCTCTTTGATGTCGGCCCACATGCTCTTCTGAGGCTTCTCGCCTTTCTCTCCCAGGTCGGTGCGTTTTGGCGAAGGCACGCGCAGGAAGGGTAAGACGGCCCCGGCCACCAGGAAAGTCACCGCGTCCACACCGACAGCCAGCGCGCTACCGTTCTGGACGCTCGCCAGGCTAGACCCCAGGAAGCCGGGGAGCAGGCCCTGCCGCGCCAGGTCGGGCAGCGTGACGATTATGGCGGCGATAGCGGGAGAAAGGATCGCGGAGAGCGACCACATCGCCATCATCATGCCGTTGGCACGCGGCAGGTGCTTTTCGGGCACCAGCATGGCGTAGGAGGCATCGAACGCGGCGTAGTGGAACTGGAAGAGCACGGCTATCACCGGCACGAGCGCGAGCAGCATCCAAAGCTCCAACACGTTCATCAGCATGAGGAGCATCAGCAGGCCGCTGAGAACGCCGTTCGCCACGTCAACCGCAATCATGGTGCGCTTGCGGTCGTGGCGGTCGGCCCATGCCCCGGCTACCGGCGCGATGAGCACGGTGAGCGTGAACATGAGGCTGATCGCGGAGAGGGCAAAGGCCAGGTCCGGCTTCTGGTCTTCGCGTGCGTACAGCGAAGTCGAGAGCCAGATGGTGACGGCGAAAAAGGTAAGCTGGCTGCCGAAAGCGGAAAACGCCTGGGTGAGCCACATGACGAAGAAGGTGCGGAAGCCGTTCGCCGGGGGTTCGTATTTCTGGGTGCTAAGTTGTGCGGACATAGCGTGTGGGTTTCCTCGTGTGGATTGCGATAGCAGGAGTGCGCTCTCGCAGGGGAGGCACGCAACCGCTACTCGCGCTTCCACTCCTGAATAATACTCGAATGTAGATAAACGTCTATCCGTCTGCGGTAGTATTGCGCGAGGTCCGGGGCTTTAGATTAGCTCCGGGTTGTCCTCTCCCGCCGGCGCGTCTTCCAGTTCTTCCAGCTTGCGGGCGGCGTCCTGGGCGGATAGTTCCCCGCGCTCCACGGCCACAAGCACGCGGTATAGATCTAGGTCTTTCTCGGAGAACGGAGCGCCTTCACCGGGCTGCTCCTCACCCGCCTCTTGAGCCTGCTCCGCGCCATGATGCTCAGGGTGCCCGGAATGAGCCGTGTGTCCTCCGTGTGCCTCATGCTCGGCAGCCTGGCCGCCGTACCCGCTGTAGGCTACGGGCGTTGCGTGGAGAGCGGGAGCCTTTTGGTAGCGCGCCTCGTTCTTGTATTCGTGGTCGCGTGGGCGATAATAGCTGTTCATCGTTTGCATCTCCTCCATGTGCGACCTCGTATCTTGTACGAAGGCCGCAAGGTCTATCTGGATCAACGTGGTCCTCCTGGACCCCTGCACCGGCCCTGGTTCTAGATTGCCTTGCATACGAACGTCTTAGGGACGCGTCAAACCCACCGGCCATCTAAGCGGCCGCCGGCGGCCGCTCACGGCTGGGCTGGAATTACGCTCCAGCGGGCGGCGTGGTGTCGAGTCTGTTTGTACCGAGGGGAGGCGAGATACCGCCTCCCCTGCGAGTGTCTAGCGGCCGAGGGCGCTCAGACGGCGTAAAGCCTCCTGGGAAGTAATTTCGCCGTTCTGCACCGCCTGGAGGATGTCTAATTGGGCCTGCTCGCGGGAAACTTCACCTTCCGGCACCATGATATCCTCTTCCAAATCTTCGTCCCCTTCGCGGCGCGACAGGTCTTCCGTGTGAGCGCCCCCCGAGAGGCGGTCGGGTATCACGCTCACGTCGCCACTCACCGAGTGGAAGCGAGCGGCGGGGCCACCACCGTTCACGATCAAGCTGCGATTGCGTCGTCCCGAGCGGCTGATAATCTCATGCGGCAGCTTGCACCGGAGATCCCCGCTTACGGTGGTCATCTCAGCCGTCATACGGGCATCGGCAGGCACTGTTACGCGCAGGTCGCCGCTCACCGTCCTGACGTCGAATTCGCGCTCCGGGATGCGCTTGAGTTGGGCGGTGATGTCACCGCTGGCGGTTTGCACCCCAAGCTCCTGGAGGGTGGCATTCTCGATTCGGATGTCACCTGAGGCACTGCGCACGCCCATCTTGCCCTCCATGCCACGCACATAGATGTCGCCGCTGGCGCTGCTCGTGAGCAGGTTGCCGGAGATGTTCTCCAGGTTCAGATCGCCGGAGGTGGTCTGGATGAACAGCGTGCCGTTCACGTCCTTCACGTTGAGGTCGCCCGTGCTGGTGCGTAGCGTCAGGTCGCAGTTGTGGGGCACCTTGATGTTGAAGTCATGGCTGTGCGACCACCGGCCCATATCGACGTTGATGTTGAAGTCCTTGAACCGGCGCATACCCCGCTCGACCCGCCTCTCTACCCGGCGAGCTACGCGTTCTACGTCGAGGCCGATATCACCAAGCTCGCGCATGGCGTGCTCAAACCCCTCACCCAGCCGTACCTTGCGGGGGCGGTTGCGCAACGTGACCTGCGAGCCTGCCACCTCGACGTCGTAATCATCGTCCTCGTCGTCCGTGGTTATCTCGATGCTGGTGTTATCCCAGCCCTGGATAGTGATATCCCCAACGGGCTGCTCGAGTACCAGGCGCGGCGTCTCGGTAAACTCTGCCGTGTTGATTGTCGTTGTGTTCGCATCTCTCTTTAACATTGGTTGTTCCTCCATTCATTTACGTAAGACTGAGTCTTCTATGCGAGTTCCTCAATCCAAAATCCAAAACCTAAAATCCAAAATATCAAACCTTACCCGCAGCGGCTGTAGAACCTGTTCATATCAAAAGCGTCCAGCAGTTGCGCAGGTGTCTTGGCGGGCGCGGAGCTTTCGCGGGCCTGCCGGGCCACTGGGGCCTCGCTTTCCTCCGAGCCGCTTACCGGGACGCTGACTATCTGGATCAGCAGCCAGCGGCGTACCCGGCGAGTGTTGAGGTGGAGCGAGAAGCGGGAGCGACGTACTCCTTTGAACAGTGCCTCTTCTTTCGCGGTCAACGTGTTTGTCATTCCAAGTGCTGACGACATAGCCTTGATCTCCCTTCCTGGTTACTTTTGCCTCGCCGGCGTGTGCCGCATGGAACGCCAACCAGACCTTCTATAGCTGCTTGATCTTTTCTAGCGCCTCGATTGTGCTGATTTTGCCTTCCGCCAGTTGATCGAGTATCTGCTGCCTGCGCTCGCTATTGGCCTTGCTGCTGCCCGGCGTCGGCATCACGGGAGGGATTGGAGGCACCGCCGGGACCGAAGGTATGGGCGGCATAGGACTGACGGGCGAAGGTGCCGCGGGGCGGGCGGGCATCTGGGGGCTGAGCACGCGGGCCTGGTAGTACTCGTACTGGTCAACGTCACTCAGGTCGCCCTCTTCGACCTCGAAGCCCATGGCGCGCACCACCTCGTTCAAGCGGGCGACAACGGTGGGATACGAGATGCCAAGCTCGCCCTCTACGTCCTTGATCTTGCCCTTGCACTTCATAAAGGTCTCTACGAACTGGACCTGCTCGGAGGTGAGAGCCTGCAAGCGCCCCAGGCCAAAAGCCCCGTCAATGCCGGTGCCGCAATGCCCGCATTGGAGCCGGGTAACGGTGAGAGCATTGGTGCAAACCGGGCATTTTCCGGGAAGTGGGTTCATATTTATTACCTCCAAATCAATTTCTTTAATCTTTACGGTGATTTTCTTTATCTGGGCCAATGATAACACAGCTTCCGGTGCTTGTCAAGGGGTAGTGTGTACAAAGTTAAAAGTAAGATTGAAATTATTAACTTTGTTATTAAAATAATGCGGAAAATAAGCCTATTCGCAGGTGTTTCCAAGTTTGCGGAGCAACTATCCCTTCGCAAGTGCCGCAATGTTGTCACCCAAAGCCTCCACCTTGTCATTCTGAGCGCAGCGAAGAATCTCGTCCCTCACGACTCATGTAGCACCTTTCCTACAGCAGCATAGCACCGTTAGAAAGAGGATACATCCAGGTAGAGGACGAGATTCTTCGCTGCGCTCAGAATGACAAAGAGGGACTTGGTCCTGCGACTTGTAACAGGTCGAAGAAGCGGTCGATACGTACGACAGATAGAAGCCTAGGAACTAGCATGGGAACTGAGGAGCTAAGCCAGCCTGAGAAAGGACTCGAACAGGGAGGGGCGGTCGATTGCGAATTGCGGCCAGAGTTGGACCAGGGCCTCAACATCTATAGGAGAGGTGTCGAGTGCCACCGAGACCAGGGCGGCGGCGGGGTCGAGGTCGAATTGGTGCTCGGGTGCTGCTTGAAGCGCATCGTGGAGGGCTGCGCGGCTGCGGTCTAGGGCCTCGCTGGATAGAAGGCCGACACCGGGTACATAGCGGCAGTCTTCAGTAGCGAGTTCGGGGGCCACCACCAGCAGTTCGGACCGCGAGTACGCTTGCAACACTTCGGCCAGTTCCCGCTCCGGCACCACGCCCCTGTCGAGCGCGGCCCTCTGCAAGACGGCAAACTGGGAGCGGGCGGTGGTGAGTCTCTCCTCGCGTGCTCCGTACTGTGCGTCCAGCAGGTTGAGCATGTCGGTGGCGCGTATGTATTTCTTGTAAGGCACGATGGGGAACGGCAACCCCGCGAAGGTCGGTGCGGCATCTTGGGGCACCGCCAGGATGAGAGCGGTGGCGTCATCAGACGTGCCCAGGGCTTGCAGCTTGGCGACCTTACGCTCTTTGTAGGAGGGCGACCAGAAACCCGCTACCTCCATGTAGACCCTGGTGCCGCCCCGCTCGAAGGCGAAATCGGGTATCAGCACCACGCCGGGAGCGAGCAGAGGGTCGGGTTCGCGGCGGATAAGCCAGCCGTGGGTGTGGCCCTGCTTCTCAAGCGACCTGAAGCCCTTGTAAAGTGCGGCCTCCACCAGGCTGTCGAAGGTCGGCTCCAAGTCTTCGCTGTCCTCCTCACCAACCTCAACTGCGGAGCCTACGGAGTACACAGCTTGCCTTTCCGCTACCCTACCAGCCCTCGCAGCTTCTTGCGGCTCCGGGCCGTACTCAAGGTGGTAGAGCATGTCCTGGGTCAGGTGGAAACGATAGGGGCGGTCGTGCAGGATGAGGGAGGCGGTACCCTGAATGCCGGAAGCGGGCGACAGGGCGAGCAGGGACCGTAGCAGGCTCAGCGACACATCGGCCAACCGCCGCCCGTACTTGTCCGCGCTGCCGAACGCCTGCTCAGGTCCGTACAGCGCGAGCACGAAGCCCCCGGCGCGGTCGCTCTCGATGTCTACCAGCACCCCGCTGCGCTTGGCGATGAAATAGACCTTACGGAGCGCGTCGCCCGGCAAGCTGCCCAGGTTGAAACGCACCTGCGTGGAGTGGGCCAGCAGCGTCTTGACCATGCCGCGATTGTAAAGGCGCAGCATCTCGGTGGCGGCGGGCCTCTCCCTTGTAGGTGCCAACACCGTCGACGCTTCATTATCGAGCGTCACCAGCATGTCAATGCAGTCGGGGTTAGAGAGACCCCATTCCTGTGCGAGTGCCGACATAAATGCCGGCCGGTCCTCGGGTGAGACAAACCCGCCACGCTCGTTGGCTGCATCCCACACCGCAAGCCGCACCGCCCCAGGCGAGTCGAGGCTACGCGCCTGTAGAGCCGCCATATCCACCTCCGTTAGCACACCGGACATGGACGGCTGCACGAACGAATAGCAGGTCAGCAGGCACGCTTCAATGCAGCGGCCCAGGCGATAGTCGCCCATTACCGCTTCCAGGGAGCGCGAATCGTACTCACCACGAGGACGACCCACAAAGTCCTCGAACACCTCAATCGCCTGTTCCACCAGCTTCAAGGCCGCGCGCCCGTACAGCAGCTTGGGCACAACCGCAAGCTCCCCGTCGGCATCGCGCACGCCGCGCCTTTTTACATTGGTTAACGAGAATAGCATAAATGCTGAAACGGGGTTCTGAAACGTGAAACGTGATGCGGCTTGCTAAACAGGGTACGTGGGTGTGAGGCTGTTTCTATTGCGGGACTCCCACTCACTCTGTCATTCTGAGCGCAGCGAAGAATCTCGTCCTCCACCGGGATGTAACACCTTTCCTCAGCGAGAATGATGGCCTACAGGAAGGGGTCACCATGTGCTAAGGAACGAGATTCTTCGCTGCGCTCAGAATGACAAAGGGGGGCTTTGGTCCTGTCACAGAAGCAGTCTCACATTCACGAACCGAATAACACCAGCCGCATCACGTTTCACGTTTCACGTTTCAGAACCCCCTTTCAGCCTTGCCTCCTTCTGGAGATGTTTTCCTCCGTTGTCTCCTCGGTAACGACCTCATAAAGCACGGCTTCATCGGCTTTGGGGCGGAGCACACGTCCGAGACGCTGGATGAACTCGCGCTTGGTGGCGCTGCCGCTCAGGATGATGGCTACGTTGGCATCGGGTAGGTCTACGCCTTCGTTGAGCACGCGCCCGGTTGCCAGCTTGCTGAAGCGGCCGCTGCGGAAGCCGTCAAGTATCGCCTTGCGTTCGGCCGGGGGTGTCTTGTGGGTAACGGTGGGGATGCAGAAGCGTTTACCGATTTCGTCCACCAGGGCGTTGTACTCGGAGAAGACCAGCACCCGGTCATCGCAGTGGCGGGAAAGGAGTTGCGCTACCACGTGCAGCTTGCCGGAGGCGCTGAGGGCGATCTTGCGTGCGGCCTGGTGAGCCAGCAGAGCTTCGCGAGCCGCGTGGTCGTTGCCGCTGCGCCAGATGAGGTGGCGTTCGTAGTCGCTGCCTGAGCGCATGCTGATGCGGTGCTTGCGCAGGTACGCCCGGTAGACCTCGGCGGCACGTTCGTAAGACACCCGCTCGTCGCCTGAGAGGGACACGCTGATCTGCTCGGTGCGATAGTTAGCGATGTGCCGCCCCTCACGTAGTTGGAAAGGCGAGCGTTCGTACACCACCGGGCCTACCAGTTGGTCGAGGTCGGTGTGCCGTAAGTCGCTCCTGTCTGGGGTGGCGCTGAGACCAAGGCGAGCGGTCGCGACGGAGCCTTCCGCTATGGTCCGGTAGGTGTCGGCGGGCAAGTGGTGGACCTCATCGAACACCAGCAACCCGAAGCCCTGTATGGCACGCATGTGGATAGCCGCCGAGTCGTAGGTGATTACCGTCACCGGCCTCAACTCCTTGTCGCCGCCACCCCAGGTGCCCACGTCCTTGGGAGAGAGGTTGGTGTTGCCAAGGATGGAACTCTTCCATTGGCCCAGCAGGTCCAGTGTGGGCACACAAATGAGGGTCTGGGTGTTCAATTCCGACATCGCCAGGAGGGCCACCAGCGTCTTGCCCGCGCCGGTGGGAAGCACCACAACCCCCTTGTGCCCCGCGTCACGCCACGCCGCAATAGCCTCGCGCTGGTAGGGCCTCGGCTGCTGCTTGATCTCTACAGGGCGGGGCATAGCCGGACGCAAGTCGAACAGGGGGTTGAGGTCATAGCGCCCCTCCAGTGCCTCACAAATCGCCAGGTAGTCGATAGGCAGCACCCGCAGGCCGTGGCGGCGCGAATCGACCACAGTGCGACCTCGCCAACCCGCAACACTCAGGGCGCTACGTAGCGCTTCCGGGGTGGTGTCCTGGGGAGGTATAAGGAGCAGGTCGTTAGCAGCGAGAACGAGGGTTATTGTTGGAAGAGTGTGCACGAGGCCGCTTTCTAGAGCCTGTTATGCACTTTTCGGCGGCAAACAAGCTATTTGGACTTAGATCGTCTATCAAGTACCACTGCCTGTACCGAAGGACTAACTGACTTATCTGTCCGGTGAATACAGCCATACCAACAGCAAGGTCGGCGAATTCCCTCTTTAAGTTCTGTACACACCCTTTCAACATGCTCCCTTCTGGTTTCCGGCTTCTTAACGTAGATGGTCCAGCATATCCATTCATTGCGTGCAAGGGGTGTAAGATTCTCCCATGCTGCGAGCGCTTCCGGGTCAGATGTCAAAGCATCCCGTAAATCCGCTGGAACTTCGTGCACTACACCGCTAGAAATATCTATTTTGGTCATAGGGCTATTATAACAGAACCCCTTTGGACGTATTGGGTGACAGGCGAAACGGTGGACGTGGTGGAATAGTTCATAACCGGCTCTAGGGCTGGGTCTGCGCTGGGGTGGGATTGGCGGCTTGGCGTTCGGCCAGGCGACGGGCCTTGGACGCCACACGGTCGAGCCGGTGCTGCAACTCAGCACGCTCTACCGCGTTGGTGGCGCGCACCTGGGCGAGCAGAGTGTACTCGGCGGCGGTGGCGTAGTCCTTTACGCGGTGCTCGTAGTGCTTGGCGAGTTCCAGGTACGGGAACATCAGGTGCGTGCCCTCGGCGGCCAGTCGGTTCCAGATGGCGACCGCTTCCTCTTGCTGCTGGAGGTACTTGTAGAGGAAGCTCAGGCGGCGCAAGGCCACACCCCGAAGCTCCGGCGACGGGTCGAAATCGAGGCCCTTCGAGTAGGCCCGCAGACTGTCGGTGTAGCGGCCCAGGTCCTCGTACAGCTTGCCCAGGCCGAACCACTCGGCGGCCTGTAGATCGGCTTCGTCAGGGCTGTCCAGGATGTTGCCCACGTGTCCGGTGAGGGCCACCAGGGTGAGCAGGTCATGCTCGTTGTGCTCGAACACAGGTAGTATGTGGCCCGCGTGACCCGCCCGCAGGTACTGGAAATAGAGGGCTGGTATGCGCCAGCCCGGCACGTCAAAGCCCCGGTTGAAGCCGAGTACCATTTGCTCGAGCGTCTCCAACGAGCAGGATGGCAGGCGGTCCTTCCAGAGGCGGCGCGACGGACCAAGCATATCCAGGTGGGGAGGGTCGCGCAGGATGCAGCGCACGCGGCTGTAGGTGAAGCGGGTCTCCAGTAAGGGCCAGTCGAAGCTCTTGCCGTTGAATGTCACCACGGCGGTGAAGTTGGCGAACAGGTCGTTCAGGGCGTGGAGCATGGCGCGCTCGGCGGACACGTCGGTAAGGAAGTACTGGCGGATGACCACCTCCTGCCCATCGTCCGAGAAGTAGCCCACGCCCACCAGGAAGACGTATGTGCCTGTGCCACCCGAAAGGCCGGTGGTCTCCGTGTCGAGGAAAAGCAGCTTGCGAGCGTCCACGTCCCGCAACGAAATGGCCCGCCCCGCCTCCCAGAGCACATTGGGCCGCGAGTGCATCATGCTCCCCAACGTCACCGGACCGCGCGCATGCGACACCGGGTAGCGGCGCTCGAATACAAAGCAGGGGCCTTCCGTGGTGTCGTGCCAGGTGCCGGATAGGGCGTGCTCGATCTTCAGCTTGCCCCTGGAGACAAGCGAGAAGGGGTCTGCCTGGGGGGTCTGTAGGGACTGCGGAGTTTCGGGCGCGGCTGGTTGCCCCTCCGGCATACCGAGAGCGGCACCGCCCGGCACACGAGGGCGCACGCCCATTGCTTTGAGTCGTTCGCGTAGGTCCATAGAAGGAAAGCGCACGGAGCAACTAGATAGCCCATGCGCATGGAGATTATAGCACAAATGACCGTATTGCCGAAAGTTGTGCACAGGGGACGATGGGCGATGGACGATGGACGAGTTGTGAGTTGTGAGTTGTGAGTTGTGAGTGGCCGGGCAGTAATGAACCATTCCTAAACCTTGGCGCGCTCATGGTGTCCTTGGCATCTTGGCAGTTCCGTCTCCCATCGTCCATCGTCCATCGTCCATCGTCCATCGTCCTGTTATATAATGTCTTGGTTCCAGCCCAATAAAGAATATGGTAGTGATTCAGGAGGAGATGATATGGGTAAGATAAACAAAGACGTGAAGATTACCTGGTACGGCCACGCTACTTTCCTCTACGAGACGCCGGGCGGCAAGCGCATCATGGTGGACCCCTGGGTGCAGGGCAACCCCTCCTGCCCCGAGGACCTCAAGAACGTGGACGATATCGACGCCATGCTCATCACGCACGGGCACTTCGACCATATTGCCGATGCGGTGGAAATTGCCAGGTCCGCTAAGCCGAACTCGGTGGTGGGCATCTTCGAGATGTGCAACTGGCTCGATAAGAAAGGCGTGGAGAACTGCAACGCCATGAACAAGGGCGGCACCGTCACGGTCGAGGGTGTGAGAGTGACGATGCTGCACGCCGACCACTCCTGCGGCATACAAGACGACGACGGCTCCATCATCTACGGCGGCGAGGCGGTGGGCTACCTGCTGGAGCTTGAGAACGGCTTTAAGATTTACCACGTGGGCGACACTGCCATCTTCGGCGATATGTCGCTCTACGGCGAGCTATTCCAGCCCAATCTTGCGGTGCTGCCCATCGGCGACCACTTCACGATGGACCCCCGCCAGGCCGCACGCGCCGCCGAGATGCTGGGCGTCAAGCAGGTCATCCCAAGCCACTACGGCACCTTCCCACTCCTCACCGGCACCCCCGCCAAGCTGCGCGAAGAACTGAACAAACTCGGCTACGAGTGCGAGGTAATAGAGTTGCAGCCTGGGGAGGGTGTGGACTGAGGCTGAAACGTGAAACGTGAAACGTGATGGTACTATAAGCACCATCGCGGCTTACGTGTGACCAAGTATCACAAGCCGCATCACGTTTCACGTTTCACGTTTCAGCTACCCCTTCCTCAGCCGCAGCGAGTTAGTCACCACGAACACCGAGGAGAAGGCCATCGCGGCGGCGGCGAAGATGGGGTTGAGCAGGCCGAGGGCGGCCAGCGGGATGCCGAGGGTGTTGTAGATGAAGGCCCAGAAGAGGTTCCAGCGGATGGTGCGCACCGTCTTGCGGCTCAACTCCAGGGCTTCTACTATGCCATGCAAGTTGCCACTCATGAGGGTGATATCGGAGGCCGCGATAGCCACGTCGGTGCCGGTGCCAATTGCCACGCCCAGGTCGGCGGCTGCCAGGGCGGGCGCGTCGTTGATGCCATCGCCGACCATCGCCACTACCTTGCCCTCAGCCTGAAGCGCCCGCACAACCTCAGCCTTGCCTGCGGGCGACACCTCAGCGAACACCCGGTAGAGGCCCACCTGGGCGGCTATCGCCTCGGCTGTGTGGCGGTTGTCGCCCGTTACCATCGCCACCTCCATGCCGAGCGCCTTCAAGCGGGCTACGGCTTCGGCGGCCTCGGGCTTGAGGGTATCGGCCACCGCCAGCAGGCCCACAAGCTTGTCGTCCGCCGAGACCAGCATAGCCGTTTTGCCGAGCCGCTCCAATCTTGCCATCTCCAGCAGCGCGGGTGAGAAGTCCACCCCCGCTGAGTCTAGTAACTGGGGCTTGCCTACGAGCACCCGAGTGCCGTCCACGGTGGCGGTGACCCCCTGCCCCGTTACACTTCTGAAGGCCGAGACAGTTGAGGAGCGGGGGCCGCTGACACCCTCCGAGACGGCCCGTCCCAGTGGGTGCTCCGAGCCTCTTTCGGCGGCGGCGGCCAGGTGTAGCATATCGTCGCGGGATAGGCCGTTCAGGTTGATAGCGTCGGTAAGAGCAGGTTTGCCCTGGGTGAGCGTGCCGGTCTTATCGAGCAGGACGGTGGTGACTCGGTTGGCCTGTTCCAGGGCCGCGCCGCCTTTCACCAGCACCCCCTTTTCCGCGCCTCTCCCGGTGCCCACCATGATGGCCGTCGGCGTAGCGAGGCCCATCGCGCAGGGGCATGCAATCACCAGCACCGCCACCGCGTTGATGAGGCCGCGCACCGGGTCTGCTGCCACAAGGGACCAGCCCAGGAAGGTGAGCAGCGCCAGGCCCAGCACTACCGGTACGAAAACGCCCGCGACCCTGTCGACCAACGCCTGGATTGGGGCTTTAGAGCCTTGCGCCTCTTCCACCAGCCTGACGATTTGCGCGAGTACCGTCTGGCGGCCCACCCGCGTAGCTCTGAAGCGGAGCAGGCCCTGCCCGTTGATAGTCGCGCCTATCAGGGTGCTACCGGGCCGCTTCTCCACAGGCATCGCCTCCCCGGTCAACATCGATTCGTCCACCGCAGATGCGCCGTCTACGACTACACCGTCCACCGGCACCTTCTCGCCTGGGCGCACCAATAGCAGGTCACCGGGGAGGACCGAGCCGACCGGCACCTGCTCTACAACGTCGCCGCGAAGCACCGTGGCGGTGCGGGGTTGCAGGCCCACGAGCTTGCGAATCGCCTCCGAAGTGCGGCCGCGAGCGCGCGCCTCCAGGAAGCGTCCAAGCAGCACCAGCGTAATGATAACTGCCGCCACCTCAAAGTAGGTCTGGGCCTGTAGACCGTCCCGCACCAGGATATACAGGGAGTAGACCGAGGCGGCAGTCGTGCCGAGGCTCACCAGGGTGTTCATGTCGGCGGTGCGATGCCGGAGGTTCTTCAGGGCGAGGGCGTGGAACTGGTTGCCGGGCACGTACCAGACGATCAAGCCGAATATAGCGAGAAAGTGTATCGCGTGTGGGCTGCTCATGAAGAACATGCCGGTGATTACCACGGGTATGGAGGAGAGCACGCTGAAGATGAGCATGTCGCGCTGCTTCAAGTACTCTACGCGGCGAGCGCGACGCTCCCGGTCCTCCTGCACCTCTGCCGTGTCGTCCAGACTCTCTTCGGCGCGGGGCGAGGCGTTGTATCCCGCCTTCTCGACAGCGGCTACCATCTCAGCCGCACCTACTTGCAAGGGATCGTATCGCACCAGCGCCCGCTCCGTGGCAAGGTTGACGCTGGCCCCCTCAACCCCCGGCACCCTCTTGAGCAATCTCTCCACGCGTGCGACACAAGAAGCGCAAGTCATGCCCTGCACCGATAAAGTGGCTTCAACTATATTCGATTGTTGTGCAATGAGTTCAGTAGCCATAATTGCTATCTAATTATCACTTTCCTGCGCTCGGAAGAAGGTTGCAAAGCTCCAAGTTCTACTAGTCTACGCACACCAAGCGCGAATAGTTCTTCCTAATACCCATTGCCGCAATTCTACCACTAGTATGGCAGTTTGCAAGCTTTTCTATCGCTCGCCAAGAGACCTTGTTGAACTGCCCGCACCCAAAGCCCCCCTTGTCATTCTTCACTGCGTTCAGAATCTCGTCCAACACCCCCAAATACCACCTTTCTCTTAGTGACATACCGGCTCCAAAAAGAAAAAGAGAGCACCCCAGTATAGGACCAGCTTCTTCACTGCGTTTGCAATGACAAAGAGAGACTTGGTCTCAGAGGACGCACATTGAAACAGGTGATACCGAAACAGTGCAGCCTTGGAGAGGCCCTAACCAAATCTTCACTTTTTGTACCTCTCCCTTAAGTCTCCCAAGCTACACTACAAGCAGGAACAAAATGAGATGTGGGCTGGCTAATAACCATCAACGTTGCAGTGGTGCGCAACTCCGGCAACACGGGCGACGTGGCCGAGGGCCTGGACTTCGCGATCCCAAGCAACACCGTGTCGGCCGTGGCTAACCAGTTGATAGCGGGCGGCCCCGTTTCACGCCCCTAGCTCGGAGTTTCTTCAGAATATCCATAAGATGGAAGACAGCGTTAACCTTATGGTGATTGACCAATCTCCAGCAGCGAACAAGAGGTTACGGTGTTCTGCAAGCCCCGCTCAACGTTTAAACCGGCAAGCGGCACAGGCTCCTATCATCAAACTCTCCTGTCGGAGGCCAACATGACCAGGCTGATGTGCGGATCGCCCATGTTGGCCTCTCCATCTGCTCGGGACGCGGTTGCCATCCCCGTCTCATGCAGTTATGGAGTTGCTCACACCGGCCAGGCTTAAGCGAATCTTAACTTTTCTCCATGTTTTCTTTAAGGTTCGGACCTTAGACTGAAAACAGACCGGCACCGCCTCCCATTGGGCAACGCCAACGACACACCACAACTTCGACATACCCAGGAGAGGAAAGCACCAATCATGATATTCGGAAACCATTCACAAGGGAACATCAAGAGAGCCGGGTTGATTACTACCCTCGCCGCGACAATGATGGTAAGTCTCGCCGCCTGCGGGGGCACTCCAGCCACGCCAACCCCCGCCACACAATCGACGCCGCAGGCTACATCCACGGTAGCCGGTACAGGCGCAGTGTCCCCGGTAGAAACGACGGCAGCGACCGCGCCTGACAGAGCAGTAGCAACAGCACCCGCCGCCCTCCCCACGGAAGGCTCAGACATGGGTGACCTGGGTGACATGGGTGAGATGGCAGAAGGCACCACGACCCCGGCCGAGCCGACGGCAGGTACAAACGCAGGCGGCACAGCCACTCCGGCAGCCAACCAGGACACAGGAGGCGTAAACAGCGTAGAAGTCCAGGGCACCTTACGAGAGTGGGCTATCGACCTGAGCCAGCAGGAAATTCCCGCAGGCATGGTTGTCTTCACAGTTAGCAACGAAGGGCAGTTCGCTCATAACTTCGCGGTGCAAGACAGCACCGGGGTGATCGGCAAGACACCCACCTTCAGCAAGGCCGACGGCGCGCAGACGCTGGAACTCGAACTCGCCCCCGGCACCTACAACATCATCTGCACCCTCCCCGGCCATGCATCCAGGGGCCAGCAGACAACATTGGTAGTGAAGTAGACTGAACTACATGGCGGTTGATTGTGCCGCTAAATACATCAAACAGGAAGGGAGCCGTTATTGGCTCCCCTCCTTTTTTTGCGCCCGCAGGTTCTTTAAAGAACGTCTATCCTCTATCCTCAAGGATTGATATCAAAACCTTACGATATGTAGGACTGGTACATAAATACTAGACAAACAGCCATATTTAGCTATTGCTCTCACGTATGGCAGGGACTATGATTTAGGGGAGGAAATGTATAGAAATTCTATGCGCCTCCTCCAAATTCATGCTAGGAATCCCCACCATGTCATACTGCGACAACTGCGGGCAACCACAAGGCTCAGCTAAGAACTACTGCCGAAGTTGCGGTCAATTACCCGCCCCTGCCTATCAAGTAGGCTACGTAGAAGTTGCCAACCTCAGCGAAGGTGTCGCTACCGGTGTGGAGACCGCTCACCACAGGATGCGACGACGACAAAGCACTGCTGACGTGTCAAACGACAGCTTAGAGCTTTACCTCAAGTTCGTCATGGTTATTGCCCTGTTCCACGGGTTTGCTTACATGGGCGGCAATTCCATCTTGAGCCTCCTTAACGGCAACCTTGGATTGGTCCTCTATGGAGGCGTAATCATGGGCGCTCTGTTCAAGATGGTGGCTGACGTGCGTCTGGGCTACAGCTTCAGCAGGAGCCTGGTTGAGGTTGTGCTCTTTGGCGTGCTCGCCTACGGTGTGGTCTTCGGTATCTTTTGGTGGATCACGGAGACCTATATCCACGGCGGCAAACCGCTGTTCGATTTCAGCAGCCTTAAGAACCGGTAAGAGTCTACACCACTACCGCAATACCCAAAGCTCCCGTTGCGGCGTGCTCAACCACTCTATGCCGTCCTCGGTGACCAGCACGTCTTCTTCCAGGCCGATGTAGCCCCTACCCTCCACGAACGTGCCTAGCTCCAGCGTAAAGACGTTGCCAGCCTCCACCACGCCGTAGGGGGTGTTGCCATAGCGGTCCCAGCGCGGCCCTAATAGAGTCGCGCCGTCGTGCGCCACCCTACCCAGGCCGTGTCCAAGCGCGTGCTGATACTCGGGGTAGCCCGCCTCGACCAGGTACGAGCGAGCAGCGGCGTCAACCTCCCAGCCCTGCACGCCCGGCTTTAGGACCGCTGCTCCAGCGTCAATAGCGCCCCAACAGGCGTCCCAAGCGCGGCGGACGTCGTCGGGGATTTCGCTCTCGCCGTCGTTGGGAACGTACCACATGCGCTGCAAGTCGGAGCAGAAGCCGTCTTGCTTCACCCCAAAGTCCATGTGCAACAGGTGACCGGGCTGTGTCTCGTACGGGCCGGGGGCGGCGTGGCCCACAGACGACTCAGGCCCGGCGTTGACGATGGGGCAGTACTCCTCGGCCCAGGCAGTGCCAAGCCCCAGCGACTTACGCATCTCTGTGAGATGCCCGGCTATGTCAATCTCCTTTTGCCCCAGGCTGAGACTACTGCCCACGCGCTCGTAAAGCTCCTCAGTGGTCTTGATCGCCGCGCGTATGAGTTCCACTTCAGACGCCGACTTGCGTCCCCTCAACGCCGACACCAGGGCCTCCGACGACACGAACCGCGAGGCGAAAGGCGTGCCCTCGAAGGTGCGTTGCAGGTCCAGGTACATACCGTGGGTGAGACCGTCGGCCGCCGAGTCGTTCTCCGAGTAGTTCAGAGCTATGCTGCGCGGGTCCAACCCTCTCACAGCTTCCAACAAAGCGGGCTTGATGCTCTCGTCGTAAGGTATCACCCGCGAGTAGCCGCCGGTCACCTCCACGTTCTCGGCGTCGTAGCGCCCCACTATCGCCACCCGTTCGCCGCTGCTGCTCACCAGGAAGGCCGAGTGCCAGGTGACCTCGAAGCCCGCGATGATGTCAAGGCAGGGGTCGGGTGTGAGGGTCGTTTCGCGCGCGTAGGTGATCCACAGGTCGATATCAAGCTCGCGCATGATGCCGACCGCCTGCTCCAGCTTTTCCACTACGATCCTGTCTGACATTGAGGTGCCTCCTGGTATTTGACATGCAGTGCATTATACAGGCGGCAGGAGAATATTGCCGCCAATGTGACAGCGCAAGCTACGGCGTTATATTTCGTCATCAAACTGTAGCTACTCGTCTATCGAACGTGTTAGAATTCGGCATACTGAACAAGGGGCGTAAGAACGTGGGAGAAGTGGGAGAAGTGGGAGAAGTGGGAGAAGTGGGAGACATGGGCGCTATGCACAGTACGGAAGATAAGGCTTCTGAGACCGAGAAGATATACTTCTATAGTGCGCAAGAGAAGCCGTACGGGTGCTTCTCGAATTTCTCTGCTCATGGCTTCGAGTTGAACGGGGTGTGGTGGCCTACAAGCGAGCACTATTTCCAGGCGAGTAAGTTTGCAGGCACCCCTTATTCCGAGCAAATCCGTACAGCGCGTTCTCCTATGATAGCCGCACGGCTGGGACGCAGTCGCAAACAGCCTCTGCGTGCTGACTGGGCACAAGCAAAAGATGATATCATGCGCCAGGCGGTACTCCGCAAAT
Source organism: Chloroflexia bacterium (assembly GCA_036386675.1). Taxonomy (GTDB): domain Bacteria; phylum Chloroflexota; class Chloroflexia; order QHBQ01; family JADMIH01; genus JADMIH01. Next base: position 94,516 of record DASVVE010000016.1, on the reverse strand, counting down.
TTCTATCAAATAAGGAAATCAGGGAAGTGCTGCTATCAACAGGAAATGCCACTCTCATTGAGCGGACACTCGGAGATTATTACTGGGGTTGCGGCACCGACGGCAGCGGCCTAAACATGCTGGGGCGCATCCTTATGGAAGTGCGCGAGCGACTCCGAGGGGAGCAGGACCTAAATGAATAGACCTCGCGCACGCGACTTCGGCATCCCATTTGACGGCACACCCGGCCCACTCAACGCTATCACCGATGTACGTGGCCTCGAAGTCGGGCACACGACCCTGGTCTCAGGTGAGGGGGAGTTGAAGGTTGGCCTCGGCCCGGTGCGCACCGGCGTGACCGCTATCTGGCCCCGTGGGAAGGAGAATATCGCGCCCTGCTTCGCGGGCTGGTTTTCACTCAACGGCAACGGCGAGATGACCGGCACCACCTGGATCGAGGAGTCCGGGTTCCTCGAAAGCCCCGTGATGATCACCAATACGCACAGCGTTGGCGTGGTGCGGGACGCGGTAATCGCCTGGTACGTGCGGGCTATGCAAAGGCCGGGGCTGAACACCTTCGGGGAGGACTTCTGGTCGCTGCCCGTCGTGGGCGAGACCTACGACGGCTACCTGAACGACATCAACGGCTTCCACGTCAAGGAGGAGCACGTTTTCCAGGCGCTGGAGAGCGCCAGCAGCACCAACGTAGAGGAAGGCAGCGTGGGTGGCGGCACCGGGATGATCTGCTATCAGTTCAAGGGCGGCATCGGCACCGCTTCCAGGCGGCTGGACGAAGCGCAGGGCGGCTATACGCTGGGTGTGCTGGCGCAGTGCAACTTTGGCCTGAGGCGGCAACTCCTGGTGGCCGGTGTGCCCGTGGGCCGCGAAATAGCGGAGGAGCTACCCGGCCCCGCGCCCGTAACTACCCCCACCGGCGATGTCGGCTCGGTCATCGTGGTGGTCGCCACCGACGCGCCCCTCCTGCCCCACCAGTTGAAGCGCATAGCCCGCCGTGTGAGCATGGGGCTGACAAGAACCGGGAGCGTGGCGGGCAACAGCTCAGGAGATATCTTCCTGGCTTTCTCCACCGCCAACTCCTCGGCTGCGGAAGCGCCCACCAGCCAGGTGGAGATGCTGAACAACAACAACATCACTCCCCTGTTCGAAGCCACCGTGCAGGCGACCGAGGAAGCTATCATCAACGCCCTCGTGGCCGCCGATACTATGGTCGGCCGCGACAACCATCGCGTTATCGCGCTCCCCCATGCCCGCCTGCAAGAGGTGTTGCGGAAGTACAACCGCCTGGAAGAAAGGAGCTAACGTCTTGGTCTACGAGCTTTCTGCCGACCTGTTCCACAAGGCCGAACCGCTGTTCAGAGAGACCTGGTTTGACGAGGCGCAGATTTACGCCGTATTCGAGGGCAAGCAGAACGGCCGCATCTTTGTTGACGACCTACCTAACCCCACAGCCGCCCTGATGTGCAGGACGTACGAATTCTACGTTGCCGGTAGTGCCGACGCCCACGAACTTCGCAGGTTTATCGCGGAGGCACCCGCCGAAGCAGGGGTCTTCCACGAGCTATATGGCTACTGCCCTGTGGGCAAGGCCTGGGAACAGGCGCTGCTCGAGGACCACAACCACAGTCTGGAGGTCATCGACCGCCGGTCATTCAGGTTCCCGAACGAGGCAGCAGACCAGGTCAAGGGCTGGCGCGACTCGCTACCAACAGGCATCGAAGTACGAGTCGTAGATGGAGAGCTGGCTGAGCGCATAGACCGCGAGATGCACGAGATGATCGGCTTCTTCTGGGGAGGCTACGAGCCTTTCGACAGGCACGGTTTTGGCTACTGTGCCATAGTGGACGGGCAGCTCGCCAGCGTCATCTACACGATAGCGGTAGGTGCCAACCAGGCCAATGTCAGCATCGAGACGGCCGCTGCCTTCAGGAGGAAGGGCCTGGCTGCCATCGTCAGTGCAGCCTACATCGAGCACTGCCTGGAGCGCGGTCTCGTCGCCACATGGGACTGTGACGCGCCCAATCTTGCCTCTTATAACCTCGCGCAGAAACTGGGATTCGTAGAGCACGAGCCGTTCAGCGAATTTGCCGTGCCAGGACGGGCACCACTGGAGCTTTCGCATGGCCTCTGGGAGAAGGAGCCGGGTGGCTGGGAAGGTCTCGCCCGCTGGCGTAGAAGGGACCAGGCAGAGTAGCAGGCATACAGCCCGACAGTCGCTATAGCATTGCCGCCGGTTGTATAATGCTTGGTGCAGCAATGAAAGCTACAACCATGCGGGCATGTAGATGACTATCCAGGAAGTAAACTCCTTAGACCGGGAGCAATTTGTTAGCAAGCTAGGTTTTCTATTTGAAGGCTCACCCTGGATCGCGGAGCAAGCCTGGCATGCTCGCCCCTTTGCTGGCCTGGACGACCTGCACCAAGCGCTGTGCCGGGTGATGTACCAGGCTACACAGGAGCAGCAGGTGTCGCTCATCAGCGCCCACCCTGATCTCGTGGGCCGGGCCGTGCTTTCCGGCAGCCTCACGCCCGAGTCGACTAGGGAGCAGGCCTCGGCGGGGCTGGACCGGCTCACAACGGAAGAAGTCGCTACCTTCGGCAGGCTCAACAGCGAGTACAAGGCGCGGTTCGATTTCCCGTTCGTGGTCTGCGCCCGCGAGAACAAGAAGGATAGCATCCTGGCGGGCTTCGCCTCCCGCATGAACAACTCACGCGAGGAAGAAATAACTACCGCCCTGGGCGAGATCGCGAAAATCGCCTACCTGCGTCTACTGGATGTTGTGGACCGCGAGCGGGTTTGAGCACATACAAAGCAGTATGGAGGCGCAAGCTGTGAGAAGTACCATCAGCTACGGCAAAGCACACATACCCTTCTACCGCACCTACGCTACTCCCCTGTCCGGCGTCACCAGCATCCCGGAGTCCCAGTTTACGGGCAGGGAGAACACGCTCTTCGCCGCCGAGGTGGACGTGGAAGTGTTCGGTGACAACTTCCTTGCCGCCTACACCGAGGGCGACAACAGCAACGTGGTAGCGACCGACACGATGAAGAACTTCGTGCTCAAGCAGATGCTGGACTACGATGGTGCCACCCTCGAAGGCTCCCTCTACTACCTCGGCAGGCGCTTCCTCGAAACTTACCCGCAGATGCACTCCCTGCGAATGACGGGCAAAGAACTTCCTTTCAGAGCGGCCCAGGTGCCGGGTGAAGCCACGGGCGAATTCGTGGCAAGCACCGTTCTATTCAACCGTTCGCGGGAGGACCATGCCTTCGCCTCGCTGGACCTGGAACGTAGCAACGACGGTGTACGAGTCACGGCGCACCACTGCGGCCAGCTTGAGTTGCAGTTGATCAAGGTCACGGGCAGTGCGTTTGCCAGCTTCTTGCGAGACGAGCACACCACCCTGCCGGAGCGCAAAGACCGCCCGCTGTTCATCTACCTGGACGTCTACTGGAAGTACGGCGACGTAGGTGATGCCACCGACAGCGACCTCGAACGATACATCCCCGCCGAGCAGGTGCGCGACCTGCTACAAACGGTGTTCCACCGCTTCGTCAGCATGTCGATACAGCACCTAGTGTACGAAATGGGCGTGCGGCTCCTGGAGCGGTTCCCCCAGATGGGCGAGGTGACGTTTGAGGCCCAGAACCGCCTGTGGGACACCGCCTTCGTCTCCGAGGCTGACGAGCGCGTAAAGGTCTACACCGACCCGCGCCCGCCCTACGGCAGCATCAAGCTCACGCTGGGCCGGGAAGGGTAGCGTACCGTGCCGGGCCGCCTCACCACGCACGTGCTCGATACCGCGCAGGGCCGTCCCGCCGCCGGCATGGCGATAGCGTTGTGGCGTCTTGAAGGCGCGGGCGGCGAGCGGGTGCTGGTGAAAGAGGTACGCACCAACAGCGATGGGCGCACCGACCAACCGATGCTCGCCGGAGACGAATTCGCGCCGGGTGTCTACGAGCTTGTGTTCCAGGTGGGGGAATACTTCGCCGCGCAAGGCACGCCCATGCCTTCCACGCCCTTCCTGTCCGAGGTGCCCGTGCGCTTCGGCATCTCCGACCCTGAGACTCACTACCACGTGCCGCTGCTCACCTCACCGTGGGCTTATAGCACCTACAGGGGCAGTTGAATGGCGCATGATGAGAGGCCGGGAGGCTGGGCCGCTGTCTACGCCCAGGCCGTAATGGAGCGGGCGGACGCACTCGGCGCTATCAGCGAGGAGCCTGACCTACTCACCCGGCGCGTGGCTACCCCGGCGATGAAGCAGGCGAACAGCATTGTCGAGGAGTGGATGCGCTCGGCGGGCATGTCGGTCCGACAGGACAATATAGGGAATCTCATTGGGCGCTACGAGGACATGGGCGCGGGCGTGGGCACGCTGGTCCTCGGCTCGCACCTCGATAGCGTGCGGGACGCGGGCAAGTACGACGGTCCACTGGGCGTGCTGGTGGCTATCGCCTCCGTCCAGGCCCTGCACGACGCGAACAAGCGCCTCCCCTATGCCATAGAGGTGGCGGCCTTCGCGGACGAGGAGGGCCTGCGCTACCACACTTCCTATCTCGGTAGCAGGGTCTTCGCCGGGAGCTTCGATCCTGGCTATCTAGACCTCACCGACGCCGATGGCATATCGCTCAAGGAAGCCATCCGCGAGTTCGGCGGCGACCCCGATGCCCTGCATAAGGACAGGCGCGACCCTACAGACTTGCTAGGCTACTGCGAGGTACACATCGAACAGGGGCCGGTGCTCGAAGCTGAAGACCTGCCGGTGGGTGTGGTCAGCGCGATTGCGGCACAGAACCGCTTCAACCTCACGTTCAGTGGCATGGCCGGGCACGCCGGTACCGTGCCGATGCACCTGCGCCACGACGCCTTGTCTGCCGCGGCCGAGTTCGTCCTGGCAGTGGAAGAGGTAGCCAAAGCGGAAACGGGAGCGGTGGGTACCGTCGGGCAGATGGCGGTGCAGCCCGGCGCGAGCAACGTCATACCCGGAAGCGTCACCCACAGCCTCGACGTGCGGCACCAGGACAACGCCACGCTTGAAGCCATGGTCAAGGCCCTGCGGGAGCGTGCCGAGCAGATAAGTGCCTCCCGTGGCGTTGCCATCGATTGGGAACTCATGCAAAGCAACAACTCGGTACCTTGCTCGCCGGACCTTTCCCGTAAGCTGGCCGAGGCTGTAGAACTCACGGGCTATCCAGTTCGCTACCTGCCAAGCGGCGCGGGTCACGACGGCGTGATAATGTCGCAACTTACCCAGGTCGCCATGCTCTTCGTGCGGTGCAAGGGCGGTATCAGCCACAATCCCGCGGAGTCGGTCACGGTAGAAGACGTTGAAGCAGCTATCGAAGTGGTAACTCGGTTCTTAGACCTAGTAAACTTCTCCAATAATTAGCCAATTAGTTAATTGCGTTTTATTATACCTATGCCACTGTACGATTTGATAATCCGCAACGGTACGCTCGTTACGCCTGATGCCCTGCTACACGCGGACCTCAGTATTGCGGACGAGCAGATTGCCGCCATCGCGCCCGAACTAGAAGGCACCGCGAAGAGCGAACTGGACGCGGCGGGCCTGCACATCTTCCCCGGCGTCATCGACGCGCACCTGCACTTCAACGAGCCGGGCCGCGCCGAGTGGGAAGGGTTTGCCACCGGAACCGCGGCGCTGGCGGCGGGCGGCACCACAACCTACTTCGACATGCCGCTCAACTCGCACCCCCCGACCATCGACGCCTCAGCTTTCGATCTGAAGTGCGAGGCGGCCATCTCAAACTCACTGGTGGACTTCGGACTATGGGGAGGGCTGGTACCCGGCAGCATCCAGCACCTGGAGGAACTTGCGGCACGCGGCGTAGTAGGCTTTAAGGCGTTTATGTCTAACAGTGGCATCGAGGATTTCCCCGCGAGTGACGACCTGACGCTCTACGAGGGCATGCAGGAAGCGGCTCGACTGGGCTGCCTGGTGGCGGTGCATGCTGAGAACGATACTTTAACCAGTATGCTGGCCCGGCGAGCGGTGGCAGAGGGGCGCATCAGGGTAACAGACTACCTGCGCTCGCGTCCTGTAGTCGCAGAGCTTGAGGCCATAGAGCGGGCTATCACGTTCGCCGGGGAGACCGGCTGCCGGTTGCACATCGTACACGTCAGCAGCGGGCGCGGGGTAAGCCTGGTGGCGGAGGCACGAGCGCGCGGCGTGGACGTAAGCTGCGAGACGTGCCCGCACTACCTGGTGCTGACCGAAGAAGATGTAGAGCGATTGGGAGCGGTAGCCAAGTGCGCCCCGCCCCTACGCTCGCAACACGAGCAGGACGAGCTATGGGCGCACATATTCGCGGGCACCCTGCCCATGGTCGCCTCCGACCACTCCCCCGCCCCCACTAGCATGAAGACTAGCGACAACTTCTTCCAGGTGTGGGGTGGCATCTCTGGGTGCCAGTCGCTGCTGCCACTGCTGCTGACCGATGGACATACGGACCGCGACCTGCCCCTTACCACAATTGCGTCACTCACCGCCGGGTACCCGGCCCAACGCTTCGGTGTCTCCCCACGCAAGGGCCGCATCGAAGTGAGGGCCGACGCCGACCTGGTGCTGGTCGACCTGAGTAGCAGCCACATGTTGCTGGCCGAGGACTTGCTGTACCGTCACAAGCATAGCCCATATGTCGGCCGGATGTTGCGCGGGCGAGTGGTCCGCACACTGCTACGGGGGCATACTGTGTGGCTGGAGGGCAAGGTAGTATCGAAGCCACTGGGAAGGCTCATCACGCCCGTTCGTAGCTCCCCAACGAGGACATAGCCCGAAGCTGGTTCTACCACTACTATTTATGTAAACTAACAGGAGGAAGCATATCCATGACCATGCTCCGCATCACCGCAGGGCCATACACGTTCACCGGCAGGCTTGAGGAGGAGAACGCCCCGCAGACCTGCGCGGCCTTCCGCAAACTGCTGCCCTACCGCCAGAAGTTGATCCACGCGCGCTGGAGTGGCGAGGCGTGCTGGATACCGTTGGGCGACTTCGACCTCGGCGTAAGCTACGAAAACCACACCAGCCACCCCTCGCGCGGCGACATCCTCTTCTATCCAGGCGGCCTCAGCGAGACCGAAATCCTCTTCCCCTACGGCAGCGCCCGCTTCGCCAGCAAGGTGGGACAACTGGCGGCCAACCACTTCCTTACCATAGAGGAGGGGCGCGAGCACCTGGCAGACCTTGGCCGCCTCTGCCTGTGGGAGGGTGCCCAGGAGATCGTGTTCGAGGAGATGTAGCAGGGTAGGAGGTGGGATGAGGATACCAGTCGCCTGCCTAGCTGTTATTGGCACCAGCAGCTTCCTGCTTGGAGGCTCTGCGGTGTTCCTCTATTTAATCTCTTACATCAGACACAATGTCGTCCAGCAGGTCTTCCGAACCGAGCAGTAGCTGCGGAGCGGGGCCATTCCCCGTGAAATCCTGCACAGACTGCGGCTCCGAACTCGATACATCCACGTAATTCGGATTATCGTCCTCAGTGTACCGCTGGACGCCGTGCCGCGTCAGGCTCAGGTAGCCTCTTCGGGCATATGTACCCTGCCACTGCTGGTCGGGTATGCCTGAGTAGTCCCACTGCGGCATCGAAACAGGCTCCTGCTTTAGTTAGGTGGCGAACAACGAGACGTCCGGCAGGCTGGCGGTCAGGCGAGCCAGTAGCGGCTCCTCCAAAGAGCAATCCTCCGCTTCCAGCCCCAGCAACAACGCACCAACCGCAGGCTCAAAACGACTGTAGACCGGCACCACCCCCGCCGAGCTTGCACGCACGCGAGCGATCAACGCCTCGGCCAGCAACGAGCACGAGTGCCGGAACACGCCCCCGGTCAGCGCCAGGGTGAAGGGGCTGCCTTCGATACCCACCTGCCGCGCAGCCGCCAGAGCGTAGTCACCGAGGGCCTCAGCGTGCTCCTCCACGATGCGCCGCGCCGTGAGGTCGCCCGCCTCCACCGCATCAAGCAACACACGCGACAACTGGCTGACCCTGGCACTGGGTGGGCGCTCCTCAACGCGAGACATGAAGAGATGGAGCACACCTTCCACGCTCTCCTGCTCAAAGTGGCGCAGCACCGACTCGGTAAGCAAGGTGGGCGGGTCTATGCCCAGTTGGGCACGGTAGACAGCCTGCAGCGTCTTCATGCCCATGTGGTGCGCGCCCTGAGGGTCCTGCCACCAACTGCTGTGCCAGACTCGACCGTCTTCAGAGCGCGAAGCGGTGGCCGCCCCGGTGCCGCAAGCTACCACCACCGCAGGCCCCGACAGTGCCCCCGCCCACAGTGCGCCCACCGCGTCATTGACGACTATCACGCGCCTCCCGAAGCCCCATGCACGCATGGCAGAGTCGATGAGCGTGAAGTCCTCCGGCCAATCGGCCCCGGCCATACTAAACGCGCCAACTACCAGCGTTTCTGTCTCAAGCCCTGCCATTTCTAGAGCGCCCCGGATTGCCTTCTCAGCTTCCGAAAGGGGCACGGCCGGGTCGGGGTTAGTATAGATGTCGGAGCAGCCCCCTCGGCCATAGCCGACGATGGTGCCGTCCAGCCGGGCAACCAATGCGATGGTCTTGGTGTTGCCTCCATCTACGCCCAGTACGTACTCGATAGCTTCCACGGGTGACATCTTTCTCCGGCTCACGATCTGGTCTCGTCCGTGGTAAGAGGGCCAAAGGGCCAGGCGGCACGGTCGGTCAGCACGGTGACGTTGGATGCCTTCTGGAGCAGGGAAGCGGGCACATCAGGCGTGGCGGGGCCAGTTACAGTGCGGCGCAGGATGTCGCTCTTGTGCGCGCCCGACACCACGAGTAGCACATGTTTGGCGGACAGGAGCAGGTCCATACCCGCCGTTACCGCCGTACGCGGCACCCGGTGCCTGCCGCCCCAGTACCGCGCGTTGCTTTCCACGCTCTCCTCTGTCAACTCGACCGCTCTCGTGGGGGCGTCCGGCGCGGAAGGCGGCTCGTTGAAGCCTAGGTGCCCGTTCGGCCCAAGTCCCAGTACCACCAGGTCGAACCCGCCCGCCTCTTTCGCTGCTTGCTCGTAAGCGCGACAGGCTGCCTCTATGTCCGCCACATCTCCGCGCAGACGTACCACGTTGGCCCCTGGTATGCCCAATGGCGTAACGAACGAGCGCAACAGCCACCCATACAGCGAGCGTGGGTCTTCCGCGCCGATACCTGCATACTCGTCAAGCTGGAACACCCGCATCCGCGATGCATCAACCTCCCCGCGTAGCCTACGCGCCGCAAGCTCAGAGTATATACCCATAGGCGTGTCGCCCATCGCGGGCACCACGGCGGCTGCCGGTCGGGCTGCTACGATCCCCGCCACCATGTCGGCCCCAACCCGGCTCAGCGACTCGTAGTCCTCGGTCACGATCAATCTCATGGCAGCATAGGCTATCGCAGCAGCCGTTCGGGCAGGTGCTCCCTGTGGGCGGCGGCCATCTCGTCGTATAGGGCCTCGGCTGTAGGAAGGGAGAAGCAGAGCGGATTGGTGGCGAGCGCCCGCACTGCGTCTTTGCGCGTGCCGCTCCAGGCTGCCTCGGCGGTGAGCGCCTGGTACTCGGCCAGCATCTGCACCAACCCCGACACGTGCTGTGGCAACTCGCCCATCGCCAGCGGTGTTACTCCGCCAAGGTCCACGTAGGCGGGCAACTCCACTACCCTGTCGTCGGGAAGGTTGGTGATGGCACCCCGATTGGGCACATTGACGGGCCACACTTCCTTGCGGTCGTTGTAGATAGCATCCATAACGTCAAGCGCAAGCTCTAGCTCGTGGATACCACCCCGAGAGAGTTCGGGTGCCAACTCCGGTTCGTCACGCTCGGCCTGCTCCCGGTAGTGCCCCCAGTAGTCGGGTACCCGCGCCATGATGTCCTGTGAGCGGGTGGTGGGCTTCGCCTGTAGCTCGGCCAGTATCTCCTCTTTGAAGTAGTAGTAGAGGAAGTAGTCGTTCGGGATGCTGCCCATCGTGGTGGCAAGCTGTAACCACCTCAGATCGCGCTTGCTGGCGGCTGGGTCGGCCTTCATGCGCTCGTAGGCAGCCGCTACCAGCGGCATCATCTCTTCCCCATCGTACGACTGGCGCACCGACCACGAGCCGTGATTGAGACCTATCATCGGCGCGTCTACCTTGTCCGGGTCCAGGCCCGACAGTTGCGCCATCCACCTGGGGTACATGAGCGTCCCCTCGCAAAGCGAGATGGTAGGGATGTCAGTGTGGTGCGTGACCGCCTCGGAGACGAGGTTTACCGGGTTAGTGTAGTTGAACAGGGTCGCGTTGGGGCAGACCTCCTCCATATCGGCCACTATCCCCTGCATGACGTGTATGGAGCGCAACGCCATGAAGAAGCCGCCCGGTCCCTGCGTCTCCTGCCCTATGACCCCGTGCTTGAGCGGGATGCACTCGTCCAGGTAGCGTGCCTCGAATCCTCCCGGCCTGAAGCTGGTCAGCACCGCGTCACAATCGCGCAGACCCTCCCGGCGGTCGAGGGTTGCGCTCACCTTGAGGTCGATACCCCTGGCGTGGGCCATCTTCTCGGCCAGCGTCTTCACTACCCCCAGGCGCTCCGCATTCAGGTCGATCAGCACGACCTCCGAGCCGTCGAAGTTCTCGCCCTGGTGGACGAACGAGGCCATTGTGCCGGGAGCGCGCGTGCTGCCCCCGCCGATGTACGCCAGTTTGATCCGCGCCATCTCGTATCCCCCTTTAAATTGGTGCCAGGTCCGCCCCTATTATTCCACACAAGCGGCTTCCAGGGCCACCCGCCCGTTGCGGCCCCTTCTCGCCCGGAACCATCCTAGTGGTCCGTTCATTACAGCAAGAGAACCACGCCACCTTACACGGCAGCAGCATAGTCATCAGCCGATACATAGTCATGGATTAGCAGCAGAGCCGCCAGGGGACGCCCGTCGATTGAAATTGAGAGCTACACAAGGCAAAGTCCCGCAGGGACTGATACATCTTATTAGGTCTCATCGGGTTCTATTAAGATGAACCAGTCTGCATAGCAGACTTTGCAGAATGTAGCCCTCGACTTATGAAGATTAATTGCTCGATCGGGTAATGCTCAGGCGTGAGATGTGCTCATGTAGGGGCAGGTCCCCGTGCCTGCCCCGGTTGGAAATCGCCAACATCGTGCCACTTCCACAAGAGCTTCCACAAGAGCTTCCACAAGGGCAGGCACGGGGACCTGCCCCTACATGTGATTACCTCATTAAGTTGTTAATCTTCATGCAATCGACGGGCGTCGGCTGGTGACTATGATTATCGCTTCGTTAATCTTCATAATCCAACGCGACCAACCTCAAAACGCACTTAACACATACCCCATGCGTTTTGAGGTTCGCCATGCTCTCGCATACGCACTACGTATAGATACTCCTACGGGAGAATTTCCCGCTGCTGCCTCAAACTGTTCAACGTACTGACCGGGAAGTAATCCCCCCTCAACTCGCGCCGCCACCAACCACTCTCCCCAAAGCCGGTGAAGGTGTACCTATAGACCTGCGCGCGGACGTAGCGGGGCGGCTTGTCCGGGAACGGGTTCTTACCCAGCAGGTCCAACACCTCGGGAGAGCCTTCCAGCAGTCGCCGCATGAAAAGGCCGAACCAGTTGCTCGACATCGGGTTGTAAGTCGGGCCGCTCAACGCCGCAAACCACATCTGCCAGTCGAGCCGGGGCTGGTGGGGTGCCACCCCCCGCGGCATGCGGTCCAGGTCGCCCGGCTTGTGCTTGAACTCGTACTCCACCCACGTCTTGCCGTCCGCGCTCCCCTCCACCACAATCTCCGGCCTCGTGGTGGTCATCACCGCGAACAGCCCGTAGCTGTTTACCACCTGGAGCGGCGCCATCCTGACGGCAAAGTCGTAGACCGGGTCGGGCACGTTGGTGCGCCTGAAGTAACTGCTCTGCACCTGTACCCATGTGAGGGTAAGTATCAGCGCGGCCAGGGGCACCGTAACCAGCCTCCTCGGCAGCAGCCACAGTGGCCTCCTCCTGACGGGTTCTCCCACCCGCGCCCTCACCGACTCCGGCAGAAACCGCTCTACCATGCCGTCGTCCAGCAGGGGCACGCACAGCACAATCGACAGTATGTTGAAGAAGGCGAAGTTCCCCGTGAGCATGATTATGACCTGGAGACCCACCAGAAGCGCCGCCCCCAGCAACCGCACCCGGCGCGGCCCGAAAATCAGGAACGGCGCGCCCAGTTCTATAGCCAGCGTCAGGGCCGTGGACAACTGGTGGAACTGCGTTGGTAGCTGGTGCATGTACCAGGCGAGAGGGTTGGGCAGGGGCTGCGTCCAGTAGTGAAAATCGAGCGCCGTCAGCCCATGCCAGGTGGGGTCGCCGCTCGCCAGCTTCACCACGCCCGAGAAGAACATCAGCCTGAACAGGAGCAGCCTCAGCAGCCACAGGACCGCCCTGGACGGCGGCACCTCGCGCGGCACGCCCCACCAGAGTTGCAGCGGCGCGAAGAAGATCGCCAGGAACCCGGTCTCCAGCAGGAGCGCGTCCCACTGGAACGAGAGAAAGTCCTGCCCCAGGCTCACCAGCGACAGGTAGAAGCCCCACAGCAGCGCGAGCACCGGGCCGGGCAGCACCCCCAGTATGAGCATCACCGAAAGCGCCACGCCACCCCAGCACAGGAAGAGCAGGAAATCGTCACTGCTGTTGAGCCACCCCAGCGTCGGCACCAACCGGAAGCGGTCGGGGTGCCCTGAAGCCTCCACCGCAAACAGAAAGTCCTTAGCGGGCAGTATGCCGTTGCTACCAATCAGCCCCAGCACCTGCTCCCACAGCGAAGCAAAGGCCACGAGGTACACCACCCCCAGCCCGCGCAAGAAGAGCCACCGGGTAAGCGTGTACTCGCGTGTGCCCGCCGGACCATTCAGCGCCCGCCACACCCGCCCCGGCATAGAGCCACCCCGGCCGCCTGTCTGCTGCTCCTCACGCCCCACCGCCGCTGACCTTCGGCCCACGCTCACCCTCCCATGCAGCATTAGCCCCCGTCGCCTGCACGAGCTTGCATTATCTATACCAGTCCTGGTGTAGAGCCATAGGCATCGAATAGAAATCACCTTTTATAGGACAGCTCCGAATAACGGCAGCATAGTAACCCTCTGTCATTTCGAACGGAGTGAGAAATCTCTTCCTTTAGCACCGAGGTAACACCTTTCCTACAGCAATAGAGTCCCATGAGAAAAAGGCAACATCCCGGTAAGGGACGAGATTCTTCGCTACGCTGAGTGGAGCATGTTGCAAGTAATGTACACGTTTGTAGGGGCAGGTCCGTGTGCCTGCGCTGGGGGAGATCAGCACCTGGTACGTCTTCCAACAAGGGCAGGCACACGGACCTGCTCCTACGCTCTCCTCGTGAAATCAAACTTATTTGCAAGATGATCCACTCAGAATGACAAAGAAGGGGCTTTGAGCGCTCCTGTCATCTTCCTTAATCTTACAGCCACTTTAGGTATGGCCTTAATCCAAGCTTAATCTTTCTACCGCCTCTTTTTAATCTAGGGCTGGTACAATAATAGAGCCTGGTATTCGCCACGCCTACGATCAGCCTGCCAAGGAGCCGCACACACCCATGACGAACCGAGCACTTATCTACGTCCTCTCTTTAGCCATCCTTGCGCTGGTGTGGCCGAGCCATGCCGCCTATGCCGGTACCGACCGCGAGCTGCTGGTAACCTCCCCCTCCGATAGGACGGCCTCCACAGTTTCCGCGGCACCCAGGGTGAACGTCGCTATCCAGGCGGGGCATTGGAAGGCCGCGGAGTTGCCCGAGCCGCTAGCCAGGCTGCGCACTTCTACAGGCGCCAACGGCGGAGGGCGTAACGAGGCCCAGGTGACGCTCGATATCGCCCAGCGCGTGGCGACCCTGCTGCGCGACAAAGGGTTGACAGTGGAGGTGCTGCCCGCCACGGTGCCCACCGGCTACAAGGCCGACCTGTTCATCTCGTTGCACGCCGACGGCAGCGCCAGCACTGCGGCCCGCGGCTATAAGGTCTCGACCCGGTGGCGCTCGGAAGTGGCGGCATTGGACGCTCTGCTGGTGCAGTCACTCGATACGGGCTACGCCAGGGTGACCGGCATGCCCCAGAACGGCAGCATCACGCGGGCGATGCGGGGCTATTACGCCTACAGCACCTATAGGGGCGAAGAATACCGCCTGGGTGCCGCAACGCCCGCCGCCATCCTCGAGATGGGCTTCATGAGCAACGCGGCGGACCGCGCGGTCATGTTCAACAAGCCTGACCTGGTGGCACGTGGCGTGGTGGCCGGGATAGACAACTACTACGCTCGAAAGGCAGAGGGTATGCGCCTCCAGTCTCAGGCGGAGAAGCAGGCGGCCACCAGCCCCTTCGGCCGCAGCGCCGTGGTGCTATCCAACGGCGTCAACATCCGCGATGGCGCAAGCACGGGTGCGCGCAAGGTGGACAGCGGCGACTTCGGAGAGAGCTTCCCCTTGCTCGAAGCATCCAACAGACGCCCCGCCAGTAGTTCGTCCGGCTCAAGCGGGTCGCCAGGCTCCCGTGGCACCCAACTCGCCTCAAACAGCGGCTGGTACAAGATATCCACGCCCGCTTCCACAGCCGACGCCTACATCACGCGCGATCTGGTCGTGGTGCAGGAGTAAGCGACCTACAAACACTGAGGCGTCAATAATATCTTGGTCTGTAGGGGGGCAGCCTCTATTGCTGCCCCTACACCTTGTTGGTTGCCGCGCGTGCGGGCTGTTTCTGATAGCCCACTCCATTGGCGAGGGCTGCGGGAAATCTGAGACAATATCGACTGGACGGCCGGACTTCGCAGCCTCGGTCGTAGCGCACAGTATCTTTGTGATGTGAGCCGCGTGCCCTCCGGTGAACCTGTGCCGCCAGCCCTCCTGTAACTTATCAACCGAAGAACTGCACGAAGTTCAGTTATGCTACCGTACGTAGGAAAGTAGAAACGACGTTTGACAAGTGCCGCTACAACCCTGTATAATATGGTCGCATTGGGGCGTCGTCTAACGGTAGGACAGCTGACTCTGGATCAGTAAGTTGAGGTTCGAATCCTTGCGCCCCAGCCACAATTTACGCATAAAGTTAGCCCTGACAGAGATCTGTCAGGGCTTTTTCGTTCGGGCTGGCAGCCGGTTGACAGCCAATCCAGCACTATGGACGTCCATGAGGCGGGTTTAGACGCGGGCTAACGTGGAGGTGAGTTGAGGATCAGGTAACCGCCCCGACACCGTGGGTACCAACCGGCCCCGGCTCCCGGCTAGGTAGCCTCATTGAACACCTCGTCCAGGATCAGCAGGAGTTTCTTGACGGACAGCGGCTTCGTGAGATAGTCTCGCGCACCCGCCTCACGCAATCGCACTATGCCGGACGACATTGCATCCGCACTCACTATGACAACCGGGATAGAACGCGTTCTCAGGTCGTCTTTTAGTCTCCGAAGCACCTGTTCGCCACTAATGTCGGGAAGGTGCAAGTCGAGCAGAATCAGGTCGGGTTGCTGCTGCTGAGCAATCTCGAGTGCAAGGCTACCCTGCATGGCTACAAGAAGCTTGACTCCTCCCCAACTCTCCACAATACCTTCAACCAGATTGACGTTGGAGAGATTGTCTTCTACATATAGGACCGTGCGCGATTTCGCCGGCTGTACTTCCCAGGCGAGCGGGTTCGTCTGTAGTTTCTCGAGTTGGCCGGGTTGGTCTTCAACGATAGCCAACTCCACCCAGAATGTGCTGCCTTGACCCACGATGCTCTCCACTCCAATATTTCCGTGCATCGCTTCGACCAGGCTCCTGGACAACGTCAGGCCAAGCCCCGACCCTTCGACCCCTGTCTGCTCGGCTCCCAGTCTCTGGAAAGGTGTAAACAACTTATCCATCTTCGTTTCAGAAATGCCATGCCCTGTGTCGCTAACCTGTATGCGCAGGCGCTCTCCCACCTCGTAGCAAGACAGTACGACGCTCCCGCCCTCTTTGTTGTATTTGACCGCGTTGGCAATGATGTTTAGCAGCACCTGTAGCAGCCGTTGGCGGTCGGCCAGTACGTGCCAGGGTTGCTCAAGGTAGTTGCCGGTGTCGATGTTCACCTTGCGCCGGGCAGCCAAGGGCTGCATCAGGTCAAGACATTCCTGAATGGCCGACTGGACCGCAACCGGCCCCATCGAAAGATGAGAGTGCCCGGCCTCGACGCTGGCTATATCCAGCACTTCGTTAATGAGCGCTAGAAGGTGTTCTCCGGCGTTGAGGACGTAGCTCACATATTTTGTCTGCTTCGCGGGCAAGTCGCCTACCTCGAGCAGTTGGGAGAAGCCAAGTATCGAGTTGAGGGGGGTGCGTAGCTCGTGGCTC
The DNA here is from genome assembly GCA_036386675.1 of Chloroflexia bacterium. Lineage (GTDB taxonomy): Bacteria > Chloroflexota > Chloroflexia > QHBQ01 > JADMIH01 > JADMIH01. The sequence goes on along the minus strand of DASVVE010000016.1, from coordinate 78,138 downwards.
ATGCGCGAGAGGAACTCGCTCTTGGCTCGATTGGCCTGTTCAGCCGCATTCTGCGCCAGGCGCGCCTCTTCCGCAAACCGCTTTTGTTCTGTTATGTCAACTGACACTGCCATGCCCCCGAAGGTCTCTCCATGCTCGTTTTTCACCGGCACGAAATGCACCAGGTTGATACGCGTGGGCTGCCCGCTCTCGACTTCAATGACGCTCTCTTGCCCGTCCAGCGCCGCCCGGTAGTATGGCACCAACTCTTCACAACGCTGGGGCGGCAACACCTCCCATATCGGCTTTCCTATCATCTGTTCCGGTGAATAGCCAAGCGTTCTTAGAGCGGTGCCCTCGGCTAGCTGAAAACGTAAGTCGGCATCGAACATGAGCACGGCACCGTTGGGCAGGTTCCTGGCAAGGGCCCTGTACATTTCTTCACTTCTCCGCAGCCTCTCCTCTGCTATCTTGCGCTCCGTGACGTCGTAGCCGATGGAAATCACTTCCATATTGGGTAGCGCGAAATTGGCCCACATCTGATGCCGGGTTGTGCCGTTCGAGGCACGCACCCCAAAGTCACGAAACCTGCCATCCTTCCGGACTATAGACTCCATGACTCGATCTCTAATCTCTTTATCCGGATAGAATAGGCGTAACGAGTCGCCGGTGGCAAGCACCTCCTCCTTTGTGTAGCCTAACTGTTTCTCGCACTCGACATTCCACAGGGTGCAGTGCCCATCTTCCGTGAAGGAGTCAATCATTACCGGGGCATGCTCGAAGATAGCTCTGAACCGCTCTTCGCTTTGCAGCAGGGCTTGCTCCGTCCGTATGCGTTCGCTTAGCTCGTGTTGCAGTTGGCGGTTGCTCTCGTGCAATTCAGCCGTCCGGTCTGCCACACGCAGCTCCAGGTCTGCCTTGGCCTTCTTGAGCGCTTCCGCCGCTTGCTTGCGCTCCGTAATGTCGCGCACGAAACCCTGGTATGTGCCATCGGGTAAGAGCTTTGAGCTTGTCTCTACCGGGAAAGTTGTGCCGTCCTTGCGACACATGAGATGTTCGGCACGCAATATCTTACCTGAAGCCAGTTCCACAATGCGCGCCTGAATAATTTCCGGGTCCGACGGCTCTACGATATCATCGATACTCAGACGCAACAGTTCATCTCGCGTGTAGCCGAGCATCTCACAACCAAGCTCGTTTACGTCAGTCAGCCTGCCCTTTGTGTCGGCCAGGAAGATACCCTCGGATGCCTGCTCTATTACCGTCCTGTACCTGCTCTCGCTGGCTTGTAGTGCTTCCGAGGCTCGCTGGCGTTCCGTCACATCGCGAAAACTCCATACCCTACCGACAATCCGGTCACCAATCCTCTGGGCCGTCGAATATCTCTCGAAGATCCTTCCGTCGGTGAACTCCATCGTATCGAAGCTGTCCATATCGGGCTGGTCGCGTAGCTCCTGCACCTTTCGGAGGAAAGCTTGCGGATCGCGCAATTGGCTGATTACGAAGGCCAACGCCTGGTAATTGTCACGAGTGGCTAACACCTCTTCCGGTATGCCCCACAGTTCCATAAACCTTTTATTGGAGTTGGTTATGATCCCCTTGCCGTCGGTTACCAGTATGCCGTCGGCGGTTGACTCCAACGTAGCCCGCAGAAGGGAGAGTGTTTCCTCTAGTGCCTCCTCTACCCGCTTGCGCTCGGTTATGTCGCGGGTGAAGCACCGCGTGTGGACGAAGTTACCGTCGTCGTCCCACAGCACATTCGAGCTAATGAGTACGTGCCTGGTGGAGCCGTCCTTGCACCGCAGACGCGCTTCATAGCCGTGCACGGCTTCTCCGCCGGTGAGTCTCCTCAAAATATCCTGTATAGCATCCTGGTCGTCATGAAACTCAGCGATCTGGCGTCCTATATACTCCTCACGAGTGTACCCAAGCAGGTCTAACTCTGCCTGGTTGGCGCGCAGAATTGTGCCGTCAGGTCCTACCCAGTGCAGCCCCACAACAGAATTGTCAAAGAAATCGTTGAGTTCTCGGTCGCTTTGCAATAAAGCCTTCTCGGTCTGCTTGCGCGCCGTGATATCCCTGATGAGCGAGATCATCGCCACCCTTCTACCGCCAACCTGGGTGAAATTGTATCGAACTTCAACGATGCGCTGCTCCCCGTCGCGGCGCTCGATAGTAGCCTCCACCGTGGGAGGTATTTCGGTGTCTGCGAACGTGCGCTTGTATTCCCGCACCGCCCACTCTCTGACCGCCGAGGGGAAGATGATCGCGAAGCTTTGACCTATTACCTCTTGAGGGCTGTAGCCATAGAGTTCGCAGTAGGCAGGGTTGGCGGCGAGCACTATTCCCTCCGGGTCGGAGAGCGACATAGCGTCGCTAGCATATTGCCAGAACGCCTGGAAGCGCCCTTCACTGGCGCGTAATGCTTCTTCGGCCAGCTTGCGCTCGCTGATATCGCGGACGATACTTTGCAGCCGGCCATCAGCCAGTAGCCTGGTGTTAGTTTCCACGGGCAGCGTCGTCCCGTCCTTGCGAAGCAGGAGGCGCTCGTTTCTGGTGGTCCTTTCGGTACGCAGCGCCTCGAAGTCGAAGGGGTTCTTAGCCAGGTCCTCGGGATCTACCATATCGGCAAGATAGCGCCCCACAAGCTCGTCCCTTCTATAGCCGTGCATTTCGCAGGCTGTGGAGTTCACCTCCTCAATTACCAGCCCACGGGCCGTGACTGCGGATACGATTATGGCGTCCGCTGCCTGCTCCACCAGTGCGCGATATTTGGCTTCAGACGCGCTAAGTACGTCTTCCGCGTGCTTGCGGTCCGCGATGTCTCCTTCTACACTCGTCAAGCACCGCGCCTCGCCTTGCGCCGGTTGTGTGCCGGCTATGTCACCTTCGACCTGAAGAGTTCTCAGCGTTTGGTTCAACTTTACTCCCATCTCAATAAAGTACAGATTGTATCTTGAGGCTGTTTTGTCACTCCCGATATTGTCGTCACACCGCTTCTATATATGAATAGAATGCGCAACACCGGCATTGTCTATTACCAGTCTAGCCGACACCGGGACAATTACAAGCCCACGGCTCGCTGACGATGGTCGCCTAATTGACGGGACCTTTCCGGCTGCCAATCGGGACCATAGTCTATTACGCACCAATAGGACAGCGGACATAATGCCAACATAGTGTTAGCACGATGACAGGGTTTCACTAAACATCGAAATAGGTGTCCGACCCGTGCAAAAGGACTGCCTGCAATACTCAAATCCCTATTCAATCTAGGAGTTCTACAATGTTCTTGAAAAAGTTTCCGGCCGTTCTACTCGCCCTTGGACTCATGGCTATCATGGCCCCGGCGGCTTTCGCCTCTGATGGAACCACCGCCACGGTAACGGGCGGTAGTCTCACCATCACGAATCCCCTGGCTGCTGACTTCGCCGGACGCAACGTCACCGGCGCGGACCAGACGACCACGGCGGCGCTGGATGCCTTCAGTGTGAGCGACCTCACAGGCTCCGGCGATGGCTGGCACGTGACAGCCCAGGCCAGCACGTTCACCGGCGTCAACCACGACCTCGCGGCAGGCTCGCTCTCAATGTCGCAGCCCACGGTCGCCTCCCCCAACACCACATCGCCCGACCCGACCGTCGCCGCAGGCGCTTACACAATCGACAACGGTGCGGTCGAGATCGCCAGCGCCAACGTTGATGAAGGCATGGGCATATACAACTTCAGCGCCACCACGCTGACGCTGGCCCTCCCCGCCGATGTGTATGCTGACGCCTACGCCAGCACGGTCACCATCAGCGTCGTAACCGCTCCCTAACCTGAGCCAGGGGCTAAAGGGGCCTCCGAAAAGTGGCCCCTTTAGCCCTGGGCAGGAGTATATTGATGCGCTCTTCCACTCTCGTCTCGATACTAATAGTTAGCTATCTTATATTTTCTTTCCCCACCAACGCCTCGAGTCAAGCCCTCGGTGACGAGCAGGGCTTCGCCATGTCGGCTGTCCAGGCCTCGGACCCCGCAGTAACAGCGAGCGGCTACTTTATATACAAAGTCCAGAGCAGCGCCAGTGTGACCGGCAGCGTATTGCTCAAGAACCCCGGTAACAATGACATTACAATCGAGCTTGCCGCCGTCGATGCCATCACGGCCCAGACAGGCGGCAGTGCCTTTGAGACAGCAGACCACAAGACAAAGGCCGCCGGCACATGGCTGAAATTTGCGGCCTCTAGCGTTACTCTCACGGCGGGCACGCAGAAGGTAGTTGACTTCTCCGTTGTCGTGCCCGCCTCGGCCAAGCCGGGCCAGTACCTCGCGGGCATCTCCGCATACGCTCCCAGCATCCCGGCAACCGCTGTAGTGAACCAGGGCGGGAGCGAGATGGGCGCGAACGTGACCGTACAGACACGCTACGTAATAGGCGTGCAGGTCGATGTCGGGGGTGCCTGGATCCCTTCCCTGAAAATAGTTTCCGTTGCCCTGGTGCAGCAGCCATCGGGCCCTTTTATCGGCGTCCGCATGAAGAACGACGGTGACACCCTGTTCAAGTCATCCGGCACGTTCGTGCTGTCCGACGCTGGCGGCAAGCGCATACTGGAGCAGCCCATCCAGGTGGGAACGTTCATCCCCGGCACCGAGATTACGTACCCGGTCAAGTGGTCGGGCGAGCTGGCCGCAGGTACTTACAAGGTGGAAGTCGTCTTGGACTATGGTGCGAGCAAACAAGCCACATATACGAGCGAACTGGAGATAGGCACGGAGAAGGCGGTGCAGAACAGCGCCGTCGCGCCCCAACAGCCCGGAACGATAGGTGGTGCGGGAGACAACGGGAACGCGGAGGGCAGCCTAAGTGTCCAGTCGCCTGCTACCACAGAGGCACAAGAAGGCTCAAGTATGTGGGTCTGGACATTAGGTGGGCTGAGCGTTCTGCTGCTCGCGGCGGCCGCACTGCTGGTGAGGAGGCGCAAGTCGCAAGCGCCTGAGAAGGTACTCTAAAATGACTCGGAGGCACCATGCACGCTAACCTACAATTGCATCTTGATGTTCTCGAACCGGTGAGCGAGCGCCAGGATAAGGCTCAGCAAATAGCCAGGCTGCACGAGCAGGCCCAACTCCTCAATCTCATCCACGATGCGGTTATCCTGCGCGACATGGAAGATGCCATCATCTTCTGGAACCGGGGTGCCGAGGAGCTATATGGTTGGAGCCACATCGAGGCCCAGGGCGGTGTTTCTTACGTATTGCTGCAAACACAGTTCCCCCAGCCTAAAGAGGACATCACAGCCGAGCTTCTAAGCAGCGGACGTTGGGAAGGCGAATTGGTGCAGACCAGGCGCGACGGCAGCCACATTGTCGTATCCAGCCGCTGGACGCTCCTCCGCAACACACAGGGAGAACCCCTGGCAACATTCCAGATCAATACCGACATCACCGAACGCAAGCTCATCGACGAAAAGCTACAGGCTTTCACAATCCAGCTACAGCGGAGCAACCGCGAGCTGGAGGAATTCGCAGCGGTCGCTTCTCACGACCTGCAAGAGCCTCTCCGTAAAATCCAGGCTTTCGGCAATCGCCTGTCAGTCAGGTACGGCGACTCCCTCGATGACGATGGCCGCGATTATCTGACGCGCATGCTCACCTCCGCGGCTCGCATGCGCATCCTGATTGATGACTTGCTGGACTACTCTCGACTGACGATCAAGAGCAGACATTACGTCAAAGTAAACCTGGGGGCGCTTTGCCACGAGGTACTGTCGGACTTGGGCCAACAAATAGACCGGTCGCGGGGGCGGGTGGAGGTCGGGGATTTACCCACGATTGAAGCCGACGCGATGCAGATGAGCAGGCTGCTACAGAACCTGATAAGCAACGCCCTCAAGTTCACTCCAGAAGGCGTACGGCCTTCTATCAAGGTTAGCGCACGCCGGGCCGAAGGATCCGTGGACCCCTGCTTGAGCGACCTGGCGGCAACGGAGCACTGGGAAATCAGAGTGCAAGACCAGGGTATCGGCTTTGACATTAAGTACCTCGACCGCATCTTTGCCCCGTTCCAGCGACTGCACGGGCGTAACGAGTTCGAGGGCACGGGTATCGGGCTGGCAATTTGCCGCAAGATCGCGGAATCACATTGGGGAAGCATAACGGCGGAAAGCGCGGTAGGAAAAGGCGCAACCTTCATCGTAACGCTTCCAACAGTGCAACCTCCAACCGCACGACCTACCGTGCTTCCACAACAGGGAGAAACCTATTGATAGCGCACCGCAGAGCAATGACCATATTGATGGCAGACGATGATGCCGACGACCGCATGCTGACCAAGGATGCCCTCGCTGAGAGCCGGTTGGTCAACGACCTCTTCCTGGTCGCTGACGGCCAGGAGCTGATGGACTACTTGAACCGCAAGGGAGAATATGAAGACCCAGGCAGTTCTCCACGTCCCGGCGTCATCCTGCTCGACTTGAACATGCCCAGGAAGGACGGGTTCGAGGCGCTCACCGAGATCAGGAAAGACCCGGTGCTGCGGCGCATACCCGTGGTGATATTGACCACCTCGAAAGCCGAGGAGGATGTTTACAGGGGCTACGACCTGGGTGCCAACTCGTTCGTCAGCAAGCCGGTCACCTTTGAAGGTCTGGTCGAAGCGATGAAGGCCCTGGGGCAATACTGGTTTGAGATTGTCGAGTTGCCAATCGAGAGCCACGTCGGTGGAGGCTAAGATGTGCGGTTTGCTCAACGTACTTCTTGTTGATGACAGCGAAGATGATTACGTCATCACGAGAGATCTATTCTCCGAAACTAATGATAGCCTGGTAAACCTGGAATGGGTAACCGATTACGATACGGCCCTCCAGCGAATGAGCCAGAGACGCCACGATGTCTACATTTTCGACTACTACCTCGGCCAGCATACCGGGCTGGAATTATTGGAGTGGGCGGTGCAACAAGGGATCCGTTCCCCGGTGATCATACTGACCGGACAGAAGGACCGAGCGGTCGATCTAGAGGTGATGAAGGCAGGAGCCACAGACTACCTTGTGAAGGGCGGGACCGACTCTATCTTGCTGGAGCGCACGGTGCGTTACGCATCCGAGCACGCCCGCAGATTGGAGGTACTTCGCGACCTCGCCATACGGGATGAACTGACCGGCCTCTACAACCGCCGCCAGATGGACCGGCTGCTCGAAGAGGAAGTCACTCGTTGCCTGCGCTACAACCATCCACTGTCCCTGATTATATTGGATATAGATAACTTCAAGTCGATAAACGACACATACGGCCACCTGGCGGGCGACCAGGTGCTGCGCTCGGTTGCACGCATGTTTGCCGACAAGCTGCGTGCGAGCGACAGTATAGCGCGCTATGGAGGAGACGAGCTGGCTGTAATTCTGCCGGAAACTTCCGAGAGTGGTACCCTCCTGGTGGCCGAGCGCATGCGGCTAGCCGTCGCGGCACACGATTTTACCTCTGTGCTGACTCCCGCGCAGCGTGCCGCGCAATTTCCGAAGCTGTGTCCAACTATCAGCATGGGCGTGGCCTGCGCTAGCGAAGCTGCCTATACGGCTGTGGGCCTCTTTGCGGCAGCCGACCAGGCGCTCTACCGGGCCAAGCGGAGCGGACGCAATCAAACGGTGTCCTGCTCTACAGTAGACTCACAGTTGTGCCGCTTATAACCCCGAAAGGGTGGCGGCTCAACAGCGCGGGCGGTGACTTACAACCGACATTGGCGCTAATCGAGGCGAACGGCTTCCGCAACGTATATAGGGGTGGAGCTTTTCTAATGCATGCCTGCGCTATCAGTGGAGATTTACATGGAGAAGTATGCAATAAGGGTGGTGCTTGTCGAGGTTGGCGAGGGCGACTTTCGGCCAACGGGTGCGCTACTCTATGGGGTTTACGCAGCCGGACTTGCAATAGAACAGGTCTCCAACGGCGAGACTCCAGGACCAGGAAGGTCCCCGCGACAATAATCAGCGCTGATGCCACTCGCCACGAGGCCATGAGGCTCCTTGACCGGGAAGCGAGCTTCTATATCACTAAGCCCTCGTACGTGAAGCAGTTCCTTGCTGTCGTCGAGGGGAGGCAGCTAACCCATGCAAGATAAAGTAGCACATAAATATCGTAGCATTTACGCCGAGGCCAAGATACTGATCGTGGACGATCAGGAGGCAAACCTCCGCCTATTACAAGCAATTCTGAGCGGGGCGGGCTACACGAATATCGTGGTCACCGCGGACTCTCGTGAGGTGTCCCAGATTTGCGCTATGCTCCAACCTGACCTGATCCTCCTGGACCTGATGATGCCATACCTGGATGGCTTCCAGGTAATGCGGCAACTCGCCCCGACCTTCCCGAACGGAACTTATCTCCCGATCCTGGTGCTGACCGCCGATGTCGCGCCCGAAGCCAGGAAGCAGGCCCTGTCGCTGGGTGCGAAAGATTTTCTCACCAAGCCCCTGGACCATGTGGAAGTTCTACTACGCATCAACAACCTGCTTGAGACCCGCTTCCTCTACCTGGAGCTACAGGGACAAAATGAGGCCCTGGAAAAGAAGATGCAAGAGCGCACAAGTGAGTTGGAGCAAGCGCAGTTCGAGATCCTGGAGCGCCTGACGGTGGCAGCGGAGTATCGAGACGACGAAACGGGCCAGCATACACGCAGGGTGGGGTACCTGAGCACTCTTTTAGCCAGGGCCTCAGGGCTACCCCAACAGGAAGCCGAGCTCATAGAGCGTGTCGCGCCGCTACATGACCTGGGTAAGATTGGCATTCCCGACGACGTACTTCTCAAGCCGGCAAAGCTGACACCTTACGAGTTTGAGGTAATGAAGACTCATACGATTATTGGGGCCAGGATTCTGTCCGGGGGGCACTCTGATATGGTCAAAATGGCGCAAACCATAGCCCTGACACATCACGAACGCTGGGACGGCACGGGCTACCCCCACAGGTTACAGGGCGAGTCGATTCCCAAGGTCGGCAGGATTGTTGCGCTTGCAGACACATTCGACGCCCTCACTCACAAACGGCCGTACAAGGACGCCTGGCCTGTTGACGAAGCAATTGAGGAAGTTCGGCGTCAGCGTGCGAAGCAGTTTGACCCTCATCTGGTAGACATTTTCTTACATATGGATGTACAAACTCTCAAGCCACCTGTGGACACGCTAGCCGACCTTTCCGGCCCCGGCTTTACTAGCCTCCCCGATTTCCTGCATAGCTGTATTGCAACAACCTGGGCCGGTCCCGCCAAAGATATGTTGATACCCAGGGGGAGCGTAGACGGAGCAGCTTGACCGAATGTACGCGATGGCTCCCGCACCTGGCCCTGGGTGTCTCCCTCAGGATGTCCCCTTAAGACAAGACTACCACACACCCCGCTACGCGAGCAGAACCACTAGAAGCCATCTCACAAACAGGGATGAGGAGATGAGCACCCAAAGCTCCTACTCTGTCATTTCGAACATACGACTGCGCTCAGGGTAAGCTCCGTGAGAAATCTCGTCCTTCTGCACATGATACCACCTTTCCTTCAGCAACAGAGTCCCACTAGAAAGAAGTGACATCCCGGTGTAGGACGAGATTTCTCACTATGTTCGAAATGACAAGGAGGCAACTTTGTCGCCGGTACTCGGGGCTGCGATTTATTCAATAGCTTCTAGTGATTCGAACACAGCACGTACCTAAGGACCATTGTCATTACAAACCGGGACTTACGTCTCTGCCAAACCACCACTCCAGGGAGTACACTTACAAAGCTAGCGGACTGCATGCACGGACTTCACCTGTCTTAACATGGCAGTTCACCGCACTATCCGACGAACCACTCAGTCGCAACCATCACAGGTATGATGCTGTGTCTCTTGAGCTATAGCGCCCGACGCGCAAGGAACCAAAATGATAACCCTCTCAAGAAGAGAAACCATCGTCGCAAGCTCCCATGACATGACTCGCGCTGAACTGGAAAGCGAATGGCGCAACGCCAGGGTAAGCTTCGAGCAGGCGCTTGCCGCAAAAACTGAAGCCGATCGCGTCTATGTAGCCGCTGCTACCAGGTTGAACACACTTGACCGGCTGGTCAAGCAAGTAGAACAGCGTGCGGCTGCCGCCAAGCGCGCGGCTGTTAAGGCTCTTATCCAGATAGGATAAGTTGGTGTGTACGTTCGAGGCAGATAAGTCTGGCTCTTTCTGGATGCCTAGGCATCCAGAAAGAGCCACTGACCCCGTTCTGATGCTTCCTGATGGGGCAAGCATAATCAACACATGCACACGACCGCACCAACCCTGGACAGGTAAGTTGAGGTTCGAGGCCTTGCGCCCCGGTCTATAAACGTTTAGAATTGATGTATAATCTTGGGCTCAGGTTCTTGGAACCGGGCCTTTTTGCTTGTGAGTGGCCGCCACGGTTTCCATACCCCAGCCCCCAGGCACGACCGGCTATCTGCTGGAGGCCCATACCTGAGCCAGAACAGGGCATTACTAACTTTATGTAAGGACACAAAACCATGAAATGGCCCCGACTCAATTTAACCTTATCAGCGATACTGGCGCTTGCTATGGTCCTGGTTACTCTACAGGTTTCTGCCCAGGCAACGGGCTTCGCCCAGGGTGATGTAGTGCAGTTCCCTGCCACGGGGAAGACGTTGCGGGGGAAGTTCCTGGAGTATTGGAACACTCATGGCGGGCTGGCCCAGCAGGGCTACCCTATCTCGAATGAGTTCGAGGAGATATCGGCGGTAGACGGCAAGACCTACACCGTCCAGTATTTCGAGAGAGCCGTCTTCGAGATGCACCCGGAGAATGCACCGCCCCATGACATCTTACTCTCGCTACTAGGCGTGTCATTCTACAAGCAACGATACCCACAGGGTGCGTCCGGCCAGGCTCCTAATACATCTCCCGGCTCCATCTCCTTCCCACAAACAGGGCATCGACTCGGCGGGCGCTTCCTCGAATACTGGCAAACTCATGGTGGCCTACCCCAGCAAGGCTATCCTATCTCAGATGAGTTTAGGGAGATATCGACGGTAAATGGGAAGGAGTACACTGTGCAGTACTTCGAGCGTGCCGTGTTCGAGTTGCACCCTGAGAACCAGCCTCCCTTCGATGTGCTGCTCTCGCTCCTGGGCACCACTCAGTACAACCAGAAGTATGTGCGGAACGAACCGGGGCCAAGTCCTACGGCAGTGCCCGCGCAGGGCGAAGGCGATACAGGGGGCGACTGGCCGATGTACGGGCGCGACCCCCAGCACACGAGTTACAACCCCGACGAGTCATTGATCGGCCAGGATAACGTGGGGCAACTGGTCTCGCGCTGGCAGGTCTTCCTGGGAAGTAACGGCGAGCCTTCCTCCAGCACCCCCAGCGTGTCGGGTGGGCGTGTGTACGTGGGCAGCAGCGTAGCTACAGGTCCCAACTTCTTTGCCTTTGAAGCGAAAACGGGCGCGCCTGCATGGTCAGCCGACCTGGGTTACAAGGCAGACTGTGAGAACGTAGGGATTGGCTCCACTTCAGCAATATCAGGGACGGCCCTGGTCGTTGGAGGAGGCGATGACGCCTATTACGGCCTGCACGCTGAGACCGGCGCGAGATTGTGGCGAGAGCCACTCGATGTGGGCCACAGTGGATTTGCGTGGGAGTCGCCTTTGCTGGCATACGGGCGGGCCTACCTGGGGGTCGCTTCATACTGCGATAATCCGCCCGTACGCGGCGAGTTACGCGCCGTAGACATGCTCAGCGGGCAGATCGTGACGAGGCGATACATTGTGCCCGATACCAACGCCGGTGGAGGCATATGGAACTCCCCGGCGCTCAGCCCGCTTGGAAATGTGCTCGCGGTAACGACCGGCGAGGACACGCACGGTTACAATGGCCCTTACAACCGCGCCATGATCACGCTGGACCCGCTGAGTCTTGAGATCACCGGGGACGATCAGCAAGGCCTGACCAGTGGCGATTATGATTTTGCATCCTCCCCCACCATCTTCCACGACCGGACCAACCGTCTGCTGGTTGGCGCCAGCCACAAGGACGACCACTTCTACGCGTACGAGCTGGAAAATGTCAACAAGGGCGCTATCTGGTCGCGGGCCGGAGTGTATTCCATCGGCATGCTTGCCGCCTACGATCCCACGGCAGGAGAAGGCGGCACTCTCTTTTTGACCGGTAGAGATGGCACGCTCTACGCAGTGGACCCGGCGACAGGCACGGACCTCAGACCTCCGATGAAGGTGGGAAGACTCCACGGTAATCTAGCGATTGCAAATGGGCTTATTTTCGCCGATGCCGGGCCTGCGGGCCTGTCTATATATAGCGCGGCTGATGGGCGGCTACTACGCACGCTGAAACCCGAACACGCCGGCAGAGGCTACACGGGGGTAGCGGTCGCACACGGGTTCATCTACTGGGTGTCGGGAGGGTATCTGAACGCCTGGAGCCTGCCTAGATAGACAGATGGTGGCTACTTGCGCTGGTGCTGTAGGACTCGGGATTGCCAGGACTTACATAAGCAAGAAAGCTCTGAGAGGCATTCATCAGAGCTTTCTTGCTTATTTAGGCAACATATTGACGAAAGCTCTTATAGAGCAACCGGCACCTGCGAAAGATGTACGTTCCCCTGCAAAACCGGGTCGCCGGCCTCTACCGGGCGAACGATGCGCAGGTCTTTCAGGTCGCGGATGCGGTCGGTGAAGAGGATGCCTTCCAGGTGGTCGACTTCGTGCTGCAACGCCCTCGACAGGAACTTGTCGGCGTCAAGCGTGAACTCTTTGCCCGTGCGGTCGTAGGCTCGCACCCGCACCCTTTCAGGACGTTCGAGCACCCCTTCGTACCTGCCTCCGTCGCCCGTGTTGATGGACAGGCAGGCCTCCGGTGCCCGGCGGGTCTCTTCGGAGGCATAGACGATCTCCGGGTTGATGAGCACCAGGAGGGGCATTTCCTCGATCTCACCATAGCCCACCCGGTTCATGGCCGGGTACTTGATGATGACAATGCGCCGCGACACGCTTATCTGTGGTGCCGCCAACCCCGCCCCACCCGCAGCGGCAAGAGACACTGTCATGTCCTCTACAATGTCCTGGATTTCGGGTGAGTCGATCTCCCCCGGGTCTACCTCTTTGGCGCGCAGGCGGAGGACCGGGTCTCCGTATTGCGTAATGGGTAAAGGTGTCCTCGCTACTGTCTGGTCATGCTGCTCGTTAGCCATTTCGTTTGTCTCCCTCTCGCTTGGGCTTATTCCTACATATTTTACAAGATTAGTAAGAAACTCAGGTAAAGTAGACTCCTGGACCGCACCGTACATCTACTTCAAGTGACGAAATAGCCTCATTTCGAGCAAACATTATGTTACATGCATGGCTTTCTTGTTGTATAATAGGCGCATTCTGCCGCCCGCTGCCGCTTACATGCGGGCCGTGTGCCTGTTTAAGATGACTACACAAGGGAGTGTGCCTAATGTACGTGCCTTATGATCTCAGCAAGGTCAAAGTGCTGGACCTGTCGCAGAACTTCAGTATGGACTCGCCACCGTTCGCCTTCTACGAGGGTCCGACCATCAAGTGGGTCAAGAAGATCGCCTTCGAGGGTGTGAACGCCCAGCACATTTCGAGCACCAACCACATCGCTACCCACCTCGACTCGCCCTACCACTTCTTCGACCCCGGACCCGACATCGCGGGCATCCCCATAGACACCCTCTTCGGCCCCGCTTGCGTGGTGGACCTCAGCAAGTACGGCATAGGCGACTATGACATCTACGGCTCGCAGCATTTCGAGCAGTGGGAGCGCGACACCGGCATCACCATCGAGCGCGGCGACATCCTGGTTATCCACACCGGCTACCACCACTACTACAACGAGGACTGGTACAAGGTCCACAACAACGAGCCGCCCGACCTGCCGCGCTCGTTCCTGCGCCACCCCGGCCCCCGCCGTGAGTTCTGCGACTGGGTGCTCGACCGAGGCATCCGCTGGATGGCTATCGACGCGATCTCCACCGACCACCCCTTCAACACGAAGGTGCGCGTGGCCCGCCCCGATCTTGTACCGGAGGTGGAAGCCAAGATAGGCATGAGCATGGACGAGGCCTTCCCCTGGATGGAAGACTACCAGTGCACTCACACCCTGCTCTTCCCCCGTGGCGTCTTCCACGCCGAGAACGTAGGAGGCCAGGTGGACGAGGTTCTCGATCAGCGCGTGTGGCTGGGCTGCTTCCCCTTCCGCTTCAAGGGCGGTGAGGCGGCGTTCGCCCGCATTGTAGCGTTCGTGGAAGAGAAGTAATTCTGAAACGTGAAACGTGAAACGTGATGCGGCTATAGGAAGAGTGTCGCAACACGTGGGCCAAAATATCATGAGTGTCATCACGTTTCACGTTTCACGTTTCACGTTTCAGACCTACCCCATGAAACCCACCCCATTCGAGTATTACGCGCCACGTATCCGGCAGGAAGCTTTGGAACTTCTGGCGGAGTATGCGGGCGAGGCTAAGGTGCTGGCGGGCGGGCAGAGCCTGGTGCCGAGCATGAACTTCCGGCTGGCCCAGCCCTCTATCCTGGTGGACCTCAACGGCGTGGATGACCTGTTCGGCATCACACCGGCTGAGGGTGGCGGGCTGCTCGTGGGCGCTATGACGCGGCACCGGATGGTGGAGCGTAGCTCCATCGTGGCGGAGCGCGCTCCGCTGATTGCCGAGGCGATGCCCTACATAGCGCACCCACAGATACGCAACAGGGGCACGTTCGGCGGCTCGCTGGCCCACGCAGACCCCGCAGCCGAATTGCCCGCCCTGGCTGTGGCCCTCGACGCTCAGATGCGGGTGCAGAACGCAAGCGGCGACCGCTGGATTCCGGCAGCCGACTTCTTCCTGGGCCTCTTCACTACCGCGCTTGAACCTGACGAGATGCTGGTGGAGGTGGAGATACCGCCCCTGCCGCGCAGGACGGGCACCGCCTTTGAGGAGTTCGCCCGCAGGCACGGCGACTATGCGCTGGTAGGTGCCGCCGCTGTGGTCACGTTGGGGGATGACGGCACGGTGGCAGAGTGTAAGCTGGTGTTCCTCTCGGTTGGTGACATGCCCGTTGTGGCTGCGTCAGCCTCAGAGGTGCTACGAGGCCAGCGTCCCACCGAAGACGCGATACGTGCCGCCGCCAAAGCCCTCGCAGCCGATATCGAGCCGCAGGCGGACATTCATGCAACGGCTGAGTACCGCATGCACCTCAGCAAGGTGCTGGCCCGGCGGACTCTCGCACGGGCGGTACAGAGGGCAAGTGGAGCTTAAGGAAGCTAGATGAACCATGATGTTGATGTAGAAGTGAACGGCGAGAGTTACAGCCGCCAGGTCGAGACGCGGCTGCTGCTCAGCGACTTCCTTCGGCACGAGCTTGGGCTGACCGGCACGCACGTAGGCTGCGAGCACGGGGTTTGCGGGGCCTGCACGGTGCTGCTGGACGGCGTGCCGGTGCGCTCGTGCCTCACCTTCGCGGTGCAGGCAACCGGGCACAGCATAATGACCGTCGAGGGGTTGTCGGGCGACCCTGACGACCTGCACCCTTTACAGGCCGCCTTCCACGAAGCCCACGGCCTGCAATGCGGCTTCTGCACCCCCGGCATCCTGATGACCCTCCTGCCCTTCCTTGAGGAAAACACCGATCCCACCGAGGAGGAGATACGCCTGGCCCTCTCCGGCAACCTCTGCCGCTGCACGGGCTACCAGCACATAGTAGATGCCGTGAAGCTGGCCGCCGCCAAACGCCGCGACGGCATCACCACCCCCGCCCAGGAAGCCGACGTAGAAGGGGAAGCGGGAATGCTGTAGGAATTCTTAATTTTTAATGTTTAATTCTTAATTGGGTGCCCGGTCCCAATTTTGTCGCAAAATTGCTGCTGCTTAGAACGTCAATTAAGAATTAAACATTAAAAATTAAGAATTCTCTCCAAAGGAGAGACCATGATTGGCGCGCGTGTGAAGCGGAATGAGGACCCTCGGCTGCTGACGGGGCAGGCGTTGTTTGTGGACGACGTGCATATACCGGGGATGTTGCACGTGGCGTTCAAGCGGAGCGACTATGCACATGCGCGACTGTTGAGCGTGGACGTATCGGGGGCGCGGGAGCTGCCGGGGGTAATCGCGGTCTACACGGCGGCCGATTTGGGTGATTACTGGCAGCCGTCTCCCCTGCTGGTGCCGCCCCCCCCGGCTGAATACGTCGTCTTCAACCAGCGGACGGGTGGGCAACTAGCGCGGGACAAGGTGCGCTACGTGGGCGAGCCGGTGGTCATGGTGGTGGCCGAGAGTCGTTATCTTGCAGAAGACGCGGCTGATGCCATCATGATCGATTACGAGCCGCTGGATGCCGTGGTGAGGGTGGAAACCGGGCTGG
Organism: Chloroflexia bacterium; assembly: GCA_036386675.1. GTDB lineage: Bacteria > Chloroflexota > Chloroflexia > QHBQ01 > JADMIH01 > JADMIH01. Next base: position 61,792 of record DASVVE010000016.1, on the reverse strand, counting down.
ACGAGGACGCGCCGCTGGTGCACGAGGATGTCGGCTCGAACCTGGCGGCGCATGTAATCCAGACCAAGGGTGATTACACATCGGCACGCGCCCAGGCCGACCTCGTCATCTCTCGACACTTTGACTACGACCGGGGCACGGCGGCACCTATGGAGACGAGGGGCGTGGTCGCGCAGTGGGACCAACTGGCCCGCCACCTTACCGTGTGGGACTCCACCCAGGCCCCCATACCGATACGCAACGGGCTGGCCGGTATGCTGGGCCTCTCGGAGCGGCAGGTGCGGGTGGTCGCGCCCTTCGTGGGTGGGGGGTTCGGCCCCAAGATCATGATGTTCTACCCTGAAGAGACGCTGGTGCCGTGGGCGGCGATCAAGCTGAACCGGCCCCTCAAGTGGATCGAGGACCGGCTGGAGAACTTCCTCGCCATGACGCACGAGCGCGGGCAGGTGCACGAGGCCGAGATCGCCCTCACCAGGGACGGCAAGATACTGGGCGTCAAGGACGTCTTCCTGCACGACAACGGCGCGTACGACCCATACGGCCTGACCGTGCCCCTCAACACACAGACCCACCTGCTCGGCCCCTACATCGTGCCCAACTACTACACCGAGTTCAAGGCTGTGTTCACCAACAAGATTATCGTCACGCCTTACAGGGGTGCGGGCCGCCAGCACGGTGTGTTCGTGATAGAGCGACTGCTGGACGCGGCAGCCAAAGAGTTGGGTATAGACCCTCTGGAACTGCGCCGCCGCAACTTCATCCAGCCCGACCAGTTCCCCTACAACAATGTCATCATCGCCCAGGACTTCACCAGCCTGACCTACGACAGCGGCAACTACGAGCCGGTGCTGGACAAGGCGAAGTCAATGATAGGCTGGGACGAGTTCCAGCAGGGAGAGGGGCAGCGGCTGCGCGACGAGGGCAAGCGGGTGGGCATCGGGCTGGTGATGTACGTGGAAGGCACCGGCATCGGTCCGTACGAGGGCGCGCGGATACAGGTGGAGCCTACCGGCAAGGTGACGGTGGTGACGGGCGTGGGCACGCAGGGACAGGGGCACTACACCGTCTTCGCCCAGATAGCGGCGCATGTGCTGGGCGTGCCGCTAGAGGACGTGCTGGTCTCAACGGGGGATACGGGGCAGTTCAACTGGGGCACGGGCACCTTCGCCAGCCGGGGGGCTACCGTGGCAGGTTCCGCCGTGCACGCGGCCGCCGGTATGGTGGCCGAAAAGGCCAAGCGGCTGGCAGCCGAGATGATGGAAGCGGCCGACAATGATATCGAGTTGCAGGGCGGCTACGCGCAGGTCAAGGGGCAGCCGGGTGCCAGGATCAGCCTGTCAGAACTGGCGGCGAGGGCGAATCCGTTGCGGGGCGCGGTCAAGCCAGGTACGGAGCCGGGGCTGGAGGCCACCGCCTATTTCGGGCCGCCGATGCAGGCCACCGCGTGTGGCGCGCATGCCATTATCCTGGAAGTGGACCCTGAGACGTTCGACGTGAAGGTGCAGCGCTACGTGGTGGTGCACGACTGCGGCACGGTGCTCAACCCGCTCATCCTAGAGGGACAGGTGCACGGGGGCGTGGCCCAGGGCATCGGCAACGCCTTCTTCGAGCAACTGGTGTACGACGACAGCGGACAACTGCAAAACGCTTCGTTCATGGACTACCTGCTGCCGACTTCGACCGACGTGCCGCGCATCGAAGTAGGGCACGAAGAGACCCCTTCGCCACTCAACCCGATGGGCGTCAAGGGCGCGGGAGAGGCGGGGGCCATCCCGGTTGGTCCGCTGTACGCCCAGGCGCTGGACAACGCCTTTGCGGATATCGGGCTGGAAATAAGGGAGATACCGCTGAGTCCCAGCAGATTGTGGGAGTTGGTGGAGGAAGCTAAGCAAATGCGCCTGGATGGTGGTTCCACACTGTAGGGGCACAATGCATTGTGCCCCTGTGCCCCCTGTGCCGCTGGTACGATGTCCAACTATGCGACCACACTGCCCCCTGTCATCCTGAGCGCAGCGAAGGATCAGGTGGGTAGATAAGAGTCCTCAACATCGGGGACGCTGGTAGCGTGGGGAACCATGTGCTTCAGTTAGGAAGAGTCAAACACGGGCCACTGATCCTTCGCTGCGCTCAGGATGACAGAGAGAATCTTTGGTGCTGTTAGCCTGAATAGCGGCTGCCCCGGTCATGATGCATCGGGTCCCTACAAGATATTTATCAGCCTTCTAAATCATGCAAGACCTCACTTCCCTAACTGCCACTCAGCTGGCCCTCGCCATCCGTGAAGGCCGCGCCTCCTCTGTGGAGGTGCTGGAGGCTTACCTGGCCCGCGTAACCGAGCGCAATCCGCCTCTGAACGCTATTGTCACGCTCGATGAGGAGGGGGCACGCGGACGTGCGGCGGAAAGCGATGCGGCCCTGGCCCGTGGCGAGTTGTGGGGGCCGCTGCATGGGGTGCCGATGACGTTGAAGGATGGGCACTCTACGGCTGGGATGCGCACCACGTCGGGTCACCCTCCCCTCGCAGACTATGTCCCCACCGAGGATGGCACCGTGGCGGCGCGGCTGAAGGAGGCAGGGGCGATCATCATCGGCAAGACCAACGTCTCGACGCGCCTGCGCGACATCCAGTCTTATAATGACATCTTTGGCCGCACCAACAACCCCTACAACCTTGAGCGCACGCCAGGCGGTTCGAGCGGTGGGGCCGCGGCGGCCCTGGCCGCACGTATGACGCCGCTCGAAATCGGCAGCGACCTGGCAGGCTCCATACGCATCCCGGCGCACTTCTGCGGCGTGTACGGCCTCAAGCCGACCGAGTACCGGGTCTCGATGCACGGCCACATCCCCGACCTGCCGGGCGTAGTGCGCAGCCATCGAGCCATGTGGTCTATAGGCCCCCTGGCGCGCAGCGTGGAAGACCTGGAGCTTGCCTTCCGCATCATCGCCGGGCCGGACGGACGAGACCACTCCGTGCCCCCCATTCCTCTACGGGAGGTGCGGCACCTCCTGCCTGGGGAGCTTCGCATCGCCTGGGCGCAGACCTTTCCGGGCGTGCCGGTTGCGGGTGCGATACGCGAGGCGCTGCACGATGTGGCTGCCGAACTAGAGCGTGCCGGGGCGCAGGTTGAGGAGAAACTACCGGCCGTGGACTTCGGCGAGCTTGCCAGGACGAGAACCGTGCTCTCCGGCGTGATGGACTATGATGAAGCACCCGCGGAAGAAGTTCCCACCCTGCCTGAACTGTACACCGCCCTTCACAAGCGCGATGCCATTATCAGCACCTGGGAAGCTTTCTTCGGGGAATGGGACGCGCTGCTGTGCCCGGTCTGCATGGTCACTGCCTTCCCCCATTGTCCGACCAACACCCCCCTGGAGGTGGAGGGCGAGACGGTAAACTACTGGCGCGCCATAGGCCACACCGCACCCTTCAACTTTACTGGGCACCCGGCCGTGGTAGTGCCAATTGGTAGGGACGCGGACGGCTTGCCAATTGGGATACAGGTGGTGGGCAAGCGGTGGGATGAGGAGCGTTTATTGGGGATAGCTCTCGTGTTAGAGACGATGTACCCTTACCCGTCTTTGCCGCCTTCACTCTGAGCGACCTCCTTGTCCAACGCTCGGAAGAACTGCCCGATCACCAGGTTAGCTCCTCCTTGCAGCAGGCGTTGGCCCACCCCCGCTATTTTGCCGCCGACCTGGGCCTGCCCTGTGTAGGATAGCTTGGTGTGTTCGCCGTTGCCTTCGGCTGGGGTTAGCACGAAGTCGCCCTGCCCGTCGATGAAGCCGACGCCACCCTTGGCCGCCACCTTCAGGCTGTAGGAGTCGGGTGGCTTCTCGTTGAGCAGGCGCACGGTGCCGGTGTAGGTGCCCTTTATCGCGGCGATGCCGATGCTCATAGTGATGTTGTAGCTGCCGTCCTCCTGGGCGTCGAATTTCTGGCAGCCGGGGAGGGTGCGGCGCAACGTCTCAGGGTCGGTGAGCACCTTCCAGACCAGGGCCTGAGGGGCTTTGATGGTATGGGTGCCGGACAGTTCCATTGGGCGCTCCTTACATGTGATTGTACGATAATCAGGCCACCATTTCCTGTAACTATTATAAGCCAGGCTGAAACGGCAGTGCCGCAGATCGGCAACATAGTCGGCCTTTGTCATTCTGAGCGCAGCGAAGAATCTCGTCCCTCACCGGAATGTTTCTGCCTTCTTACGGTACAGAGTGGCTGAAAGTAAGGTGGTATCATGTGCTTAGGGACGAGATTCTTCGCTGCGCTCAGAATGACAAAGACCACCCTTGGGTGCCAATCTCCCCTAACTATATGCTTGAAGCGACACCTAAGTGGCTGACGCCACCGCCTCTAAGGCCGACGGGTTCTCCAGGGCTGACAGGTCGCCGGGTGGCTCTCCCAGGTAGCTCTGGCGGACGAGGCGGCGCAGCATCTTACCGTTACGGGTGTGCGGTAGCTCGGTTACAAACTTGATGGCGTGCGGCTTGAGCGATTTGCCCAGGTGGGCTACTATGCACGATTCGATTTCCTGCCGCAACCCTTCGCCAGGTGCATGGCCGGGGCGCAGGGCTACTAGCACCACCAGCGCCTCACCTTTGAGGGCATCCGGCACGCCTATAGCGGCTGCCTCAGCTACCGCGTGGTGCGACACGGCCGCGGACTCCACCTCAGCGGGGCCGACGCGCTTGCCCGCTATCTTGATGGTATCATCCGAGCGTCCCAGGATGTACCAGAAGCCGTCCTCATCCACGCGCGCCCAGTCGCCGTGCACCCACAGGCCAGGCACGCGCGACCAGTAGGTGTCGATGTACCGCTCCTTGTCGTCCCAAAAGCCCTCCGTTTTGCCCACCCAGGGCAGGCTCAGGGCTAACTCTCCTACGGCGTGGCGTACAGGGTTGCCTTCGGCATCCACCACCTCAGGCAACATGCCGGGGACGGGGCCGCTGAACGCGCACGGCTTGATGGGTAGCAGGGGGTTGCAGCTTAGTATGCCGCCCGATACCTCCGTGCCGCCGGAGTAGTTGATGATGGGGCGTTTCCCCTCGCCCACCACGTCGAACAGCCACTGCCAGGGGCCGGGGTTCCACGGCTCGCCCGCCCCGGCAAGGAACATCAGGCTGCTCAAATCATGGGCCTGCACCCAGTGGTCGCCGTGACCCATGAGCGAGCGCACGGCGGTGGGCGAGATGCCGAGGTGGGTGATGTGGTGCCGCTCGACCAGGGACCAGAGCCGGTCGGGTTGCGGGTGGCTGATGGAGCCTTCGTACAGGAAGCAGGTCGCCCCCAGCATTAGCGAGCCTGTGATGGCCCATGGCCCCATCATCCAGCCTATGTCGCTTATCCAGTAAAGCGCCTCCCCTTGGTGCAGGTCGAAGCAGTGGGCCAGTTCCTGCGCCGCCTTGACCGGGAAGCCCGCGTGCAGGTGTACGACGCCCTTGGGCCTGCCGGTGGTGCCCGATGTATAGATTATCATGTATGGCTCGTCAGCCCCGGTCCTGACAGTCTCGCGCTCCTCTGCTTGCCCGCCGACCAGCTCATGCCACCATACGTCCCTGCCGGGCGTCCAGGTTACACCCCTGTCTTGTGTGTCGCCGTGCCTGCTGACCACCAACATGTGCTCCACGCTGGGCGAGGCGGCAACGGCTTCATCGGCGGCCGCTTTCATGGGCACCCACTTGCCACCGCGATAGAATCCGTCAGCAGTCACCAGCAACTTTGCCTCGCAGTCTTGCAGGCGCGAGGCCACGGCAGCGCCTCCATAGCCGGAGAAGATGGGGGTATAGATAGCCCCTATCTTGGAGATTGCCAGCACAACTACCGCCGTCTCCGGCAGCATCGGCATGTACACCCCCACCCGGTCGCCACGCCCAACGCCCAGGGAGTGGAGGGTGTTCGCCGCCTGGTTCACTTGCCGGTAAAGCTCCGCGTAGGTGAGCTTGCGGACCTCGCCGCCCTCACCTTCCCATCCGATAGCAGTTGCCGCAGCGAGTGGGCCTTCAGCATGCTTATCCACGGCATCGCGCACGTAGTTGTAGCTTCCGCCCACGAACCACCGCGCCCACTCCACCCCTCGCGACAGGTCCAGCACCTGGGTGTATGGCTCGTACCACTCCAGGCCGAGGTCCTCCACCACTGCCTGCCAGAACCAGGCAGGGTCCGCGCTGTATCTCTCGACTAGCTGGGCGAACGTGCCGAGACCGTGGCGCAGCATGAAGTGGTGCAGGCGACTCCGCTCGATGTACTCGGGCGTGGGCCGCCAGGCGATCTCCGGCGAGCCGTTGTCCTGGGCAAAAGAGCTATAGGCCATCAGTAGCTCGGCACCTTGCTTCTCGATTCGAGCTCTATGCCCGCCACGACCCCAGCCAGCAGCCCCGTCGTCATGTCCGCGCCCGAACTGTGGCCGATGGAAAGCAGGCGACGGGCAGGGCCTGGGATCGATTCTACATCGCCCGCGAGCAAGGCCGCGCCAAGCTCCATCGCGGGTGCGTACAGCAGGCCATCGCCAGCATGCCACAGGAGGCGAACGCTGATGTCGTTGGTAATACTCGATGCCGCGTTCCGTATGGCCTCCACCTGGTACCGGGCAAAATCAGCCGGTATCCCACCTAGCCCCGCCTGCCATACGAGTGTCGCCAATATACCGGCCGCAATATCATCGCCGGAGGGAGTGAGTCCGGCACCCAAACCGAGCAGGCCGACCAACGCCTGTGACGCGGGTTGCACTTCCAATTCGGTTGCCGCGGCCTGGAAGCTTGTCACCCTCTCTACGAGTCCGCGCAGGAGCATGTCGCTGGCCGTAGCGTTGGTCATGAGCCGGGGCACTTCGCTTAGCACCGGCAGGCTGCGGTGCGGCCCATAAAGATACGTCGCCAGACCGCAGCCGCCCCTGCTGCACCAACTCCCCTCTAATAAGCTGAGAAGTGCCCTTACAGCCCTGATGCGCGCGGCAACGTCCGCAATCTCCCCCGGCAGTTTGGCTTGCCACTGTCGCGCCCTTGATAGGTCGAGCGTTGCAACGCCTTGCAATTCGAGAGACGTCCCTGTGGAGGTGAAGGTGAGACTCTCTTGTCCTTTCAGCGACTGAATGAGCAGGTCAATATCGCGGACACGAAGCGAATAAGGCCCATCTTCCGCAGATTGCCCGAGTATACCGGCTATTTGGCCCCCATGGCAGCGTAGATAGACGGCGTTGCTCAACACCGCCAACACCTGCCCGTGTTTGCCTGCGAGTTGCGCTAGTTCCGGTCCCGCCGCTATTGCCGTGAAATGCTGCATAGTATCACCGTTGGGCACGATGCACCGCGCCCCTACAGAATTGTCTCGGCCAGAGCTTTCAGGGCGTCGGTGAAGCACTGCACAGGCGGGCGGACGAGGCCCGCCCCCACCTGCCCCACGCCTGCTTCTTTGTGGGCAATGCCGGTGTTGATGATGGGCAGCGTGTTGGTGTCGAGGACCTTGCGCACGTCTATACCGGTGGGGGTGCCCGCGAAGCCCAGGGCAGGCATGGTCCAATTCTGGTTCAGGGCGAGGGTGATAGTGTGCATCGAGCGGGTGAAGTTGAGGGCGTCGTCGGGGGTACCTCCAACCACCTTCACTACCGCCGGCGCGCCACCCATCGCGAAGCCGCCCAACCCCGCCGTCTCGGTAATCGCGCTATCGCCTATGTCACCCGCAGCGTCGGCCTCGCTAAAGCCTGGGAGGTAAACTCCGTCAGGTACCGCCGCCGGGCCTGTGAACCACCTGTCGCCCGTACCCGCCACACGGATGCCGAAGTCTACACCGTTGCGGGCCATTGTGACCACGACGCTGGAATAGGGGATATCGTGGGCGCTGTCGAGCATGGCTTTGCAGGCCGCCATTGCCAGGTTGAGAAAGAAGTAGTTGTTGGCGGCGATGGGGTCCAATGCGGAGGCCGCCCTTTCGCGGTCGTCCAGGGCGCGGATGAGGGCCGGGGCTAACGTCTTGAATAGGAGGGAGGTGGCCGCGACGTGGCGGTTGTGCAGCTCGTCGCCCATTTGCAGCGCCTGGGCCATGAGCGGCTTGAGTGGCACGCTACCTAATGCCCTGATACCCACCTGCAAAGTCGGCCCCAGCACATCGCACATCCAGCGCAGCCGGGCCAGCACCTCCGGCGCGTAGGCACCATAGCGCAGCACCTTGCCCATGCCCTCGTTGAGGGACGAATAGGCATAGTTGCCCCTTTCGGCGTTACGCACCACGAACATCGGCATGGAGGGCGATACCAGCCCCGCCATCGGCCCGACGGCGCCGTGATGGTGGCACGGCTCGAACCGCACCTCTCCAGCCTCCGCCATGCTCCGGGCGCTATGCTCGTCCCCGGCCCAGCCTTCCAGCATGATCGAGCCAGTCACGGCACCCTGCATTGGGCCGCACATCCGGCTCCATTCAATCGGCGGGCCGGAGTGATAGAGCACGCGGTCATCCATCTCAGGCCAGATTTCGCGGGCGGGTCGCACGTCTTCCCACACCGGGTCGGCGGCGAGCATGCGTTGCAGCGCCTCCTCGTTGCCCGCCTTTATGCGAGCGCCCAGGCTGCCGGGAGTATCGTCATCTGCCAGCCTGCCGAGCAACGCGCCTAGCTGAGGGTCACCCTGCGCTGGGGGCTGCCAATCGACGTGCAGGTGCCGCGCGCCCACTTGCTCCAACGTCTCGGCAAACGTCTTGACGCCTACGTTGAGGACTGTGGGGCTATTCCCCAGCAGGTCGGCTATCTTGGTGTCGGACATAGAGTTGTACTCCACGCTGTATCCGGGTAAGGGTCAACCGCCGGAGCGATTAGCTATACTCGCGGCCAGTTGAGCAGCGGCGGCGTTGCTAGGGGCGATTATAGCCCCGGCCTGGAGCAGCGTCTGCCGTTGCTTCTCAAGGCCCTGGGGATCGCCTTCGGTGCCGCAGATATGCACCACTACAGGCAGCGTGCGCCCCTCGTTCGACGCAAGCTCTTTGGCCTGCCGGATGGTAGGTGCTAGTGCGCCCGCCGGGTCAGGGTGGGCACCGAAGCCCAGCACCACGTCGAGGAGCAACACCACCACTTCAGGGTCCGCAGCCTCTTGCAGCATGCGATAGGTGCGAGTGGAGAAGTCGATCATGGGGTGAGGGCGGCCCACAGTGAACTCATCGGACCCCAGGTCGAGGCAGGTATGGCCTCGGCTGGCGTGCACATCGGGGAGTGCCAGTTCGGGAGTGACAGGCGTGTTAGAGTAGATGGGTCCATCCAGTGCGCCCCGCATTTGCCACATCGCTTCGTAGCAGAAGGTGCCGCCGGAGAAGAGGCCGCGCACATAACGCTGGGTAACCGTCAGACTGGTAGTGACTGAGTTCACCGCGCCCTCTTCAGCGCTCAATATCGGCTCGCTTTCTACCTGGCGACCGTAAGCGAGCCGCACTGCGATCCTGGCGGCTTCCTCGAGCGTAGAAGCGAACGTCTCTCTCTTACTCCCTGAAGCATTGCTCTGGCCTTGATAAGAGCCTGCCTGCGTACCGACGAACATAAGCACGACCGGCTTTTCTGCCCCTGAAGTGGCTTCCAAGACGCGATTGAGCACACCGGGGCCTGGCGGCTTCGATACTACTACTACGACCTGTGTAGCCGGGTCAGCCAGCAGCGCCCGCAGTGCCGCCAGTGTCATCACAGCCTGTACCTGGCTCGACAGGTCTCGGCTTCCCGTGCCGATGGCGTGAGAGATGCCGCCACCGTAGCGGTCTATGAGGGAGGTGACTTCCTGCATGCCGGTGCCCGATGCCCCTACCATCCCTATCTGGCCCCGGCGCACCATATTGGCGAAACCAAGAGGCACGCCTCCAATGATGGCGGTGCCACAGTCGGGGCCCATGAGCAGCAAGCCACGCTCGGCGGCAAGCCCCTTCAGCGCCACTTCATCCTCGATAGAAACGTTGTCGCTGAAGATCATGACGTGCTTGCCGTGCAACAGCGCCTTACGCGCCTCCGCCGCCGCGTAGATGCCCGGCGTGGAGATGAGCACCAGGTTGGCCTCGGGCAGTTCAGCGAGACCCGCCGACAGGTTGTGCGGTACTGTTTCCCCACGCTGCGTGCCGGTGCCGGTCGCCACCTCATTGCGTAGCAGGTCGTCCAGCATGGAGAGCGCGGCCTCCAGCGTCCGTTCGGAGCCTCGGAGGGCCACCACAAGATCGTTCGGCCCCGCGCCGCCCACTCCGTCTTCAAGCAGGCCCGCCTCGCGCATGATTTCCAGGTTGGGTCCCGTGCCCATCATCAGGGCGACGTCGTCCATGCCGTCTAGCTCGCGCAGCTTGACCGCCACCTGCATTAAGGTGACCGAGTCCTGGTACCTGTTCCGCTTGACGAGATTGGTAATCTTCATCTGCAAGTCCCTTACAGAATCGCTGTAACACCCCACTCATACGGGGAGTGGTGCGGGGATTCTAGCAGCTTTAGAGGGATATTTCAATGGAGAGCTAGTGCCATCGGGTGTTGGCGTTCTCGGCAAGAGGCCCACGGGGATGGTCAGGAATGCTACAGATGGCGAGGGCCTACGCCCCTCGCCATCTGTAGCATTTCCAATGACAAGGACAGTCAACCCCTAACCCACTATCTCCTGCAAAGCCGCAACCAACCGCTCAATATCCCCTACCGTGTTGTAATGGACCGCGCCCACCCGAACGGCACCACCCTTCCCCTCAAGCCCCAGCCGTTCCATTATGTCAAGAGCATAATAGTTGCCGGTCCAGGCGAAAATGCCCCGCTCCCCCAGCTTACGGCCGATTTCGGGAGTGTCCTGGTCCTCTATAGTGAAGCAGAAGGTTGGCACCCGCTCGTCCAGCCGATTGGGTTCGGTGATGCCGTAAATGCGTAGGCCGGGCACGCTTTGCAGGCCGTCCAGCAGCGCCAAGCTCAGGGTCTTCTCGTACTCGCGAATGCCGTGCATGGCGGCAGACAGGGCTTCCCGCTGCCCGCACCCGGCCGCAAGGCCGCCCATGCGCCTGCCTAGCTCCTCCAGGTAGTCCAGGGTGGCGACCAGCCCGGCTATGCACTCGTGGTTCTTGGTGCCCGTCTCGAATTTCTCAGGTACGGTGTGCGGCGCGGGCCTGAGTTGGTAGGGGCGCAGCCTTTCCAGCAGGTGCTCCTTGCCGTACAGAATGCCCAGGTGCGGGCCGAAGTACTTGTACGAGGAGCAAACCAGATAGTCCACGTCCAGCGCCCGCACGTCGATGGGGCCGTGGGGGCCGTAGTGGACGGCGTCTACCCACACGAGAGCACCGACAGAATGCGCCATCTCCACTATTCTCGGTAGGTCGGGCACGGTGCCAACTGCGTTTGAAGCGTAGGTAACGGCCACCAGCCGGGTGCGGGGTGACAGCAACTCCCCCAGCGCGTCCATGTCGAGGGTGCAGTCGTCCAGGTGAACGGGCACTCGCTTGACGACTACCCCGCGCTCGGCCAGGTCGCGCCAGGGGCTGACGTTGGCGTCGTGGTCCAACTCTGTGATGAGTATTTCGTCGCCAGGATTGAGGTCCCGGCCTATGGCGCGACTGAGGGCGAAGGTAAGGATGGTCATGCTGGGGCCGAATGCTATCTCTCGCGGGGAGGCCGCGCCCAGGAAGGCCGCCATACCCTGCCGCGCCTCAGCTAGCATGGCGTCGGTGCGCTGGCTGGTAAGGAAGGTGCCGTGCACGTTGGAGTTGGCCGAGCTCAAGTAGGTGGTGATGGCTTCCATCGTGCGGGCGGGCACCTGGGTCCCAGCGGGGTTGTCCAGATAGACCACCGGCTTACCATCCAGTTCTATGTCCAGCGACGGGAACTGCGACTGCACCCACTGGCTGTCTATGCGTGCCGACACCTGCGTGTTCACCATGTGGAGCCTCTTCTTGATTTTGGATTTTGGGGCACCGGGCTTGCTAAGCTACGTAGGGTTACACTATAACACAGACGAGCGGAGAGTGAGACTAACTTTGAGTGTGAGGAGCAGCATCGCATGGGCAAGATACAATTCGGGCTGGTGATACCCAGCGGCTCGCGGGATAAGACGCAGAGCGGGGCTTACATGGACAACGTTCGCAAGCTGACCGAGCTTGGCAGCGGGCACTATGACTCGGCCTGGTTCGTGGACCACCTGCAATTCGATGAGGTCGATCTGATGGAGGGCTGGACGGCGGTAACGTACCAGGCGGCCCTGAACCCGCAGTTCGAGTGGGGCCACGCGGTGCTCTGTCAGTCATTCCGCAACCCGGCGTTACTGGGCAAGATGGCCGCTACCCTCCAGTACATGAGCGGAGGACGCTTCATCCTGGGCCTGGGGGCGGGTTGGAAGGAGGACGAATATCGCTCCTACGGCTACGAATATCCACCCGCCGGCGTCCGCGTCGAGCAGCTTGATGAGACGTTGCAGATCGTGAAGGCGCTATGGACTGAGGAGCGCGCCACGTTCCACGGCAAGCACTACCAAATAGAGGAGGCCTGGTGCGAGCCAAAGCCCAACCCGCTCCCCACGATCATGATTGGCGGCTCCAAGCCGAAGATGCTGCGTCTGATCGCCCGCCACGCCGACTGGTGGAACGTGTCGTGGACTTCCATCGAAGACTACCGCCCGCAGGTCGAGGAATGCGAGCGGGCCTGCGCCGAGGTGGGCCGCGACACCTCTACGTTGCGCCGCACATGGTTCGGGGGCTGCACGGTGGGTCCCACCGAACAGGCGGTGGAGGAACTCACACAGGGGCGTATGAAAGCGGGTAACGCCTTCGTGGGCACGCCTGAGCAAGTCATCGAGCAAATGAGGCCGTTTGTCGAGCTAGGGGTAGATTACTTCATGCTGGGCTGCGGTGGCTTCCCGGACCTCACCACCGCTGAGTTGCTAATCAACGAGGTAATGCCCGCGCTGAACGGCTAGGACGTGAGTGCAAAGAGGAGGACGTGAGCACCCACAGCCCCGCCCTTGTCATTCTGAGCGTAGCGAAGAATCTCGTCCTTTAGCACCCAAGTTGCCCCTTTCCTAGAGCCACAGAGTCCCATCAGAAAAGGGGAACAATCCGGTGGAGGACGAGATTCTTCGCTGCGCTCAGAATGACAGAGGGGGAGTGGATCACTGTAGTTCAACAGTATCCCTGCCCACCTGATTCTTCGCTGCGCTCAGAATGACAAGGTGGGGCGCTGGGCGCGGTATAACCAACAGCCTACAAAACGTACGGCTTGATAGTAGAAATAAGCAGCGGAAGCAAAGGAGCGTCCGTTGCTTATTTCCTGAAAGCTATAGTCAAACTGCCACTATGGTACCAGGGGTGGCTGTGCCTGGTCCAACAGCACGCCAGGCTGGTGGCGGGGGGCTTCTATCCATTCCGGCTCAGGGGTGATATGGTCCTCCGGTTGCGGGCCGGGGTCGGACAGGCCGCTCTGGCTGAAGAGGTTGACCGGGCGTAGCTTCATGTCGTGGGTGCACTCTATCTGGCAGGACAACCGGACTTGCCCCAGCAACTCTTTTTCCTCCAGCTTGTTACGCTCGGCCACGGTCATCCTGACAGGCTCCCCCTGTATGAACTCAACCCGGCAGGTGGTGCATTTAGCAAAGCCGCCGCAACGATGCAATATATCGACTCCGTTGTCTTCCAGCGCCCGCACCAGGCGTGCGCCCTGCGGCACCTCTATCAGCTCAAAACCTTCTGCTTCTATTCTTGGCATTTCTAGGCACCTCCTGGTATATGTGTCTACTTGTGTTGCTTGGCTTGCTTCTTGTAATGTTAGGCCGCACTACTACCCGCGCTTGGCAACGCTCTTATTACCAAAAGGAGAGCAAGCCCTGTGCCCGGTAAGATCCAGTGGGCCTGGAGTGGTTCTGCCGTGCCTTATAATGGACCAATCCCAACTGCTGGAGAGACGGATGCCCGACGTAATCACCTGCGGCGAGATGTTGATTGACTTCGTGTCCACCGTTTCGGGGGTGACGCTGATGGACGCGCCCGCCTTCGAGAAGGCACCCGGCGGCGCGCCCGCGAACGTGGCCGTGGGGCTTGCCAGGCTGGGTATCTCCGCAGGGTTCATCGGCAAACTGGGCGAGGACGAGTTCGGGCGCTTCCTACAATCGGTGCTCGACGGCAACGGGGTAGACACCAGCCGCCTGCTCTTCACCGAAGAGGCCCGCACCGCCCTTGCCTTCGTCTCGCTCCGGGAGGACGGGGAGCGTGAGTTCATGTTCTACCGCCACCCCAGCGCGGATATGCTCTTTGCCCCTCACGAAGTCCACGTACCCTACATCGCACGCGCAAGGGTGTTTCACTACGGCTCCATTACATTAGCCGCGGAACCCAGCGCCTCGGCCACCCTGCACGCTGCCATAGTCGCCCGTGAGAACGGCCTCTTCGTCTCGTACGACCCCAACCTACGCCTCAACCTTTGGCCTTCGCCGGAGGCCGCCCGCGAGGGCATGCTGCGGGGCTGGGAGCACGCCAACCTAATCAAGATCAGCGAGGAGGAGGCGGCGTTCCTTACCGGCACGGACGACCTAGAGCAGGCGGCGCGAGACCTCTGGCACGACGACCTCCGGCTGCTGGCAATCACGCAGGGGAGCAAGGGATCCACGGTCTTCACGTCCGGCATAGGCGTCTACGTGCCCGGCTTCCCGGTGCAGACGGTAGACACCACCGGCGCGGGCGACGCTTTCCTGGCGGGGCTGCTGTTCAGCCTCTACCCCAACCTGGACCACTTTATGGGCGGCGACCTGGACGAGACGGAGCTAATACAGGCGGTACAGTTCGCCAACGCCGCAGGTGCTTTGACCACCACCAGGCGTGGGGCCATACCCGCCTTGCCTACGCTGGAGGAGGTTCAAGCCTTGCTGGCAACCGGCGGCTAAGGACTGCCAGGCTCTTGTGCCAACTGAAGCCTCAGGATTTGCCCTTCAACACGCAAACAGCCCTTTGTCATCCCTCACTGCGTTCGGAATCAGGTGGCTGTCGTCCTCTATTGCAACAGGGCGACCGGGACGACAAGGCCACTCAACTGCTACAATTCCAGTTCAGCCCTACCCACTTGATTCTTCACTACGTTCGGAATGACAGGGCCTCTCTTGGGTGCTGTTTGTTGAGGCACGACGCCGTCGGGTCGGTGACGTACGACCGTTTGGAGTGCGCTTTGGTATAATTGATAGGATATGGCGATAAACACAGGCCAAAAAGGAGAACCTAAAATCGATCCCAGGGTGGAATATATAGACCGCGAGTTGCGCGCACGCGGGCATCGATTCACACCTCGCAGGCTGATGGTAGTCGAGGTACTCAGCGAGCATGAAGGGCACCTGACGGGAGAGGAAATCCTGGCCCGCGTGCGCCACAGGCACCCTTCCACCGACAAGACTACCGTCTACCGCACCCTCGAACTGCTCAGCGGCCTGGGCCTGGTGGTCGTCACCGACATGGGTAGCGGCAGGATGGAGTACGAGCTGCCCGGCAACCCGCACCACCACCTCATCTGCGAGCGGTGCGACACCCGCATCGAGGTAGAAGACAGCTTCTTCGAGCCGCTACGCGACAGCCTCTGGAGAGAGTACGGCTTCTGCACCAACCTGGCCCACTTCGCACTCTTCGGTGTCTGCCCCGCCTGCAAAGCGGAGGAGTCCTGAAACGTGAAACGGGGTTCTGAAACGTGAAACGTGAAACGTGATGCAGTGTGTGTTACTCGTTTCACCAAGCAGAACTGCGGCGCTTCTGGGAGTGCTAAGGCAACGAAGAGTCTTGAGTGCTGTACTTTTGAGAGATATTGAACGTATATAGTAGGGAATGCTGAAGGGTTAGACGTTAGAAGGCTTGCTAAGCAGGACGCGTGAATCTCACTTAAGTGATGTCGCAGAACCAAAGCCCCACCCTGTCATCCTGAGCGCAGCGAAGGATCTCAAGAAGGTGATGTGGTCAGGCTGTTGAATGTTACGACTCGCACAGCGATGCGTTCAGCACCGGGGTAAAGGCAAAACCTGAGATCCTTCGCTACGCTCAGGATGACAAGGGGAATATGGTCCCACAAAGCAGTCAAGCTCGTTTCACACAACACGTCCAGCAAGCCGCATCACGTTTCACGTTTCACGTTTCAGAACCACGTTTCACGTTTCAGAATCCGTTTCAGAGCAGAGGTAACTCAGAGTGAGCATAACAATTCCGGGCGGAGAGCCTGTCATATTGAAATCGGCGGCGGAGACCCCAAGGCACCCTTACGTGCCCAATACGTACGCCTACACACGGCGCAAGACCCGCGAGGTGATGGTGGGCAGCGTCGGCGTAGGCGGCAACAACCCGATTCGCGTGCAATCGATGACCACCACGCAGACGGACGACATTGAAGCCACACTTGCGCAGACGCTCAGGCTGGTCGAGGCGGGCTGCGAGATAGTGCGCATCACCACCCCCACCTCGAAGGACGCTCGCGCGCTAGGCGAGGTAAAGCGGCGGCTGGTTGAGATGGGCCTTGACGTGCCGCTGGTGGCCGACATCCACTTCAACCCGGCTGCCGCTATGGAGGCCGCCCTGTACGCCGACAAGGTGCGTATCAATCCCGGTAACTTCGCCGATACCAAGGTCTTCGCGGTCAAGGAGTACAGCGACGACCAGTACGAGGCCGAGCTTGGCCGCATCGAGGAGAAGTTCAAGCCGGTACTGCTGCGCTGCAAAGAGCGGGGCATCTCCATGCGCATCGGCACCAACCACGGCTCTCTCTCCGACCGCATTATGAACCGCTTTGGCGACACCCCGGAGGGCATGGTCGAGTCCGCGATAGAGTTCGCCGCCATCGCCCGCAAGTACGACTACCACGACCTGATCTTCTCCATGAAGTCGAGCAACCCCAAAGTGATGATCGAAGCGTACCGCCTGCTGGTGGCCCGCCTGGACGGCCTGGGCTGGGACTACCCGCTGCACCTGGGTGTGACCGAAGCGGGCAACGCGGAGGATGGGCGCATCAAGTCCGCCACGGGCATAGGCGCGCTGCTGGACGACGGGCTGGGCGATACCATACGTGTGTCCCTCACGGAGGACCCGGAGTACGAGGTGCCGGTGGCCTTCGCACTGGTCAAGCCATACAATGACCTGCTTGTTCGCAGCATTGAGCATGTCGAGCGCGAGGTAGTCACAGTTGGAGAGCAGACTCTGCCGGACCTCAGAGACCCATATCACTTCGTGCCGCGGCCCACATATGAGGTCGCGACCGGTATGGTCAAAGTTGGCGGCATGCAGCAGACAGCAGTTGTTGCAGGCCCGAACATATGGCCCGGTGATGATGCCTTCGCAGCAGTCGCTGACCTGGCAAAGCGCAAGGGGCAGAACGCGATTCGTCCCGACCTCATCAGGATTTCAATCTCAAATCTGTGCGATGTGGCACCGCTAGCCGAAGAGTTGAGAAGGCGAGGTGAGGAAGAGGACCCTGCCGCGGGCAAATCCTCGTTGGGCCTAATTGTGAATGCGGGTAGAGCAATTAAGGATGCTACGGATATTGTGCCTCAGCTTTCGGGTGTAGGTGCTATCGCTCTCGAATTTGAGACCGCGGATGTGCTAGAAGAGCGCGATTGGCAAGAGTACGAGGACCTGGTAAAAGCTGCAATAGAGGCACATGTACCTTTATGGCTCAAGGCCACTAATGCACGTCCGACTAACCACCAGTTCGAAGAAGTATTGGGCGGTAACAGCAATTTCCCAGAGGTGGAGCTTGTCCTGGACATGGCGCGTCGTGCGCATGTTTTAGGTCACCGGGGATTGGTGCTGTCGATTGACACCTTCGACTCTACGCCATCTTACATGGTCCGTGCGAACCGTCTATTGGCAACCCGGCTCAACGAAATTGGCCGCAAGTATCCAGTACACGTTATTACTAACGCTGGTGATTTCGGGTATCCGCATTCAGCTAAAGACGGTGGAACGTACACGAATGAGGAGCTTGATTCCTGGCTCATTGGAGCTTCCATCAAGCTAGGCTCGCTACTCTGCGACGGGATCGGGCAGAGCATCGAGGTCAACGGAGGCGGCACGGCGGACGATCGTGTAGCCCTGGCGTTCAACATCCTCCAGGCGGCGGGCGCACGCTCCGTGAAGGCGGAGTTCGTGGCCTGCCCCTCCTGCGGGCGCACCCTCTTCGACCTTCAGGAGACCACCGAACGCATCAAGAAGTCCACCGGGCACCTGCGAGGGGTGAAGATAGCCGTCATGGGCTGCATCGTCAACGGCCTGGGTGAGCTGGCCGACGCCGACTTCGGCTACATGGGCGGCGCGCCGGGCAAGGTGAACCTGTTCGTGGGCAAGGAATGCGTCGAGAAGGGTGTGCCCACAGAGCAAGCCGTAGACAGGTTGATAGACCTCATTCGCACGCACGGCAAGTGGATCGATCCGGTGGATAGGAGTAACTAGCACCGCTGTGACTGAATTGTGGCAAGGCTACAATAGGCGTTAGTAATGCTCAGGCCCATTCTAAGCAGACGCCCGTCGACTAAAGTCGAGGGCTACACTTTGCAAAGTCCCTGCGGGACTGAGACATCTTCTTCGTTATCTTCAGATGCTTTGAGATGTACCAGTCTGCCGCATGCAGACTTTTCAAGGTGTAGCCCTCGATTTCAATTGGCGGGCGTCTACATGCGACTATGCTACCAAACCTATTGACAGCAGGCTGTTATAGTGCTACCATAATGCTGACTGACCAGTCAGTCATAAAGATAAACAACAAAACATTTATGCACATTGGAGCACCCCTATGGCAACCATTACCGCTAGCAAAACAACCACTACACCAAGCTCAGCTACATTAAAGACCCCCCTCGGACCCAAGGGCGAACCCATCATCGGCAACATCCGGGCAATGCGCAAAGACCCCCTGCGCTTCCTGCTCAACGTCTCCCGCCGCTACGGCGACGTGTCCCAGTACACCTTCATCAGCCTCACCCAGCACCTGATAAACCACCCGGCGGGCGTGAAGCGCGTGTTGCAGGAGAACAACCGCAACTACACCAAGAACGTCTTCGACTACAACATCCTCAAGGAAGCATTGGGACACGGCCTGCTCACCAACGACGGGGAGTCGTGGTTGAGCCAGCGCCGCCTCATGCAGCCCGCGTTCCACCGCCAGCGCCTGGCCGCCTTCGGCACGCTGATGACCGACAGCACCATTCAGATGCTGGACGAGCGATGGGACAGGTTTGCGAGCATGGGCCGCGAAATAGATGTGTCGGCCGAGATGCACGACCTGGCACTGCGCATCGTGGGGAACGCCCTCTTTGGCCTGGACCTCACCAGGGAGTCGCAGGCTGTGGGCAAGGCCCTCACTACCGCTCAGCGGCGGCTGATTGACCAGTTCTTCTTCCCGTTCATCCCTATGAAGGTGCCTACGCCCAAGCACGTCGAGTTCCGCAAGGCTATCAGGGCTATTGACGAGGTGGTATTCAAGATCATCGAGGAGAGGCGGCGCAACAACGAGGACCGTGGCGACCTGCTCTCCATGCTGATGCTGGCGAGAGACGCCGATACGGGCGAAGGCATGAACGACCAGCAGCTACGCGACGAGGTAATCACTCTCCTCCTGGCGGGGCACGAGACCACCGCCAACGCCCTCACCTGGGCCTGGTACCTGCTGTCGCAGAACCCCATCGCGGCCAGGCGCATGCGCGAGGAACTGAGGGAAGCGCTCGGCGGGCGCACGCCCACGATGGCCGACCTGCCTAACCTGACGTACACTAAGATGGTGCTGGACGAGACAATGCGCCTCTACCCGCCCGCGTGGTCCATCAGCCGCAAGGCGGTTGAGGAGGACGAGCTTGCGGGCTACCGCATCCCGGCGGGTGCCATCATCACGGTCAGCCCCTACGCCATGCACCGCCACCCGCGCTATTGGGAAAACCCCGAAGGCTTCGACCCGGAACGCTTCACCTCTGGGCGGTCGGCGCAGCGCCCGCCCTACGCCTACTTCCCCTTCGGAGGCGGGCCGCGCCTGTGCATAGGCAACAACTTCGCGCTCATGGAGGGGCAATTGATCCTCGCCACCATAGCCCAACGCTACCGCCTCGACCTCGTGCCGGGCCACCCTGTGGTGGTCGAGCCGCTGATAACGCTGCGGGCCAGGTATGGCATGCGCATGGTACTCCACCAGCTGACTGAGGGGAAGGTGGCATAGCGTGGCGACCCGCACTGCGCTCCCCGACGAGCGCAAGCGCCAGATACTGGAGGCGGCGACCGCAGTCTTCTCGCGCTCCGGCTACCACGAGGCCCGCATGGACGACATTGCCGAGGCGTCGGGCCTCAGCAAGGGCGCGCTGTACCTCTACTTCCCCGGCAAGGCAGCCCTCATTACGACGCTGCTGGAGAGCCATCTCGACCGCTCGCTCCATTTCATGCAGGGCCTGGTGCACCGGGAGGGCACTGTGCGAGACCGTCTGCTCGCCTATATCAGGCACGAGGCGGGAGAGTTGGAGAGCATGCGCGCTATCCTGCCCCTCTGCTACGAGTTCTACGCCGCCGCGCTACGAGAGCAGGAAGTTGCCGCCTTCTTCAAGAGCTACTTCGGCCGGTACCTCGACCTGCTCGACCAAATGATCCGGCAGGGCATCGGCCGTGGCGAGCTAAAACAGACAGACCCCAGGCAGACGGCCATCCTGCTCGCGGGTAGCCATGAGGGGCTGACCCTGCTATGGCTGATGGACCCCACCACCTTCGACTGGACAGCTCAGATGGAGAGCAGCCTGCAACTGGTGCTCGACGCGCTAGCGGTATAACGTCGAGAGCAAAAAAGAAGCCCCGGCAACGTTGCCGGGGCTTCTTTTTTGCATGCTAACCGTAATT
This sequence comes from Chloroflexia bacterium, assembly GCA_036386675.1. Lineage (GTDB taxonomy): Bacteria > Chloroflexota > Chloroflexia > QHBQ01 > JADMIH01 > JADMIH01. Next base: position 41,004 of record DASVVE010000016.1, on the reverse strand, counting down.
ACGGCCTGGGAGTAGGAGTAGCGGTAGGGCGAGGAGCGTTGAGCTGCTCGAAGTTCTCGATACCTGCGTCGCGAGCTACCTGGCGCAGCGGGTCGAAGAACGAGTCGGTCACCGGGGCCAGGTCGTCAATCGTGTACAGGGCGTACAGCAGCTTGCGGCCTTCCACGTTGTTGGTAGCCTCAAGCAAGCCACCCTGGATCTGCTTCACGATAGCCGGGTCGAGGTCCTTGCGGGCGGCCACGGTATCGTTAGGGATCTGCTGGGTCTCGGCGAAGATGCGTACCTTCTGGAATACATCGGGCAGCGAGCGTACAACGAGGGTGCGGGCGTCTGTGGGCGCGCCGGTACCAGGATCGAGCGGACCACCGAAGACGGCACCCGCGGACACCTGGCCGTTGTATACCGCGGTCACGACCCTGTCATGCCCACCGGCGAACTGCACGTTACCCGCACCGAAGTACTCTTCTGCATTGGTGCCCTTGATGTGGCCGGCAGCTTTGAGGGCCGCGAACGGATATAGGTAGTTGGAGGCCGAGGCCGGGTCGCCGAACGCGAACTTCTTGCCCTTTAGGTCGGCCAGGGTCTTGATGTTCGGATCGGCGGTGATGAACACCGACGGGTAGGTCAGCGCGCCCTTGCGCACGGTAACGAGCATGACCTGGGCGCCGTACTTCTGGTTGGCGATGGCGTACTGGAACGGAGCCAGGAAGCCAACGTCAACGTTGTTCGAGCCCATTGCCTCGATAACGGCGGCGTAGGAGGTCGGCACGCTTACCTTGTAGGTATAGCCGGTAATCTGGGTCAGCAACTTGCCCAGAGGCTCGCCGCTCGCCAGGATGGCGGTGCTGTTGGAGGAAGGAGCGAACGCCAGCTTGATCGGGTTCTCGGGGGAGCCGAGGGAGCCGGCCGCCGGGGTTACGGGCTTCACATCCGGGTTGGCGTAAGCCTGCTGGCCCGCGTTCTTGTAGCGCCAATCGTAGTAGTGCGCGCCGATGTTGCCCATCTGCACCTTGAAGCCTTCAGGGGCGTCAGGCACGTAGGTAACTACGCGGCGCTCGAAGAGCTGGATCAGCACGTCGGTCTGCTTGCCGGCGATCTTCACGTTGGCCCAGTAAGGCTCGGAGATCGCGTAGCCGCTGGTGTAGAACCACGGGTCCGAGAGCCTGGCGTTGGCGGTCTGGCCCTGGGCATTGAGGGTGGGGCCTTGCGCGTTGAGGAAGTCCCAAATCTGGGTAGCGATGTTGTGCTTGGTCTCGGTGTTGTAGAAGCCGTACTTGACGCCGTACTTCTCGAAGTTGTTGTTCTTGGAGACGATACCGGCCCTGTTCACCTGCTCGATCACGGTCTGGCCGCTGCGGTCGTCCGCCGGGTGATCGCCCAGAGGGGAGTTGGCGATCAGGAAGAAGGTCGCATATGTAGGCGCGTTCGCGTCGTCAATGTCCGAGGCCAGGGGAATATTCGCCGCGTAGCGAGTCTGGTACTGGGTGTTACCAACCTGCATCTTGCCGGAGATGAGTTCCACGGTCAGGAGGCCGTTGGTGACGTAGAAGGCGCTGTTCTTGTCGGCGTTCGGGTCGTTGATCTCCATGCGGCTCTTGTCAAAGTACTGTACCTTGCGAGTGCCGCCCTGGCCCTGGGCGTATGCTTCCGTCTTGGTCTCGCCGGGGGTGGGACCCCAGTAGAACGAGCGCTTGACGGTGCCATCCGCCACGAGCTTATCGGTGCGGTTCCAGGTGGCCTGGAACGCCGGGTCTGCAAAAGCCGCCGGCGTCTGCGCCGTTGCGGGGGCCGACTGGTACGCGGACACCACGGGCAACGCCAGCGCCATCAAAGCGGTAGCAGTCAAAATCCGTTTGGGACTAGCCAAAATTCCTCCTCCTTCATAATAACAGCGGCAGTAATAGTCGGTGTTATAACAGGTCTTCAGCCCATCGCCAATGAACAGGCCGAACGCGCGTCAAACAGAACGTGCCGGGGATGATTATATAACTATCGAAATCAGGATGCAAGGGGATGGAGCGGCAGTATTGACTGCCGCTTCCTGCCATTTTTGTAGCGCCCCGGAAGATACGCAAAAAGCAGTAGCTGGCACGTGTTATATCTACCGTGTGGCGGTACCGCAGCCAGGGAAGAATGTGTTGGCTACTGTCTTGGCAGCCTGGGCGCGCGTGACATCAGCCTCGGGCCGGAAGTAGGGCCGCGCCTCGCCGTCGCATGGCAGGGAGGCCCCGCCACAGGGGTAGCCGCCCATAACGCTACGTGCCGACAGCCGCTCGATGTAGAGCCAGAAGGGGCTGTTCGGAGACACATCGGCGTAGGTCTGGCGGTCGGCTGGTATGTTCTCGGCCACGCCCGCCGCGTTCGCCGCGATTTTTGCAAGATGCCCGCGTGAGGCCGGGTAAGAGGGATGGAAGTATGGCCTATTACCCGCCATGCAAGGCTCACCCGCGCCGCCGCAAGCGTAACCGCTCATGATGCCGCGCAAGGCCAGCCTCTGTATCCAGGGGTAGAAGGTGGAGCCTGGGGGCACGTCCTCGAACACCTGCCCGCCCGGTGCCTCGTCAAAACCCGCCGCGATAGAGACAATCTTGCTTATCTGCCCCCGGCTGATGTTCTGCCCCGGCCTGAAGTAGGGGTTGTTCTCTGTATTGCACGGTTCTCCCACCCCTCCACACGGGTACCCGCCCAGCACGTAGCGGCACGCCAAGCACTTGACGAATGGGTAGAAGGTGCTGCCGGGGGCCACGTCCGCGAACTCGGTGGAACACTCACCCACCGTGGGCGTGGCGGTTGGGTTGGCGGTGTCGTCGCGCAAGAAGCCCCTCGAAACAAGAATATCCTGCTGCCCCGAACGCGAGTCGTTCCAGGCGACGTACACCGTATCCGAGACGGCATCCAGCCCCCAGTAGTCGCCCGCCGCGTTGCCGCTGCCCGGTGGAAGGCCGACATTCAAGTCCTGCGAAGCACTGCTCACGCGGGTGTCGGGGTCCCAGGTCGCCCCACCATCGGTGCTGGAGCTATACCAGCTATCGAACAGGCGGTTGTTGGGGTCGAGGCGGCGGTCGAGCCAGAAGGCGTGCAGGCGGCTGCTCTTGTCGGCGTAGAGCACCGGGGTGATGTGGTCGCGCACCACGCCGGACGCATCGTGGCTGAGGCGAGCGGGCGCGCTCCATGATGTGCCACCGGGGCTACCCTTCACATACAGCACCTCTATGCCGTCGGTGCTGCTGTTGCGGCGGTCGGTCCAGGCGACGTAAAGCTTCCCGGTGTTGGGGTCCGCGGCAGCGGTAATGGTAGCAAAGAACCGGAACGCCTCAGTGGGGCGGATGGGGTTGCCGGGCTGCACCGCCTGGGCAATCATCGCGGGCGCATCCCAGGTAGCGCCACCATCCATAGACCTGGTCATCTGCACGTTGCCGGTGCGGCCCGCTCCCCAGTTCTGCATCATGAAGAGGTACACCGTGCCGTCCGGCCCCACAACGGGATAAGGGTACTCGGTGCTGTTGAAGCCCACCTGCTGCCGGGGCGACCATGTGAGGCCGCCGTCGGTGGACCGCTGCACGACGACGTTCTCACCGTTGGGCGCGTAGGTCATGTACATGTTGTGGTAGAAGGGACTGCCGGGGTTGTTGTCTATCGCGAACCAGTCCTTGTCGTCCAGCACCGTATCGGGGTAGTAGACCGCCACCGAGGGCCGCCAGGTGAGGCCGCCGTCGTCGGTCCAGGTGATGAAGATACCGTTGCGGGTGCGGTCCGGTTCGTTGGTCGCAAGCGAGGAAACGTAGATGCGTCCGTCGTCGCGCGCCACGGCTACAGGGTCGCTCTGGTTCGGCACGTCCGCCGGAAGGCCGGGCATCTGTAGCTGGCGCGAGGCGGGCCACGTGCTACCGCCATCAGTGGAGGAATATATCCACACCTGCTTGGCGTTGTCCACGCGGAAGTCCTTGGCGGCGATTACTACAGTATTCGTATCTACTCTGCCGGCGGCCAGGCTCGGCTCGTGCTGTCCGTTGGAAGTGTCGTCCGAGTTGGCCCGCACGTTGGGGCCAAACAAGGGAGCGAGCAGTGGGCTGAGCTTGTCGTAGGCGTAGGAGGAGCGCGCCAACCGGAGCGTAGAGTAGGGTTGCGCGAGCGAGTCGTGCGGCCACAATGCAACGAGCGTGGCGAGCACCCCGGCCAGGAGGCACAGGAACAGCGCGCCGTACCTGGGTCTGGAGGAATGGAGCAATTTCGTCAAAGTAGTGGCGTCCTCTGCTTGCAAGGGCTAACGTACCGTGTCAACGGCGATCCAGCGTAACTCTACCGGCACCACCGCGTCTACCGGGTCAAAGCGTAAGCCCGCCAGGGTAGGTCCTATCTCGTGCGGTGCGAGAAAGGCCCACAGGACGTGCGGGCTGCCGTCCGGCGGCACCGGAGCGCGGCGCTGTTTGAAGCCATTGAAGTATTCGACGGGCGTCGACCAGAATAGCTGGCTTCCCGGTGCTGTAGCTCCCGCGCCTGCATGGACGTGGAACGACGCTCGCACCCGCACGTAGCGGTCGCCACTGGCGGAGGGCGCTATGTTGAGGCCCTGGTTGGCAACTTGTGGGTCAACGTTGGTGGGACTGAGCACAAGTCCCTTGCCTGGTTCGCACTTTGCGGAGGCGTTGATTACCTCCCACTGCTCGATGGCGGCCGGGTCGCAGCCCCTGAAGTCCCATACCTGGACGTTCGAGCCGGTGTTGCCTTCGGCTGTAGGGGGACCGCTATCGCTCGTGATGCCGAGGCCATAGTGGACGTGCCAGCGTAGTTCCTCTGGGTTGTACTCCCAACGGAGCGCGAACGAGTCGCGAGCGTCCGCGCCGAGAGGTGCCAGCTCGATATTGTCCGTCCTCACCACGTGGGGTATGTCGGCCTCGCCCCCTGGCATGTAGCGCGTGCGTGACATGGCTGAGTTCAGCACCCACGCCCCTTTGTAGCGGTCGGGCACGTTGTTGATGTACCAGACCATCTCCTGGGGCCGCGCCTGCATCGGGATGAGCCGCTCAAGCTCGCTCTCCACCTCGGCGGCCTGCACGGAGGCCGTATGCCAGGGGTGAAGCTGTATCCAGGTAACCGCCACGCAGGCTATTACCAGTATGCCCGTGCCCGAAATGAGGGGCCACCTAGCCCGCTTCGCATGCCTGATGGCGCTCCACAGCAGGGCGGCCACCACAAGGCAGTACCCGGCGCTTACCAGGTAAAGCAGTCGGCTGTTCTGAAAGTCGTGCCGGAAGATGCCGATGTTAAGCACCGGGGCCAGGGTGAGCACCATCCAGGCGGCGGCGACCAGCAGCAGGCGGGACACTTCGCGCCCGTACAGCACCAGCCCTACGAGCAGCCCAATCGCCGAGAGCGTTGCTACGACCTGCACCACTGGCTCCCCAAAAATCACGCTCTCTATAGGCGCGAGCAGGAACCGCAGGCGGTCCGCCGGCCAATCGTACAGGAAGTTGAGGTAGTTGATGTCCACGCCAGCGTAGTTGCGCTGCTCTCCCCAGGCTAGCTGCCGTACCAGCAAATTCAGCCCCAGCACCGCAGCGTGCGGGACGAGTGCCAGTCCCATGCGCGCCCATCCCCGGCCCGACTTCGGCGGCAGCACGTACCAGGCAGACAAAGCAATGATGGGGATAAAGGCGAAGAGGCTTTCTTTGGTGAAGATGCCGAGGAAATAGAAGAGCACGGAACCGGCGTACAGGCCCCACTTGCCCTTCCCGTCGCCGCGCCACCACTTGCTGAACAGCCACACCGCCAGCGTGCCGAACACCGCCGCCCACAAGTCCCACTGCGTAGCCAGCCAACCGACCGCCTCCATGTTGAGCGGAAACACGCCGAAGAGCACACCCGCCAGCCAACCAAGCCAGCGTTTGCGGGTGATGTCGGCCAGCCACAGCCCGAACAACATGGCGGCGGCGGCGTGTACCAGCAGCCCCTCCAGGTGGTAAGGGAACGGGTTGAGGCCGAACAGCGGCCAGTTGATGCGCCATGTAAGCAGGAAACCGAGGGGACGGTAGAATCGTAGCCCATCGTTGGGCAGAATGGCCTGCCACCCGGTCTCCCCCTGCACGATCCGGTTCAGCCCCATATCTTCCGAGAGGAAGCCGATGCGGACGACCGTCACGTAGGCCGCAATGGCGAGCAACGGCACCAGCGCCCAGTACCAGCGCCGGAAGGTCGCCAGCGACCCCACCCGCTCCAACAGCGACACACGAGCGCCACCCCGCACTTCGCCAGGCACACCCGCGCGCCCCGAGTCCGTGCCATTTTCAGCACCTGTGGTGCCGGGCACTGACCTCGGTTTGTCCAGCGCGGATGTAGTCATAAGTATGAGCATAGCACAAGGGTTGGTACGACTTCAATGCGTAGATAGCTACCATCGTGCTAACTGTCAGGGGACTTCTTTCCTATTACCCTCCCGCCGCATAGCTCTTACTATTAGGCTGGGGAGGACGCTATTGTCTACTCACGGTCGTCCCGCGTCCCAAGCATGGTAGCCACTCACATAAAGGAACGCAGCATGGAGATAGCGCAACAGGCGCGCAGACAAACAAGGCCGCATAGGCGCAACAACGGGCAGACGCTGCTCTACGTGAGGCTGGTCTCTGTAACGGTGGTGGCGGTGCTGGTGTTGCTAGCCATGTCGGTGGGAGCGTCGAGTGCGATCTCCGCGCGCACCGGGGAGCCTATGTCTGTGACGCTGCCCTCCATCCTTGACCAGGTGTGGGCCTCAACGGTCGAGGTCTTCGGGGGCATGTTCGTGTTCTTCGTCACGATTGTGCTGCTAATCTGGTTGGAGACGATAGTACACGAGGTGGGGCACCTGGTGGCGGGGTGGCTGGTCGGCTTCCGGTTCGTCATGATCACAGTGAGCAGATTGAAGCTTCGTGCCACCGGGCAGGGGCTGCGGTTGAACCTCATCGACGAAGCTGACATCCAGTCGGGCAGCGCCCTCATGGTGCCCACCACGCTGCACAACTTGCGGGCACGGTGGTTGGTCATGACCGTGGGCGGCATGGCCGGTAACCTGTTGCTGGGTTGCTGCTTCTTCTTATGGATGCTGTTCGACCCGCAGGGCATGTGGGGCTTGCTGCCCTTTGCCACGGGGCTGTCATTCGTGCTGGGCCTGGTCAACCTGCTGCCGCTGAAGGTCAACGGCTACAACTCCGACGGTGCGTACATGCAGATTTTGTTGAAGGGTGGCCCCAGGGCAGACCGCTTCTGCTACCTCACGATGATTACAGGTGCCTCTCGCATGCGGCAGCGCCCGCGCGATTGGGACCCCGCGTGGATTGAAGGCATCTTGCAGCCCGCCGACGGCACTATGGACGAGGCGCTCGCCAACCACGTGGCTTTCTACTGGGCGATGGACATGGGGCAGGTCCAGTGGGCGGACAAATACATGGCCCGCTGCATCAACCTCATCGAGTCGCTACCACCGCAGCTTCAGCCCGCCCTCTACGCTGACGCCGCCTTCCTGCGAGCCTACTGCTTCAAAGACCTGGAGTGGGCGCGCTACTTCCTTGAGAAGGTCGGCACCGAAACCATCCGCCGCTTCCGGCACATGCAGCTACGCGCCACCTCAGCCGTGTTGATGACCGAAGGCAGGGTCGAAGAAGCCCGCGAGCTTGCCAGGGAGGCCCTGCGCGATAGCGAACACCAGGTTGGCAAAGGCCCCGGCTGGGAGCTCGACCGCGAGTGGCTGGCGGCGCTAGCCGCGAGTTAGAAACCGGAGTGGATACCGGAGTGGATACCGGAGTGGATACTGCGCATTTGAAGCAGCGTGCGAAGGACGACGCCCGGCGATTGAAATCGCGGGCTACACCTTACAACGTCTGCCCTGCGGCAGACTGGTTCATTTTGGAGTACCTAAAGAGACTTAATTAGATGTATCAGTCCCCGGCAGGGGACTTCGCAAGATGTAGCCCGCGATTTCAATCGCCGGGCGTCGGCCTTTGCCTGCTGTTGCCACGCATCCACCGGGCGTCGGCTGGCAACCACGGTGACGTATGTACGGCCTTTTCCGTTTAGCACAACTGTTGAACGTTTGACAAGGGCAATGTCCAAAAGTATACTGCGGTCAGCTACACGTGTGCGATGCGGCACACAATATGCATAGTAGCTGCAACTTAGAGGCATGTCCCCCACTAATCTTTTCACACGGCGAGACCAGGATTGCGTCCGCCCCCTCAATGAGGAGGATTCTTTTTCATGTCAATGCAGAGGCATGCTGTGCCGTTCGCGGACAACCTTCCCGAGGCCCTCAGCCCCATGAACGCAAACGAGCAAGACCCCACCACCGCCTCACTTGTTAGCCCTGACGGTCATACTACGGACGAAGAGCAAGTCGTCCGCGTGAGGCGGCTCCGCAAAGAAGCAGTTGCCAAGTACCGCCCCATATTCGAGACGCTCCCCGAGAAAATACGCGTGATGGCCCGCATGGTGCGCGAGGTGCAGATGAGTGCCCGCGAGGACGGCATCTCCCCTGAGATAATCGCCCAGGAGATCGCAAACCGCACGATTGGCGACGTGAACGTCCGCCTCATCACCGAGAACATCGACGGTGTGGACTACTCCACTATCGGGGAGGACCTGGGCCTCATCCTGCCGGGCGAGGAGATTGGCGGCAGGATAAGCACCGGCGAGGTGAAGCGCGAGCTTGCCCGGCGCGAGGAAATCATAGAGCGCCGCCTGCTCGATGAGTACAACTGGGACCTGCGCGTGTATGACGTTTTTGGCGTGGGCAACCCCCTCCTGCGCGAGATGCTGGCCCACCGCTTCGAGCACGCATGGGCTATACCCACCAACCCCGACCAGACCTATATCACGATTGGCGCGCTCGATGCCCTGTACAAGTCGATCCTCACCCTCGGCTTGCACTTCAAGAAGAAGTACGGCGAAGCGTGTACGTTCGCCTTCCCCGCTCCCGGCTTCGCGGTGGTCAACTGGCAGGTCACCGCGTCGGGCGTGAACCTGCTGAAGGTCCGCACCACCGAAGAGCACAGCTTCAAGCTGACCGCCCCGCAACTCAAGGGGTTGCTGGCCGAGCACCCGCAGCTACGGCTCCTCTACCTCACCGTCAGCAACAACCCTACCGCCTTTTCCTACTCGCCCGACGAGATAGCGGACATCTACCACGTGATAGAAGAGGACGGGCGCGAGATGGCGGTGCTGGCCGACCTGGCCTACATCGGCACGGGCGTGGATGAGGAGGACTGGGCGCGCATGCAGGCGCTGAACACCACGTTCGCCCGCAGTTGCACCATCTACATCAACTCGCTCTCCAAGGTCTTCACGATAACGGGCGACCGTTGCGGCTGGGTATCGGTGGAGCGCCCTGAGTGGGCCGACCTGCTAAAGGTGGCCTGGAACAACATGACGGCGGGCCTCCCCGCTTCCTGGCAGTTGCACTATACGGCCCTGGTGGAATGGATTGGCGAGCACCCGGAGATTCAGCACAAGATCAAGGGCCTCTACAAGCTCCGCCGCGAGCACTTCCGCGAGCAGTTGCAGGAGCTAAACGCCAAGTTCGACCTGTTCGATGAAATCGGCCTGGACGACGACACGACCATATACAACTGGAGCAAGCTGAAACCCGGCGAGGACGCCCTCACCCTGTTCGAGAAGACCGGCCTCGCGGGCGTCTCCGGCAGCGCCTTCGGCTACGAAGACCAGTACATCAGGTTCTCCGTCGGCTTCATCCCCATCTCTTAAGTACCGAGTGCCGAGTGCCGAGTAATGCGATTCCTGCTACTCGGTACTCGGTACTCGGTACTCCTTACGTTTAAGTGTAGAATGTGGTAGATTTAGAGCGTAATGGAAAACCGTTCCGGCACGCAGGTCGTTAGTTTAGCTGTGGCGGGCTATAGTACCGTCGCGACTTGGTATTGCTCGTTAGGCACAAGGAGGTAATGTGGGCAGGAAACTGGTGCTAGCGTTCTCGTTCTTCGTCCTTATCGTGTTCCTGTTATCGTCTGCTCCTATCTCGCAAGGCGCACAGGGCTACTCCCCCAACCAGAGCCGGGCGGCAGCGCAGGCAAGCGTGCTCCCCACGAGCGAGGTACAAGTCACCCGTGTCCCCTCGCAGCCGACTCCCGATCCCGGCGCGCGTACTTTCCCGGAGACCGGCTTCAGCGTCCCTTCCGTGTTCATCAAGTTCTGGGACTCTAAGGGCGGCCTGTCCGTGTTTGGCTACCCCATCTCTGAGGCGCGCCAGGAAAAGTCGGATATCGACGGCAAGACCTACATGGTGCAGTACTTCGAACGCAACCGCTTCGAGCACCACCCGGAGTTCGCGGGCACCAATAACGAGGTGCTGCTGGGCCTGCTCGGCGTCGAGCTGACACAGGGCCGGGATTTCCCCACCGTTGCGCCCTTCACCAGCACCGCCACCAAGATTTACGTCCCGGAGACCAAGCACTCGCTTGCCGAGCCGTTCCTCTCCTACTGGAACAAGAATGGCGGCCTAGCCATCTTCGGCTACCCCATCTCGGAGCCTTTCCAGGAGAAGTCGGAGACCGACGGCAAGACCTACATGGTGCAATATTTCCAGCGCAATCGCTTCGAGTTCCACCCCGAGAACCAGGCACCCTATGACGTGCTGCTGGGGCTGCTCGGCAAGGACTACATGGAGATGCAGGCCCTGCTCACCGTCTGGGGCACACCCATACCGGGCGCGTTGCCTATCGCCAAGCCGATCTGGAAGCCCGTCAAGCCCGCCGCCGGGGGCGAGTTCCTCAAGGGACCGCACGTGGGCGACGGCATGAACACGCAGATGTACTACCAGGACAAGGACCGCATCCTGAGACTGCTGGACGGCCTCGAATTCAAGTGGATCACCCAACAGGTGGAGTGGAAAGAGACCGAGAACCCCAAGGGAGCCTACCACTTCGCAGAACTCGACCGGGTAGTTGACGCCGCGCAACGGCACAACATGAAGATCATGCTGGCGGTGGTAAAGGGGCCGGAGTGGGCCACGGGCGGCGGGCATGGCTTCCCCAAGGACCCCAAGGACCTGGAAGACTTCATGGCGGGGCTGGCCGCCCACTATAAGGGTCGCGTGGGCGCATACATGATCTGGAACGAGCAGAACCTCACCGGCGAGTCGGGCCGCATCGATCCCGGCTTCTATGTGGAATTGTTGAAGGCCGGGTACCGCGGCGTCAAGAGGTCTGACGCGAGCGCCATTGTCATTTCGGGCGCGCTGTCTCCTACCGGCATAACCGACCCTAAGGGCGAGCGGGGCGGTGGCGGTCAAATGGGCGTAATGAACGACGTCGAGTACCTGGAAGCCATGTACAAGTACAACAACGGCGAGATGCGGGCCTATGCCGACGTGATTGGCACCCACCCGTACGGCTTCAACAACCCGCCGGAGACCAAGTGGCCCGACAACCCGAACCTGGACGAGCGCTTCCCATTCAACGCGGGCAAAGGCAAGCGCGACTTCTTCAACCTGCACAACTCCTTCTACTTCCGCCGCATCGAGGACCAGCGCGCCATCGTGGAGAAGTACGGCGACGGCCAGAAGCAGATGTGGGTCACGGAGTACGGCTGGTGCAGCGACATGCGCGAAGGTGGCTATGAGGAGTGCCTGTTCAACACCCCCGACCAACAGGGCCAGTACATCGTGCGCGCCATGCAGTACGCCAAGAAGTATTACCCCTGGATGGGCGTGATGTTCATCTGGAACCTCAACTTCTCCACCTTCCAGGAGTGGTACACTGGCCCCTCGCACTACTCCATCCTCAATCCCGACTGGTCACCCCGCCCGGCGTACCGCATCATCAAGGACAGACCCAGGGACTGAAACGTGGTTCTGAAACGTGAAACGTGATGCGGTAAGTGTTGCGTGCTTCCGCAAGCATGTCAGGGTCGCTTCTATTTCTTGAGGCGGCCCTGTTGCCTTACAGGCACCCCATTCCACCTACCACATCACGTTTTACGTTTCACGTTTCAGAACCTTGACTCTCGCTCCCGCATTTGGTATGCTTTACGCACAAACCCTGTGATGATCAGGGGTCGTATATAAGGTTTTGATCCTAACTAGAACTTTGGGAGCTGGCAGCGGATGGGGCTGCGTACGGCCGCAAGGCTAACGCAATAACCTGAAGAACGGCACCCACCTGCGTAAAGCAGGTTCAAAACCTTACGACTCCCCATCCGGGGTTTTTTCCATTTTGAATTGCGAATTGCGAATTGCGAATTTAGTTGATATCCAAACCAAATTCGCAATTCCAATTTCCAAATCCAAATATGATAATCACACTTGTGGGGCCCGAGCGCTTTCTTGTGGCTCAGGCCTTTGACGCCTATTTGAAGAAGTACGTGCCTGACCAGGCGGAGATGGGCGACTTCGGTCTCACCCGGATGGAAGGCGCGCGGGTGCAGCCTGACGAGTTGCAACGGGCCGTGCAGGCGATGGGCTTTTTCAGCGAGCAGCGGGTGGTCGTGGTAGAAGGGCTGCTGTCGAGGTTTGGCGGGAGCAAGGCGGCCGACGGCGATGACGGCGGATCGGGGGCCGATGAGAAGGCCGAGAAGCCCGCGAGGGGCCGGGGAAAAGCCGACGTCGGTCTTACCGAACAGTTTGGCAACGTGCTGGCGGCGGTGCCCGACTCGACGGTGCTCATCCTGGTGGAGCGTGGCAGCGTCAACAAGAACAGCAGTCTGCTCAAGGCCGCCGGGCGCTACGGCAAGGTGGAGGAGTACCAGCCCCTGAAGGGCATGGCCCTCGAACGCTGGATCGCTGAGCGGGGCAAACTGCTCGGAATAAGGCTAACGCCGGGTGCCGCGTCGATGCTGGGCGCTGCTCTGCCCGACCTCGAGGCGCTGGCAAACGAGCTTGATAAGCTCTCTCTTTACGTCGGGCCGGGGGGGACCATAGACGAGACGGTGCTGCGCCAAATGAGTTGGGTCTCCAAGCAGGACGACGTATTCGAGATGACCTCGGCCGCGGCCCGGCGCGACACCAGGACGGCCCTACAGCAGCTACAACGCCTCGAAAACAGCGGCGTGGCCCCTGAAGGCATACTGCCCGTGCTGGCCTGGCAGATCCGCACGCTCATACAGGTGCGCGACATGCTGGACCGCCGGGTGCCCGAACGGGACATGGCCTCCCGCTCCGGCCTGAGCGACTTCAGCCTGCGCAAGACCCTCCCCCAGGCCCGCCAGTTCACCATGCCCAAGCTGCTGGAAGTCCACCACAAGCTGCTAGAACTGGACCACGCCGTCAAAACGGGCCGCGCCGAAGCCGAGATGTCCCTGGCCCCGCTAGTCGTGGAGATGTGCCGGTAGGTTTCCAAAGCGTATCTCCTCGATGGGCAGGTCCGTTGCTTATTGGTGAAGGAGCAGTGTCATGGACTTCGTTGACTGGTGCAGTCACATCTTAGACACCATAATAGATATTGAGCATAGATCGCTAGAAGCAAGAGGCAACTGGGTATCAGAAGGAGCACTGATGCGTGGACTTTACGGCGCAAATTACAAGATCTCTGATGACTACAACGACTATTTACGCTCAAGTCAGCGTCTCGGCATGTTTGATGCAACAGCTGGGTTAGCCAAGAATGGATTGCTGAAGGTTTGGCATAATTACTCGGACTGGAGTTCGACTCTCGAAGGAAGAAGGCTTATATCGGATATGACCCCGTTATGGAGAGAGATTTGCGCTATCCCTCTCCAACCTGAGCAGGAGGAATTGCTAAGGGTCGTGAATAGCCTGAGTCCCAACGTCTACAGTGATCATGTGCATATAGAATACGTTAGCGATAGCGACGTATTGGCACAATTGCAGTCTCCAATAGAGAATGATTTGCTTTGGATATTGGGGCACGAACTTGAAGAACTGGATTTTCTACATGTCTTCAGATCGATAAATGGAGAATGCGCGTTTAAAGCAACATACCGGGGTCTAGCTTGGGAAACGAAGCGAGGTTTTAGTATCGAAACAAAGTTTATTGATGAACTACTGGAACAGTGGGAAACTACCAGCGTAGACTTCAAACGCGAGTTGTACTTGGATACTGCTGATCAAAAGGCAGAATTCGTGAAAGACGTCCTGAGTCTGGTCAACACACAAGCTAGTGGGCGGCGGTGGATGATCATAGGGTTTGACGACAAGACCAGATCATATCATGCACCTCCTGATGCAAAAGTCACTCAGAACAGAATTGAACAACTATTGTCTGCGTACACAACTCCTAACATCGAAGTACGATATCAAGTAGTTCAGTATCGCGCAGGGCCAGTCGGCAAACTAGAGATATTGCGCGATATGAGGAAGTTACCTTATAAGGTCGCCAAGGATATTCAAGGGCAGAAGAGGAAGATATCCCAGAATCAGATATTTGTTAGGCACGGGTCGCAAGTAGAAGAGCCTACACCAGATGAACTAAAATCACTCATAGATGAGGGTCTGCGGGCGAGTTCCACATAGAATTACCTCAGTTCGCCTCCTAAACAAAAAGGGGCTGAAGCCATGGCTTCAGCCCCTTTTCTGCAAAACCTATCCAGCCGCATTGAGGCGGTTCAGCTTCGCCATGAGGCGAGACTTACGGCGGGCTGCCTGGTTGCGGTGAATGATGCCCTTACCGGCGGCCTTATCAAGCTCGCTGATCGCCCGGACCACAGCCTCCGCCGACATGTCAGCAGCCCCGGTGTTGATCTGGGTTACGGCGCTGCGCACGAACGTCTTCAAAGCTGTGCGTATCGGCTTGTTGCGTGCCCGCTTGCGCTCGCCCGACCTGATCCTCTTAAGTGCAGACTTGGTGTTAGCCAACTAAATCGTCCTCCATACAGAGCGGCCACGCCGCAGTACATACAATCGTTCAAGGATGGGCTTTTTTAGGGCCAACGTCAATTATATCAGACGCGCCTGGAAAAAACAACCTCAGCAAGGTGACCCTCCGCGGGGAGAAGATGTCTATTTCTTTGCGTGGACTTTGGTGCGCGCCAAGCATGCCAGGACGCTCAACCCGCCGCCTGTTACATCTTTCGCCCAGTGCCACACCGGGCTAGGCTCCCTCACTGTGAGATGCCTCGCTAGGCTCAATGGTGCATCTTGCAAGTAAGTGCCAATAGCAGGACCAATACAAGCCTTGTCATTCCTCACTGCGTTCGGAATCAGGTGGCACTCGCACTATGTTGCAAGGAGGAGCCAAGGCGGCAAGGCCACTGATATACTCTAATGCAACAACTTCCCTACTCACCTGATTCCTCACTACGTTCGGAATGACAAAGGCGGCTTTGGCTCTGTTATTAGAACACATCTCATAAATAGGCTCTGAGGAGGATGCGGAGGCACGCAAGCTTCACAAAGCCAAGAAAGTTGTCGGCATGACGCTCGTAACGAACAACCAGTCTGCGAAAGTTCTGCAGCCAGGCGAAGAAGCGTTCGACCTTCCAGCGACGTTTGTACCTGCGCAAGGGTCTGCCGTCTTGGGTCTTGGGCTTCTTACGATTGCGTCTGTGAGGAGCTATCATCTCGATGCCTTGCTCCTTGAGCGTCTGGTCAAGCGGATCACTGTCATAGGCTTTGTCTCCGATGAGCCGCTGGGGAGTCCCCTCAACAAACGATGCCTGGAGAGTAGCTTCAACAAGGGTGACTTCATGCGGAGAAGCACTTTCAATGTGAATGGCGAGTGGAAGAGAAGCGCCGTCTGTAACTGCCATGATCTTCGTACCTTTGCCCCGCTTGGTCTTTCCAACGCAACAGCCCCTTTTTTCGCCACCACGAAGGTGCCGTCAATGAAACACTCTGATAGGTCTATCTCTCCTCGCTCTTGCAGATCAGCAGCTAGTGCCTGCAACACCTTGTCCAGCACACCTGAGCGTACCCACCTCTGGAAGCGGCGATGGCAGGTCTGGTATGGAGGGTATCTATCCGGCAAGTCATGCCAGGGAGCACCCGACCTCATTATCCAGAAGATGCCGTCCAGCACCTCTCGTGAGTTGCGCCAGGGTCTGCCTCTTCCATCTGCTCGGCGCACCGGCTTTGGTATCAGTGGTTCTACTACTGTCCATTGCTCATAAGTCAAGTCCAACTTTGTGCCTGCTCCTGAAGTAAAAGATGTTCACTTCAGTGTAGGCTATTTATGAGATAGGTTCTAGTACTTACTTGCAAGGTGCACCCCTCAGAATGGCAAAGTCCACCTGAAGTCTCTACATCCGACGCTGACACAGCCGTGGCTACGGCGTTGGACCTATTGAAACAAGGGGCAATCGAATGTAGACTATTAATATAGGGGGCCGCTGGTTCCGCTGCACATTAGGAGAGAGCACTAATTAACAGGGTCCGGCGGCCTCCTATGTAATCACACTAAGCCTACCGTTGCGGTTCAGGCGAAGGCACATTCCTCTCCACCTATCTCATGCGTTATTGAGGCTACAATCGCCATGCACGATGTCACCAAACGATTCTCCACCAGGGTCGAGAACTACATCCGGTACCGTCCCCACTACCCACCTGAGGTGCTGGAAACGCTGGTAGAGAAGTGCGCGCTCACTCAAGCCTCTGTCATCGCGGATGTGGGGTCGGGCACCGGCATCCTGTCGGAGGTATTTCTGCGTAACGGCAACTTGGTTTACGGCATCGAGCCGAACCAGGAGATGCGAGAGGCCGCCGAGCGGTTGCTGTCCGAGTACCCAAACTTCCACAGCCTGGACGCGAGGGCCGAGGCCACCACGCTACCCTCCCAAAGCGTCGATTTCGTCACGGCCGGGCAGGCTTACCACTGGTTCGACCGCATGGCAGCACGCGCCGAGTTCGCCCGCATCCTCAGGCCGGGAGGCTGGGTCGCCCTCGTCTGGAACCTGCGCCAGACCGGCACGACACCCTTCCTGAGAGACTACGAAGCGCTCCTCAACACCTACGGCACCGACTACGCCGAGGTCCACTTCAGGGGCGACGAGAGCGAGGACTCGCTGCACGACTTCTACGGAGGCGATGGCCCGCAGATCGCCACCTTCTCCAACAGCCAGCACTTCGACTTTGAGAGCCTGAAGGGCCGCCTCCTCTCATCCTCCTACGCCCCGGAACCCGGCCACCCCAACCACGAACCGATGCTCAACCAACTGCGCGCTATCTTCGACGAGCACCAGGTTGACGGCAAAGTGGCTTTCCTCTACAACACCAGGCTGTATTACGGGCGGTTGGACTAAAGGGAGTAAGAGGAGACGGAACCGCCAAGACGCCAAGGACGCCAAGGACGCCAAGAATAGCGCCAAGATTATAGAGGGTTGGAGAGTACAAAAGGACCAGAGTACAACGGCATGTACTCTGGTCCTTTTTGCTTGAAACAACAATCCTAAACCTTGGCGCGCTCTTGGCGCTCTTGGCGTCTTGGCGGTTCCGTCTTTATCCCTCTAGCACTGGCAGGCGACTCCGCACCTGGCTGAGATCTCTGTGTCGTACACGTCTACTATCTGCGAGGCGATGTTCGACCAGGAGAATTGTAGCGCGTGCTCGGCTGCCTGGCGGCCCAACTGCTCGCGCACTTCGGGGTTCTTGAGGAGGTGGTGCACCTGCTCGGCTAGCACGAAGTGATTCTCCTCAGGCACCAGGTAGCCCGTCACTCCGTCCTTCACCGTGTACGACAGCCCGCCCACGTTGGAGGCGATCACGGGAGTGCCGGAGGCCATAGACTCGACCGCCACCATGCCGAACGACTCGTAGTGCGAGGGCATCACGGTGATGTCCGCCGCCGAGTAGTAGAGGGGCAGCATCTCCTGGGGTTTGGAGCCTACGAACTCCACCTGGTCCTCCAGGTTCAGGTCCTGGTGCAATTGCCAGATGCGGCGTATCTCCGCGTTCTCCTCCGATGTCTGCCCGCCACCGCCCACGATGAGCACCTTGAGGTCGCGCCCGGCGCAGGTGCGGCTCACTACGGCCGCCGATTCCAGCAGCGTGTCTATGCCCTTCAACCGCTCTATGCGGCCCACGAACAGCAGGATGGGAGTATCCAGAGGTAGGCCCAACTGGCGGCGGACCTCCGCTTTGTCCCTCGGGTAGAAGTGGTCGGTGTCCACACCCGCCGGGATGACGGAAATCTTCTCATCATAGGACCCATAGCAGTAGAGCATCTGGTTCTTATCGAGGGAAGTGGCGGCGATGATCCGGTCGGCCCAGTCCATCACCTGCCGCTCTATCTGCATACGCTCTGCCACTTCGCGGTCGGCCCCCGACTTGGCGACGAGGTTCTTCATCGCGCCCAGCGTGTGGAACATCTGCACCATAGGCAGGCCCCACTTGCGCTGTAGCTCGTGCGCCACCAGCCCCGATACCCAGTAGTGGCCGTGCACCAGGTCGTAGCGGATGCCCTCCTTCAAGGCAAACTGCTCTATCTGCGCCACGAAGTCGTCAACGTGGTTGGGGAGCAGGTTCTTATCGTAAGGAGCCTTTGGCCCCGCCTCCAGGTGTATCACCCTCGCGCCATTGCCAAGCTCGTGGATCGGCTCCGTATTGGGGTCCTGGTAGCGGGTGAACACGTCCACCTTCTTGCCGCGCCTGCTAAGCTCCAGGCTAAGCTCGCGTATGTAGACGTTCATGCCGCCCGTCTCGCGCCCCCCCAGCAGGTTATCGGGGCAGGCCTGCGGGCAGGTATGCATGCTTATCATTGCTATATTGCACATTTATCTAATTTTCCCTACTAAGTTTGTATATGTTTGCCAACAAGAGGGTGAAAGCCTTGCACCGACCCGATTTCTCGACTAGGTGGCCGCACTAACTCTCCAAGTGCACCATTAGCAGGTTACAAGCCACACCAATCATCTAAGTCCTGCCCAGGACAGTTCCCGTAGCAATATCGCGACGACCACATTCCCCTGTCATCCTGAGCGTAGCGAAGGATCTAAGATGCCGGTTCTATTCCAACGTTGAACTCTCGCCACCAAGTCCCGTAACATTCAACAGCGGCCCTACTCACCTTTTGAGATCCTTCGCTACGCTCAGGATGACAGGGGGTGGCTTGGGTGCTGCTGCCCTACACCAACACAGCCACATACTCGTCACTCGTCACTCGTCACCCTGAGCACGGCGCGGTAGACGTAAGTGTCTTTGGCCCCGAAGTCGTACTTGTAATCCTCGTCGCCGCGCAGGAAGTCGAAGGTCGCTATGCCTTGCAGTATGGCCTTGTGGATGCGGTAGGCGAGAAGGGCCACACCTGCGCTGTAAGCGGCGTACCTGGGGTCGTAGCCCGAGTTGTAAAGATACAGACGGCCGTTGTAGTTGAACGACAGGTACGCGGCGGCAGGCTCGTCGTGCACGGCCAGTATCGCCAGGTCCAGCCAGCCACTCCTCGACATGCGCGCCGCCATCTCCATGAACGCTTCGGCCCTCCGGTCGTCCATGAACTGCGCCTTGTCCAGGCCGCTGGAGCGGTGGAGCGCGATAAAGGCCCGCATACCCTTCTCCAACTCGGCATGCTCGCCGGTCTTCACCAGGTACCAGCGGACGTCGTCGCGCCCCTCAAGCTTGCGCACCTTGCGCCGCAATTCATGCCGGTCCTTCTTGCGCAGGCTCATCAGGTAGGTCTCCCAGTCGCCCGGCAATTCGAGCACGGGGCAGACATCCTCCGGCACTACCTCTATCGCAAGGCCCTTCTCTGCCGCCAACTCCACCAGCACCTCCCGCGACGGGGAGAACTCCGGCAGCGAGTGCAGGTCGATCACGTCCCAGTCGCGGTGCTGCAACAGGTGGTCGAACAAGGCGGCCCACACCTCTAGCATACTATCAGCCGCTGTGATTATGTCAAGGTAATCGGCCACCTCGACGCCACCCACGAAGCGCAGCAACCGCAGCGGCTCTCCCTCGCCATGTTCAGGCCTGGGCACCCCATGCTGGTAGGCTTGCACCGGCGGGAGGGGCGTCTGCTCAACAAAAAGAGGAGCGATGCCCACAAGCGCTCCTCCGTCTGTGCGGACCGAAATTATCTTGAGCTGACAACAGTGCTCCGAGGCGAAACTGTCCCACCAGGTCTGCTGCCACTCCTTCGTGAGAAACACCACGCTGGAAGCCGCATTGCGCAGCAAAGCGTCCCATTCAGCCTGGCCGGGGGCCGACTCGAAGCTTTCCGCAACTTCTACCTTCAACACTGAAGACACTGACACCATCCCGCGAGATCCTTTATGCTGTACGATTCTAAATACGCCTTTAATTGGTTTATGGTTCAACAGTTTAATTATAACCTATCGCCGCAGCCTCTCCCAATCGGTCTGCGGAACGATATTGTACAGAGCAGTCTGCGTGCCGCCACCCGCCTAGCAGTCTAAAGCCTGATTGATATAAATGGTAAACTTGGCGCACCACTGCGCAATTTATCTAGGAGACGACACATGGAAGTTGTCACCGAGCACCTCATTCTTAGAGAGTTCCAGGAGAGCGACTTTGAGGCGATGCTCGCCTACCAGTCCGACCCGCGCTACCAGCTATACTACGAGCAGATGACAGCCGAGCAGAGGGCTGAGTTAGCCCGCAAGCTCCTGCGCTGGTTCCTCGATGACCGGCAGGAGCAACCCCGCACGAAGTTCCAACTGGCGGTTACGTTGCGGGACGACGGCAGTCTGATTGGCAACGTAGGCGTACGCAAGAAGAGCGTCGATGCCACCGAAGGCGACATGGGTTGCGAGCTTTCGCCCGAACATTGGAACCTGGGCTACGCCACCGAAGCCACCCGCGCTATGCTGGCATTCGGCTTCGAGCAGCTTGGCTTGCACCGCATCTCGGCCTCTACCATGTCGGCCAATACGGGCGCGTGGCGCGTGCTCGAGAAGCTGGGGATGACTCGCGAGGGCGAACTGCGAGAGACCACCCTGCTGGCGGATGGCTGGGCCAATTCGGTGATCTACGGCATCCTGGAACACGAATGGCGCACCCTAAATAAACTGCCGTAGCATCCAGGCCGCGCCTACCCCGATAGCAATTGCAAGCAGCAGGTTGTGAGTGCGGGCGGTCACCAGGCCGGTAATGCCTGCTGCCAGTGTGTCGGCGGGACCGTTGCTCAAGGCGAGGGGCGTGACAATCGAGACGAGCACCGCACCGGGGATGTTGTGCAGCCACGCCTCGAGACGGCGCGAAGGGGTTATCCTGCCCATCAGCCACAGCCCACCGGCCCGCGTGGCATAGGTAACCAGGCCCATCGCTACGATGGTAAAGAGCGCAACGGGATCAATCTCCATCGCGGAACGCCCCCACGATGCTCCCCGCAAGCCCGCCCAGCAGGATGTACCAGCGCGTGCCCGGCAGCAGCAGGTACGCCCCGAACGACACCGCCGCCGCCACGACCCACGGCACCAGGTCCGACTTGCCCCGCCACAGCGACACCGCGAGCGCCACGAACACCGCCGTCACTACGAAGTCCAGGCCCCAGGCCACCAGGTCCTGTGAGCTAATACCAGCTCCCAGCAAATGCCCGGCAGCCGTACCGCTGACCCACAACACAAACAACGTAAGCCCGCTTCCCATGAGGAAGGCCACGTCGCGCCCGCCGTTCTTGAACTCGCGAATCGCCAGCGCCCAGCTTTCATCGGTGATGAAGTGGGCTGAGGTGTAAGTCTTGAGAGGGCCAAGTTTGGAGAACCAGGGCCGCAGGGCAGCGCCCATCATCAGGTGGCGGAGATTGACTATCAATGTGGTGAGCACGAGCGTGACTACCGGCACCGGGGTAGCCCACAGCCCCACTGCTATCAACTGGGAGGCCCCGGCAAACACCAGCATGCTTATCAACACGATTTCCAGCATGGACATGCCCGCCTGCCGTGCCAGCACACCCATAACAATCGCGAACGGCACGTCTATGAGCGCGATGGGCAACATCTTTGTCGCACCACGGACAAGCCCCTGGCGGGTAAATATGACTTGGTCGTTCATGTTTTCTCCGGCGCTGGACGATGGACGATGGGAGTGATGAGGACTGAGGACTGAGGACTGAGTAGTGGGTACAGGGTACAATGCAGCGTTCATCCCAACAATCCTAAACCTTGGCGAGTTCTTGGCGTCCTTGGCGTGATGCGGTTCCGTCTCCTACCATCGTCCATCGTCCATCGTCCTCAACTAAGCTGCTAAATCCACCGGACGCGAATCTTCTTCATGCCTGCGCGGCTCCCCTGTTGGCGGTTCGAGATCGGACAGCTTGCGGAGGCGCGGCACCGGGGAGAAGAGCACCCATAGCCAAGCCAGGGACATTCCGACCGCGCCTACCACCAGCGCCGCCCGCAGGCTGATCACCTCGCCCAGGAAGCCGCCGAGCAGCGCCCCAAGGGGAATGACGCCCCAGGTGATGAACCTGTAGCTGCCGTTCATGCGTCCCAGCAGGTGCCCCGGCGTGACCGTCTGCCGCAGACTCACCACGTGCACCACCGATGCGGTGACGCCCAGCCCACCCACGAAAAAGGCCGCCCCCACCAGCCAGGGACCAAGCACGCCGTCGCCCGCTAGGGGTATCAGCAGTGTGCTGACGCAAGAGATAGCCATCGCGATGGTAATCGCCCGGCCGAGGCCAAACCGATCGGCCCACCGGGCGGCAACGAGTGCTCCCAATAGCGACCCGAGGCTACCAAGCGAGAAGACCAGGCCGATCACCAGCGGCGAAGCCCCAAGCTCGCGCACAGCATACAGTATATACACTGCCTCTATCAGGTTCCAGAAGAAGTTATAGGAAGCAGCCTCCAGGGCGAACACTCGGAGGTAAGCGTTCTTGAACACGATAGCGATGCCTTCACCGATCTCGCGTCTGAAGCTACCTTTCGCGTGCAGCCGTTGCGGTTCGAGTTCCGGCGTGCGGATGCACATCATCATGACGGCGGAGACCAAGAAAGATACCGCGTCGGCCAGCAGCGCGAACGGGGCTGAGAGCACTTCCAGCAACAGCCCCGCTATACCAGGCCCTCCGATGCTGGACATCGAGGCGCTCATCTGGAGCTTGCTATTGCCCTCCACCAGATCGTCCTTGCTGACCAGTGTGGGCAGGTACGATTGGTACGCAAGCTCGAAAAAGACGTTAAGTGAGCCTACTAGCAGGGAGATAACATATAGCTGTGGCATGCTCAGCCAGCCGAACAGGGCCGAGAGCGGTATGAACGCCAGCAGCACGGCCCGGCCTGCGTTGGTGACTATCAAAATCGGCCTGCGCCGCTTGCGGTCCACCCACACTCCGGCGAACAGCGTGAGGAGCAGGAACGGAGCGAACCCCGCCGCGTGCAAGACCCCCATCTCGCCCGGCTCGGCATGCAGCACCAGGGCGGCTGTGAGCGGTATCGCGATATATGTGACCTGAGAGCCGAACATCGAGATCGTCTCGCCCGCCCACATCCGCATGAAGTCCGGGTGCCCGGAGAGTCTCCCCAGTCGTCCGCGTAGCCTATTGCGTACAGTTGCAGGTGGAATTGGAGTTGGAATTGGAGTTGGAGTTGGAATTGGAGTTGGAGTTGGAGTTGGAGTTGGAGTTGTTTCCTCGGCCGTCACTTTATCGCCGTCTTGTGCCCCTGGTCCTGCTACGGCCATGAAAGCTCCTCCCACTGTGACAAAGTACCATATATGGCAAAAGGGCACTTATTCCTCGTGGACGCTCACCAGGACCGAGGGTGGTCGTACTTGCAGCCGTGACTAAAGCGGCTGTCGAAGCCTCTCCTCATAGCCAACACATCTACAATCACCAACCCTACCAACAAGATCACCAATGTCACTACCTGAATCCCTTCCATTTCAAACCTCCTATAAGTACGGGCGGCCTGCGACTACCCCCGTTACGCAACCTTTCTTAGCGACTCTATGCCATTCTGTCTTGAGTCCACGGTCTCCCGTCCCACCAGGAACACCAGGCTGCTGCCTGGCGGCGGTGTAGCGCCCGACCGGCTCTGCAACCACCGACCCGCCCCTATCAGCCATGCCCCAAGCGAGCATAGCGCCCGGCGCTGCCAGCTAAACGGCTTTTCTTCCCGGCTGTAGGCTTCGGCCAGGAGCCTGTACTGTTGCGCGTCCTTGAGCATTTCACCCTGCCTCTGCATAGCCATCTCAGTACACCAGTCGAACATTTCCACACCTCCTTGTGCCTGTCACCACTCCCACCGCTACTGTGTGGGCTTTCCTCTTGCGTTCGCCTCTTTGCTACGAAGCGCCTATTGACAATGCGAATATAACTAGCTATAATTACTTTTGATGGTTAGATTGTACATCAGAATTCCTAACCTGTCAATACCCATCTTGGTGGTTAGATTATGAACTTGCAACAGATAATTGAGGAGCAACGGTCCGAGCCGGGCTACACCTTCTCCAGCAGTGCGGGCGACCTGGTGCTCGATTTTATAAACACCGTCTCGACGGCGGGCATGTACCACGACATGCGATACGAAGCGAACCCGAAGTACTCCGGTGACCATATCAACAATTATTTTGACGTGCTGGAGTGGGGCAGGCAGTTGCGGCTAATAACCAACGCGGAAGCGGAGAGGCTCATGACGAGGGCTGCCGAGCACCCAGGCGAAGCGGAGGAGGCCGTGGTGGCCGTCAAGAAGTTGCGGCACGCACTTTACCGGGTGCTTACGGGCTACTCACTCGGGCTGCCCGTGAGCGAAGACGCCCTGGAAGCTCTTAACGCCGAGTTACCGGGTGCCCTATCGCACATGCGAGTGCGGAGGGGCACGGAAGGCTTCCGTTGGGGCTGGGATGAAGAGAGCGACGAACTTACCAAAATGCTATGGCCTGTGGCGAAGTCGGCGGTCGACCTGCTAACCGAGGACGAGCACAAGCTGGAGAGAGTGCACCAATGCGCCGCCAGCGACTGCGGCTGGCTCTTTGTGGACATGAGCAAGAACCGCAGCCGCCGCTGGTGCGACATGAGCAACTGCGGCAACCTGGCTAAGGCCCGACGACACTATCACCGCAAGAAAGGGCATAAGGTCGAGGCGTAACGATGCCGCACAGCCCGCGAGAACGAGATCAGTCCGTGGACGGTGAGACAATAAAGAAGGATCTGCTAGACAAGGTGCGTTCGGCCCGCGCCGAGTGGGACGCTTTGATCGCGCGAGTGCCGGGGGAGCGGCTGACCGAGCCGGGAGTCGAGATAGAAGGCGGGGAATGGTCGGTCAAGGATGTCGTCGCGCACGTCGCCATCTACGAGGACTGGATGGCCCAGCAAATCAACGCTGGCGGCCCGAACATTCCGCACGAAGTTGACACCATGGCCCAGGACCAGCGCAACGCCTGGATATTCGCGCACCACCGCAGCCTCGATGCCCAGGCCGCCCTCCACCTGTCCGCGAAGTCGCACCAGAAGCTGATAGCGGCCATAGAAGCTCTCTCACCCGCAGACCTTATGTCCTCTGAAAAGTTCGAGTGGACGCGCGGACGGCCCGTCCACCAGCTAGTCCCCCACGAGACCTACCTCCACTACGAGGACCACGCCCCAGGCATCAGAGGGTGGCTCGGTCTAGTAGAGTAATGTGACGCATCTTCGGACGTAGCCAGCGCGCAATGAAGAAGAACCTCAGGGGGAGCACTCCACCCCTCTGTCATCCTGAACGCAGTGAAGGATCTCAAGAAGGTGGTATAGGAATGATGCCAATGCTGCGTAAACATGGTGCTTGAGGCTCAACGTAACGGCACGCGCAACATCTGAGATCCTTCACTGCGTTCACGATGACAGAGGGGAACATGGTCGGCCATATTGAACACTGGCTTAAAAGAGGGTGATGTGGCGAACCATACCTGCAATAAAAGCAAGAGGCCGCTCGTGCTGAGTGGCCTCTTCTTTAGCTACTGGACCTGTCCCTTGAGCACCGCTACTCAGTCCTCAGTCCTCGTTACTTCTACTGCCCTTGTCGGTTCTTGAACTTGGGGAATAGAAAGGGCGGGATATCGAGGTCGTCGCCGCTCTGGGGCTGGACCGGCTGGCGCGGGTTGTTGGGGTTTGGAGCGCCGGGGTTCTGGGTGTTCGGGTTCGTGGCCCTAGGCTGCTGAGCGGGCGTATTGTACTGCGGGGCCTGGTTCTGGTTGCCCGTGCCGTTGCCGGAAGGCTCAGCGGGCTGCTGCATAGGCTGTCCCTGCTGGTAGTTGCCCTGGTAGCCAGGCTGTTGCGCCGGCTGCGGCGCAGGTTGTTGCTGCGGCTGCTGTTGAGGCTGCTGTTGAGGTTGCGGCTGTTGAGGCTGTTGCTGAGTGAACCCGCTGTAATAAGCGGACTCCCGAGCTCCGTAGCCGGGACGCATCTCCACCCCCCGCCGGACCGAGTCGAAGCCCGTAGCGATGAGGGTAATCTTCACGTCGCTGCCCATCTCCGGGTCGATCACCGCGCCGAAGATGATGTTAGCCTCGGGGTCGGCAGCCTGCTGGATAACGGAGGCCGCCTCGTGCACTTCGAGCATACCCAGGTCGGGGCCGCCTGTAACGTTGAACAGCACGCCCTTAGCACCCTCGATGCTGATTTCCAGCAATGGCGACTCAATGGCCTGCCGCGCAGCATCGATACAGCGGTTGTCGCCGGTGCCGCGGCCTATAGCCATAAGCGCCGAGCCAGCTAGCTGCATGATGCTCTTCACGTCCGCGAAGTCCAGGTTGATGAGGCCCGGCTCGGTAATCAGGTCGGAGATGCCCTGGATGCCCTGGCGCAGCACGTCGTCAGCGATGCGGAAGGCCTCGTTCAACGTGGTCTTCTTGTCCGCTATCTGGAGGAGGCGGTCGTTGGGGATCGTAATGAGGGTATCAACCTGCTCCTTGAGGCCGTTCAGGCCCTCATCAGCAGCGAGTCGGCGGCGGGAACCCTCGAAGGTGAAGGGCTTGGTGACCACACCTACGGTGAGCGCGCCGATTTCGCGGGCTATCTGTGCGATTACGGGGGAAGCGCCGGTGCCGGTGCCACCGCCCATACCGGCGGTGATGAACACCATATCGGCACCCTTCAGCACCTCGAACAGTTCTTCGCTGGTCTCATCGGCGGCGCGGCGGCCCACATCGGGGTTGCCACCGGAGCCTAGCCCTTTGGTGAGCTTGTCACCGATGCGGATGCGGGTGGGTGCCTCGGAGTGCATCAGGGCCTGGGCGTCCGTGTTGACGGCGATGAAGTCCACACCTTTGACACCGGCCTGGATCATACGATTCACGGCGTTGGAACCACCGCCACCCACGCCAATCACCTTGATTTGCGCGTAGTTTTCGGCGGGAAGTCCATTGTCACGCCCGGAACCATATTGAATGTGCACCGGCCTATTAGGGTTGTTGTTCATAGGCGGAAACATGTCCAATCCTCCTCTTCCCCGGTTGCTCTTTGCGCCCGTACGCGGTACAGGCCATATGCGCAAACGCTTTCACGCAGCGTAAGGGCGTGACAAAAGCGTGTGTTTGCGGTGCGAATTACAGTATCCCCTACCCCTGTAGCGAGTTATGCCGCGTCAAAAACCGGCAAGATGAGCTTCGTTATTATGTGGGTTGCCCAAAAAGAGCGGGACTAAGGACTGATAATACACCATCAGAGCACGAAGTTCAAGGTATTTTGGTGTTTATTCTGCCTATTTTGCGCAAATTGGCAATGACTCACCCCAGATTGGACCTCTTAACCCCTCGGCATGAACTTGCTTAGCCAATCAGCCAATACGCTTCTAGTCGAACCTCGTTCCTTCAAATTGCCGTTTCTTTCCTCCAAAATAGGCAGATTAACGGCATTCGGCTTCATGCCCCAGAGGATAAGACCCACGCTGGTAGCGTATGCTGGGCTGTCGAATACATCGGCCAGGCCCCCTATCCTCCGGGGGTGGCCCGTGCGCACAGGCAATCTGAGCTTGCCCGCCGCCAGTGCCTCGATGTTCGACATCTGGGCCACGCCCCCGGTGAGCACCATGCCGGCCGGTAGCAGGCCCTCGTAGCCGCTGCGCCTGATTTCGTCGCCCACCATGCCAAATAGCTGGTCGAGACGCGCAGCCATCACCTCGTTCAGTTCGTCCCGGCTGATGTGGCGCAAGTTGCCCTCGAAGGTCTCCGCCTCAAGCATCTCGCCTTCGTCGAGGCCCGCTTCCTCCGCGGCGGTTGCCATCAGCACGTCCACCGGCAGGGGCACGCCATGTCCCGCGCCGTTGCCGTTAGCCGACACCGCGGCCAGTCCACTCCGGGAGGGCACCCTGCCGAGGCTCGCCGCCTTTGCCTCGCGCTGAGCGTAGCGGCTGCTGCCTGGGGCAATCGCCATGCCATACTGCAACTTGAGAGTCTCGGCCGACTCGTAGGGGATATTGAAGACGATCACCAAATCGTTGGTCAGGTGCCAGCCGCCGATGGGAATCACCTTGCTGTGCCATACCGAGCCGTCGGCGTAGATAGCTACGTCGGTGGTGCCGTGCCCGATATCGACCAGCACCACGCCCATGTTCTTCTCTTGCTCGGTGAGCACGGCTTCGGCGGAGGCCAGGGGCGAGAGCACCAGGTCGTCCACCTCCACGTCCGCCTTCTGCACGCACCGCACCAGGTTCTCCCGCACGTTGTTCGCGCCCGTAACCACGTGCGTTTCCACATCCAGCCGGAAGCCGGAGAGGCCAATCGGGTTCTGTATGCCATCCTGCCCGTCCACGGTATAGGTACGCGGTATGACGTGCAGCACGTCACGCCCTGCCGGTATAGCCATGGCGCGGGCCGCGTCCACGGCACGGGCCACGTCGTCCTGGCCGACAATGCGGTCGGGGTTGGACACCGCCACGAGTCCCCGGCTGTTGCTGGAGGAGATGTGGTTGCCGGAGATCGACACGTAAGCCGAGAGTATCCTGCACCCCGACTGGCGCTCGGCGGCTTCGAGCGAGTGGGCTATGGAGGCGCTGGCCTTGTGTATGTCGGTGATCATCCCCTTGCTGATCCCCTCCGAGGCCACGGCCCCCACCCCAAGCACGTTGAGGCGATTGCCTGGCCCTGCGTCCGCTTCGGCCACGATGGTGCAGACCTTGTTCGTGCCTACGTCGATACCGACGATGATCCTGTCGTTGTTGGGCATATGCGTGCTCGACGGAGCGGGGCTTTGGGCTGTCAAAAATTACAACAGCAATGCACGGCTTAACATAAGTTGTTGAGCCAGAGCTACAATTGTAGGTGCCGGTCGGGCGACCCAAAGACCTCTATCGCGTCTCCTCCTCCTTCGGTTGTGAGGAGACCATTCTACACCCGTGGACCCTATTATACTCTGCTTTCCACCTTATTGTGGAAAGTTTTCCATAACGGCTAGTTGTATCTACTGCTTGTACCCATAAGTTGTAGCTTGCTGCACGCCGAGCCTGCTGCTCCCGAAACAAGCGTTCTAGGAAGCTGTAAGCACTTGATGCTATCACATAAACCTGGAGTCTGAGAAGCGCACATCAGCTACCCTGTCATTTCTCACTGCGTTCGAAATGACAGGGTGGAGCTGAGTCGCCATCAGTTGGTGATGCTATTCAGCAGACAGATCCTAACCCCTAACAACATCTCACCCAATCATAGTCCGTGCGTGACAGCGCTCTTGCCCTGGGGGTTCCGTCTCTTAAACGCTGGGATAGTCAGGCTGCGACTGCATTTCTGCTAGCTGCTGGATGTGCATGGCGGTGTGTATAGCATCGAGGAAGAGCCAGCCGTGCGGGGTGAGGTCTTTGAAGATGCCAAGGCTGGCGGTGGCGGTACCGGCTTGCTCTTCAGGGAGGCCGTTGACGTAGGTGAGGAAGCGCTCGGTGGTGGCATCGAGCAGGGAGATGGCCTCTTCGATGGGAACGCCGGTCCAGCCGCCACCACCTAGCATGTTGCGGTTCTTGCCGGTGGTGGATATGCCTGCCGGGGGACGCGGGAAGTCGGGGCG
Organism: Chloroflexia bacterium; assembly: GCA_036386675.1. Lineage (GTDB taxonomy): Bacteria > Chloroflexota > Chloroflexia > QHBQ01 > JADMIH01 > JADMIH01. The sequence continues at coordinate 11,209 of DASVVE010000016.1, read as the reverse complement.
GGCATGCCCAAGGGCGCGGGTGATACCCCACCAGTGGAAGGCGATGCCGCTCGCCAGGTGGGTCACGACCTGAGTGGCGTCGAAGTGCTCTTCATCGCCGCTGGTGTCCCAGCCTCCGGGCGCGCCGGGCAGACGGTAGGCGAGTTGAGCCGGGGTCATGGCGCGCACCATGCGGATCACTTCATCGACGTTCTGACGGAGGAAGGCGCACAGGTCGGCGCGGCTGAACTCCTCGGCGGCGTCGTTGACTGCGGTGTCGCCCGCCGCGAATAGGTCCACGTAGTGGTGAACGTCGCTGAAATGCATTTCAGGCATCATGTTTCCTCCTGTTGCTAGTACCTAACACAATAGTATAGTGCTGAATTGTCGGCGGCAGAGTCGGCCTTTGTCATTCTGAACGCAGCGAAGAATCTCGTCCTCTACCGGGATGTTTCACCTTGCACTTGGCACTCTGTTGCTGTAGGAAAGGTGGTATTTGGGTACTGAGGGACGAGATTCTTCGCTGTGTTCAGAATGACAAAGGCCAGATTTGGGTGCTTAACTCCTCCAACAGCATGTTCGAGAACACATCTACTGTAATTCGCCAAGCCTCTCCAGGACAATTGTCAAGGCGGCCACTGCTGCGGTCTCGGCCCGAAGTACGCGAGAACCCATCTTTACGACCTGCACGCCCTGTTCCCTGGCGAACTCTTGCTCTTCGGGGGAGAAGCCGCCTTCGGGGCCGATGAACAGGGCTATCGTGTCGGGTGCGGACGTGGTGTTTGCAAGTACCTTGCTCAGCGACCGCTCGCCCGTTACCTCGGGGAGCAGCACCAGGCTTGGCGTTGACGTTTGCTCGATAGCATGGCGGACGGCTTGTTGGAAGGGTACAGGCAGGGAGAGCGTGGGCAATATGCCTCGTCCGCTCTGCTCTACCGCCTCCTGGATGATGCGCTCCCAACGCTCGGAGCGTGCCGAGGCGGTGACGCTACGGGCGGCGACTACCGGCACGAAGTGGGAGGCCCCCAGTTCGGTGCATTTTTGTAAGGCCCACTCGAACTTGTCGGACTTGTTGAGCAGCGACAGGTACATCACTACCTGACAGCGGGGTTCGGTGGCGACCTCGTACTGCTCGACTATACGGCCGTAGACCTCTCCTTTGCCAAACTCCGCGAGCGTGAGGTGGTATTCGCGGCCGGTGCCGTCGAACACGGCCACATGGTCGCCTGGGCGCATGCGGAGCACGCGGCGTATCTGTTCGTAGGTGGGGCCGGTGAGTTGGATGTTGCCATCTCGCGGCCTTAGTTGCGGTACGTAGAAGCGATGCATACCGGGCATGTGCTCATGTGTAAAGTGTTAGCGGTCGGGTGTGGAGGCCTGGACGCCACGAGAGGCGCGAGCGGTCGAGTCGCCGGTGGGGCCGTCGCGGTCGAAGCGGCGGCGGGATATGTATACAGCGATGGCGGCGAGCACCAGGGCCATCAGCACCATCACCAGCAGCTTGACGAGGGGCGAGACGAAAGTGGTCTCGCTGTTGATCATGCCCACCAGGCCGAACGTGCCACAGAGCACCATGTAGATGAGCATGACCTGGCCGTGGCTCAGTCCCATGTCGTGCAGGCGGTGGTGCAGGTGCCCCCGGTCGGCGGAGACCGGAGAGCGGCCGCGCATGAGGCGGTAGACGATCATGTAGAAGCTGTCGAGCAAGGGGATGCCGAGGACCAAGAGGGCCGCCGCGAGCTTGGCCCCACCGATTAGGGAGATGATAGCCAGGGTAAAGCCGAGGAACATCGCGCCGGAGTCGCCCATGAAGATACGCGCGGGGTGAATATTATATGGTAGGAAGCCCAGCACGGCGGCGGCAAGCAGCAGGGGCACGTAGGCGAGAGTGGTCTGCCCTACGCTTACGGTGAGCACGAAAAGCACCAGGCAAGCGACCACGGTTACGCCCGCTGCCAGCCCATCAAGGCCGTCTATCCAGTTGATGGTATTGGTCACGCCCGCGATCCAGACGACGGTGAAGATGACGGCAACCGGCAGCCACAGGTCTATGGTCGCACCCAGCGGGTCTCCATTGAGGAAGGGGATGGAGATGCCTCGAAAGGGGTTTTGTATGCCTGTAGCGAGTATGCCCGCGCCTTGGTCGTAGTGCACGGTGCCGGCAGGCTCGCATATACCGGCGTTGTCACAGTTGCGGCCTCCCGGCACGAGCATGCTGGGCACGACCATCAGGAAGGCCACACTAAGTTGCCAGACGAGCCGGGGGATCGGCTTCAGGCCCTTCACGTCGTCAACGGCCATGACGAGCGCGATGAGTCCGGCACCGAGCAACATAAGCAGCACCCGGCCACCCTCAAACCGAGCGTTGTCGCCGGGGTCGTAAGGGCCGCGCAGTGGGAAGACGAAGGTTAGCAGCACGCCCACCGCGAAAGCCGCGTAGATGGCAAGACCACCTAGGCGCGGCACCGCCACCTTGTGCACGCGGCGGGCCTCTCCCGGCCTATCCACCCACCCCACGCGCAACGCCGCCCAGCGCACCAGGGGAGTAAGCCCCAGGGAGAGCGCGAGGGTGACGCCGAACAGCAATATCATTGTGGGCAGGTGAGAATCCAAGGGTTCTCCATTTGGAAATTGGAATTTCGAATTGCGAATTTGTTTGGATACCTACTAAATTCGCAATTCGAAATTCCAATTTCCAAATCCGTCTAAGAGGTTCCGAACTGGCGGTCGCCCGCGTCACCAAGGCCGGGGACTATGTAGCCGACATCATTGAGGTGGGTGTCTACGGCGGCGACGTGGATGGGTACGTCGGGGTGCTCGCCGTGGAGACGTTCTACACCTTCGGGGGCGGCAATCAGGCCGACGAACTTTATCCGCTTGGCGCCCCAGTCCTTGAGGATTTTTATGGTGGCGGTGGCCGAGCCTGCGGTGGCGAGCATCGGGTCGAGCACTATACACAGGTCTACGGTGGGCTGCACCGGGAGCTTGTTGTAGTACTCAACGGGTAGCAGGGTGCGGTGGTCGCGGTAGAGGCCGATGTGCCACACCTGGGCCGTCGGTATCAGCTCCAGCGCGGCATCCACCATGCCGATGCCCGCGCGCAAGATAGGCACAAAGCCGATGCGGTCGGCAAGCTTGCAGCCTTCCATCGTAGCAAGGGGGGTCTCCACGTCCATACCAACCGTTTCCAGGTCCAGGGTGGCTTCGTAGAGAAGGAGCGTGGTGATCTCCCGCACTACCTCGCGGAACTTCTTTGGCTCGGTTTTGACACTCCGCATCAGGGCCAGCTTGTGCTGTATGAGCGGGTGGGTGGAGACATGCACCTGGTTCATTTGTTTAGCTCTCGTGAGTGGCCGATGGACGATGGGACTTGGGGTTATGATTGGATGCCGGGAACGGGGAAATGGCTGCAAAGCTCAAGCACTTCGGCGGATACGCGCTCTTTTACCTCCGGGTCCTCGGGGGCGCGGAGCACTTCACCGATGAGGCGCGCTATGGTATCCATCTCCGGCTCGCGGAAGCCACGTGTGGTGACGGCGGGCGTGCCGACGCGGATGCCGCTGGCTTTGGCGGGCGGCTGCGGGTCGTAGGGGATGGCGTTCTTGTTGACGGTGATGCCTACCTCGTCCAGGGCGCGTTCGGCCACTTTGCCGGTGAGGCCGAGCGGGGAGACGTCCACGAGCATCAGGTGGTTGTCGGTACCGCCGGAGACTAGACGCAGGCCCGCGCCTTCAAGTCCGGCTGCCAGGCGCTGCGCGTTGGTGACGATCTGGCGCTGGTACTCGTGGAAGCCGGGTTCCAGGGCCTCTTTGAAAGCGACGGCCTTGGCGGCGATTACGTGCATGAGGGGGCCACCCTGGATGCCGGGGAAGACGCTCTTGTCTATCTCCTTGGCATACTGAGCCTTGCACAGAATCATACCGCCACGGGGGCCGCGCAGGGTCTTGTGGGTGGTGGTGGTGACAAAATCGGCATAGGGCACTGGCGAGGGATGAATCCCTGCGGCGACCAGGCCTGCGATATGGGCCATGTCCACCATGAGCATCGCTCCGCACGCGTCGGCTATCCGGCGGCACCGCTCGAAATCGATAACACGCGGGTATGCGCTGGCACCCACCACCAGCATTCGCGGTTGCTCCTCTATCGCCTGCTGCTCCAGGGCATCGTAGTCGATGCGCTCGGTCTCGCGGTCCACCGCGTAGGAGGAAGCCTGGTAGAGCGCGCCGGAGAAGTTGATGGCGTAGCCGTGGGTAAGGTGGCCGCCGAACGCGAGGCCCATACCGAGAATTTTGTCGCCGGGCTTGAGCACAGCCATGTAGGTAGCCATGTTGGCCTGCGCGCCGGAGTGGGGTTGCACGTTGGCATGTTCAGCCCCGAATATCTCCTTGGCACGGGCGATGGCGAGGGTCTCGGCCACGTCCACGTGCTCGCAACCGCCGTAGTACCGCTTGCCTGGGTAGCCCTCGGCGTACTTGTTGGTGAGCACGGAGCCTTGCGCTTCGAGCACGGCGCGGCTGACGTAGTTCTCGGAGGCGATAAGCTCAATCTTGTCGTGCTGCCGCCGTTTTTCGTCCTCGATAGCCTGCCACAGGTCGGGGTCGGCCTCGCGCAAGGGCCGGTCGACCGGGCGGGAGGCACCTATTTGTTGCGGGTCGAGGGGAAGCGTGGTATACATTGGCGTTACTCCATCTGGTGAGTTCGGGAGACGAGTTTTGAGTTTTGAGTTATGAATTTTGAGTGCTAAGTTAGGCGTGGGGGTTGTGCGAGCGCATGGGGTGCTACCCTTCTCTCTTTGCCGCGCTATTATACACTTTTGGGTGCGGGGCGGCTAATGTGTGCACGGTGGAGAAGCGGTGGCATGATGGACGCGGAGGCGGTAATCGACGCGGAGGTGGTAATCTAGAGAGTGTGGTCGCCAGGAGACGCCCGTCGTACTCGGCACCTTGTACGGGATCAATGTACGGCGTAGGCCTCCGCACTCTGTAACCAACACACTACCAGGGGTCCCGGTCCTAGTCACTTAGGGCTGCGCACGCGTGAGGTACTCACACCGGGGTAGGTGACACTTAGTAAATGAGGTGCCTTACTACTAAAGTGTTAGCCGAAAAATAACACTGACAATAGCCCGTTTGGCACATCAATTAGGCATGGGAGGTCTGCTATAATGAGCAACACATCGGCTGAAAACGTGGGTGGCGCGCAGGAGCACGGCGAGTTGAGCGTGCTGGTTACCGGCGGCGCGGGGTACATCGGCAGCGTAGCTGTCGAGATGCTGGCGGACGCCGGGTACAGGGTGGTGGTGTTCGACAACCTCATCAAAGGTCACAAGGGAGCAATCGACCCTCGCGCCACCTTCGTTGACGGGGACATCGCGGACCTGGCATTGCTGGAACGCACGCTCAAGGAGCACCGGGTCGACGCGGTGATGCACTTCGCGGCCCACTCGCTGGTAGGCGAGTCGATGGAGAACGCGGTCAAGTACTTTACCAACAACGTCACGGCGAGCCTCACGCTGGTCGAGGCCATGATACGCGCCGAGACCAGGATGCTGGTCTTCTCGTCAAGCGCAGCTACATATGGCATGCCGCGGAGCAGTCCGATACAGGAAACGGACCCCACGGCTCCCATCAACCCGTATGGCGAGTCGAAATTACTCTTTGAGAAGATGCTGCGCTGGTTCGATGAAGTGCACGGGGTGAGGTTCGTGTCCCTGCGGTATTTCAACGCGGCGGGGGCCTCGGAGAAGTACGGAGAGGTACACGACCCTGAGACACATATCATACCGATAGTGTTGCAGGTGGCGCTGGGGCAGCGGCCGCAGGTACAGATATATGGAGGGGACTACGAGACGCCGGATGGCACGGCGGTGCGCGACTACATACACGTGATCGACCTGGCGCAGGCGCACATACTGGCCCTCGAATGGCTGGCAGGAGGCGGCGAGAGCCAGATATTCAACCTGGGGAACGGCTCGGGCTTCTCGGTGCAAGAGGTGATCGAGACGGCCCGCAAGGTGACGGGGCACGAGATACCGGCGCAGGTGGGACCAAGAAGGGCGGGCGACCCCCCGGTGCTGGTGGCGAGTTCGGAGGCTATCATCTCGAAGCTGGGGTGGAAGCCGCGGTACGCCGGACTGGAAGATATTATCGGTACGGCGTGGAAGTGGCACCAGAGCCACCCGCTCGGTTACGACCAAGATGCGTGACAAGTGGTTAGTTGTTAGTTATTAGTGGCGTGTGGTGGAAAATGGCGCGAAGCATCGCGGTTAGCGATACAATCAGTGACGACCAATCCTTTATGACTGGAGCCCACATAGTGGCTAGAGAGCTATCGTTCGCAGATAGATTCGGACGCGACCCGGCGGTGTTGACCCGCTCACCTGGGCGAGTGAACCTGATCGGCGACCATACGGATTACAACCAGGGATACGTGCTGCCGACCGCGATTGACAGACACACCAAGTTCGCGGCGGCCCCACGCACGGACCGGACGTTGCGCGTCTTCTGCGAGGCCTTCCAGGAGGAAGCCCAGATAGACCTCGACGGGCATATAGGGTTGCTGGGCGAGAGCACGCACTGGTCCAACTACGTACGCGGGGCCGTCTGGTGGCTGCGGGAGCACGACTACACCTCCGTAGGGGCCGACGTGCTCATCTGGGGCGACCTGCCGGTGGGCGTGGGGATGGCCTCGTCCGCGTCGATGATAATGGGTGTCATGGCTACATTGGCGCAGCTATCGGGGTGGAACGTGCCGAAGGACGAGATGTCCCGCGCCGGGCAGAAGATCGAAACCGAGTTCCTCGGCGCGATCAACGGCATGGTGGACGAGATGGCTATCGCCCACAGCGAGCCGCGCACCGCCCTGCTGATCGATTGCCGCTCGTCCGGCATTACCACGGTGCCGTTCAACCCGGCGGCCGCGGGACTGGCGCTGATAATCGTTAATAGCGGACTGAGCCGCGATGACAGCAACGCGGTGCTTACCAAGCGGCGACGTGAGTGCGAAGCGGCGTTGGGCGCGCTCAAAGTCATCAGCTACAACCTGGAGTTGCAGTCGCTGCGCGATATTACGCAAGACACTCTACACAGCCACGGTGGCAAGCTCTACCCTACCCTCTACAAGCGCGCCAGGCACGTAATCAGCGAAAACGAGCGTGTGTTGCAGACGGTGGTGGCGCTGTCGGTGAACGATTTCCAGACGGCGGGCAGGCTCATGAACGAGTCGCACGAGAGCCTGAAGAACGACTACGAGGTGAGCAACCTCTTCATGGACCGGCTGGTGGAACTGGCCCACGAGACCGATGGCGTGGTGGGTGCCCGCATGTTCGGGCAAGGCTTCGGCGGCTGCACGGTGAACCTGGTGCAGAACACAGCCATACGCGCCTTCGACCGCAACGTGGTGCGCCGCTACACGGAGGAAACGTCCCTCAAGGCCGAGACCTACGTGGTGCGCCCAGCGGGGGGGCTTGAGGTGGACGTTCTATAGGACGGAAACGCCAAGACGCCAAGACGCCAAGGACCACGCCAAGTAGATAAGGGTTTGGCGAATACAAGAAGGACCAGAGTACAACATCATGTACCCTGGTCCTTTTGCCTTAAACAGTATTCCTCTCTCTGCGCGTCCTTGGCGTCTTTGCGTCTTGGCGTTTAGAACATAAAAAGCTATTCGGTGTGCTGCCTCGTCCTGATGATGAGCTTGATGGGGGTGCCCTCGAAGCCGAAGGCACCACGTACCTGGTTCTCCAGGTAGCGCTTGTAGGAGAAGTGGACCGCGTCGGCGTCGTTGGTGAAGAAGACGAAGGTGGGCGGCCGGATGTCGGCCTGGGTGGCGTAGTAGAACTTGACCCACTTGCCGGGCTTCGAGGGGGGCGGGTGGGCCTCCACTGCCTCTTTCACGAGCTTGTTTAGCTGGCCGGTGCCGATGCGCTTGGTGCGCTCGTGGGCCACCTTGAGGGCCATCGGCAGCACCTTGGTCACACGCTGGCCGAACTTGGCCGAGATGAAGACGAACGGCACGTAGGGCATGAAGTTTAGCTCTTGCCGCAGGTGCGCCGTGTATTCGTAGATGGTGTTGGAGTCTTTCTCCACAAGGTCCCACTTGTTCACCACCAGGATCATACCCTTCGTCTCTTCGAGCACGTAGCCCGCGATGTGGGTGTCCTGGGCGGTGATGCCCTCGGTGGCGTCAATCACCAGCAGGGTCACGTCGGCGCGTTGGATGGCGCGCAGGGTGCGGATGACCGAATATCGCTCGATGCCAGGCTCGATGCGGCCCCGGCGGCGGATGCCCGCGGTGTCGATGAGGGTGACTTCGTAGGTCTTGCCGTCCTCACCTTCCTCGGTGTACTCGAAGGTGGTATCAATGGCGTCGCGGGTGGTGCCCGGCTGGTCCGAGACGATTACCCGCTCGTGTCCCAGGATGGCGTTGAGCAGGCGCGACTTGCCGACGTTGGGCCGCCCCACGATAGCAACACGGATAACCTCATCATCGTCTTCGGTGGACTGTTCCTGCGGAGGGAAGGCCTCTACCACCTTGTCCAGCAGGTCGCCGGTATTGATGGAGTGCTTGGAGGACATGGGAATTGGGTCGCCCAGGCCAAGCTCGTAGAACTCAACGGAGTTGAGGCGGCGCTCCTCGGAGTCGGCCTTGTTGGCGGCGAGCACGACGGGCTTATGCGAGGTGCGCAGGACTTCGGAGATCTCGCTGTCGGTGGCGGTGAGGCCGGTCTTGGCGTCCACCATGAAGATGATAACGTCGGCTTCCTCTATCGCGGCCTCGGCCTGCTCGCGGGTGCGGGTGAGGATGTCTTCCTCGGTGATCTCGCCCTGCGGCCCGGTGCCCGGCTCGGCCACGTCGCCCATGACCATGCCGCCGGTGTCAATCACGGTGAACTCGACGCCGTTCCACTCGGTGACGCCGTAGATGCGGTCGCGGGTGGTGCCGGGCTGGTCCTCGACGATGGCGACCTGCTCGCCTATAAGCCTGTTGAAGAAAGATGACTTGCCGACGTTGGGCCGTCCGACAATAGCCACTACCGGTCTTGGCATTTGGGTGAGGCTCCTGAAAATTGCTGGCTAGATGCCGCTCATGCTGTAAATATCCACGCATGAAATAAAGTTGCTATCCGCTCATTGTAGCACAATAGCCGGTACCTGGGCAAGAAACGAGAGGAGTTGAGACGAAAACGCAAAGACGCAAAGGACGCAAAGAACGCGCAAAGATTACGATTGTTCGTCCTTGATAAGAGGAGAAGGGTACATGATGACGTACCAGGCGCTTCTTAACTATTCGCCAAACCCCACATCCTCTTTGCGCGTTCTTTGCGTCCTTTGCGTCTTTGCGTTTTCGTCTCTTTCTTTAGCCGGAGAGGTCCCAAAAGGGGGAGGTCAGGCCGAGGGAGGCGAAGATGGCGTGGGCTTCATCAAGTGTGTAGCGCTGCCAGTCAGGCTCGCGGCGGTCGGGGCCGTACCACTGTTGAGCCAGAGACCAGCCTTGTTCTAGCGTGAGGGTGGCACCGTGGGGCTGGTTCCATTGCCGGCACCAGTTGTTGACGTGCTCTTCCGACCGGAAAAGCAGCATCGTCTTTCAGGTGTAGACGAGATTGTCCCACCAACGGCGGGCGGGGATGGCGAAATGAATTATGCCTTCTGCGGGTAGGAGGTTGCCGCTGCCAATGTCCAGTTGCACCCGCTCGCCGCAATCTCCGCAGGCGGTGGTGATTTGGGCATCCTGGTGGAGCATGGCGGGGATGCCCATGCCGTCCCAGATACAGTTGCCCCAGTAGGATACGCCGCCCGACTCGACCTGGAAGGCGGTGGGCACGGCTGAGAAGGGGCCTGCCATGAGGATTTCGCCACTGCCCCGTTGAAGATAGAGCATGTGGGCGTCGGCCAGCCGCTGGATTGATTCTCTGGCGGCCTCGTGGGGCGTGCCGAGAGTGGAAGCGACCTCATGGGATAGTGGCGACCTGCCGGTGCGCATGAGGGTGTCGAAGATAACACGGCGGACTTCTTTGTCGTGGGTGGTCAGGTCAGTAGACATGCGGTTACTCCACACCTGGAAGAAAAGGGTTGCAGGGGCAGGCACGGGGGCCTGCCCCTACAAGATACGTTTCGTAGCGCCTGTTACATGATTATGTTGTCAATCTTCAGAAATTGCTGGATAAGTACCAGCTTCAGTAATACACCGTCACGGCACTTCCAGCAAGGTGTATTCGTTGGCGGATACGAGGGTCGGAGGGAGGGAGGCTACTTTCTGGCTGAAAAGGGCTTTGTCGCGAGTGGATTTGAGATTGAGTTCGGCGTCTTCGACTATGGCGCGGGCGTGCAGGCGCAGCACTTCCAGGTGGGCCGGGAGCGTGTCTTCAGCGGCTATCTCATCTATGACATCGAGCAGCTTTATGGGGATGGTGGCGTCGGTCGTGCCAAAGCGGCGCACCTGGTCGAACGCCTGGGCGGCCAGTTTCTCAAAGGTAGGCTCGTTCAAGATGGCGCGCACCTTGCCGTCCACTCCATAACGCACTTGCTCGGGCAGTTCTCGCGCGGCCACGAGGCGCAGCACGCTGGATATCTGGTTGAGGCTCATCACGGCGGTGTTGGGGTCGTTGATGGCGGGCGAGAGGGCCTTGATGGCGATGTCGGCCAACATTAGCACGCCGTACTGTGGGTCCTGGTAGAGGGTGCGATGCGCGCCTAGGAGGAAGCTCTTTTGTACCTGGGTGAGGATGGCGGGGGTCACCCTGGAGGTAGGCCCAACACGCGCCAGGCGCTCGCCCTGGACCACGTACATACCTACGGCCTTGGTGTACTCGATGAAGAGGTCGTGGCGCTGCATGAGAGCCAGGATGGAGTCGGTGTCGATAGCCTGGATGTACCCGACTTTAGAACTGCATATGTCCACCTGCGGGCCTATCAGTCGGTAGAGGTCTTCATCCTCTATGTGGTGCACGGGACTCGAGGCGCGCGCATGGAAGATGCTTTCGATGCTCTTGCGGGTGCCCGCCCCCACGCGGTGGATGATGTGGTAAGCCTGGATGGTCTCGGAGACATGGTGGATGTAGAAGATGAACAGGCCCAGGTCGGCGGTCGCCAGGAGCAAGGCAAAGTTCACCGAGATGGAGGGCACGAAGGAGTTTTCCTCCAGCCGTATGGTGCGTAGCACAAGCTGGCAGTATACGAAGGTGCCGAGCAGAGTGCCGAGTACCGTCTGGTTCACGTTGTCGTCCATGAAG
>DASVVE010000015.1:0-46164 GCA_036386675.1 Chloroflexia bacterium | reverse complement strand
GGCCCCGGCCAATCACCGGCGGCGAAAGCGTCCCGCAAAGCCATCTCGACGTACTCGTAGCCGCCCAGGTCCCGCGCCGTGGTAATACCCGCTTCGAGCATCTGCTGGCAGCGCTTGAGGGAATGGAGCAGGAGGGTGGGGAGGCTGGTGTTCTTCGTGTAAGCGAACGGGTCGGCACCGGCGTTCATGGTGACGTGGCAGTGGGCGTTGATGAGGCCCGGCAGCAACGTGCGCCCCCCAACATCAATGACATCCGCCCCCTCTCCGTCCGTCTGCTCTCCACCGGCCCGCACGGCTTCTATCCGCCCACCGCGCACCGTGATGGTTACATTGTCCCTCGGCTGAGACCCCGTACCGTCAATCAGCCGTGCGTTGGTAATGATAAGGTCATTCATCGACAATTCCCCTCGCAATGAGATAAGGTAAGGGCTACTAACAAGAAGAATGCCTCGGACCTGCGAAGTCCGAGGCATTCTTGCACAACCCGTTAAGTTTACTTCGTGTCGCAGTTGGGGAAGAAGGTGTTAGCCACAATCTTGGCCGCTTGCCCTCTCGTCACGGTGCTGTTGGGCCTGAAGTAGGGCAGGTTGCCCCACCGCACGGTTGTCCTGGAAGAGATGCGCGGTAGGCTTCTCCACCCTCGAAACCCTTCTTAACCCTAGCGCCTTGCGTTGCAATCTCACTGCCACTGTGTGCTCACGGTTCAGTTAGTAGAGCATACGAGTAAAAGTCGTAGGGTCAGGGGCCTAAGCTCTATTACCTTGACGAGTTCTTGGCGTCCTTGGCGTCTTGGCGGTTCCGTCTCCTAGCTCAACTGCTCCAACGCTTCGAGCGCCAGCCGCCTGCTCTCCGGGGCTTTTACCGGCGTCTGCGCGTCCACGATCTTGCCCTCCCTATCAATGACGTACTGGCCTCGCACCACGTTCTTTCTGACGCTGCCGTCCTCCCGCGTCTTCGTGCCCAGGCTGTTCCACGCCTCCGACACCTCGAACTCCGTGTCCGCCAGCAGCGGGAAGGGCAGGTTGAGCGCCTCGCGGAACTTCTTGTGGCTCTCAACACTGTCGGGGCTGATGCCGATCACCACCGCGTCCTTTTGGCGGAGGTCGTCGTACGAGTCGCGGAAGGCGCAGGCTTGCATCTCGCAACCGCTGGTGAAATCGGCGGGGTAGAAGTAGAGCACCACGTTCTTGCCGCGAAAGTCGGACAGCTTTACGGTCTCACCCGCATCGCTCATCAATTCAAAATCAGGGGCAGTCTCGCCAACAGCAGGCATATCTTCATCTCCTCGTATCGTGTGATAAGCCCACTATACCGCATCTGCCCCGCAGAGTCATTCCCTCGCCGGGTTAGTAGCCATCACACCACAGAGACACAGTTACTTTAGCAACACAGTTACTCTTCTCGGCACCCTACCCCTTTGTCATTCTGAGCGCAGCGAAGAATCTCGTCCTTCAGCACATGGTATCACCTTTCCTTCAGCCACACTCCCACACAAGAAAAGGGTAACACCTTCGTGAGGGACGAGATTCTTCACTGCGTTCAGAATGACAAAGAAGGAGCTTGGTCACCTCAATTCAACATTATCGTTACGCACCTGATTCTTCGCTTCGCTCAGAATGACAAAGGCGAACTTTGGGTACAGGGAACAGCGAGCAATACCAGCCGTGGCAGAGCGAAGGCACATCGCTTCTTGGTACAATTAGAAGACAACACTTGCCTAGAAGACAACACTTGCCCGCATATTGATAACCCAGACCCGTACTAAACAGAGCCTCCTAGAAGGAACGCTACACCCGTTGTTTGGTAGACGCCTCTTCCCCGCCATAGCCGCCCTGCTGCTAGCTCTACTGCCCGTGCTCTCGACGGGAGCTACCCCGCAGTACGCTCCCATGTCTGCGGCAAGCGCGGAGGGTTGGAGCGCGCCGGTCAACATCTCCACCGGCAAGCAGTACGACAACACACCCTCTATCGCCGCCTCCCCCAATGGAGCGGCCAGCATCATCTGGATGCGCAGCCAGGGGTCCAACCCTAATGCCAACCTGTTGCTGCAAGCCCGCAACTCCTCCCTTGGCGGCAAGTTCGAGGTAGAGCAGCTTCACGAGAGCACGCCACAGAAGTCGAGTGGCGGGGCTATCGTCAAGATGGATGCGCTGGGCCGCAAGCACATTGTCTGGTGGCAATACGAAGACCGCGCGGTGTGCGACTACTACGTGCGCATCGAAGCCGACGGGCGCACCTCCATAAAAGAGCAGGTGCCCGGTACGTGCGGGCACAACTACAAGAACACCGCACTGGCAATCGGACATGACAACAATGCCCACATGCTTTTCGGCCAGAACCTGCAAAGCCTCTTCTACTGGGTGCGCACCGACTCCAGCTGGTCGGTGCAGGCCGAGCCTCTCGGCGGCACCACCACGCCCGAAGCCCCAACGCTGGGTGTGACCACGCAGGGAGTGGTGATAGCCGCCTGGAAGGACAAGGCACCCGGCGGCTTCGGTGACATTCTAACCGGCGTGCGGCAGGCCCCCGGCAGGTGGCAGGTTGAGAACGTGTCGCACACGCTGACGCCCGGCTGCGAAGGCAACTCCATTACCGATGAGCCGGCCCTGGCCCGTGACCCAACCGGCGGCATGCGCCTCGTATGGGAGGACGAGCGTTGCGACCCACGCAACCCCGAACCCACATTGCGAGAACCGTACTACCGCGAGTGGGTGCCCGCGACCGGCTGGAACGCCCTGCCTCCCGTGCGCCTGCATCGCACCCCCGGTAACGCCTTCGGCATTGCCATAGTAGTGGATGCCGGGGGCACCGCGCACATAGTGTGGGCTACTGTACTACGCGCCCACTTTACCCTCTATTACGCCAGCGGCCGGGGCGGCCGTTTCAGCGAGTCGGTCACGCCCTTTGACGACTGGTCGCGTGGTGAGGCCATCAAGGACATGTCGCTGGCATACAGCCCCGGCTTCCTGCACCTGGCTTTCGGCAGCCCCCGCGATGATCCCGAAAAGGACAACTATTACAGCTACTTGCAGGTCGCCGCGCCGCCCCCTCCGACGCCCACGCCACCGCCCGCTCCCAGGATACCTCCATCTAATGAAGGGGTGCCCGGCATCGGCAGCTACACCTTCCCTGAGACTGGCTACACGGTCACCGGCGTCTTCCTCGACTACTGGAACACGCACGGGCAATTGCGGCAGCAAGGCTTCCCCATCTCCCCCGTCGTACGCGAGACCTCGCCACTCGACGGCAAGCCGTACCTGATGCAATACTTCGAGCGCGCGGTGTTCGAGTACCACCCGGAGAACCCGCCTGTGAGCCAGGTGCTACTTTCGCAGCTTGGTACTTTCACCTACCGCAAGAAGTACCCCAACGGCGCGCCCAACCAGCGCCCCAACATGGACGCGGTGGCCCCCTTCCCCGAGACAGGCAAGCGGGTAGGCGGCACGTTCCTGCAATACTGGCACCGTAACGGTGGTGTAGCTCAGCAGGGCTTCCCCATCTCCGACGAGTTCACCGAGATAAGCGAGACCGACGGCAAGCCTTACACAGTCCAGTACTTCGAGCGCGCCGTCTTTGAGTGGCACCCCGGCAACCCGGCACCTAACAACGTCTTGCTGTCGCTGCTGGGGGTGTTCCGGCTCAGGCAGCAGTACGGCGGGGGATAAGTCACATCGTGTCACCTGGCGGGTGTAATACCCCCTCCGGCCGCTGACAGGCATATTTATTGCTTCCGCACACGCAGCTAGATAGGGAGATGGCAGTTGGCGAGTAAGAAAATCTCAAGGCGGGAAGTGCTTGGTCTGGTGGGCCTCGGAGCCGTGGGCCTGGGACTTGGCGCGCTGGGGATAGCCCGCATAGCCCCACAAGACGCTGGGGAGAAAGCTAGAGAAGGCGACATGCTCACCGTAGTTACATTTGGCGACTCTATTCTCGATTGCGGCCATTACAACCAGCACGGCGTGCACCCCGGCCAGCTAATCGTGCGCAACGACGACAGGCTCTTCCCCGAGTTCAAGGGCCAAGACCTGGCTTCACATGGCGAGGCACGGCTGGAGCACAGGGCGGTGGACGGCGCGAGGGTAGGCGGATTGCAGTCCCAGGCGCGCGGCCTCCGGGTGGATGGTCCCGCCGTCGCCATGATAACCATCGGCGGCAACGACCTGCTGGGGGGCCTGGTCACCGACACGGGGCCGGGCGTCCGCCAGTTCGAGCAAGCGCTTGAAGAGTTCCTCCGGCAGCTACCCATCCGCCCCGTGCTCGTAGGCAACGTCTACGACCCCAGCTTTGCCGACGACAACCAGAACTTCATCGGCGTAGAACCGAAGATCGCCCGTGAGAACCACAGCCGCGTGAACTCCATCCTGGCCGAAATGGGCGAAAAGTACGGCGCGCTGGTGGACCTGCACGCCCACTTCCTCAAAGGCGACCCCTCCTGGTTCACCCACACTATAGAGCCAAGCCTCACCGGGGCCTCAGAAGTCCGCCGCGTCTTCCTCCCCCACATCCTGAAGTAGGAGCCTGCTGTACCACGCCTCTGTTGGCCCGCCCTTCTATTCCACCTCGGAGAACCAAACTTCCCCCTGTCATCCTGAGCGTAGCGAAGGATCTCAAATGCTACCCCTGCCTGACAATCTCAACTTATGGCACCCGCGTTACATTAGCGACAGGGTCCTGTAAATCGAAGAGTCAGAATACACCACCTTCTTGAGATCCTTCGCTACGCTCAGGATGACAAGGGGGAGTAGGGCTCTTCAAGATGGGCATTACAGCTAACCACATGTGGAGGAGGCATCATGCCCTTACCACATGCCGGCTAGCACGATTCCTGCTCAGTAACAGTATGCTGAATAAATAGCTCACCGAAACGGAGACACCACAATGAAAGGCACTATCATAGCGACGGCGCTGGCGGCAGGTGCGGGCGCGGCGCTCGCGGCGAACGCTACGAAGAAAGGCAGCGGGTACACCTTCATGGACAAGTCGGTGGTCATCACTGGCGGCTCGCGGGGGCTGGGGCTAATCATGGCACGGCTGCTGGCCGACGAAGGAGCGCGCGTGACCATCCTGGCCCGCAACCAGGAGGAACTCGACCGCGCCGCCGAGGACATCTCGCAGGGCGGAGCCGACGTGCTCGCCTTCCGCTGCGACGTGACCGAACGGCAGGAGGTAGAGAACACCCTGCGCCGGGTGATAGAGCATCGCGGGCGCATCGACGTGCTCATCAACAACGCGGGCATCATCCAGGTCGGCCCAGTGGAGCACATGCAGCTACAGGACTTCGAGGACGCGATGAAGGTGCATTTGTGGGGGCCGCTCTACGCGATGCAGGCGGTCGTGCCGCACATGAAGCGCGAAGGCGGGGGCCGCATCGTCAACATCTCCTCGATAGGCGGCAAGATAGCCGTACCCCACCTGCTGCCCTACGTCGCCAGCAAGTTCGCCCTGGTGGGCCTGTCGGACGGCATGCGGGCCGAGCTTGCCAAGGACAACATCCAGGTGACGACGGTGGCCCCCGGCCTGATGCGCACCGGCTCCCCCTACAACGCGCTCTTCAAGGGCGACCGCGAGAAGGAGTTCGGCCTGTTCATGCTCCTGGGCACCCTTCCCCTGAGCGCCATGAGCGCGCAACGAGCCGCCCGGCAGATCATAGAGGCGTGCCGCAACGGCAACCCCGACCTCACGACCACAATACAGGCCCGCCTGGCGATTGTCGCCAGCACCCTCTTCCCCGGCCTGTTCGCTAAGAGCCTGCAACTCGCCGTGCGACTGCTGCCCGGCCCGCAGGGAGACCGGGGCGACGAGGCCCGTAGCGGCTGGGAGAGCCAGTCCGGCTTCACCCGCTCGCCCATCATGGCCCCCACGCACCGCGCCGCCGAGGAAAACAACGAGCGGAACAGCTATTATGCGGCGGCGAATGGCGAGAGGGCGGACGCTGAGGCACAGGGCTAGCCCTTCAACGCTAGCAGCGCCAGCGCGATATTCACCCCGTAGCTGATGATGCCCACCCTGCCGTCGCGCAGAGCCCGGCCCACTTCCTCAAGCGACACCCACCTGACCTCGAAGCCTTCCAGGTCATCGTGGTCAGGTAGGGCGACAGGGTGGGCGCGGCGAGCCAGGTAGAAGTGGCCCGTACCCACGTAGCGGTTCGCATCGACCACGAAACTGCCCAGGTGCTGCCAGTCATCGCTAGCGTACCCGGTCTCCTCCAACATCTCCCGTTGGACGGCATGCAACGGGTCCTCCCCTTCCTCCAGGTAGCCGCCGATTACCTGCCAGCTTGAGCGCCCCAGGCCATGCTTGTACCCCTCGAGGATAAGCGCCTCACCGGCCTCGTTCAGCACGAACACGTTCACGTAGTCGCGAGTATGCACGATATGCCAATCGGGGATGACACGCCCATCTGGTAGCCGTACCTGCTGCACGCTAACCTTCAGGAACGGGTGGTCGATTATAGGGTCGTTACCAAGCACCTGCCAGCTTTCTTCGGGCATTAGGGTTTCCTCTGTAGGCTTGAGATGAGCTACGAAGACGCAAGGGACGCAAAAGTGTTCATTGTCTGAGACTCTGGGACGGCTTATTTGCCGTAATCCGGGTGCTTACCTCTTCATCAACTCCAAAATGGTGCTAACCACCACCTGCCATTCCTTCGTGTCGGGGTTTATCACCTCGAAATGGCCCGTACCTTCTAGAGCCACCAACTTCACGTCGTCACCCCGCTGCTGGGCGGCCTCTACGTACTGCTCGCTGATCTCATAGGGCACGTTGTCGTCGTCCGTGCCGTGGATGAGGCGCATGGGCACGCCTGTGGGCAGCAACTCGATTGGTGAGGCGGTGCCGTACCTCTCCGGCACCGCGCCGGGTGTGCCACCTAGAAAGTCCTCCACCACCCCGCTGCTCAGCTGCAACTCCCACCCCCTGCGCAGGTCAACCACGCCCGCCAGGGGCACGGCTGCCTTCACCGGCAGCGGATCCTCCATGTAAAGTGGGTCGCCTGCGGGGATGCGGTGCCGTGAGGCTACCCAGGCCGACAGGTGCCCGCCCGCCGAGTGCCCCGCCACCACAACCCGGTCCAGGTCGAGGTTGTACTGTGGGGCCAGCACTCGCAGGTAGTCCACCGCCGCACCCACGTCCTGGAACGTGCCCGGCCACCCGCCGCCCGGATGCCCAATGCGCCTGTACTCGATGCTCCAGGTGGCAAACCCGGCCTCACTGAGCGCATGAGCGGCGTGCCCCGCGTGCGTGAGGTCGTACTGCGAGCGCCAGAACCCGCCGTGGATGAAGACGACGATGGGAAAGTTCGAATTTGGAATTGCGAATTGCGAATTTGGGGGGAGGTACAGGTCACCGAATTGAAACTCACCGGAGCCATATTGGATGCGGTGCTGGGCCGGTTCAGGGGTTTGGGAGAAGATGTCGCGTGCCACAGTTGGAACCTCATTGCGCGTTGATGGTCCGGTTGAGGGTCTGAAGGCGAGGGCTACAGAAACAACCGGAACGATAACTATAAACAGCAGCGACCAAGCTCGCCTGCTGCCTTGCCCCTTCCACCTACCTTCGCCATCCATCGTCCATCGTCCATCGTCCATCGTCACCACACAATATCATCCCGCACCAACGGCATCGTCATACAACGTGGCCCACCCCTGGCGCGCGATAGCTCCAGGCCGCTGATCTTGATCGCGTACTTGCGCTCCGGGTGCTGCCTTATCTCGTCCACGAGCGGCTGGTTGACCACCCAGTTGCGCTCGGCGCCGAGCGCAACGTTCCACTTGACGATCTCGTCCTCGGAGATGATGCGGTAGCCAGCCGCCTCCATCGCGCGGTAGGTCTGCTCGTTGCGCTCGTAGCCCAATATGAGACCGGGGCGCAGGCAGAAAGAGTTAGCCCCATCGGTCCACTGCTCGCGCTCCTGGTAAAGGCGGCTGTTGCCCCCGCAGAAGACCGGGTTGAGCGGCCTGCCAAGCTCCTCCTCCAGGCAGTCCACCAGCGACTTCCGCACCTGCTGCAACTGCGTCGTGCCGTCCCGCCCTATCTTAATGCGCACGATGCCCACCTGCTCGCCGCCACCCGGCATGATGAGCGGCGGGTAGACCAACAGGTCGTCGTGCGACATCATGGTGAATATCGTGTCGAGGTGCATAGTCGAACGCTGCTTGGGCATAATGACCGCGTAGATCGTCTCTACCCGCGAGTTGTCCCTCGCGAAACCCCTGGCGAGCGCGTCCACACCTTCGGGAGAAGTGCGCTCCGACACCCCCACCAGCACCAGGTCGGGCCGAATCACCAGCACGTCGCCACCCTCAACCGTAGCCATCTCGTCCAGCGGCGAGGGGTTAGAAAGAGATATCGGGGTGAGCTTGTCAAACCAGACCGGCGGGCGAGAGCC
Organism: Chloroflexia bacterium; assembly: GCA_036386675.1. GTDB lineage: Bacteria > Chloroflexota > Chloroflexia > QHBQ01 > JADMIH01 > JADMIH01. The sequence goes on along the minus strand of DASVVE010000015.1, from coordinate 37,778 downwards.
GTTGCCCCCTCCCGCCTTTGGGTGCAACATGTAGATGTAGCGCAACAGCAGCGACTCGCGCCTCCGCGCAGACTTCGCCATGTGCCCCACCACCAGGCCATCGTTGACCACGGCGCAGGGGTCGCGCATGAACAGCAGGTTCGGGATGGGGGTAAGCTGGTACGGCAACTCCGACAGGAACGAGGTTAGTTCGGTGTCGCGATGCGGATCAGGCTTGCCCTCGATGAGCCAGCGGGCAAGCTGGTCGGGGTCGGCGGACAGCAGGTCGTTGCACAACTTCTCTGCGTCAACGTGCGGCTCAAGCTCCATCTGGCAGATAGCCTGCACGAGGGCGTTGCGGGTCTGCTCGTCCTGCAAGATGTCGCGCAGCATATCCGCCGATTCGAGCACCTCTTCGGGAGGCACGATCACCGAGATGAGCCGCTTGAACGCCTCGTGCTCGTGCTTGGCAAGTTCGTGGTAAAGGATGTCGTCGAAGAGGAGGTCATGCCGCAGGGCAGGGGTCATCTGGCGCACCTCCTGTCCCGGAGTGTGCACCACCACCCTGCGAAGCGTGCCGATTTCGGATGTGACGTTTAGCATTACTAAGCTACTTCAACAGGGCCGTAGTGCAATACCATCAACTGGTTAGCATTCAAAGCAACCGTAGCATACGTACGACCCGCATCGTCGCTAAACTCTACCTCGCGAACGCCATCTGTAAGTAACTCAACCACCGTACCTACTTGGCCCCGGTGTATACCTTTGTCGGGTATGTCCTCAAGCACAGCTACCACATCAAGTAAGTTTATGTCATCGTTCATGGGACACCTTCTTTATCAAACCACATAACAAGTAACGAATCTTGGAAAGTCCTCGCCCATCCTGACCATCCAAGTACTTCGCACAGTGGCGTGACCAGTTGGCCTCACCATTACAAAGTCTAACATATACCGCTGCCCATACTCATCTCGTTCATCCAGAACTACGTCATAGGTAAATGCAGCAGTCAAAAGTGCCTGCCTTAGCTCTGGAGCGTCTTCCACCGTCAAACCAAGAGCTGCCGCGAATACTCTAGCTTTGTGTCTGCCACGAGGATGCTCAAAACTGAGGCAGTATCCAGTAAGCTTTTCCTCGTCAACAACTGCATACTCACCATTAGGCAGCTTCATAGACCAGGCTCAATCCCTCACCAACGGCAGCATCAACGAGTGCGGCCCGCCGTGCCCCCGCGACAACTCCGACCCCTTTATCTTCAGCACCCACTTGCCGGGATCGTCCAGGCTCAAGCGCGTGGCCCCGGTCTGCACATCGTTGATGTCCACCACCCTGTACCCACGCCGGGCGAGTTCCTCCACCGTCTGCTCGGACGAGCGGTAGATAATCACCTTGCCGGGAGCCACCGCCAGCAGGTTGGAGGCACTGAACCACTGCTCGCGCTGCTGGTCCACCGGGTTGTCGCCACCACAGGGGATGGGCGTCAGGTCGAGGCCATCCGCCCGCAGGCTCTTGAAGAAGTCGGCGGAGCGCGTGGGGCGCACGGGGTCCTTGCCTAGCTCCGCCCGCACCACGTCCACCGAGGCGGGGCCATACGGCTCGAACACGGGCGGGTAGACCACGCACTCGTCCTCGCTAATCATGCCGAACACCGAGTCGAGGTGGTTGAACCCGGCGGGCAGGCGCAGCACGTACAGCACCATGCGGCGGTTGTGCGAGGCGGCATGCTCGCGCCAGGCGTCGGAGAGTCTCTGCACCGCGTCCATGCTGGTGCGCTCGCTCACGCCGAGCACGATCAGGTCCTCCCGAAGCTGCATCACGTTGCCGCACTCCAATAGCAGCTTGGGCGAAGAAGCCACGGGCCACGCCGGGTCGCTGATGCGGGTGTCGGCCCAGGTCCAGCGCGTGGTGCCCTGGAAGCGTGGGTGGTGACGCTGCACGAAATCGAGCAGGAGCGGCTCGCGGGCGCGTCCGGGCGCTGCCATGCGGGACAGCAAGAACCGCTTGCCTACCACCGTGCCCACGTCGCGCATGAACATCAGGTTGGGTATAGGGGTCAGGAAGAACAGCCGCCCCTCGGTGAAGTCGCGCAAGGCATCCTTGTCGGCATCCATGAGGCGCTGCTGGTGGCCGTTGGCGTCGGGTCCGGGCCGTTCCGTGGGAGAAGCGCCCGCCACACCCGACTCGATACCCTGCACAAGCTCCTCGGCCAGCGCGTGGAAGTCACCCTGCGAGCACCAGCCGTCGAGCCGCCGCTCCAGGTAATCGGAGGATTCGAGGTCCACCGCGCTGAGTGGGGCGGTGTTGCGGGTGCGGGTGAGCACCGGGGAGACGTACGACGATAGGGAGCCGGGAGCGCCAGACATCGGGTCGCCCTCCGGGTCCTGGGTGTACTGCGGCCACCCCCTGCCCCGGAACCAGCGCACCATCACCTCAAGCTGCCCGATACGCTGCTCTACCGGCGGCCTGCCCGACTCCATGGAGCATATCTGCCTCAGCAAGGCGTTGCGCTGCTCGGAAGGCGCGACAGACAGCGCCTCGTGCAGCATCTCCTCGAAGTAGTGGACCTTCACGCCCAGTTGGTCGCGCAGCAGGTCGGTGAGCCAATCGTGCTCCTGGCGGGCGTGCTCGTTGTAGATGAGGTCGTCAAACAGGAAGTAATCGCGGGTGGAAGGGGTCATCCGCACCAGTTCCTGGCCGGGACGGTGGACGATTACCTCACGGAGGCGGCCAAATTCTGAGGTGATTTGCAGCATCGCAACCTTGCCAGCCACGGCATTGTGGCAGTATTACAATCTCAATCAGCCGGTACTACCGAATACGGGTGAGGGTATGAGTGTCGTGTGTACAAGGGCCGGGAACCTGCTCTCTATACCCAGTGGGTTCTGTTCCCGTTCTATATGTTGTGCAGGACGATGCACGGTGGATGGTTGCTAACATGGTTCCCTGACGACGCCCGTTGGATAGTTGGCTACGATAGGCAAAGGCCGACGCCCGGCGATTGAAATCGCGGGCTACACCTTGCAAAGTCCCCCTTCGGGGACTGCTTTAGCCACGTTTCTACCCCATTAGAAACCCTTTAGCACATACCCAGTCCGCCGCAGGGCGGACTTCGCCTTGTGTAGCCCGCGATTTCAATCGCCGGGCGTCGGCCTTTGCCTATCGCAGCTCATATAATACCAGGCGGCGACCTTCGCCTATTGCAGCTATTGTAGCTTATGCAACACCAGGCGCAACGCCCCACCCACACCCATCTTACATCATTTCCGGCGCTTCAATACCCAACAGCCCCAGCGAGTTCGCCAGCGTCTGTTTGGCCGCCGCGGTAAGTGCCAGCCTCGCCGCCACCTTCTCCTCGCTACCGGCGCGTAGGACGGAGCAGTTGTGGTAGAAGTTGTTGAAAGCGTCGGCCAGTTCGAAGCAGTACATGGCGATAATCACCGGCTTGTACGCCTCGGCGGCCCGAGCTACCTCCTCCGGGAACCTGGCGATAAGCTCCAGCAGGGATGTCTCCTGTAGCTCCAACTCCTTGTAGCCGTAGTGCTCGTCCGGCTTGGGCAGCAACTGAGGGGGAGCCTTCTCCAGCACGCGGGTGGCGCGGGCGTGCGAGTACTGCACGTAGGTGGCCGACTGGCTTTCGGGGTTGAGGGCCTGCTCCCACACGAAGGTAATGACCTTGTTGTTGTCCTTGTCGAGCATGCCCATCTTGAGCGCGCCGTAGGCCACCGCCCGCGCTATGGCATCCCGCTGGTCGTCGCTGAGGTCGCGGGAGTGTTCTTCTTCCCTGGCGTCCACCACCCTGCGGGCGCGGGCAAGGGCCTCCGCTTCCAGGTCCTCGTATGGCGGTGCTCCACCCTTACGCGACGAGATGGCACCCTCCGGCGTGTTGACGAACTCGTACGATAGCTGGAACGACTTGTCGGCCTGCTTGAAGCCCCAAAGCTCCAGCACGCGGAACACCTGCTGGAAGTAGAGCGACTGGCGGCTGTCGATCACGTAAATGGAGCGGTCCACGTGCCAATCGTCGAACTTGCGGCGGGCAAGCTCCAGGTCCTTCGTAGCGTAAAGGGAAGTGCCGTCCGAGCGCAGCACCACCAGCACGCGCCAGGTCTCCTTCGGCTCCCGCGTGCCGTCCTTATTGGTCTTCCAGAGGTCTTTGGCGTACTTCTGCGACAACTCGGGGTGAGCGCGCAACTGGTCGTCCACTCGCACGATCACCGGGCCTTCAGGCCGTAGGTCCTCGGCTATGCCCCGCTCGATGAGGTCTTTCACCACGTCCTTGCCCGGCTCCTCCACCTCGCTCTCGAAGAACCAGATGTGGAAGTCCACGCCCAGATCGCCAAAGATGCGCCTGAACATCTCCAGGCTCCACTCGCGGGTGGTGTTCCAGAGTTGCACAAGCTCCGGCTCCTGCGCCTCCCAGGTGGCGAACATCTGCCGGATTTCCTCGCGCCAGCCGGGCACATCGTCCCACCACTGCCGATGATCGTCCAACCGTTTGTACTCGGCGCGCAAGCCGCTCAACGGGTCCGAAGCCAGGGGTACGTTGGTTTCGATGGTGGTATTCTCGCCGTCAGACACATCACCCATGCTACCCATAAGAAACTCAGGCACCACAGGCTCGGTGGGTTGCGCGTAGGCTTCATCGCGGTTGGTGCTGTCCAGGGTAGAGGTCTGCCCGATGAGCAGCGGGCCAAGCGCGTCCCACAGGTTGAGCACGATGTGGTCGCGTTCGGCCAGCACCAGCTTCCAATCAGGGCCTTCGCGGGCGGTAAGGGTCTCGGCTATCTGGTTGGCGTATGGCCCATTCTCAAGGTCGTTCTCGGACATGGAGCGCAGCACCAGGGTGAGTTGCCCGGCGATAGCGGGATCGGCCTTCGCGGCGTCAGCGATGAGGCCCGTTACGTTGTTGCGGTACTCCAACCTGGCGGTGGCCTCGACATACAGCTTTTCGAGCCATTGGCCCCGGTTCGTCTCCGGCTCCTGTCCCTTGTAGAAGCGCTGATAGGCCCACAATGCCCTGATGACGTGCATGCCTATGTCACCCAGATATGTGGCGCTAACGGCATCGAACCCGGCGCACTTGAGTATGTTGTAGATGGTCGCGCCGAGCACCACGTTACGCAAGTGCCCGACGTGCATCGCCTTGTGGGTGTTGAGGTTGGCGTACTCCACCATGACCCGCTCGCCCTTGTCCGGCCAGCAGCCGTATTTGCCACCCTGCGACAGCACCTGGCCGATTATGCGGTTGGCGTACCAGTCCCTATCAATGTAAAAGTTAATATAGGCGTTGACCACCTCCACGCGCTCGACAGCGGCAAGAGAAGGCAGCGCCTCCCGGATACGCTCGGCGTGTTCCTGCGGATTGCCCGTAGCACCTAGCTTACGCATCTGGAAAGCCACCGTGGAGCCGAAGCCCCAGGCACCCTCCAGCGGTATCGGCTTGAGCGACAGGTCCAGCCCCGAAGCGTCGTAACCAAGACTGCGAACGGCCTCACGCAACGCCTCAATGATGGAAGCCTGTAAGTCGCCGGAAGGAGAAGCATGCATAATTTGTGAGTTATCTATAGTTTGCATTGTCTCGTCTTTGGATGGGATGTAGACGAATTATAAACGTCAGGTCGTCCAGGGACAAGGCGAACTGTTGGCGCCACCATTAATATGAGATTCGGATACCGAACCCCTGTAGGACTTTGTCATTCTGAGCGTAGCGAAGAATCTCGTCCCACACCAAGGTGTTGCCCTTTTCTCATGGAGCGTGTTGGTTCTTGGGCGTGTGCTGTAGGAAAGGTGGTATTTGGGTGCTGAAGGACGAGATTCTTCGCTGCGCTCAGTACATGACCAACTAAGTTATTACCAGAAAGGCGCAGTGCCTGGAGGGGCACTTTGTACGGCTATCCCGCGGTTTCAATCGCGTGGCTAAAGGCAACCAACTTAGTTGGTGGTGTACTCAGAATGACAAGGAAGGGGCTTTGGTAGCTGCAATTGCTAAATCTCCTAATCTGTGTATACCTCGCCATAGTGACATTCCCCAACTAGCTGCTTAGCAACACAAAGGGGGCGGTTTTTCGCCCCCAACTATTGAAGCTATTAGGTTCGCCTTGCCGCCGGTTGGACTGCTAGTTCCTGGACCGCTCTATCTCCAGCAGCACACCATCCAGCCCCCGCCAGAGCGCACCGGCCATGCTCTCGCAAGCCTCCCGCGCCACCGCGAACTCGGCCTTAGACAAGCTCTCCATCTGCTCGGCCAGCCAGCGCGGCTCGTCCTCGTCGTCCTTGTGCACGTCGAAGTAGACTTCGGCTGAGGCAGCGAGGTTGTAGTGCTTGCGCAGGCCCTCCAGCTTGCTGTGGGCGGTGGCGGGCTGCTGGTGCTCGAAGGCGTAAAGCGCGCCCAAGGCTTGCGGCCTGTTGCTGAAGCTGGCATGGGCCAACTCCACCAACTCGGTTATTTCCGGCAACCGGCTACCGGCTGGGCGCGGGGCATTCAGGTCGGTGGCAAAGTCGGTCCACAATAAGGCGTGCGCGCGCTCCTCTTGTGCGGTGTCAGAGTCGCCTACCGCTTCCCAGCCGGTGGCGATGGTGTCTATGAACTCGCCGTACTGTGTAGCATAAACGGCCAGGTCGCCTTTAGTCAGGGTGCCCATGTTCCAGGCCTGGTAGAAGGGGTGCTTCAGCAGGCATTTGCTCTCGATTATTTCGTCCAGGGCTTGCTTTCTCACGTCGGTCTCCTATCGTCATATGAATTGCTCGACCAAACTGCCGGAGAGCACAAGGCAGGACGTAACAGGTCCATGCTACACGGGCAGCCACGGGCATGATTGTAGCTTATCGCTAACCGCTTTGCAACTACCGGCACTGTTCAGCGGAATCTTCCAATGATACTGTACTGTATGCCATTGATTGTCTCAATTCGCATGTTATGAGAGCTTGCGTACTGTGACTGTGTTCAGTGTTGACCGTTTGTTGTGTTAGGACGGATGTCTGACGAGAGTACCCATTGTTGGCACATGTATAATAGACATTATATACATCTACAAGTATCTTGCATGCCTTTATAGATGGTGAAGGGAGCTGAAAATGGCTGAGCCAAGGTTCTTAGAGTCCGAATTTGTACACTACTTAGCCACACTAATGCGAGCGCATCCTGGTTTTACTGATGTTAAGATTGAGTTTCCACTTGTGGCTAGCGGACGTAGGTTGAGGGTAGATATTCTTTGCTCGTATGAGAATAGACAGTTGCTGATAGAGACCAAGACGGTAGCGCCTCTGATACAAGAGCGCGTTCATGATTATATAGATCAGCTACGCACATACGGTGAGTACTTACAATCTGCAGAACTAATACTAGCAGTACCTGATGAAATAAGCGACAAATATAAAGCTCAATTTCAGAAGGCACAAATAACCGTTTGGGATGGTCCTACATTATTGTCAATCTTTAGGCTTCAACTAGATTCAATCGCAGATAGCCAACTTTATGAAGTCTTGAACAAATATCAGGGTAGCAGCACACCGTCATTGGCTGCTCGTTATATAGATGAATTGAGTAGTCTCCCTAGAGGTCGGGCTAATTGGTCAGCATTTCAGAGGTTGTGTGTGAATATCTTGGAGTACGTATTCACGCCTCCATTGGAGAAGCCAATATATGAGTTATCTGACGAACAACGAATTAATCGCCGTGACATAATCATACCGAACTACGTAGAAACTGGTTTCTGGGGGTATCTCAGAGGTGAATACAAGGCTCATTATATAGTGATTGACGCCAAAAATTATGTGAGAGGTATCGAAAAGGGAGAAGTTCTACAAGTTGCAAACTATCTAAAAGATTTCGGAGCCGGTCTCTTTGGCATTATATGTGGGAGAACTACACCTAAAACCAGTGCGCTTCTAACGCGGCATGAACAATGGGTTGCGTATCGAAAGTTGATCATCTTTCTAACTGATGATGATCTAATTCAGATGCTTATAAGAAAGCAAGATGGAAGTAATCCAGAAGATGTGATAAAGCAGCGAGTCGAGCAGTTTCGCCTCAGTCTATAGCAAGTATGGTGTATTGAGACCTAACCAGACTTTAGGTTGCCCAATACATGATAGACGTTAGCACTATTCCAGCACCTCAAGGTTCACAATAGGCACCCGCAGCCGCTGCCCGGTGCCTAGCTGCACCTCGGCCACCGTGGTGAGCACACCCGATTGCGAGGCGCGGGGCCCGACCGGCAGGCTGATTACCTGGGCTAGCTGCCCGAGATAGGCCTGCGCCAACAGACGCACGTTCTTGCCTACTTCCACCTTAGGCCCTGTTTCCTCCAGCCAGCGGACCGCCGTGGTGCGCGCCAGCGGTATCACAATCTCAGGGCGCGAGAGGCCACCCCGCAGCCGCGTGGTGCCGTCAATCGCTATCTCCTGGCCGTCGTGGGCCGCCAGCATCTCGAAGGTGCGGGGCGACATCGGCACGGGGCCGAAGCCTTCGGTGATGATGAGCACGAAGTCGGGCGGCACAGGCGACGGGACCGCAGCGATAGGAGGCGGGAAGTCCCAGCCGTTGCCGCTCATGCTGGTAGCTCCCAGCCGCCAGGCTTCGAGGCTGTTGTAGCCCAGGAAGCTGGCAAGCTGCGTGGCCCGTATGCTGCCCGTAATAAGCCCGCGCGCCCCAAGCTCGATCATCTTGCGCAGTGCCTCCACCGTGACCTCCGACCCGCCCACGGCCACCGAGTAGGACACCCTGGCGTCTATTAGCTCCGGCGTCACAGGCTCATCGTTCCCCGCAACCAGCACCCGGAGCACGCCATGCTGCTCGCCACCCACGCCGAAAATGCCACGGATGAGGGTGGCGGGGGTCTCTATCACGGCCCCGTAGTAGGGTATCAACTCGGTCACAATGCCCTTCAGGTGGGCCTGCACCGACACGGTCTCGGAAGGCAACGATATCAGCCCCACGCCGCTGTTCGCATCGTACCCGGTGAATGTGCCAGTGATTGGCGACCGCGACACCCGCGAGCCAAGCCCGCCCTTCTGCGCCAGCACCGCGCCCTTCTCCACCGTCTGCCCGTTGCTGACCCGCAGCCTCTTGGCGGCGGCGGCGGGCGAAATGTCCAGGTCGGCCGCTATACCTACCGGCACCGGCTCCGAGGAAAGGGTGCTCTGCGCTATAACGTCGGACGGCTCGACCCTCTGCCCGGCCCGCACCGCTACCTCTCCAGGCACAGGCAAGCGGCGCTCCCGCCTCACGAGGATGTTGGTGGCTATAGTGGGTTGGGGTATCGGGTAATACTGGCTCACCTGTGTCTCCCTTTGGCTTGCCTCAGTGCTAGGCTACCATCTCTCAAGCTTCAGGTCTTGAACTTCGGTGAAGTGTGCATCACGAGTAACAAGGACCAGGTCGTATTGGAGCGCAACGGCTGCAATCCAAATATCATTGTCAGTATGGGGCGTCCCTTGACTCTTAGCCTGCTCGTGATGATACCGTACAAGCGTGCAGTCCCAGCATCGCAAGCCAAAACGCCGCTCTCCCTGGCAAAGCTATCAGCGCGTGCAACATTCCGGGCAACTTGGTCCGATTTCTCTGCTCCGAAATAGAGTTCGCCCAAAACAATACTAGGTATAGTCACTTTGTCCGCCGAAGCAAATTGAGACCGCACGTTACTCTCGCCCGCGAACAAAGCAATAACGATATTCGTGTCAAGCAGGTACTCAGCCAAGGAAATTACCAGGCAGCGGCATCGATGCGCTCACATTCTTCTTCAATGACACGCATCATCTCGTCTGCTTCCTCTTTGGAGAGCGTACCAGCATAATGAAGTAATTTGCTGCCGGGAACCCCTATAGGTGGGCGAGAGGCCATAGACCTCACAATCTTTAACACCTTTTGCTGCTGCTCTAACGTAAACCCATCCAGGTGACTCATAATCTCGTCTCTAATGTTAGTCTGAAGCATTCCTATACCTCCTACCCGCACGCAACTACGAATGCTTCCTCCATTATAAGCCTTTGCGACACCCCCAGACTACGCCTCGCCCTCACTCTCCGTCTCCACGTCACCCTCTCCCTGAGCGTCCGGCGGGGGCACGATCTCCAGCCCTCGCGCCCCGGGGGCCTGGCCGGTGCCGCTCTCGGCTATAGCGTCCATAGCGGTGAGCCAGCTGCGAATAAGCGTGCGGCGGAAGGTGCCGTCTTCCGGCAGGTCGAGCGGGCGGCCTCGGGCGTCGATTACCAGCCCCACCAGCCCACCCTTAACCTCCTGCCCCGGCTGGGTCTTGAGGGCTTTACCAGGCTCGCCGCTGCCCACCCGGAAGCCCGCGCCCGGCTTCACCGTGAGGGCCGCCCGCTGTCCCGGACGCAGGGGCACTATGCGTATGGTGCCGTAGGGTACTTCCACGTTCTCGGTGCCGCCCTGCTGCCGCTCCACGGTGACGTTCACCGCCACGGTGCTGCCGGGGACTGCGGCGGGCGCTTTGCCGCTGCTTTCCTGCCGCCAGGCGTTGTGTACCACGATGGCCGTACCCAGCCACACCAGGCAGTCGCGGTCGAAGATGTAGGAGGCGGCCGCTCCCTGGTGCCGGGCCAAATTGCCTACGGCCGGGATGAGGAGCGTGGTATCGAGCGCCAACTCTACCGAACCAAGCTCCACGGCGGCCGGCTGCAAAGCGTCGAGCAGGAGGAGGGCCGCCTGTCCTGGCCTGGGGGTGTGTGCCAGCAGGCCGCCGGTGCCCACAAGCAGGTCGTACCGGGGCGGGCGGCCGCCGTTGTAGCTCTGCAACGCCGCCGCGCCGTGCACCAGGGCCTCTCGGGCCAGCGCGTGCTCTATCATCAGGTCGCGGGGCGTCTGGGGCAGCGTTAGCGGGCGGGCTACCTTGTTGAGCGCCCATTCCCAAAGCTCATCTTCGCTCATCTCGAAGGGCAGCCAGCGCAACACGTTCGCCGCGCCACGAGTGGCGAGCAGGTTGCTCAAGCCGAAAGCCAGGCCCATGTCGCCCATCACCGCCGAGTGGTCGGCTTGTGCGTTGGCGAGGAACAACCCGGTGGAAGCTGCACCTACGTCCACGACCAGCGTCTCGCGCCCATACTGCCTGTGGAGGTACTGCGCTATCAGCCGCTCGCAATCGGCGGTGGGCACGATAGGCCCTTCCACCCAGCGCGAGAGCACGTGGTAGCCGGGTATCTGGGGCACCCGCCGCTCGGTGTATAGGTCGGCTATTGCGGCGGCTGCGGGGCCGGGTAGCTCGGTCTGGAGGTCGGGGCGCACGTTGGGCACGCTCTGCATCTCGGCTATAGGCACGAGCGCGTCTGTCACGCCCTGCAATGCCTCCTGGTTGCCCGCGAATATCAGCAACGGCATGCCTGGGGCCACCTGCCCCTTGCGCGCGGCAAGCTCGGCACGGCTGCCCTGCTCGCGGGCCGTTACGGCCACTACCTTCGCCAGCCTCACCAGCGGAGATACCGGCCCGCCGTCCACCCCGCCCGACAGCAGCACCACGTCCGGTGGCAGCGCCAATAGCTTGTCCGTCTGCTCCTGCGACCAGGCTATAGCGGCGCTGTTGAGCACCGCCTCGTCCTCGTTAGGCAACTGGTGGAGGCCCTCGTCCAGCGTGATGCGCGACACGATGCTGGTGTAAGTGCTCATCGCCGCCTGCATCGCGCTGGAGGCCGAGATATCGGCGCTCACGGCAGCCACCACCAACCGCAGGGCAGGGGCCGCGCTGGAGGTGGCGATGAACAGGTCAATTCCGTTGCCGTCGCGCCGCTGGGGCATGAGCAGGCGGGTGCCGTCGGTCAGCCTGCGCCCGATGACCCCCTCAAGGTCCGAAAGGGCGTTGTACACCCCGGCGGTGACGTCGTTGTAAGGCGCTTCGGCGGTGGTCACCGCGGAGGCCCTGGCGATGAAGCGGTACTCGTCGCCCACCACGTCGAACAGCGCCGCCCGCGTGTAGAGCGACCCGATATCGACCGCCAGCACCGCCCCCACCTGGGCGAGCATGGTGTCTTCGAGCAATCCTGAGTCTAGCGATTGTGGTTTTGACATAGCTTCTTTCTGAAACGCGGTCCTGAAACGTGAAACGTGAAACGTGATGCGGCTTGTGTTATTTGGTCTTACGTGAGCCGCAATGGTGCTTGTTGTACCATCACGTTTCACGTTTCACGTTTCAGAATCCTCAGTATCCTATCAGGTCTACTACGGTATGTATCAACGCCAGCAGCCGGTCTATCAGGGCTGCGAAGAAGGTGGTGGAGAGGGAGCCTAGCAGGGCACCGAAGGCGACCAGGAGCACCCAGCGTCCTACCGTGGCAAGTATGCGCACCAGCTGCGACCGCTCGCCACCCGCCCGCGCCCCGAAGGCGAAGTAGGCCAGCGCGCACACCACGCCCAACAGCAGCACGATGTTGCCCGCCACCGCCAGGGGGTCGTTGAAGTCGAGCAGGCGCATGGTGTCGAGCGATTGGGGCACGATGGTGCCCGCCAGCGCGCCGCCCAGCGCCAGCGCCGAGCCTACCACCACGACGAGGTTCAACCCGAACGAAGCGGGCCACGCGCCGGGGAAGGCTATACGCATCAGCAGCATCAGGCCCAGCGCCACCGGCACCGCGGCTAGCCACCTATCGGCGGGAGGCGCGTCGGCTGCGGGCTGTATGATGCGGGCCACCTGCGGCACCACCACCTGTGTAAGTATCACCAGGGTGACGTAGCCCACCGAGACGCCCACCAGCAGGCTCTGGGCCACCCGCCAGAGAGGGTTGGCCCCTATCAAGTAGCTGAACACCATCAGCGTCAGCAGCCCGGCGACTATTGAGCCTATAAGGTTTAGGTCCATTGGCTAGTGGTTAGTGGTTAGTGGTTAGCGGCTCTTTACTAACCACTAACCACTAACCACTACCGTTACCTCCTGAAGATTCGCCTCGTTGCCATGTTTATGAAGGCGGCCACGATTACCAGGGCCACCAGCAGTTGGGCTACCGACTGGGCGTTGAGGCGGTCGGTAAGCTCGTCTACGTTCATCAGGCCTGTGTTGCGGCCCGCCTGTAGTAGCTGACGGTTGTACTGCAAGGCTCCGCCGGTGCCGCTCACCACCGCCAGGAGGCCCGTGCCACGCACCCGGTTGTAGCTGCGGGCTATCGGGTCGAGGCTCTGGGGCACGGCGGCTATCAGAGGCACATCGGTGCGCGCTCCTACCTGCTCTATCCAGTTGCGTAGCTCCGCTTCGTCCGAGGCGAGATCGATCACCAGGGCGAAGTCTCTCGCGCCCCGGAGGTTGCCTTGCTGCATAATCGGGTACGAGTCGAGACGCTGTATCTGCTGGTAGTCGAGGGGCAGCACCGCCGTGAAGTCGTCTACTGCGGAGCGCAGGGCCGCTTCATTGCCGGGGATGTAGCCCAGTATGAGGTAGTCCGTACCGTAGGTGTAGCCGTAGTTGGCTGCCGGGTCGGCTAGCGCATTCCTCACCACCTGCTGCGCGAAGCCGGGACCTTGCGGAGCGGTGCTGATCGTCACAAAGGGCAGGCGGCGCGACATCAGGTGCCGCATGACCGCCTGTGACAGCACCGACATCTCGGCGGAACGGGTCGCGTCCCAGTCGTAAACCACCAGCACCGGGGCATTATCCGGCACCGATTCGACGGCGTTGTAGAACTGCGTCACGTCGGTGCTGGGGGCGAATGGTATATCCCCGAAGGGCGGGCGCACCAGCAATATCGCCAGCAACACGCTCAGTATCAGCAGGTAAATCAACCCATCGGGCAGCAACCACCGCGAAAAGCCCCGGCGACTCGCGGGCCTGGCTTGCACCAGCGGGCCGGTCTGTCCGGTGGGCACCCGGCGGGGCACGTTGAGCGTCTCGGCCTGCAAGAGAGTAGCCAGGGTGTCCACAGCCCCGGCCCTGGGCGCACGCACGGGAATATTGCGGAACCCACCCTCTGACGCAGGCATAGCCTCTAGCTGCGCAGCGTAGTCAGGTACCGTGGCGTCCGCATCCAGCGCGGCTTGCTCGTCCTTGCCTGACGACACGGAGCGCAGCCAGGCAGGCACCTGCTCCTGGGGCGCGGGGGCAACCGGCTGGGCAGGCTCGTCCTCCGCGAGCGGCGGGGGCAGGAACGGCTCTATGCCTTCCAGCGCGAAATCTTCATAGACGGGCGGGGCGGCCGGTTCCTGGGGCGTGGCGGGAGTGGCCGCTTCCAGCGTCTCCTGCACGGTTACCTCGCGCAGCCAGGGCGGGAGCTGGGTACCGGCCGCGGGGTTGGGCGACCCACTGGCACCCTGGTCGGGGTCGGGGTGCGCCCACGGCATAATGTGCGCAAGCTCCTCCGGCTCGTACTCCTGCTGCGGAGGGGGCGGCGTTACGGTAGGCTCCAGTATGCTCACCACCCAGTCAGGCGGCGGCTCGTTAGGATCGGCGGGCGGCTGGGTAGCCTCGCGCACCGGCATCTGGCGCACGTTAGGCGGCATCTGCTCGACACCCGGCTGCTGGGGTGCTGCCTCCTGCTCGGTCGCAGGCTGAAGTTCGGGTCCGGTAGGAGGTTGTGCAGGTTGTGCGGGCTGCGAAGGCTGGGCAGGTTGTTGCGCCGGACCCTGGCCGGGCGGCGGTGTCCGGCGCAGGTCGCTAGTCTCCTGTACCGAATGCTGCTGCACCGCCTGCAACCAGGGCAAATCTACCCCGCTTGATGGCGCATCGGGCTTCGCGGGCGTACTCGGTGTACCTTCCACACCCTGACCGGCAGATGCGTCGTCCTCAACGTGGGGCAAGGGCTGGCCGCACCTGGCGCAAAAGCGGCTGGTGCTGCGATTACTAACCCCACAGGTTGGACAAACTACGTCTGGCATAACGAATTTGGAATTTGGAATTTCGAATTGCGAATTTGCTCGGAAGTCTCAATAAATCCGAAATTCGCAATTCGAAATTCCAAATCAGTCAAGATATGGCCTGTCGAAGCCTAACAATATCCTCAGGCTGGTGGCTATCGCGCCGAACGACACGCCCAGCAGTATGGCGCGAATGCCCGCCAGCGCCGGGTATTCCAGTATCCAGTCGCTTACCCCCACCATTACGTCGAGAGGGGCAATCTGGCTGATGGGGGCCTGGCCGATAATCACCAGCAGGGCCACACCCAGCAGCACCAGGGCCTCGGCGTTGCGCAGGCGGGTCGAGCGGAAGAGCGCGGTCACCAGGAAGAAGGCCAGCAGGCTGAACACGGCCTGCCCCAACGGCTGGTAGATCCACTGGAACACCCAGGCCACAGAAGCATCGCCCGGGCCGCCGCCATACAGCCCCATGCCCACTACCACCAGGGCGCTACCCACCAGCACGAGGCTGTAGAGCCACCCATCCTCGCGCCGTGCCACTCGCGTAAGGTGCACCTTTATCAGGTTGCCCAGCCCCACCAGCAGCGCGAACCCCACGAGCACCGCCACCCACTGCGCCAGCGTCCCACCCATGTCCGCAATCGTGCCCTGCGTGAAAAAGCCCACGAGGCTTATCACCCCGGCAATGTACGCCAGGGCCAGGTTCAGTATGAGTATTGCGAGTGAGCTGAATCTGTTTGTCATTTCGAATTTGGAATTTCGAATTTCGAATTTAGGAATTCTGATTTCGGTACTTTGACAATCAAATCCGAAATTCCAAATTCCAAATTCGAAATCCTCATGGGTACAGTGTCAGTAGGTCGAACCAGTTCTGCCCTAGCACGTTCACCAGGATGAACCCGGCGATTATGAGCAGGATGATGAGCCAGCGGAGGCCGTCCTGGGCCAGCAGGGAGGCTATGTGGCTGGTGCGGCGTTCCAGGTAGGCACCGGAGGCGAATATCTCCTCGCCAACGAGCGTGTGGTCGGCAGTGAGCGACATGAGGGCGAGAGCCTGCGGGTCGGAGGAGCCTGCGATCTGGTAGGCCCCGGTGCGCCGCTGGGCCTCGGTGATGAGCAGCACTTCCGGCCCGAACTGCCCCGACATTACGGCCTGCGACACCTTGCTGCGGTCCACTATGTCGGTGACGTGAGCGGCATACGCCAACGGGTCGTTGTGGGTCAGGAAGCGCGCCCCGGCATTCTCGCTCTCCATCGACCAACCGGCCCGGCGGTAGCCCCGGCGCACGGCGTTGTCGGTGAGGGCGTAGGCGATGGCATCGTTGGTGGTGGCCTGCACCGGAGCGCCCGTAATCGCGCCCACTCTCGACATCGACTCCACTAGGTTCATGCCCGCCAGCGTAGCCGCGGTGGTCACGCCCCTGGACCCGACGCCGCCGGAGCCTGGGGAGGTGTGCATGGCGTGGCCGGTCTCAGCCGCGGTGGACAGCCCAACGCGAGTGGCGTCGTAGCCTGGTATGTTGCGCAGGGAGATCGTCCGCTTGGCTACCCCCCGCCTGCCCCACCCCGCGACCCACAGGAAGACCACGTAGAGCACCAGGAAGACCACCAGCACGCCCAGCATGATGTAGAGGGCGTCACCATAAGCCGGGCCGACATTGCTAAAGTCCATCAGCGCCGCCCTCCCCTCTTACGCGACTTCACCCCGGCGTCGAGGCGCTCCAACAGGGCGTCCGTGCCGCCCTCGCGCTCCAGCATGCGAGCCACACCCTCTACGGAGAGCGGCCCCTTGCGAGCGCGGATGCCGAGCACGTCCGCGAACGGCTGGAACACCCACAGCATCTGCCCCCCGAGCCACGACAGCGGCTTCCCCACCTCCAACGCCAGGGTAGCGGGCACGCTCAAGCCCGCTCGCTCTATCGCCACCGCCGCAGCATCCACATCAGCACGAGCAGACACCTCGACACCGTCCTGCTCCCCATTTGGAGCAAGAGCGTCCAGGTCTTTATGCTGCTGTGACCGTGCTCCGTGGCGTAAATTGTGGCGGAGATTGTCCAGGAAAGACATGAGCCGGACCTCGGCGCGCTATGCGCATCGGATTTTGCCCATTATTGCACGCCCACGCACAAGGGTCAAGCGCGCGGCGATGGGGAAGGGATGTGGATAAGGGTAGGGGAGTGGTTAGTGGCTAGCGGTTAGTGGTTAGTAAAGAGCTTCTAACCACTGACCTCTAACCACTAACCACTCGTTCAAGCTTCGTCCAGGAGTTCGGGGCCGAGGATACGGTCGGTAAGATAGACTGCCAGCCGGGTGGCAATCGTGGTAAGCACCAGGGTTAGCACGCCCTTGAGTATTCGCCGCGTTACATCTTCGTCCATAGGGGTAGTACCTCCGTCTGTAGGTCTGTGGGACCAATTTACCAGGGTTGTAGGGCAGAAATAGAGGGAAGAGGAGGAACTATCGGCCCCCGGTGCAAGTAGCTACCCGCTGCATTTTACACCATGAGGGCGAAGGGGTGTAGTTGCAGCACCAGGGTGGCGAGGCGTTACGGAGAGACAAAATAGGAGCTGTGCTGCAAGGAGAGGAGCAGGTAATCCATAGGGAGGGTTACCTGTAGATCCAGGCTTGAATTACAAAGGGAGGTATCAGCTATGTAGACTGAATTTCCCTAGCTCGGCCATCTGACCAGTCCTCTATCAACAACCCAGGCACACGCGCAAACTCCCTCGTATTGTTAGTGACCAGTATGAGGTTCTGGCTGAGTGCGTGAGCTGCTATCAGCGTATCTAGCGACCCTATTGGTGTGCCCTGGGCCTCTAAATGTGCCCTGATGAAGCCATATGCTAAAGCCGCATCGTGATCGAAATCGATGATGATAAGTGGGATAAGAAATTGTTCCAGGGCGTGCTGATTCCCTACGACTTGATTGCTCCGATGCACGCCAAAATGCAATTCCGCTACTGTGATTGACGAAACACCCACCTCAGACACAGGATGCTGGGTAAGTCTCATCAACACACCTGGAGGCTTATAGCGAATGATCTGCACGCAGATATTCGTGTCGAGCATGTAATTCATTCAAAGACCTGGTCGCGCTGTTGTTCCGGCTGCTCACGCGCTGCCATGAAGTCTTCGGAGAACAAAGCCAAACTATCGGCAAGCGACTGCCACGAGTCTTGCTCCGGTATCAGCACGACCGCGTTACCTACCTTCTTTAGGTAAACTTTCGTGCCTCGGAAGCGGTACGCCTTTGGCAGCCTGACAGCCTGACTCTTCCCATTTTGAAACAGCTTTGCCACATCCATCACATACCTCATCTGCAACCATGGGGCTAGTATATATAACTAGTATATACTCAAATTAGTGGCTTTGCAACCAAACAGATACTACTCCCCATTACTCTCTCCCTTCAACCACCTATCGACCTTCGCCGCCAGCAACAATAACGCCAGCATCACCCCCGCGACCAGCGCCCACCAACCCAAATCCTCCGAGTCCTGAGCTCCCAGGTAAATGGCGTAGGAGACCGACACGACCAGCCCCGCAATCGGCCCGTAATAGAGCCACCGCCACCTCGACCTCGGCGGGTACGGCTCCCTCGGCCAGAACTCCAACAATACCACCCCCAGGACAAACAACGAGGCCAGGGTCAGGGGCACTCCCAGGTACCTTATCAGCAGGCCCATGCCGACCTGCACCGCACCGGCTAGCAGCAGAAAGAGCACCCTGCCCACAACCTCGCCGCCGCAACCACGCAGGCAAGACGAAGCCTGGCCTACAGCCTGGTCGGCAATATCAACATCTCTCGGCCGTTCTGCGCTCACACTACCCCTCCCCATAATGCCCTTCAAGCCTCATACCTCCGTACCCGCCACTACTCCCCGCGCACGGCTCCATCTCCAACTCCCGTCCCTTGACGCCCACCGCCGCCCCTCGGTACAATGGCCTGTACTATACCCACCACCCTATACATATAAGTAAGCACCAGACAACGTAACCCGTAATTCGTAATTCGTAATTCGTAATTCGTAATTTCCCTCCCACGGAGTCCCCATGACCCAGATAGACGACCAAATCCGAAATCCGAAATCCGAAATCCCAAATCCGACTTACATGTCGAGCCGGGAGATTCGCGACCGCTTCATCCGCTACTTCGTGGAGAAGGTCGGCTCTACCCACGTGCCCTCCTCCTCACTCGTGCCCAGCAACGACCCCACCCTCCTTTTCACCACTGCGGGCATGGTGCAGTTCAAGGACGTGTTCCTCGGCAACGAGACCCGCCCCTACAAGCGCGCCGTCACCTCCCAGAAGGTCATGCGGGCCGGGGGTAAGCATAACGACCTCGAAAACGTCGGCCCCTCCATCCGGCACCAGACTTTCTTCGAGATGCTCGGCAACTTCTCCTTTGGCGACTATTTCAAGCGCGATGCCATCACCTACGCCTGGGACTTGCTCACCACCTCACAGGAGCAGGGCGGCTTCGGCCTCGACCCCAACCGCCTCTGGCCCACCATCTACCTGGACGATGAGGAGTCGTTCGAGCTATGGCAGGAGATCGCTAACGTGCCGCCCCAGCGCATCACCCGCCTGGGCAAGGAGGATAATTTCTGGGCTATGGGCGATACCGGCCCCTGCGGCCCCAACACCGAGATCTACTGGGACTTCTACCCGGAGCGAGGCGAGGACGGAGATAACCCTGGCACCAACGAGGCCCGCTTCTTCGAGATTTGGAACCTCGTCTTCATGCAGTTCGACCAGCCCGGCGACGGCACTATGGTGCCCCTGGAGCACCCCGGCGTCGATACCGGCATGGGCCTGGAACGCATGTCCACCGTCATGCAGGGCGTCCCATCCAGCTACGAGACCGACCTGTTCACCTACATCATAGACAAGATACAGGGGCTAACCGGGCAGACCCACGAGGAGCGCCAACAAGATATTATCTCCTACCGCGTGGTGGCCGACCACACACGCGCCGCCACCTTCCTCATAGGCGAAGGCGTGCTGCCAGGCAACACATTGCGAGAATACGTGCTACGCCGGGTGATGCGCCGCGCAATGGTACACGCCCGCCGCCTGGGTCTCACCGAGCCGTTCATGGGCGGGGTAGCTGACACCATCATCGACAACATGGGCGAGGTCTACCCCGAAATCCGCCAGCGCCGCGACTTCATCCTGGAGGCCCTGCGCCGCGAAGAGGAGAGCTTCGCCCGCACCATTATCGCCGGCCTCAACCAGTTCGAGCAGATAGTCGACCGGCTGGCCCTCAAGCCCGGCGAGGTCTTCCCCGGCAGGGAGATGTTCGAGCTTTACGGCACCCACGGTCTATCCAAAGATATCATGAAGGACGAGGCCGTGTCGCGCGGCCTGGAAATAGATGAATCCGGCTTCGAGGAGGCCCTGCAAGAGGAACAGCAGCGCAGCAAGCGGAGCACTGTCCTGAAGGCAGGCGACCGCCAGAACCTCGACATATACCAGCAGGCAGCAGGCAAGCAGCCCACTACCTTCCTTGGCTACGACTACGCCACCCTCGACAATGGCTACGGCTCCCCCTCCTCCAGGGTGCTGGGCATCATTGTGCAGGACGATGGACGACAGACGACGGGTCCTGAGCCTGCGAAGGATAGACAAGAGAACGGTAATCGTCCATCGTCCACTGTCCATCGTCCATCGTCCCTAGTAGACCTGGCAGGTGAAGGCACCGAAGTAGAAGTGGTGCTCGACCAGACCCCCTTCTACGCCGAAAGTGGAGGCCAGGTAGCCGACAGAGGCACGCTCACCTGGGAAGGCGGCAGCATGGAGGTCACCGACGTACAGCGTCCCGTCGGCGGCGTGATCGTGCACAGGGGGCGGATAACCGAGGGCACGTTGCGCACCGGGGCGGAGGTGCAAGCCCACATACCTGGCACAACGCGCTGGTCCACTATGCGCAACCACACCGCCACGCACCTGCTGCACAAGGCGTTGCGCGACGTGCTCGGCACCCACGTTCACCAGAAAGGCTCGGTCGTGGAACCGGGTCGCCTGCGCTTCGACTTCAGCCACAACGCGCCCATGAGCCAGGAAGAGCTACTCACGGTGGAACGCATCGTCAACGAGCAGATTCGCGCCGACTACCCGGTGCAGACCGCCGAGTTAGCCCTGAAGGAAGCCATAGCCCAGGGCGCGATGGCCCTCTTCGGGGAGAAATACGGTGACGTGGTGCGCCTGGTACGCATCCCCGGCTACGAAAGCAAAGAGCTTTGTGGCGGCACCCACGTCGAGCGCACCGGGCAAATCGGGCCTTTCTTCATCACTTACGAAGGCTCCATCGGCCAGGGGGTGCGCCGCATCGAGGCTGTCACCGGGGACGCTGCCGTGGAGTACGCCCAGGATCGTCGTGCTATGCTCAACAACGTGGCCTCTCGGCTGGGGGCCGGGGGTAACGCTGCCCGCAGCCTCGAACTGGTGGACAGCTTGCAGGCCCAACTCCGCGAGTCTCACCGTCGCATCGAGGACCTGGAGCGCCGCATAGCCAGGGGGGAGACCGGCGGCATGACTCAGCAGGTGCAGGAGATCGGCGGCGTGAAAGTGCTCACCGTCCGCACCACCGCCTCCAGCATGGACGCCCTGCGCGAGACGGGCGACCACCTGCGCGAGCAGCTAGGCTCCGGCGTGGTGGTGCTCGGCACCGTCATAGACGACGAGCCGAAGCTCCTGGCGATGGTCACCAAAGACGTTGTGGAGCGGGGCATGCGGGCGGGCGACATCATCAAGGAGATCACCCCCACCATAGGGGGCAGGGGCGGCGGCGCTCCCCATATGGCCCAGGGTGGCGGCAAAGACCCCTCAGGCCTGGACGCTGCCCTCGCCCAGGTCGTGCCCTTCGTCGCCGCCAAGCTCGGCCAGTAACCGGCATCAACGCAGCACCGGAGGGGCAGGCTTCCACCGTGGAAGCCTGCCCCTCTTTGTAAGGTCGCTTTGGGCGTTTGCAGGCTGCATCGCAACATCAGGAACACTGTACCTGCGGCCCTTTTAGTGGCAATACAACTGCCCAAAATATTGACAATGGTATTGCACATGTATATACTGGAATTGGTACCGAAATTAGCTATATCCGTGGGGCGCGAGGTGGGAAAATGCAGCGAATCGGCTATGCTTACATGCAAGCGGGCGGCAAAAGCGATAAGAACACCGACACCGACCGGTTGAGCGACGGCATGCTTGAAGGGCAGGTACCCTCCACCGACGACGGCGGCCTCACAGACACCATTGACAACGACACGCACAACACAGGGTCCGGTGGGGATGGGCGGGCCCCCTCGAAGGGCAAGGGGCGTGGGAGGCGCGGCGGTGGCGGCGCGCAGGAACGCTTCCAGATTACCGCCGACCGCCCCATTTTCACTCTCTCAGTGGCCGCCGACCTGCTAGGACTCCACCCTCGCACGTTGCGCATCTACGAAGAGAAGAAGCTGGTCATCCCCTCGCGCACCGAAGGCAACCGCCGCCGCTACTCCCAGCGCGACATCCAGCGCTTCCAGTTCATCCGCCACCTCACCAACGGCGGGGTCAACCTCGAAGGCGTGCGCATCATACTCGACATGGCGGAAGAGCTTTCCAAGCTAGGTGGCAACCCCGAAGAGATCATAGAGCGCAACCTGCAAGCCCTCGATGGACCGTAGAGAGTTCGTAACGGTGGTCAAGGCCACCGCGAGAGAATTCGTCAAGGACGACGTAGGTTACCTCGCCGCAGCCGTCACATACTACGCCTTCTTCAGCCTCTTCCCGGCCATACTGCTGGGCGTCACCATTGCCGGGCAATTCGTGGACCCGGGAGAGGCGTACGGCTTTATCGCCAATGAAGTAGTCCGCGTTGCCCCTAGCCTGTCCGAATTCCTCAACGACACCTATGACGATGTGGTCATCAAACGTGACATTGCCGGTTGGTCGACCCTTTTCAGTTCGGCCGTCCTCTTTTTCACTGCCACCGGCGCTTTCGACGCTATAGACAAAGCTATCAACCGCGCCTGGAACTCCGAAAAAGTTCCTTCCATCTTCGCCGCCAAGCTCGCCAGCTTCGTAATGATCGTAACCGTCGGTGGCCTGATGGTTGTATCGCTGGTAGTTTCCCTGTCTCTTGGCGCTGCACGAGAATTTTCAGGACGGCTTTTTGGTGAGGTACCGGAGATACTCTTCGTGTGGGGGTTGATCAGCTTTGCCGCCTCTATAAGCCTGGTATTCCTGGGCTTTCTGTTGCTCTATCGCTTCGTCCCACGGTGCAATGTGGGTGTCAAAGATGTATGGCGTGCCGCCCTGGCCGCCGCCTGCATCTGGTCGCTCGCCAAGGAAGGGTTCGCCCTCTTCCTCGGCTCGACCTTTGCTAACTATAGCGCTGTGTACGGCACCATAGGCGCGATAGTCGCCATCCTCACCTGGATTTACGTCTCGGTTATCATCATCCTCACCGGGGCCGAGTTCGCCGCCGAGACCGCCCGCGTGCGCGATATGCGGGAGAAGGTGCAGCGCGCCGCCCTGGCCGAAAAGGAGCCGTCCCGTAGCCCCTGGTTCTCCAGCTAAAGAAAAACGAGGACGCGACGTAGCGCGCCCTCATCACTGCCACCCTTTGCTTTGGCTCGCCTTGCTAGCTACTTCTTGCCGACCGGCATCAGCGACTCGCCTACCCGCACCAGGTCGCGTTCAACGGATCCCCCCTCGCCCATGTTAGATGAGTACAACATGATGCGTGTACCGTCGATGTCAAACACCAGGTAATGTGCCTCATTCCTCTTGTAGAGGCGGCCCTGCCTCGAGC
This sequence comes from Chloroflexia bacterium, assembly GCA_036386675.1. GTDB lineage: Bacteria > Chloroflexota > Chloroflexia > QHBQ01 > JADMIH01 > JADMIH01. The sequence continues at coordinate 14,220 of DASVVE010000015.1, read as the reverse complement.
CGACCGGCACCTGGGTGCCGCTGCCCAATTGGCTCTCGTCTACGGCAGACGGCGGGCCTTGCACAACCAGGGCGTGCAACACGTCGTGATCTGCGGGTCCGCCGACCACCGCCTGTGTAACGACTCCTTGCGAGGCGACATAGTACGGCTTTCGCAACTGCCGGGTGTTTGAGACAACGCCGGTAGGCTCATAAAGAGTAAACGTTACTTGCCTGGAAGTCTCACGCCAGCCCTCTGCTACGTCTTTGGCGCTCGCGGGACGCATATCGGCAACCACGTAACCCGCCGGGGGCTTGAACAGGAACAGCGACGGGTCCACGGGCTTGTTGAGTTCCAGCCTCTCGACGTGGCTCTCTTCGATCAACACCCCATCCTTATCCCAGCCTTGTAGCTTCAGGATCAAGTAGAACTGCTGATCGATCCATAGCCGGTACTTGTGGCTGTTCAACCGGTAGTCGCCAGCGGCTTCAGCCTCCAGGACTTCGGGTGTAACGTTCCATTCCAGCACGTAAGCAGCGCGCCCCGCCACCTGCTCGTCACCCACCAGAGTGACAGTGTATGGCTTTTCGATGGGACCAGGGCGAGTGGGGCGGGAGAATAGCTGCTCCGTATCGACCGGGCTGAAAGCTCGGACAGCATCCTCTTTTCGCTGCATTATGCGTATTTCCTCGTGCCCGGAGAGCGTACCATAGACGATACCGCCAACTTGCAGGCCGATTCCTTCCAGCTCCGTTCCGTCCGGCATGGTAGAACGCGATTCGCTGGCAAGCTTGTCCGGCGCTTCATACCACGTTTCGACCCGGCCCTCAATCACGCCACCCGCCGCACTGTGGCCCTCAACACCGGGAAAGGAAGGCATCTGGCGGCGATACTGCGACACCGCATACGCGCTGATTAACCCGGCGGCAGAGCCATCTTTCGAGGCCTTCTCTGCCTGCGCGAATATTGCCTCCGCGCTGACTGCCCTGGGTTGCTCCACTAAAAGCACCGTTCCAAGCAGGAGCAGCACAAGCGACATGGCCCCTAACATGGCAACCGTCGCAGGGCGCAGGTTGATTGCCCAACGGGGTCTGCGTTCCGTCTGTACGCTTTGCAGCCTGGCTTCAATCGCAAGCCAGGGGTCTCTGCGACTCTGCGTGTTTGCCTCGGCATGCTCCTTGAGCACGCTCTTTACGAATTCTTCGCTCATGACTTTCCCCTTTCACACTCTAAAGTACGGTGGGCCGGTTTTCTCGGCCCCATTTAGGTTCGTGAAGATAAGACCGGCAGCAATTTCCTCAGGCGTTTGCGTGCATCGTGTAGCCTGCGCCTTACCGTACCCTCCGGCACCGCCAGCCGCTGCGACACCTCGGCATCGCTCAAATCGAGGTAGTACCTCATCACGACGGTGGCGCGCTGCCCCGCCGATAGCTGCGCGAGAGCGGCAAGCACTTCTTCCCTGGTCTCGGCTGCCTCCAGCGTCTCCAGCAGGCCAGGCTCGGGGTCGGGAATGTCCACCTCTTCCCCGCTGTTGCCCGCGTCATACGAGACGTCGCGCCTGCGATTCGCTACTTTGATGGCGCTGTAGACCACGCTCCGCAGGAACCAGGGTCTGAACGGCCTAGTGGTATCGAAAGTGGCGATCCGCTCGTAGGCGGTCACAAAGGCTGACTGCGCCACGTCCTCGGCCAGCGCCCGGTCGCCAACGATGAGGTAGGCAGCCTGTATCGCCTGGGTGTGATAGCGTCCTACCAGCGCCTCCAGACCACCTATGTCTCCACGCTTTAGCATGGCAATTGCTTGCTCGTCATCCATGCACCCTCCGCCTGTCGATTCTAGATTGAAGGTCCCTTCTGCCTATAGTAGCTCCCAACTATGGATTCTGTTCGGGGCAGCGCAAAAAGAGGTAGGTTGCTACGTCAACTTTGTGGCTGAATGTTCTGGGTAGTGTCACACCTAGTGGATATTACACAAGCATCCCCTACTTATGTATATAATGGGACCACCCGCCCCCACACGGATGCGGGCCGTTTAACCGTGCTATCATACTAACCACTAACAACTAAGTCTGGCACTACCAATGGGTCCTTTAGAGAGCGAGTTCGACCACACACTCTATACCGCCGAGTTCGTCACCGCCGAGCCGGACGAGCCGCTTGCCACCATCCTGGAAAGGGTGGAGGACGCCTTGTCGCGCACGCCGAACGTGGTGCTCATCCTGCCCAGGGGTAGCACGGCGTTCCACTCGACCCACGACTTCCTGGCGCTGGGCAAGCTGCACAGCGGCCGAGACGTACATGTGTCAATCGCCTCGCCCGATCCCACGATAGCCAGCCTGGCTCGCGTGCTCGGCTTCTACGTCGAGAGCGTACCCGACGACCACGACTACTACGAGTCGCCCGGCTCAGTGACCGAGGAGGATACGGAGCAGCCGACCTCGCCCCTGCCCCTCGGCCCGCCCAGGGTGTTGGGTCCGTTCCCTGACAAGCCGGAGTGGGTACTCTCGCCATCGGGCTACGTCTACCCGGTGCCCAGCACAACCTCCACCTGGCTGAACCACCCCAGCGACCCGGCGAACGCGCAGGAGGGCAACGGCGCAAGCGGGAACGGCAGCAAGCCCGCCCACCCGCACCTGTCGCTCCCGCTCTCCAAGTCCGGCGTGCCCCCGCCCCGTACCAAGCCCAGGGCCACCGGGCAGCTACAACCCACCATCATCACCGACCCCTCGCTGCCGTCTATTACGGGCGACAGGTTCGACGTGCCACTGCCCCTGGTGTCTACCACCGAGTCGGGGCGCATCAAGGCCCGCCGCACGGACGAAGAAGCCGCCGCCTACGTCAAGCTGGAAGGGCAAGCGACGGTGCGCAAGATACGCCGCTTCACCGCGCTGCGTGTGGTCACGGGCGTGCTCGTGCTGATGTTGCTGGCGCTCGTGGGTGCCGGTACGTACGCGTGGGTCTACCTGCCGGAGGGTAGCGTCGAGATCACTCCGCTAAGGAAGGAACTGGTCGGATTGCAGATAGAGGTGCCGGTGCTTATCACCCCAGGCGCGGCGGGACGGGCCGGGCTGGCGACTCCCCTGGAACAGGCGGATACAGGCGGGGTCATCAGCACCTATTCGCTCACGTCCACACAGCTAAGCGCGACCATCGTAGAGCAGAACACTGCGCCCGCCACCGGCTCACGCGAGATACCCAGAGGCCGCTCGCGTGGCACCATCATCTTCACCAACAGCACGCCCTACCCGGTGACGGTCTCGGCAGGCACGACGTTCACCGCCGCCAATGGTGTGACGGTGCAGGTCACCCAAGGGGGAGTGGTGCCCGCCACCATCTTCACCCCCGGCGCGACGGTTAGCTCCCTGGAGTTAGAGGTAGAGGCGACGGTAGACGGCCCGGCGGGTAACGTCGCCGCCAGAGAGCTACAGAGCACCTACAAGGGTCTGACCTACATCAACCCCAACCCGGTGGAGGGCGGCACGCTGGAAACGCTGAAGGTGGTTACCCAGCAGGACATAGACACGCTCCTGTCGGACCTTAACATGAAGGCGCTCGACCAGGGCCGGGCACTGGGCCTGCTGCTCGCCCAGGTGCCGCCGGGGCATGAATTGATAACGCAGACGGTGAAGTTCAGAGAGGTCACGGCAAGCTCCAGTCTCAACGCCAACCAGGACGGCGAGGCGGTAAGCGTGGTGGTCACGACCAGCGTGCAGGCGTTCAGCTACAACAAGGGCGACGTGCAGAAAGCGGTGTTTGACGCCATTCGCGACCAGGTGGACATGATGCCGGACACGGTGGGGCCGGTGCTGGACGAGAACACGATACGCTACGAGCCTCCCACGTTCCAGGCGATTGACGCCGCACAGGGCCGCATCACCTACAACACCTCGGCCAGCGCCCGCGTGAACTTCACAGTCACCCCCACACTCAAGGAGCAGATACGCGTGCTGGTCACCGGCAAGGAGCTAGCCAAGGCCCGCAGCCTCATCAGCGAGCGCTACGGCGAGTACGTGAACGCCTCGGCCATCCAGGCGAACGTGCTCTGGCTCGCTATAGACAAGCTGCCGAGCGACTCCACCCGCATCACCATAGACGAAGGCACCGGCGTCTCCTACGCACCGGCCCTGTCCTCCCCCAGCCTGCGGCCCGATCCCAGCAGCCAGAGGTAACGCAGGGGCATGGGCATGACCAACCATATCTACTACGCCGATAACCTCCCCGTGCTACAGGCCCTGCCCGACGCTTCGGTGGACCTCATCTACATCGACCCGCCCTTCAACACCGGCAAGAAGCAGCAACGCAACTCGCTACAAACCGTCCGCTCCGAGAGCGGCAACAGGACCGGCTTCGGGGGCCGCCGCTACGAGACGGTCAACCTTGCTACCCAGGTCTATGCCGACGCATTTGACGACTACCTGGCCTTCCTCCAGCCCCGCCTGATCGAGGCCCACCGGGTGCTCTCCCCTACCGGCAGCCTCTACTTCCATATCGACTACCGGGAGGTGCATTACTGCAAGCTGCTGCTGGACGGCATCTTCGGGCGCGAGTGCTTCCTGAACGAGATCATCTGGGCCTACGACTACGGGGCGCGCACCACCCGCAAGTGGCCCGCCAAGCACGACAACATCCTGCTCTACGCCAAAGACCCCGACCGCTACACCTTCAACGCGGACGCGGTAGACCGCATCCCCTACATGGCCCCGGAACTGGTAGGCGCTGAAAAGGCCGCTCGTGGCAAGACCCCCACCTCGGTATGGTGGCATACCATCGTACCCACCAACGGCAAGGAAAAGACCGGCTACCCTACCCAGAAGCCGCTCGGCATAATGCGCCGCATCCTGCTGGCCTCCTCCAACCCCGGCGACCTGGTGCTCGACTTCTTCGCGGGCAGCGGCACCACCGGCGCGGCGTGCCTCGAACTCGCCAGGCGCTTCATCCTGGTGGACAACAACGAGCAGGCCCTCAACACCATGGCCCTCCGCTTCAAAGACGCCCCCTGCGTAGAATGGCACAACTACGACCCCATCCCACAAATCCACAATCCCAAATCCCAAATCCCAAATCCATGAAAGTGTTGGCCCTGGACATAGGCAAACGGCGCATCGGGGTGGCGGTCAGCGACGAGTTGGGGCTGCTGGCCCGCCCCCTCCAGACGGTGCAAAGCGTGTCGCTCAACGTGGACGTGAAGCGGATAGCGGAACTGGCACGGGAGCTTGGGGCGGAGAGGGTCGTGGTGGGCGACCCCTTGCACATGAGCGGCGACCCCAGTACCATGTCGAACCGGGCGCGCAAGTTCGGTGAAACGCTGCAAGCCGCCTCCGGCCTGCCTGTAGAGTACATCGACGAGCGCCTCACCAGCGTGGAGGCCGAGCGCATCCTGCTGGACCAGGGAGTACACCCCAGGAAGGTGCGAGAGCAGATAGACGCCGTGGCCGCCTCGGTCATCCTGCAAAGCTACCTCAACGGCAAAAAGCCCCCGCGCAGCCCCGGCACGCCCCTGGAGGACAGGTACTGGTAGGGCGATGGACGATGGACGATGGACGATGGACGATGGACGATGGACGATGGACGATGGACGATGGACGATAGGAGTGATGAGGACTGAGGACTGAGGACTGAGGACTGAGGACTGAGTAGTGGGTACAGGGCAGCACCCAACTAAACAATTCTAATCTTTGCGCGTTCTTTGCGTCCTTTGCGTCTTTGCGTTTTCGTCTCCTATCGTCCATCGTCTATCGTCCATCGTCTATCGTCTATCGTCTATCGTCCTGTACACGGCTCTCCGTACTGTGCCACCAACGTCGAAGAGGCCTGACCCGCGAGGTTGTGGTAGCCTACCGCCCAGGCGTTGGTAGGGTCTATGGCGGCTATTGACTTGAGGTTGTTGATGGTCGCGCCGTTGCCGGGGCTGGATACCCGGCTCCACTCCTTGCCGTCCCAGTGGGCCAACAGCGACTTGGTGGACCTGTCGGACAGGCGGTAGACCCCCGCCACCCAGACGTCCGTCTCTGACGTGGCCGAGATGCTGTTGAGCACGATGTAGCTGGAGTCTATTCCGGGCGCGCCCATCTGGTCCCACTCCGTGCCATCCCACCTCATTAAGAGTGGGGCGACTGGGCCGCTGCCCTCGGACTGGTAGCCAACAGCCCATACCTCTGTGGAGCCGGCCAGCGTCACGTCGTAGAGGAAGTTCGCCACCTTCGCAGGGGCGGGCGCTTCGACCATGCTCCACTCACTGCCGTCCCAGTGCATCGTTATGGGCAAGTACTGGTTGTTGTCACCAATGCGGTAGCCCACCGCCCACACGTCATTGCTCGAGCGCATCGCGACGCTGGTGAGCGTGTTCAGGCGCTGCCCTATGCTGGGTGTGGGTACCGTGCGCCACTCGTTGCCGTTCCAATGCTGCGCCAGCGTGCGATAGATGCCCCGCTCGTCGGCATAGTAACCCACGGTCCACGCGTCATCTTCCGAGAGCGCGGCTACACCATTGAAAATACCCACTGTGGCGCTCACCGGCGCGGGCGCGACCAGACGCCACTCACTGCCGTCCCAACGCTGGATTAGGGGCACCGTCTGCGTGTCCAGCAGCGTATAGGCACCCACCGACCAAACGTAATCTGGCGATACCGCCGCCACGCTGTTGAGCTGGCTGCCACTCGATTCTACGGCCCGGCTGAAGACGAGACGCCATTCCTGGCCGTCCCAGTGCTCCACCAGCGTCTCTACTATCAGCCCGCTGTGACTGGAACCGACCGCCCATATGTCGTCCGGGGCCAGCGCCGAGACATCAGCCAGCACGCTACCGCCGCGCTCCTCCTCGCCGCCTTCCTCACCGGGCGCGCCCTCCCCCGCCTCCGCAAGGTTGGGGCTACCAACCACCCGCCAGGCCAATCCCGCCGCGCAATCGAGCGTGGGGGTGGGTCCGGCGAAGGTGCTGCGTTGCGCGATTGAGGTCTGGGCCTGCTGTATTCGCGGGCTGGACTGCTCCGCACCCGGTCCCGTCGAGCCAAAGCGCAGAGCCGCCCCAAGTCCGCCCACGAGCAGCAATAGAGCTGCTATTGCGACGAGAGTCTTCCAGTTGCGCAGTGCGCCTGCCGGGTGTTGCATCTAATCTGCTTTCTATGTGCGAGGGGTCTGTACAGCCTGGTATGTCTTATATGCTACCACAGGTCGCGTATGTGGGCGCTACAGGTCGGCATTGCCCATCTGCGGGCGCTGGGCCGGGAAGAGCACTCTCACCAGGCTCAAGCCGTCGCCGGTCAGTTGCATATCGTGGGCCTGCACCAACTCATCCGGCTCAGCGCTGCCAAGTACCAGCCGGGCAACCGCCTCACCGCCACGGATGCTGTGCTCGGCGTCTTGCGGCGGCAGCACCTCCACACGCGAGCAGTCTATCGAGAGCAGCACCTGCTCGCTGTGCGTGGCTACTAGCAGGTTTCCGCGCCAGCCCGCGAGATGAGAGCACGCTAACCTGCGGGATAGCTCGCCCGATAGCTTCTCGAACAGCGACCGCAGGTTGATGACGCGTACCATCCACCCTCCGGTCGGGCGGTAGGTCTCGTCGGCGGTGGAGTTGAGCGTACGTATCATGTGGGCTATATCGCTGTGGGGGTGCAGGCGGTTGAAGCGTACCTCTTCGCACTCCTCCCGCCGAGCTATCCGGCCCAGCACCCGCAGCCGCTCGCCGGGGTCGCCCGCCGAGTCGTAGTGCCACACCGCTCTCCCATTGGAGACCACATCGTACATGACGTAGCCGCGGAGGGTATCACCCTCACCCCAGGTGTAGCCGTACAGGTCGCCCGGTTCTTTGGTGCGCAGGAAGGTGGGCCTCACCACGGTGCCGGTGAGGGTGCTGCTCTCAGCGTTGTAGAGTTGAGCCAGTTCGGGGCGATGGCGGGGCGCGAACCTGTGCAGCCGGAAGTCGGGAGCCTCATGTGGCAGGTCGCGGGTGCGCACCGTCACGTCGTGCTCGGGCCAGGCCGAAACGTAGCCGAAGCGGGTGTAGTAGTTGGCAATGGCGTTGCACACGATGCTGAGATCGTAGCCGTTTGTGCGCATGGCATCCAGGGAAGCGCGTATGGTGGAGGGCATGAGGCCGCGCTTGCGAAAGTCGGGATTGGTCACCACGAGGTTGACCCCAGCCACCGCCACACGAGCCGTGCCCACCCTCATCGCCAGGTTGTACACGCCAAAGTGCGCGACCACTCGCCCCTCGGCTATAGCCACGCGAGAGGTCTTCCAGTCGTAGTGGCTGCGGTTGATGCGGCCTTCGCGGGCGTGCCTCTTCAGGTCGTCGCGCCACTGCAACGCCACCAGATCGAATATCTGCTCCGCGTGCTTCCTCTTACCAGGGGCGACAATGCTGACGGTCTCGGCGGACAAGGGCGCACTCCACACTGAATGGGCATAGGCTCAGTGTTGAGCCTCACAAGCGCGTACACGCTGATAAACTGCTACCTTCCACATGCAAGGCAACGCTACATCATAACACAAAGCAGTGAAAGCCTTGCCCCGCCTTAAAACAATGAAGCCGGCTCATCGCCGGCTCACTGTCGCAAAGAAAGGAAAAAGGATGTTGTTGTCTTCAGTTACCCTTGTGCTCTCTGACATCATAGTAGCAAAACAAGGGGATTGAGGTCAATAGGTTTTCATTAGAATCTCATTAGAGTTCAATTAGAGTCTCATTAAGCGCATCTCTCACTACGGCAAACATGTCCCAATCGCAGGACCAGGCCCCGCCCTTGTCATTGTGAACGCAGTGAAGAATCTCGTCCCTCAGTACCCAAACACCACCTTTCCTACAGTACACATCCAAGAACCGGCACCGTACTATAAGAAAAGGGTCATACCTGCATAAAGGACGAGATTCTTCACTGCGTTCACAATGACAAAGGGGAGGCCTTTTCCTATGAATGAAGCAACGGTGCTTGCGCAGGCAGTACGCGCGTACCAGCAAGGGGCAGGGAGACTTGATTCTCTGGTATAAAGATAGTATGCAACCACACACACAACTATTGGGTGCCTTACGACTCGTCCCGCAGTACCACAACAGAGTCTGGGGCGGAAAGTACCTGAAACCCGAGGCGGAAGAGCCGGTTGGCGAAGCCTGGATCGTCTACGAAGAAGACGAAGTGGCTTCAGGGCCGCACGAGGGGCGCACGCTGGCGGAGATTGCCGAAGAATACGGCAAAGCGCTCCTGGGCAGGCGCGTGACCTCTCAGACCGGCTCCCGATTCCCCCTGCTGGTAAAGCTACTCGATTGCGGCGACTGGCTCTCGCTCCAGGTGCACCCCGACGACGAACAGGCAGTAGAGCTTGAAGGGCCGGGACATTTCGGCAAGACCGAGGCCTGGCACGTACTGGAGGCCGAACACGGTGCCAGGCTCATCTCCGGGGTGAAGCCCGGCATCCCACCCGAGTCGCTGGCAGAGGCCATCAGGGAAGGTACTGTGATTGAGTTGGCGCACTACCTCGACGTCCAAAAGGGCGACACCATCCTCACGCACGCGGGCACTGTGCACGCCCTCGGCCCCGGCCTGCTCATCTACGAGGTGCAGCAAACGTCCAACATCACCTACCGCATCTACGATTGGGACAGGCCCCAGGACAAGGGCCGCAAGCTCCACATAGAGCAATCGGTGGCGGTATCCAACCCCAAAATGACCGGCGAAGTATGCCACCGGCCTCACCCGCTAGGCGACGGCCACCGGCATCGCCTGGTCTGCTGCGACTACTTCACCCTGGAACTATTGAGCGCGGAGAGGAAAACGCTAGAACTGGATACAGGGGGCGAAACCTTCCACGCGCTCACCGTTATTGAAGGCAAGATGCAGGTGGAGGGCGACGGCTGGCGGGAGGAGCTTGGCAAGTACGACAGCGTGGTGGTGCCCGCCTCCGCAGGTGCCTACACCATAAAGCCGCTCGGCAAGTACCAGGCGCTCAAGTCGAGCGTGGAGCCGACCGACGACCTGGGAACATAAGCACCGAATCCCACCGCATGGAGCAGAACAGTGGCCCAGGCAGCACAACCAACCCACCCCAGGGTAGCTTATACCCACGACCTACCGCCCACAGCCGACCTTGTGATCGTCGGGGGTGGCATAGTGGGCGCTGCCACCGCGTTCTTCGCCGCACGAGCCGGTCTGCGCGCGCTCGTACTGGAACGCAGGCCCGCCCTGTGCACCCTCACCACCCCCGTAGCCACAGGCGCGTTCAGGGCGCAGTTCGACAACCCTGAGGAGATCGCCCTCGTAAGCGAGAGCATAGCGCTCTTCACCAACTTCGCGGAAGTGGCGGGCCTTAAAGGTTATGGCCTGGATATTCGCCAGCAAGGCTATCTCTGGCTCACCACCTCACCCAGCGCGGTCGGCATACAGAAGGAGTTGGTGGCCCGGCAGCACGCGTGGGGCCTCACCGATGTGGAGTGGCTGGACGGCGACGAGGCCCGCAAGCGCTTCCCCTACCTGTCACCTGATGTGCTGGGTGCCCGTTTCCGCGCCGGTGATGGTTGGCTGGACGTGCGCCGCCTGACGCTCGGTTATGCCGCCGCTGCCTCAGGGGGTGCTGTTTTTGCGACCAACGCCGGGGTTGTGGGGTTCGATATTGAGGGTGGGAGGGTGCGAGCCGTCCAAACGTCCAGGGGGAGCGTGAGCACAGACCGGGTGGTTGTGGCGGCAGGCCCATTCTCAGGGGAAGTGGCCGCGATGGCGGGCCTTGAGCTGCCCCTCAGCCTGGTGCGGCGGCAGAAGGTCGTCATGCCGGACGTGCCCGAAGTGCCGCCCTGGGCGCCCATGACCATAGACGAGGAGACGGGTGCTCACTGGCGTCCTGCCTTGCGTGGGGCCAACATGCTACACACGTCGCCCGGTGTGCCTCCCGGCCCACCCTTAGAGGATGTGCCCACCAGCATGGATTTTGTGTTCGGACTGCTGGACCCGGCCAGCGAGCATTCACTGGCGCGAATCAGCCCGTTCTGGGCCGATGTGTGGTACAGGCAGACCTCGCACTACTACTTGCAGGCCGGGCAATACAGCTACACACCCGACCACAAGCCGTTCCTCGGCCCCACTCCAATCGAGGGCCTATACCTGAATTGCGGCTACAGCGGGCACGGCATCATGGCGAGTGGTGGGGGCAGCAGGCTCGTGGTGGACACCATCACCGGCAGCCTGCGCCGCGAAGACAATCCCTTCCGCCTCGATAGGCCGCTGGCAGATAGGCACATGGACATTCTATAAGCATAAAGGATGTAGAGGTGTGCCAAATCAGGAAAGGATGTCAGCACCCAAAAGTGCCCCTGTCATCCTGAACGCAGTGAAGGATCTCAAGAAGCGGGGTAGGGATGCTGTTGAACAAGGGGATTATGGTCCTGTTGGTTTGCCATAGGAGTAAAGCCAACATCTGAGATCCTTCACTGCGTTCAGGATGACAGGGGGCGCAGGGTCGCCGCGATTGGTACAGAGTGTCACTATGAGACAGCCTTGCGTAACCAGCGTACCTTATAGGGCGTAGAATAAGAGGCATTACACAGTAAGGCACATAAAGGACGTAAACAAAGCATGCTACAAAACGACCGAAACGACGACCGCAGCATCATAGATGCAAACACCACTCCATACAACCCTGAAAGCGCCGCCATCTACACGCCCTCGTACAGCCCCAACGGCCACATGCCCAATGGCAGGGTGCCCGCGATACAGGCGGAAGGCTTGCAGAAGTCATACGGACAGCATTGGGCGGTGAAGAACGCCAACTTGCTGGTGTGGCCGGGCGAAATCGTCGGCTTCCTGGGGCCAAACGGCGCGGGCAAGACCACCACGATAAAGATGCTCACCGGCCTGGTGAAGCCCACAGCGGGCCGGGCCGCCATCTCCGGCTACGACATACAGGCCCAGCCGGTGCAGGCCAAGTCCACCTTCGGCTACGTGCCCGACACCCCCAACCTGTACGGCAAGCTCTCGGGCTGGGAGTTCCTGCGCTTCATCGCTCGCCTCTACCGCGTGCCCACCGAGCAGGCCGAGCGCCGCGCCAACGAACTGCTGCGCCTGTTCGACCTGTACGAAGCCGCCTCCGACCTGACCGAGGGCTACAGCCACGGCATGCAGCAGAAGCTGGCACTCGCGGGCGCGCTGGTGCACGACCCCCAGGTGCTCTTCCTCGACGAGCCGACCGTGGGCCTCGACCCCCGCTCCGCACGCCTCATCAAAGACCTGTTACAGCAGTTGCGCGACCGGGGCACTGCCGTCTTCTTCTCTACCCACATCCTCGAAATCGCCGAGCGCATGTGCGACCGGGTCATGATCATCAACCACGGCGAGATAATCGCCTCCGGCACGATGGACGAGTTGAGGGACCGGGGAGGCACCGGCTCGCTCGAAGACATCTTCCTCCAGCTCACGGGCGGGGCCGAGTACGCCGCGATTGCCGAGGTCTTGAGGTGATTTCGAATTTGGAAGTTCGAAATTCGAATTTTAGGGCGGTACTCTCCGATACCTGGCTGCTCCTTGGGCTTCGGTGGCAGATTTCATGGAATAGCTTCAGGGCACGCAAGACCACAACGCAGGTCTTTTCGGTGGTGGGCAGCCTGGTGCTGTTTATCCTTTTCGCCGCGGTGTCGGCAGGGGCGGGGTTACTGGCGGGAGCCTTGCTGCGACGGTTCCCGGACGCGGAGTTGGAGCCGGTCATACCCGCCTTCATACTGACGGGTGTGGTCCTGTTCCTCCTCATCAGCAGCTTCGGTACGGCGCTCGGCTCGCTCTTCCTGTCAAGCGACCTCGATCTGCTGATGACCGCCCCGGTGGACCGCAAGGCGGTGTTCGTCAGCAAAATCCTCAACGGCATGGTGTGGAACTACGCGCTGGTGTTCGCCCTGGCCCTACCCGCGCTCCTCATGTACGGCATCGGCCTGGGGTACGGCCCACTCTACTACCTCCTGGCACTGATAACCCTCCTGGGCACGCCGCTACTGCCCGCCGCGCTCGGTTCGATACTGGTGCTCCTGGTGGCGCGGTTCGCCCCCGCCCGCCGGGTACGCGAGGTGCTGGGCCTCATGGGCGCGCTGTTCGGTATCACCTGTGGCGTACTCGGACAGACCTCCCGCTTCTGGTTCAGGGGCTTCACCGACACAAACGGCGACGCCGAGGCCTTCCTTGAGGGCTTGCGCGGGGCAATCGCCTGGCCGTTCCCACCGTTCATGGCCGGGCGAGGGCTTGAGGCGGCGGGGCGTGGAGACCCCGTGGGGGCGCTTGCCAACCTGTCGGTGTTCCTGCTGCTCACCTTCGGGGTGTTCGCCCTGTGCGTGTTCGCCGCCGATTTCATGTACGCCACCGGCTGGGTGCGCATGCAGAGCAGCGGCAGCGCGAAAAGGAGCAAGCAGCGGGCCGAGAAAGCGGCCAGGGAGCGCGGCTGGCTCTCCCGCGTATCGGCGGACATGGCTATCGCCATCAAAGACTGGAAGGTGGTCCCCCGCGACCTGCGCAACTTCGCCCAGATGCTCGCGCCCCTGATCTTCTGGCCTATCTTCTACCTGAACGTCACCGCTGGGGGCGGCAGGCGCGGGCGAGGCGGCATACCCGGCGGTGACTTCTTCAGCAACCTGGACGGCGTGTTCGTCGCGGCGGGGGTGCTTAGCTCGACCGTGATGCTGGTGAGCAGCATAGCCTTCACGAGCATCAGCCGCGAAGGCAAATCGTGGTGGCTGCTGAAGATAGCGCCCATAACGGCGTTCGAGCTACTGAGGGGTAAGTTCCTGTCGGCGGCGGTGCCCTACGTGGTATTGAGCACGCTACTGCTCGCAGGGGCGGCTATCTGGCGGCAATTGGACCCGCTGTGGACCCTCTACGGGTGGGTTGGCGTGGAGGTGCTAGGCCTGGGGATGATCGTGGTGGCGGTGGCGCTATCGGTCCCGTGGGCCAAGCTAGACTGGGACGACCCGCGCAAGATGACTTCCGGCTGGGGCAGCTTCATAGCCTTCGCCGTCTGGCTGGCGATGGGCATCCTGGGGGGCCTCTTCCTGGCCCTCCCCGTCTTCTTCGAGGCCCTGGACCCCCTGCTCACCCCGCTGTTAGCCCTACTAGGCCTGCTATTCGCCACCGGCACAAGCGCGGGAGTAGCCTACCTAGCCTACAGGTACGGCGCAAGCAAGCTACCCGAAGTAGGGTGAGAGACGATGGACGATAGACGATAGACGATAGACGATAGACGATAGACGATAGACGATAGACGATAGACGATAGACGATAGA
>DASVVE010000014.1:0-56163 GCA_036386675.1 Chloroflexia bacterium | reverse complement strand
AGTGCTCAACGTCTAGCTGCGTGTGCTGCTTGGCGAACATAATCTGCTGCGCCCGCTGCAAAGCTTCCTGCGCTCGCTCCGTAAATCTGCTCATCATCATATCAATATACTTCCAATCTAGTATCGTGTAGAACGCGCACGAGAAGCCGTACAAAAGTGCGCCGCCGGGACCGTTGTGGACGTCAGAGGCCCGTTGAGAAGGCCCGCGTGGTGTTGGGTAGTATACTCCGCGACACCCGCGTTTCCCCTGCTTTTCCACTTAGTAGCACGGGCGATGCCGTGGTGTAATTCCGAATTACGAATTACAGGTTCGTACCCCGGTGCCTGTGATGCGGAATTCGTAATTCCGTCTCTGCGTTCTATTGTAGCGTGTCTCAGTTAGTTTGGTATCACCCTTTAGGGTAGTATCTTTGGCCTGTGTATTACGAATCGTAGTGGTAGGTCCTAGTTGGTGGGTAATACAGAGTCCGTTATTACTCGAGGTCTATATCCATTAGCTGCCTGTATCTTGAGAGCGTGTCCTCCATCTCCCGGCGCATGCGCTCCATTTCGCGGCGCATCTCCAGCATGCGCTCCCGCATGTTGAGAATCGCCTCGGCCCCCGCCAGGTTCACGCCCAGGTCGTTGGTGAGCCGCATCACGAATCTTACCCGTTCGAGGTCGCGTTCCGAGTAGAGCCGGATTTTGCCGCCCGTCCGCCCCGGTTCCACCAATCCCTCGCGCTCGTAGAGCCGTAAGGTCTGTGGGTGAACGCCTAGTACCTGCGCCGCCACGCTGATGACGTAACGGGGCTGGTCGTCGGCGCTCAGTTCCTGGTAGGCCCTGTGACTTTCGTAGCTGCGGGAGATGCGCCCGGTGGTTCCAGCAGAGGCTTTCTTGGGGGCTTGCGTGCCGCCGGTATGCTCGTCAGGGTAGTCGGCAGCAGGTTCGGCGGAGCGTCTAACTCGCATCGGACTGCCCTCCCCTCCGGCTACTGTATATACGCTGCAATTCCTCGAAAAGTTGCTTCTCCTGGTCGCTCAACTCGGCTGGCAGTTGCACTTCCAGCATGGCGTACAGGTCGCCCCGCTTGTCAGGCTGCTTGAGCTGGGGCATACCCTGCCCGCCCAACCTGAAGCTGCGGCCGTTCTGCGTGCCCGGCGGTACTTTGAGCGCCAGCTTGGTGCCCTTGAGGGTCGGTACTTCCACTTCGCCCCCCAGGACTGCTGTGTAGAGGGGAAGAGTTACGTTCGCATAGACGTCGTCGCCTTTACGCTCAAAGCGAGAGTTGGGAAGTACCTTTACCCGGAGGTAGAGGTCGCCTTTGCCCCCGCCACCTGTGCCCTGCCCGCCTTCATTGGCGATACGGATGCGCGAGCCGGTGTGCACTCCGGGCGGGATTTTTACCTCAAGGCGCTTGGTACGCGACACGGTGCCGTCACCCCCGCAGGCCTGGCACACGCGATTGCCCGCGATGCCCCGGCCCCCGCAGGTGGGGCAGGTGTCGGGCACCTCCATCTGTAGTATGCGCTGGGAGCCGCTGAACGCTTCTTCCAGCGTCACTTCGATGTCGTGCTCATAATCCTGGCCGGCGCGGGGTATCGTGCGCTCTCGGCCCCCGGTGTAGTAGGCGTTGCCCCCAGGACTCCTGTTGGCACCCGCCGAGCGGCCGAACAGCATCTCGAAGAAGTCCGAGAAGTCGCCATCGCCGGTGAAGGTGGTAGAGTAGCGCGCACCACCGGGGCCGCCGTTGGCCTGGGCGTACTTGCTGAAGTCGAAGCCCGCGGCCGAACCCTGGGCCTGCTGGTAGCGCTCCCACTCCGAGCCGAACTGGTCGTACTTCTTGCGCTTCTCGGCATCGCTGAGGACTTCGTAGGCCTCACTGACCTCCTTGAAACGCGCTTCCGACTCGCGGTCGTCGGGGTTGAGATCGGGGTGGTACTTGCGCGCCAGCTTGCGGAAGGCCGACTTGATCTCCTTCTCGGAAGCGCCGCGTTTTACGCCTAGTGTGTTGTAGTAGTCCTTGTATTGCATGGCCGGATCATATCATGTGATAGCTGTATTATGAGTACAAAGATATTATAAGGGTTGAGTGTGGTACTGTCAAGTTTGGTGCTGGCATGACATGGGCTATTGCCTGTTTGAGCTAATGAGTCTACAATGGATTCATGGACGTTAGTATAGAAGTTGGTGAGGTGTGAAATGGCTACGGCACTACCAGTAGATATTGGAACCCTAATAACAAGAACGCCGGGCGTCCGAGGTGGGCGACCATATATTGCAGACGCGGGTGTGTCAGTAAGGACCATCGTATATATGGAGAGGCATGGTCTGACTGCGCAAGAAATCGCGAACAAGTGGCCGCACCTTTCCCTTGCCCAGGTTCATGCAGCCCTGGCTTACTATTATGCCAACAAAGAGCAAATGGACCTTGATATGGCTGAGCTAGAGGAAGAAGAGAGGAAATTGGAGGAGGAGTGGCTGCGCTCTAAAGAGGCAAAATGAAGTTGCGCCTCTACTTAGATGAGGATGCAATGGATAATGATCTGGTTAAGGCCTTGCGTTCTCAGGGCATTGAGCTTGTTACTGCCTTTGAAGCAAATATGGTGAAAGAGCCAGACGAAGCACACCTGAGATACGCAACGTCAGAAGGTCTGGCACTATATAGCTTCAATATCAAAGATTATGCGGTATTACACAGAAACTGGCTGGGGCATGGGCAGGAGCATGCAGGGCTGATATTGGCTGATCAACGGTTCCACTATTCAGTGGGCGAGCAAATGCGGCGACTGAGCAGAATTGTCCTTACTTTATCTACTGAAGAGATGAAAAACAGGGTGGAGTACCTGAGTTCCTGGAATGAATGAGGAGAGCTGCGACACTATAGACACTAGAAGTGCTACCTTCGCGAGGGAGTTGGAGATAATGGCGATTACACCGTCAATAGACATAGGTACGCTAATAACCAGAACACCTGGAGTACGTGACAGTCTACCTTGTATAGCCGGGACCGCCGTATCTGTAATGCGCATTGCAAACTATCACAATATGGGCTATACGGCTGAAGAGATTGCAGACGGATACGGCCATATAACGCTCGCCCAGGTGTACGCGGCAATAACATATTATTATGCAAATAAGGACGAGATAGACACTGACATATCGGAAGAACAAGTAGCATATGACAGATACGAGAAGGAGTACCGGGAGAAGCGCGACAGGGACCCCGCGTGAGGTTCAAACTATATCTGGACGAAGATGTAATGAACGGCGGGCTTGTGCAAGCGTTGCGGCTAAGGGGAGTAGATGTAATATCCGTACGCGATACACATATGTACGGGTACACTGACGAGCAGCAGTTGGAATACGCGGCCTCGGAGGGCCGTGTCCTCTACAGCTTCAATGTCCGGCACTATACGGTCCTTCACACCCGTTTTCTAGAAGAAGGCAGGTCTCACGCGGGGATCATCTTGGCGAAGCAGGAACGTCGCTATTCTATTGGCGAACAAATGCGTCTCATACTGAGAATAATGACGGACCTATCCGCTGAACAGATGCGGGACCGGATGGTGTTCCTTGGCGCATGGACGGATGAATCGTGAAGAGACACAACAAGTTAGTCTAGTTGAGCCACCTCGGCACTAATATCCCCTCACGGCAGCGACCACACCCTGAACCCCTCGTACCGCGTCAGCCTTCCAACAGCCGTATACCCTTCCCTTATGCCCGCGCATACTGAGATGTCATGGGTAGCCTCCCCCGACTGTCCCAGGCTCAGCATGACGAGGTCGAAGGTATCTATGTAGCGACCGTTGACGTAAAGCCGGGCGGTATTCTCCGTTACGTACAGCTTGAGGGTGTTGGAGCCTCTGTCTGTTTGGTCCAGCACGTCGTTGGTGTCTGAGATGGAGAGGTCGTAAGCATCGCTGTGCAGGCTGAAGGTCCACTTGCCTTCGGAGTCGAGGATAACGCGGTATTCAGTAGGCTCTCCAATGTTAGAGAAAACCAGGCCGTAGTCCCAGGCTCCGCCCGCCGCGAAACCGGCGTCAGTGGGGTTGCGGAAGGTGGCTTCGGCCACGAAGTTGCGCAGGTTGGCACCAGCCTCGACGCACGGTCCATCCTGACCTTCCAGTTGCTCCAACATGCCATCCGTTGGCCCATACAGCAGGGTGGCCTGCCCTTCCAGCACCTGGACCGTGGCCGCGGCCTGTACAAGAGCGGTTGCGTGTGCTCTCGCCTGTGCCGTTAACGTGGGGGGCGCTTTGGCTGTGGCTTCCGCGTCGGCGGTGGCTGCCACGGAGGTTTGGTGGGACGCTGCTTCGGTTTCAAGGGCGTGCGCCGTGACTGTCTGCCGGGCCAGCGCCGTGGTTGTTGCCCGCGAAGTCCTCACCGTAGCCCGCCGTTCCGCCTGTGACGTGGCGAGTTGCACCGCTTCCCTCGTGGCGCTTACTTCTACACTTGTCAGCCCTGGCGTACCGCTCCGCACCAGTATCCAGACAGTAACCCCCAAGGTCAACGCGAAACCAACCACAATTAGGAGACAAGGGAATAACTGCGAGGCCCGCCGTTGCGCCTGCACACGTGGTGAGGGACGTTCCACACGTTCCAGTGGGGTCTCAGACATGGTGACTTGTCAGGGGAGAAAGCTGCACGTGTGTCGCTACCCCACCGCCCTGAGCATGGCTTCCATCGCTGCTTTCTCAGCGTGATGCACCGCTAGGATATGGTTCCGTATCTCCACCAGGAACGGCACAAGCGCATTCTCGGCGGTAGGAAAGGTACGGGTAGCTTGGCATTCCTGTGCCCCTATTATATCACGCCGACTTCTTCAGCCTACGCCGTCGCTCCTGCCAGCAGGACGTCGCGCCAACCCTCCGGCACCCGCTGGCTGTAAGTCACCTCTTTCGCGCCAAGGAAGGAGGCAAGCTCCGATATGGAGTCCGCGACGGCCTGGGCTACTTCAGCGGTCATGGGCGCATGTGGCTCGGCGTGGACGGCGTTGATGTTGAGGCGCTTGCTCTTGCGGTCCATCAGGGGGTCGATGCGGCCTATGATGCGGTCCCCGTGGAGGATGGAGAGCACGTAATAGCCGTACTGGCGCAGGTGCTGGGGCACGTATATCTCGATGCGGAACTTGTAATCGAACAGGGTCTCGGTGCGGCTGCGGTCGGCAATCAGGTTGTCGAAAGGCGAGAGGAGGGTGGTGCGAGGCTGCCATTCCCCGGCCTCAATTTGTGCCAGGAGGGGTACGTCGTCCCTGTGTATGTACCATGTGCCGGGGAGCATCTTCTCATCATCGACCACCGCCACCCGCTCGATACGGCCTTCTCGCTCGTACTGGCGCAACACCTCCTGCAGTTGGGGGTAGCGGTAGCGGGTATAGTTGTAAGTAATGTGCTTGGACGTGCCCACCCCGAGCATGCGCAACGACCTCTCGGCGGCTATCTCGGTGGCTTCGCGGGCCGACAGGTCTTTGTGTGGGGTCCAGTCGGGCAGCACCCGCTCGGCCAGGTCCCACAGCCGCTGCCCACCCTTGCGCGCGGAGACGAAAATCTCGCCGCGCACCCACAGGTGGTCCAGCATCCTGCTGACGTTGCGCCCGCCCGTCCAACCACTTGACTCCCAGCCGGAGCGCGACTCATCCTCGAAGTCTTTCGATTGCAAAGGCCCCCGCTCGCGCAACTCCCGCATCACGTACTCGCGAAAGTCTTTGTTCTCCTCCATCCACTCGCTCCGCCGCCCCAGCATCTCGCCCGGTTCGCCGGTGGGTTTCCCGCGCATAGCCCACTCGTGAAGGGGGAAGTCCTCCATCAGCACGATGGAGGCGGCGTGCGCCCAGTACTCGAACAGCTTGCGCTCCTCCCACCTTAGCGTGTCGAGGTCCTTTACGTCGTAGTTGCCCAGGCGGCTCCACAGGATCAGCAGGTGGTTGGGGGCCACGGCGCTGATGGGGTCGAGTTGCAGACAGCCGATGCTGCGCACTGTCTCCAGTATGCCATCCTTGTCGTTGGGGAGCCTCGGCCCCGCCAGCCGCTGCTTGGTGACGGCCAGGCGGCGCGCGTCGGTGAGGGAAATCGTGCGGGTAGCAGTCATTTTGCCTCCACTATAGGATGGTTGAACGGGTTGCGCGTACAGTCAAGCATGCCCTGTCTCAATTCTCAGGACCAAAGCGCCGCCCTGTCATCCTGAAGCTGCTGCCTGTCATCCTGAGCCTCCCCCTTGTCATCCTGAGCGTAGCGAAGGATCAGGTGGGGAAGCGAGAGTCCTCAAGGTCCAGGATGCTGTCGGCCTTAGGAACACTGGTGCATCATACCAAGAGTCAAGCACGGGCTACTGATCCTTCGCTACGCTCAGGATGACAGGGTGGGGCTTTGGTCCTTCCCATTCAACTCCGCCGCTTGCAGCAAATTGTATCTGACCTAAAATATATGTGCTAACTCTGAATGCAAGGATAGCAAAAGACCCAGGTATGTGCCTGGGCCTCTAGTTGTATCTTCCACGCTTATGTGCGACTTGCTATTGCCCAGTAAGGGCGATAGTGCTCCCCATCACCAGCACGAAGTCGTACACGCCATGCACGATAGCCGACGTGGTGGTGTTGGTACGCATGCGTATCAGGCCCAGGATGAGACCGATAATGAACACGCTCAGCAGGGCGTCCGCTCCGTATTGGAACGCGTGCAGCGAGGTGAACACCAGGTTAGAGGCGATCAGGCCGATGCGGGGCTGCAACAGGCCGCGCACCGCCAGTTCCTCGCCCACGCCCGCGGTCACGCCGATGAGCACCGCGCCGACCGGAGTGATTAGCTGGCTCATCAACCGGTTGAAGGCTTCCACGTCGGTGGTGCCCCAGCCCATCGAGCGCCACAGCTGGTTGATGCCGAGGTCCAGCGCGAAAGCCGCAGCCGCGAGCACCACGCTACCGACGATGGCCCCTACTACCTGGAGCAGCGTGGGCCGCACGAAGTCGAGCCGCTTCAGCATCGCCCGGAAGTTGCGCGCGATAGGCCAGCCCGCCGCCACGAAAGTTGCGGGTATGGTCCAGACGAACTGGTATATGAGGTCGATGGGCCGCACGCGGATGTCCATCGACTGGCCCAGTGAGCCTTCGGGCGTGGGGGCGTTTATCAGCATCAGGAGCGGCGGCTGCCCTCCCAGCACGATGAGCGGCAAAAAGGAGCCGATGGTGATGAGGGTCAGGAAGCACAGGGCTATCTTGTGCACGAAGTTGTCGGGGTCAATCGGGATTACGCGCGACACCAGCACCCGCACCGGCCTGAGCAGCATCGCCAGCGAGATGAGCGTTACCAGGCTCATCAGCACGAGGCTGAACAAGATAATTGACCCGGCGTCTTCCTGGAAGACCTGTGTTATCGGCACGTCCCGTGGGTTGGCGAGCCACTGGTAGAAGACGTTGATGTCCGTAATCGTGCCCATCACGGTGTAGCTGGCGATGATGAGCAGCACGCCCAGCATGAGGATCGCCAGCCACACGTAGGTAAAGACCGCCGCCACGCTGTTTCGCAACCCCGCGAAAGCCAGGGCAGCCAGCACCGCCAGCGGTAAAAACTGGAGGCCGACGGTCATGAACTTCTCAGGCTCGCCACCCACGAGGAAGCCCAGCCCGATCAGGGTAATACCTACGAGCGCCAGGCCGGAGGTAATGAGCACCGGCTTGTTAGACGCAAGTGTTACCTCGGGCGGTGGTGCTTGGATCTGCGGATAAGGCTGCCCGTATGGGTCATTTGCTGGGGCCGGTGGTACATGCCCGCCGGCTGGCGGCACAGGGGGATATTTGCCTTGCCCACCGCCCTGCGGCTGCTGAAATTGGGCCTCGCCCGGCCCAGGTGTGTCATGCATCTAGTGGTCTTCTCCAAAGGAAAGCTAACTACACCCCAGTATAAAGGCAAACAAACACCCCGCACAGGACCCAAAAGGGCTATTCAAGAATTAGAAATTGGAATTTCGAATTGCGAATTTGTTGAACTCCTACTAAATTCGCAATTCGAAATTCCAATTTCCAAATCCCGTATTATCCCAGCTGCTGTGGGCGCTTGACGAAGAAGGGCGGGGTGGTGTGGAGGGTGTAGCGGGCCTTGGTCTCCAGGTAGGCGATGATGATGATGCCCAGCCAGAGGGTGCCGACCAGGTACGCGCCGCCCACGTCGGAGGGCCAGTGGTGGCCCATGTAGATGCGGGAGGGGCCAACCAGCAGTATGATACCGGCCAGGAGGGTGAGCAGGGCCGTGCGGAACCACCGCTGCTTCAGGTGGATGAAGACCAGGTAAAAGAGGAAGCCGTAGAAGGTGACGTAGTGCACCACGTGGCCGGAGGGGAAGCTCGCCTCGTCTAGCTCGCCCAGCACGCGCACCAGGTCTTTGGTGGGCCGGGGGCGCAGCACGCGCGTCTTGATCGCGATGGTCATCAGGTCGCCCGACCAGGTGGAGACGGTGAACGCGCTCTCCATGCGGAAGCCCGCCGCCCACATAAGGGTGCTGAGAGAGGCGCGGGTGCCCACGCTTATCCAGCGCCAGCCAAGCTCGCTCACGGCGTGCATCATGGCGTCGTACAGCTTCGAGTTCGGCTTCTGTAGCGCCTTGGTTATGCCCACGTCGGCGGGGAAGTAGCGGTAACGCTTGGCAAGTATCGCCAGCACGCCCGCCGCGCCAACCAAACCGCCGTAAATCGCCAGGAATCGCTTACCACGATAGAGGGCCTTGCGGGGCGCAACCGTAATCTTCTGGGCCTGTTGCTGGACAGCCGCCGTAACTTGCTGGCTGGCCTGCTTGGTGGCCTGCACCGCCGTCTGGGTGGCCTGGACCGTGCTCTGCACCACCGGGGCGATGGCTTCAGCCACAGGGGTGGTCACAGCCTGTGCGGTCTCGACTACCGCCGCCGCGGCATCCGCGATGGGCGTGTTCTCGCCGCCTGCCTCATGCTCTCCCAACGCAGAGGTATCGACATGCATGGAGTGCATGTCCAGCATGCTTTCAGCGGCATCCTGCTCGCTTTCAGGGTCCAAACCCTCGGTGGGAGATGGAGTTTCGCCTAGATAAGCGGACGCGGCGGCACTCTCCTGTTCGGTAGAGGCTCCTTCTTCGCGGGAGTTGTTATCCTGTTCGTTGTCGGGTGTGTTATTGGGATTGTCGTCAGGCACGGCTTACTCGCTCTTCACCAGAGAATAGATAGGGCACAGGCATACCAGGGCCGTGCAATAAACATGCCAGGAAAGTGACAACGAGGAATTCCTAAGGCCTATCCAAGATAGTAGCAGTAGATGCAGGCGAGAAAGCCCCACCCTTTGTCATTTCGAACATGCGGCTACGCTCAGGGTAAACTCTGTGACAAATCTCGTTCCTTAGCGCCCAAGCCTCTACTTGTCATTCTGAACGCAGTGAAGAATCTCATCCCACAGCACCCAAAGTAGCACCTTTCCTTCAGCCACAACCTACCGTGAGAAAGGGGAAACATCCTGGTAAGGGACGAGATTCTTCACTGCGCTCAGAATGACAAAAAGGAACTAGGGTGCTCATTTCCGATTTCTACTATTCGATATGGCTTCCAAACACATATAAATGACTGCTAATAAAACTGGCACGCCTCTTGCTTCCATCTAACCGTGCGTAGCGGCAGTAACGAGCAGCACGCACAACGGGAACGATTGGAACAGTTTACAAGGGGGTAAATGACATGACTAGTTGGAATCGCGGACGCGAGAACGAAGAAATTGGCGAGCAGCAGATGAACGACGGTGATGCAGGCAACACCCTGGAAGGTGCCGCTCGCAAGGTCGGCGGCGAAATCGAACAGGGTCTCGACAACATCGGTGACACCCTCACCGGCAAGCAGGACGACCTCCAGGGCAAGGACCAGAACTGGGGCAACCGTGCGGGCGATGCCATTGATAATGCAGGCGACAACATGCGCAACGCCGCCGATGACGCCGGTGACAACCTACGCAACGCCGCAGGCAACACAGGCAACGCGATTGACGACACGGGCGACAACATGCGCGATGCCGCCGATGACGCCGGTGACAACCTGCGCAATGCCACGGACAACGCCGGTGATTGGATCCAGAACCGCGGCGACGATGTCCGAGACGCCACACGCTAAGGCGAATTGTTAATTCTTAATGCTTAATTCTTAATTGAGTTGCGCAAACGGAAAGGAGCCGCCCTACAAGGTGGCTCCTTTCTTGTTGCCCGGTGACTTGTTCGAGCAATTAAGAATTAAGCATTAAGAATTAACAATTCGCGCAGCGTCAGTAGCTGCGCCCGTAGTTGGGGGCTTCTTTGGTGATGGTCACGTCGTGGGGGTGGCTTTCGCGCAGGCCGGAGCCGGAAATGCGGATGAAGCGGGCGGTCTCCTGGAGCGTCTTGATGTCGGGCGAACCGAGGTAGCCCATGCCGCTGCGCAGGCCGCCTACTAACTGGTAGAGCAGCGTGGCGAGGGGGCCTTTGTACTGCACGCGGGCCTCTATGCCCTCCGGCACCAGCTTGCTGAGGGCTTCCACCTCGTGCTGGCCGTAGCGGTCCTTCGAGTAAGAACGCTGCTTCATCGCGCCGAGCGAACCCATGCCCCGGTACTCCTTGAAGCGCTCGCCCTGGTAGAGGATGATTTCACCGGGGCTTTCGTCCACACCCGCCAGCAGGCTGCCTAGCATGACCGTATCGGCACCGGCCGCCACAGCCTTGGCGATGTCGCCGCTGTACTGTACGCCGCCATCGGCTATAACCGGCACGTTGGCGTCGCGGCACACCTTGTAGCACTCCCACACGGCCGTTATCTGCGGCATGCCCGCGCCTGAGACCACGCGGGTGGTGCAAATGCTCCCAGGTCCCATGCCGACTTTCACCGCGTCCGCACCGGCGTCGAGTAGCGCCCGCGCCCCGTCGGCGGTCGCCACGTTGCCGCCCACCACTGGCACGCCAAACCTGGCCTTGAGCCGTTTGACGGTCATTATCACACCCCTGGTGTGCCCGTGGGCCGTGTCCACCACCAGCGCGTCCACACCCGCCTCGATGAGGGCGGCGGCGCGTTCCTCGCTGTCGGGGCCGACACCCACGGCGGCGGCTACCCGCAGGCGGCCCTTGTCGTCCTTGGTGGCGTTGGGGTACTGGGTCTTCTTCTGGATGTCCTTGACCGTGATGAGGCCCTTGAGTATGCCGTTGCCGTCCACCACGGGCAGTTTCTCTATCTTGTGCCGCCGCAAAATGCTCTGGGCCTGCTCCAATGTGGTGCCCAGGGGCGCGGTGACCAGCGGGGCGTGGGTCATGAACTCGGAGATGGGCCGGCTGTAGTCCTCCGGCTCGGCAAAGCGTATGTCGCGGTTGGTGAGGATGCCCACAAGCTGCTCGCCCACCGTGATGGGCACGCCCGATATGTGGTAGTGGGACATCAGGTCGATGGCGTCACTCAGGGGGCGGTCGGGGCCGAGGGTGATAGGCTCGACAATCATCCCGGCTTCGGACCGCTTGACCTTGTCCACTTCGCGCGCCTGGTCCTCTATCGGCATGTTGCGGTGGACCACGCCGATGCCACCCTCGCGGGCCATCGCGATTGCCATGCGGCCCTCGGTGACGGTGTCCATCGCCGCCGAGATGAGGGGCACGTTCAGGCGAATGGAGGGGGTGAAGTAGCTGGCGGTCGATATATATTCGGGCGTGGGCAGCACTTCGGAGTAGGCAGGTACCAAGAGCACATCATCGAAGGTGAGGCCCTGGCGTCCGAACTTTTCCGCGTCTAAGGCTGAGTTATCGAGGTCGTCAAGGTTGGATAAGTCAGCATCCTCGGCTTCTATAGGGAACCGGTCGATTTCTGTGCGCCGCATCTGTTGTTCCTCTCACGAATAAGGGGCCAATTTCCGCCGGGCCTCCTTGCCCTTATTAACATGGGATTATATCACGTTTGCAGGTTCAAGATGAGGAAAATGTATGGATAAAGACAACAGATAAGGGAGTCGTGGCAAGCATCCCGCACTTAGAGACGCCCCACTCCGCACACGAGTGCTTGCCCTGGCTCACTTGCCAACCCTACACTCCAGAGGCAGCTAAATGCGCAACTAAAAGTCATATCAAGAGTGCAGCTAAAGGATATCAGCCTCCACAAGTGGCCCTTGTCATTCTGAACGCAGTGAAGAATCTCGTCCTCTACCGGGATGTTGCCTCTTTCTTATGGTACAGAGTGACTAAGAGAAAGGTGGTATTTGGGTGCCGAGGGACGAGATTCTTCGCTGCGCTCAGAATGACAGGGTGGGGGTTTGGGTGCTCATCTCCTCATTCCTATTTGTGACATGGCTTCTACTGACATGGCAAGATGGCTGAAGACTCTTTCCGGATGGATTCTGCTGTTCGCCGGGATTGCCAATTGGGCAGTCGCGATTGTAATCCTGGCGGTTGCCCTTCTACTGGCGGGTATTGGCTTCGAGTGGGATGGTCCTATCCTATGGGGCCGAGTCCTTCGATTAGTCATGCTTCCCGCCCTGATAGGGACCCTGCTCGTGGCTTTAGCCTACCCTATGGTATTTAAACGCGGCAATAACTCGAGATAGCCTCCAAACATGACGGTTAGTGAGATGGACAAAGAGAGCACAGTAGCATCTATAGCATCCCCGGCGTTACGAAGGAACTTCTCCCGCCGCGAGTTCCTCAAGCTGGTCGTGCGCACGACGGCAGGCGCTGCCATCGCCGGGGTGGGCAGCCTCGGTTACGCTACAAGAGTGGAGCCGTATTGGGTTGATGTGGAGCGTGTGAAGTTGACCCTGTCTCGCCTGCCCGCCGCCTTTCATGGCTACAAGGTGGCCCAGCTCAGCGATTTGCACATGGGTGGCTGGCTCACGCGCTCACGTCTTGAGGAAGTGGTAGCACTCACCAACGAGCAGAAGCCCGACCTGGTGGCTATCACGGGCGATTTCGTGAGCAGCCTTTCGGACGTTGTAGCACGCGACCTTGTTGAGGTGCTTGGCGCACTAAGAGCTACGGATGGGGTAGTGGCGGTGTTAGGCAATCACGACCATTGGACCGACGCCGAGGTAATTCGGCAGGTTCTACGTGACTGCAACATCGTCAACGTCAGCAACGACGTCCATACCCTGCAACGAAGCGGTGCCCTGTTGCACATCACAGGTGTTGACGACATCTGGGAGAGCAAACATGACCTGGACATGGTACTAAGCAAGCTGCCCGTGCAAGGAGCCGCGCTATTGCTGGCGCACGAGCCTGACTTTGCCGATACCAGCTCAGCCACGGGTAGGTTCGACCTCCAACTGTCGGGACACTCTCACGGCGGGCAGGTGGTGCCGCCCTTCTTAGGCCCGTTGCGACTACCGCCTTATGGCAAGAAATATCACACCGGCCTCTATCAAGTTGGGGGCATGTTCCAATACACGAATCGTGGCGTCGGGATGATAAGCCCTCCCGTGCGGTTCAACTGCCGCCCGGAGATCACTCTGCTTACCCTCGAATCGCCTGTGGCTGCGTAACCACCCGCGATTACCCTGGATCGGACGGGTTTCGTCTGCCCTGCCACGACCTGCTGCACCGCCGCACAAGCTCTCGGCTGGTGACGGGCACCGCGCCCGCTCGGATCGCAGCCTCCCTGCCCCAGGGTGCCAGGTCGTAGTGGGGGTGGTTGTGGTGGTCCTGGAACCACTCGCGGCGCAGGCCGATGGACACCGCGAACCTGTGCAACTCCTCCAACCCCTCCGCGCTAAGGTCGTCGCTGGCAAGGTGACACCAGTGCCGGAACTGCTTGGGTCCGTACTTGGGGCCGCTCAGGTATTCTCGGATTTCGTCAACAAGGATCATCGGAAATTTGGAATTTGGAATTGCGAATTTCGGATTTGTTGCGGTTATGTAGTTGCTGCCTATTGGGAGGCTAAGGCGGTTTCCAGCAGGGTGCGTAAGGCGGGCCTGTCTATGTCGGCAAGGCTGCGGAGCTTTACGTGGCGGAGACGCTTGCCTGTGCCTTCGACGAGGCCGGCGGGGTCGGGTAAACCCACACCAAACAGGCCGATGTTGGCATGAGCTTTGTGTGCTGAAATGTAGAAGACCATGTCTTTCATGCGGCCGCCGGTGCTGTATGACACTACCTTGTTGCCGGTGTCCACGTGCTCGGTTGCGCCGGGCAGCAGGCTCAACACGAGGCTGCGTGCCCGTAGAGCTATCGCTTCGACTTCGGGGCTGTAGTTGGAGAAGAACTCCTCGGCGGTCATAGGTGGCTCTCCCTTGCGCCTCTTAAATGGAGAAAGCTCGATAGCCTCATTATCGTATACTTGCTGCCACAGTTCCTCAAGGGTATCGGCGTCAGTTTCGTGAGCGATCCTGCCGAACGCCTGCATTGCCGCACGCTTCGCTTGTTCCTGTCTGCGAGTACAATAGCTCCTCATCGCATCTTCGCCGGGGCCTTGTGCCAGGTACTGCTTGAATTGCTGGCGTGCATAAGTTAGCGACCGGTCTCCGTTAGGTCCGCCAAATACCTCGTCTGCCCTGGGGTCGTCCTGTCCATCGTCCTCCCAGGAACATAAGAAACAGACCTCCCAGGCTGCGCGCTCCTGGAGAGTGGGATAACCGCAGCACGGACAGAGATAGCGCGTGCCCCTTGGCGACTGAACAGCCGTATCCCGTGCAATCCGCTTGATATACTGGTGCCAGCCAAAGTCACTTGGGTCTTGCATCATGGCTCACTTGTCTTACTTGCTAGTCTAAGTATACCAGCCACCCAGTCCACTGCCTCCGGGTAATCTTCGCAATCCAGCACGAACTCCTGGCCCCGGCCTACGGTAGATAGCAGCGTGCGGTCGCCGTGCGTAGACCAACGTCTGGGGTTGGTGTGGTAGCTGAGAGTAGGTGCCTTATCCGCCGAGTAGAACCAGCCGGGTAGCTGCCAGGTGCTTCTCAGGCTGCCGGGGCATGTGAGGCGCAGGGCGTCACCGGCCCTGGTGAAGACGCCGCCACCGGGCAGGGTGTCGTCTAGGCCGGGGAATTGCAGGCGGTCGGTGGAAACGTAAAGTGAGTCGAGCTTACTGTGCTGCTCCCGCGAACAGTGAGGGTGGTAGAGCACCCAGGAGGGTAGTTCGGCGTGGTCGGTGACGGGTATACGGCGCTCGATTTGCAGCCAGCCGAAGATGTAGTGGCAGTCGGGGGCGTTGGCGACGTAGCGGTAGCGGCCGTTTACCAGCTCGGTCTGCCTGAACCAGCCAAAGAAGAGGAAGATATCGCCTTCAGTCACCCCTTGCCTTTGCAAGTGGCTTTCCGCGGCCGCATCCTGCCCGAAGATGGGCTTCCAGCCCGGCGCTCTGTGGTAGCTTGCATGGCGCAGGTCGGGGTCCAGGTGGGCTGTGTGTTCGGGCGATATTCTGCACCGTGTCAGGTCGCTTACGAGCGTGCCGAGAGAAACATCGCCCGCCACGATGTCGGCGTAGCGGATTGACGACTTGTGCTCTTCCTTGATGGGTATCGGCAGGGAGCACAATTCGCCGTTTGGGAGGATGGGGCTTGCCACCTTGCCGGTGGCCGAATCGAAGCCCTTCCTGCTGAGGATGATTTTCACCTGTATGGTTCCATTCCGGTGAGAGGGCACGGCTGTAGCTCGCCGCGCCCTGTCTCGTACGCCGGGCCTAGCCGCCCATCCGCGTAATCAGCTTGTATATAGCCTCGGTGCCGAAGTCCATCGCCTCGACAGGGATGC
Source organism: Chloroflexia bacterium (assembly GCA_036386675.1). Taxonomy (GTDB): domain Bacteria; phylum Chloroflexota; class Chloroflexia; order QHBQ01; family JADMIH01; genus JADMIH01. The sequence continues at coordinate 40,494 of DASVVE010000014.1, read as the reverse complement.
GCTCGTCGGCGGCGTGCACCGTCTCGATGTAGTTGAAGCCCTCCGGCAGTATCATGGGCGTGAAGCCGTAGGACTGTATGTCCAGCTTGGCGAAGTTCACAGCGTCGGTCACGCCGCTGAGCACGTAGGGCACCGGCACGCCCTCCGGGTCCATCTCCCGCATGATGTCGGCCAGGGTGTCGTACAGGCTCATATCGATGGGCTTCTCGAACGCCGTGAACCGCACCACCTCAAGTGCTACCTCGTCGCCCAGCAGCGCGCCGACCTCCGAGAGCATGTCTTCGGGCTTGTAGCCGGGCAGCAGCCGCCCGTCGAACTCCACCACGATCTCGCTGGGGATTACGTTGGTCTTCTCGCCGCCGCGCACCACCGTGGGCTGGGCCGTGTTGTGCAGCACCGCATCAAGCGACCGGGCCACTTCTCGCACTGCTCCGCCCAGATTGCCTAGCCGGTCGAGTATAGCGTCGGTCTTTGTGGGGTCGAGCAGGCCGAGCACCATGCCGCCCATCTCAGGCGACAGGGCGGCGGCTATGGCCTCTATTGATTGCTGTACGGGCGGGGTAATGTGCACCGGCAGGCGGTGGTTGTCGAGCGTGGTGAGCATCCGGCCCAGCTTCGACATGGCCCCGCCCCGCATCGGCAGAGAGGCATGGCCGCCCGGCCCTCGCACGATGGCTCGCATCCAGCACATCTGCTTCTCGCCTATTTGTATCGGGTAGAACTTGCGGCCCCCTATATATTCGGTGCTGCCCCCGGCCTCGCCTATCGCGTATTTTAGGCCGTCGAACAGGTAGGGGTGGTGCTCCACCAGGTACTTCGCACCGTAGTCGCTGCCCGCTTCTTCGTCCGCGAGCACCGCCAGCACCACGTCGCCCGGCGGCTCCAATCCCTCGGCCTTAGCCCGCAACAGGGCGGCTATCATCATCGCCAGGCCCGACTTCATGTCGATGGCCCCGCGACCCCATACGTAGCCGTCGATCAGGTCGCCCCCGAAGGGTGGGTGCTGCCAGTCCTGGCCGTAAGTGGTCACCACGTCTACGTGCCCCTGCATCAGGAGGCCGGGCGCCTCGCCGCGGCCCTTCAGCCGGGTGACAAGGTTGGGGCGATTGTCATTGAGGCCCAGTATCTCGGTGTCGAAGCCCGCGTCATAGAGGAGGTTGTGGATGTAATAGACGCACTCGCGCTCGTTGCCGGGAGGGTTGGTGGTGTCGAAGCGGAGGAGGTCCTGTAAGAGTTCCGCCGGCCGGGTGTATATGTCGGACCGGCTGCCCATGCTGGTCATAAGGTGCTCCTTTGCCGTTTTGCTGGATTATAAACGAGGTGTGCGGCAGTGCAAAGGTGGGGCACTAACGGACGATCTAATGCCACTAGTACAGGCGGTTGGTATATTACCTGCTGTTACAAAGGTGCGCGCCTGACTCCTGCATAGCGTTTGTGGTAATATTCCAGAGACTCTGCTGAGCCGGGTACTGCGCCGCTGCTCACTCTTTATCGGAGGCACAACAATTCTGAATTCTCGACCCAGCCCGGGAACGCCCGCCGGCCACGACCGTCCAACGCAGAGGAACGGCTCGAAGGGCCAGGATGGGCACGACGGGCACGATGGTACCGGCAGCGTGGCGGAAGGCACCGACGCGAGCAGTGCGAACGTACTCGCACAGGCTCAACCTTCCGGCACACCGGCTGAGAGTTCGACAAGCCGTGCTGCTTCGCGGCACCACGAGCACCATTCGCTCATAGAGCTTCCGCCTATCGACGTGGACACCGGCGAGGTGGATATACCACCCGACGAGCGCGCGCAGATCGAGGCGGAATCCCCGACCATGGCCGGGTCAGTGGAGGATATCTCCGAGGACCGCTCCTGGCTGAGCCACAAACTGCTCAATGTCCGCACGCTCTTCTCGTTCGCACTGGCTATCGGCCTCATCGTCTTCCTCTTCACCCGGCTCAACATCAACGTCGCCCAGACCTGGACCACCATTCTCACCGCCGACCCGCTCTTCCTGGTGACCGGCTTCCTGGTCTACTATTCCGCCTTCTGGCTGCGGGCCACCCGCTGGAAGGTGCTCCTCAAGAACGCGGGGCACGGCAAACAGGATTCGCCGCAACAACTGCCGAGCACCAACGGCCTGGTGGAGATCATCTACCTTAGCTGGTTCGTCAACTGCATCGTGCCCGCCAAGCTGGGGGACGCCTACCGCAGCTACCTGCTCAAGCGCAACTCCGGCATCTCGTTCTCCAGTACGATAGGCACCATTTTTGCCGAGCGCGTGGTGGACCTGCTAGTGCTGTTCGGTTTGCTGGCGGCCTCGTTCACGCTCGTGGGGCAGCGGCTCGCCAGCCAGGGCGAAGTTAACCTCACTCTGGTGATGCTGTTCGGCGCTGGCATGGTATTCGCCCTCATCGCCGGGTTGGTGACATTGCGCTTCTTCAGCCACATAGTGCTGCGATTCGTCCCAGGACGCTTCAAGGTCAAGTTCACCCAGTTCCGGCAGGGCATCCTCCACTCGTTCAAGCGCCGCAGCCTGCCCACCGTGCTTGGCCTCACCATTATCATCTGGTTCCTGGAGGCCGCTCGCCTCTTCTTCGTCACGCGCTCCCTCGACGCCCACGTGGTTACACTGTCGGCGGTTATATTCATCGCCCTGCTAAGCTCCCTGCTCACCACCTTGCCCCTTACGCCGGGCGGAGTGGGCGTGGTCGAGGGGGCCGTCACGGTGGCGCTGGGCCTCTTCCTGAAAGACCAGAACATGGCCGTCTCAATCGCAATCCTCGACCGTCTCATCAACTACTGGAGCCTCGTAGTCGGCGGCCTAATCCTCTATCTCATCAGCAAACGAAGGTAGTTCATAAGTGCCGAGTGCCGAGTGCCGAGTGCTTCCCGTCACACTCGGCACTCGGCACTTATGAAGATTGCCCTCGATTAGACCACCAGCACATACCCCGCTGCGGGATAGCGCGGTATATGCGGTCGCTCGTGGAGGCGCGCGATGCAACATGCCCTCTTATCCTCTACAACACAGGTCCAATCGTTCGTCTGGAATGCACTCATGCTCCGACCCGCACGGTGTCTCTTTGCGTGCACATGAGCCCCATTTTGTCATTCTGAACGCAGTGAAGAATCTCGTCCTTCACCGAAATGTCTCACTTTTCTATTGCGACTCTGTGGCTGTAGGAATAGGGCTACCATGTGCTGAGGGACGAGATTCTTCATTGCGTTCAGAATGACAAAGGGAGGCTTATGTGCTCAGAATGCGACAGATAAGTACTGCCGGTACTTGGCTAAGCATGTGACGTTCTGCCCTGGAGTGGGAAAGCTAGGCGGCGGCTGGTGGCGGCTGGTATAGTATATCCAGCAAATCAGACACGATGGACCTAGCTTGAACGAAGACAACTCACGACTCACAACTCACAACCGTATCGTTGAGCGGAGCGGAGAGTCACAACTTCGCGAGGACCCCTTCGACCGGGTCTACATGCGGTGGGCCGAGCATGCCTTGCGCAAGCACCTCGATCCACCTTCGCGCGAGCGGTGGGACGAGATCGTGTTGCGGCTCATCTCCAGCGAAGACCCGGAGCGGGTGAGGCTCTACAGGCGGATAGAGGCGGTGGGCGATGACACGCTGGGTGGTGATGCCTACGAGTTGTGGAGCAAGATGCCGCCCTATACCGCCAACCGTAGCATACCGGCAAAGACGCTGCCGCAGCTCACCGAGTACGCAGCACAGCACCGAGGCTCGATGCGGCGGTTGATGGAGGCGAAGGGGCTGGGGGAGAAGTACGCCGGCATGGTAGAGGCCGCCAAGCCCCGGCGGTCGCGATTTTCAATCGACCCGGAAGACCCCGCCGATAAGCCCCGCGTCAGGCGCTCGCAGATGGGTGTGCTGGCAATCGGCTGCGCGGGGCTGGGCGCGCTCCTGCTGATGGTGCTTACCGCCTTGCTCATCATCGGGCTGGGGATGAGCAGCTAGGCCCCGCCATGCTCGAACAGCAAGCCCCCTCTCCCGATGCCCAGCCGCTCGGCACGCAGCAAGCGGTCACGGGCAATCCCAGCACCGGCACCGACACCGGCACCAACAACGCCCGCCGCGTGGCCCTCAACGCCTTCAACCCCTTCGCCGCCCAGCTTTTCACCAAGCTGCTGATGATGGGCTACAGCATGGTGCAGTACAGGCTGTTCGCCAACGACCAGGCGGCGCTGGACGGCTATATACTGGCAGCCGTGGTCTTCTCTTACACCAGCACCATCTCAGAATGGGGCATGGGCACGCTGGTGCCGAGAGACGTAGCCAGGAGCCGGGGCACGGGCACCGAGGCGGAGGTAGCTTCCACGCTGTTCGGCAGGTCGTTGGCGTTGCGCCTGCTCATCAGCCTGGGTATGTTCCTGCCCGTGGCGGCGCTCATAGTGGTCTACACGGCTTTCTTCAACCTGCGAGCTGACGGCGCGTGGGCGGTGGCGGTCCTCAGCCTGTCGCTCCTACCAAGCGCCTTCTCCGGCTCGGTGACGGCGCTGCTCTACGCCTACGAGCGTATGACGCTGCCCGCCGGGATTGGCATCGCCACCTCGGTGCTGAACGTGGCGCTGGGGGTCTCGGCCCTGGCTATGGGCATGGGCGTGGTGGGGCTGGCGATGTCGGCGCTGGCAACCACCCTGCTGACGGCGCTGGTGTTCCTGTGGGTGCTGAGGCGCAACTTCCCAGGCGTGGCGGTGAGGCTGGGCAGGCCGTCGCTACGCGCGGACGAAGCCAGGTCGCTGCTGTCGGCGGGGATGCCCCTCATGCTCAACGCGCTGTTGATCGGCCTCTTCTTCCGGGTAGATACTTTTATCATCAAGGCCGCGCCGGGTGGTGAGGGAGACCTCACGCGTTACAACGCGGCTTACAGCTTCCTCAGCTTCGTGCTGCTCATCAGCCCCGCCGTCACGCTGGCCCTCTTCCCGCGCATGGCCCGGCATGCGGTAACGGACCGCGCCCGCCTAAAGACGGAGTACACATTCGCCCTCAAGATGCTGCTCGCCATCTCCGTGCCCATCGTGGCGGGGACGGTGTGGCTCGCGCCCCTGCTAATCGCGGTGCTGACCCTCGACGCGCCAAACTACCTGCCCGATTCGGCGTTGGCCCTGCGCATCCTCATTTTCTTCTTGCCCCTCAGCTTCATCAACGGCCTCACCCAGTACGTGCTCATAGCCGTAGACCGCCAGCGCCTCATCACACGCGCCTTCGGGCTGACGGTGCTGTTCAACTTCGTCGCTAACTTGCTGCTGATACCACTGATAGGCATCTATGGCGCGGCTGTGGTCACCATACTGAGCGAAGTGGTGCTCATGCTGCCTTTCCTGACGTGGACGCGGCGGGAGGTAGGTGAGGTGCCTCTGCTCTCGATATTCGCGAAGCCTGCGCTGGCTGGTGCCGGGTTGGGCCTGCTCGTGTGGCTGCTGTGGCCTGTGCAGGAGGGGTGGCGGAATGGCTGGGGCGCTTTCGCTTTGTACCTGGGGATCGGACTGGCAATCCCGGTTGTGTACCTTGTAGTGTTCGCAGCCCTGCGACCCTTCAGCAGGCTAGAGACTCAGATACTCAAGGGTATAGTGCGCCGCCAATAAAAAAGCCCCTGATAGCAAGTCAGGGGCTTTAGTTACATGGTCTCTTATTTGGGTTTGGGCGTCCTTGTCGGAAACAGCTCTAGAGTAGGCAGAGGAATTATTGTAGACTGAGGTTCCCTGGTAGGCTCAGGCTCCTCGGTAGGCTTCGGCTTCTCGGTAGGCTTCGGCTCCTCGGTAGGTCCAGGCTCCTTGGTAGGCTCGGGTTGTCTTGTGGGCTTAGGCTCCTCAGTCGGCTTTGACTCGTCTTGTTCGTCTGATTCACACGGATCAATAGTACGCTGCTTGCTACTATCGCAGTTTGCCCCACCTGTGTCAGTCCTGACAACCACACGCACCTTCTTGGTCAACTCCGGCATCGATTCGCAGAACCTGCCGCTTATCGACTCCTCACCCGGCCGGACGAGCACCGTACCCGACTCCCTGTAAGTCGCAGGGGCCGCCCCGGCGACCTCTACCTGCATCTCGGCCGCCCAGTTAACTTCCATGGCCTCAGTGGCCTTGTTCACCAACTGCGCGCTCCACTCGATGCAGCCACCAGAACCACAACCCACCGACACTTCGTTTACATTCACATCGCACACACTCACCGGCTTGGACGGTTCGGAAGGTTCCTCTGTCGGCTCCCTGGTCGGCTCCCTGGTCGGTTCTACGGTATCGGTCGGCAGTTCCTTGGGCTTCGGCGTGTGCGTAGCTGGTCTGCTGTCGGGCCGTTCCGTGGGCGTCTCTGTAGGTACGAAGGTATTGGTGGGCACCGGCGTGTTGCTGGGCGGTACCGGCGTTTGGGTCGGCGGATATGTAGAAGTAGATACAGGCGTAGCCGTGGAGTCGTCGCCCTTCTCCTTGGTCTTCTCAGGTCTCGGCGTATGCGTCGGCGGCCTTCCAGGCGTCCTGGTGGACTCCGGCCTCCGGGTTTCGGTGGGCTTCCCACGTGGAGGCGTCACCGTAGCGCCGTTCCCCGGCCTGGTAGTGGGCGTAGGTGTAGAGGCAAGCGGGCTGGCTTCCGACCGCGCTGTGGGGGTGGAGGTCGCTACAGCCACGCTGGTAGCCGTACGAGTCGGGCTGGCTGCTACGCTAGTCTGCGTGGCCGTAGAACTATGAGAACTTGTAGACGTGGCGCTCGGGTTGGCAAGGAGGTTGCTCGCGACGTAGGTGGCCGTCCTGTCGGGCGGGCTTTCGCTTGTGGCTGTGCGCGTGGCAGTGGCATCATCCCCTGACCCGCTACCAAGCGAGGTGGGACTGCTGCTAGCTCTCGTGGCCGACGGGCCAGGCTCTGCGGTCTCGGAGCCGAAATTGGCAAGAGCGGTCGCCTCGGGTCCGGGCGTCTGCTTCAACGCATCTTGCGCTTCGGGCGACAGGGTGGACAACGGCTCTTCGCCCAGGTCTTCTAGTACGTGCGCCGAGTAATTTCGCACCTGCCGCTGAAGCTGCTTGCTTTCCGAGAGGCTTTCTTGCACCTTCTCCGGCATACCTGCGATATCATCGTCAAGCCCGGCTAGTTTTATCTCCCCTGTAGTGCTCGTGGCGTACAAGGCCCTAGCCAGCCTGGATTGTTGCTGTTCGGTGAACTGGGTGCCGCTCAGTATCTCCTGGCCCTCGCGCAGGTGTTCGGCATAATTATCGAAGGCCCCGCCGGCCTGGTCCAGGTCCCCGCGCCGGTCCATCTCTTCGATCTCTCGCAGGCGGATGTTGGCAAGCTCGTTGTGCTTGAGCACCTTGCCTTCGGGCGACGTCTGCATATTCAGGGCGATGCTCTCGCCAAGCAGCTTCACGTTGTAGAAGGGATTATTGGGTAGCGCTGAGGCGGATAGGCCCCATATGAAAGCAAGCAGGAGGGCGGCAAAAGCGGCGGCAGCGAAGGCCGGGCGCCTGAACCAATCGGCCAGGAAGCTGCGGCGCGGGCGGTCTTCCTCGACACGGACCTTGCCGGGCAACTTCACGGGCCGCGCGGCAGGTTGTGGGGAAGGCTCGACGGTCAGGACAGGCAGGGTGGCCGCGACGGCACCTTCGTGATGGCCGTTTGAGGTAGTCGACATGGCCTGCTGTCTCGCCAAGGCCGCCTCCTGGATGCGATCCCTCATCGCATCTCTGCGCTCCTGGGGCACCGGCGGCACCGCTTCGCTGATGAGACCGCACAGGGCAAGCATAGGCGCAAGCTCCTCCCGAGATTCGGGGAACTTTGCCAGCAACTCCTCCATCTCCAACTCGTCGGGGTTGAAGAGGCAGTAGTCTAATGCGTCTTGTAAAGTCTCGTCTTCCATCGTTTGCCAGTTTCTAGTCGTTAGTTGTTAGTTGTTAGTTGTTAGTGCTTCTTTAGTATGGCGTTCAATTGCTGCTAATCTACTATTTTACCCAACAATGGCCGCTCATTTCCAGTTTCTCCCCTAAGGCCAGCCTTTGAGGGCCATCGCTTTGCTCAGGTTTTGCAGGGCGCTGTATTGCAAGGCTTTGATCGCGCCTTCCGTGCGGTCCAACTGCGCCGCTACCTCTGCGTTACTGAGTCCCATACCGAACTTCATCGTAATTACCTGGGACTGAAGGTCGGTGAGATTGCTCATCGCCTCTTTCAAATGCCCCACCGAGTCGGACAGTTCGGCCTGCTTGTACGGGTCGTCCTTCTCCGACGGCAACACGTCAACCACCGGCTCTAGAGAGGTCTGAGGACGGCGGGAGTGCTGGCGAATGGTGTCCACCACCTGGTTGTGAGCGATGCGATACAGCCAAGCTGCGAAGGTGGTGCCTTGCCATTGGAAGCTGTGGATAGCCTCAATCATCTTGAGGAAGACCTGCTCGGTGAGGTCCTCAGCGTCGGTGGCGTCTCCGATCTTCAAGTAGATGTACTTGTAGATGCGGTCGAAGTAGCGTTCGTACAGCCAACCGACAGCCTCGGGGTCCCCCGATCTGGCAAGCTCTACCCACGAGCGCTCATCGTGCTGATGCGCATTATCCTGCGCCACCGCTAATCCTCGTTTCCACATGTAGCTGTGTCTCAGTTTGCAGCCACATGCGTCAGGGCAATCGTTTGCCCCTTGCGAACGCCTTCTTCGAGGTGCGGTCCACAATGAACGCTGCCGCCCTACACCCCCCCGGACGTAGGACTGACCCAGGCGCCCCCGGGGCCGCACGGGTGTCTTCTGGCAGGTAAGCCAGAGTACCCATGCACTGAGTATAACGACACCAAACCTCAAAAGATAGGAAATTAGTCCTGATTTAGTACCATATTGCTACAGGACCCTATATATCGTAGTCAGGAGCTACTACTTCGGTACTGCTTACGGGTTAAGAACCTCGCGCCGGTACCATTCAACGAAGCGCCGCACGCCCTCTTCCAGCGGCACCTGGGGGCTGTAGCCTAAATCCTGCGATGCGCGAGTTATGTCGGCGCACGTCTGCTGCGGGTCCAGGCTAGGGTATTCATGGTACTCGATTCGCGCCTTCTTGCCTAGATGTTGCTCTATGATCTCTATCAAGTGGGCGTTCGATTGGGGGCGATTGTTCCCCAAATTATATATCTTGTAACCATTGGGCCTGTCCACAGCCGCCACCACTCCCGAAACCGTGTCGGCGACATATGTGTAGTCGCGCCCCTGGCTACCGTCCCCGTAGAGGCGCACAGGCTGGTCGCGCGCTATCCAGTCGGTGAAGAGGTAGACGGCCATATCGGGCCTGCCCCTAGGACCGTAGACTGTGAAGAAGCGCAGGCAGGTGACGGGTATCTTGTGGAGGTAGTGGTAGGTGTAGAGCAGCACTTCCGACATCTTCTTGGTGGCGGCGTAGGGAGAAAGGGGCGTGTCGGTGCGCGCGTCCTCGTGGTAGGGCACTTCGGCCTCGCCGTACACGGAGGAAGAGGAGGCGTAGACGAAGTGCTCGACGTTGTGCTCTATGCTAAGCTCCACCAGGTTCTGCGTGCCCGATACGTTCACCTGCTCGTACAGCAGCGGGTCGGTAATCGAGAAGCGCACCCCCGCCATCGCGGCCAGGTGCACCACGCGGGTGACCGGCTCTCCCAGGTCCCAGTGGGCCTCCCGGAACAGGCGCTCAAGCAGGACGCGGTCTCTTACGTCGCCCTCCACCAGCCTGAAGTTGGGGTTGTCCAGCAGTGGCGCGACGTTCAGACGCTTGCGGTCGGGACTGTAGTAGGTGTTGAAGTTGTCGAGGGCTATCACTTTGTCGCCCCGCGCCAGCAGGGTCTCGACGGTGTGCGAGCCAATAAACCCGGCCCCACCCGTTACCAGGATGGACATACGCGCTCCCTTAGTTCCCGTTGTGTTTCGTAAGGTATAGTGTCACCCACGCAGGATGCCATTCCCCCTGTCATCCTGAGCGCAGGGAAGGATCTCAAATGTTTCACTTACACCCCTGCCGGACGACCAGGACCATGTTGGTCAGCGTTCAACGTCACCGCCACACCACCTTCTTGAGATCCTTCGCTACGCTCAGTACCATGCTAACGAAGGAAAGTCAGGCAATAGGGCTACATGCGTGTTGAGAAGCCACATCTGGTGCCAGGCGACGCCCCGCGATTGAAATCGGGGGCTACACGTTACGAAGTCCCACAAGGGGACTCCTCTACCCACCTGCTCTCTCTGCTCTCTCAAGAATGGTCCTCCTGCATATAGCAGTCCCGCCTGGACTTTGCACCGTGTAACCGTGTAGCCCCCCATTTTAATCGCGGGGTGTCAGCTGGCACCAGATGTGTCTGTATTGGCTGACATTCCTTCGTTAGCATGGTACTCAGGATGACAGAAGGGGCTTTGGTCCCATAGTAGGGCGACAGTCACCAGCCGCACTAGCCACTATGAACCCTTCTCTTTCTCAGCGTGCCCTCTGCGCTCTCTGCGTCTCTACGGTGAACAGACGTTGGGACCCCTGGCGTATCTGTTGCGACATCATTGTGCCGCAATCCCACTAACGTAAAGAGGGCCAGGGCCGCGCCCCATTGGATGCCCATGTTGAGGGCGTGGAGGTTCTCGAAGAAGCTGTGTCCCGCCAGGGTGACCGCCACGCCCAGCGCCCCTATGCTGACGGCTTCCCCGAACGAGTCGCCCGCCTGCCTGCACCGCCGGACTGCGCGCACGCCCACTACCAGGATGGTGAGGACCATTACCATGTAGAAGGTGAAGCCTATCAAGCCGGTCTCGCCCAGCATGTGCAGGTAGTAGTTGTGGGCGTGGCCCCGGCTGTAGGGCCAGCCCTGCACGCCGAACGTGTTGAACACCGCGTTGAAGTTGCCTATACCCGCGCCGGTCCACGGGTTTGAGAGGAACATATTGCCCGCGACGTGCCAGTGCACCATCCTCTCCACCAGGGCGTAGTTGTCGGGGTTCGGCGTGACCCCGCGCGGGTCGAAAATGGCAATCTGGGTGAAAAGCTGCCCGAATCGGTCCCTGATTGCCTCCGGCAACGCACCCGCCACCGCCAGTACCACCGTTACGGCCGCCGTCGCGAACATCAGCGATAGAGCGGGTGCCGCCCTCCTGCCCAGCACCACCACCATAGCTAGCAGGCCGAACACCAGGCCGATCCACGCGCCCCTGGAGAGGGTGGTTACCACCGTCCAGAAGAGCACCAGGGTAACGAACGTGAGGAAGAGCGGCAGGCGCAGACGCTTGAAGGTAACCAAGCCGGGCCTGTCGAGAATAGGGGTGCGGCTGCGCTCACCAAACCACCTGCCCCACTGGTACACGGCGAGGGCTAGGGCCAGCGGCAGGCTCATGTTGAGGTAGCCCGCGAAGGAGTTAGGCATGCCTATGGTGCCGTAAGCGCGGGTGAGGCCGCCTTCCACGTTGAAGCTTGCAGGGCCGATGCCAACATACGCCTGCACCAACCCCAGCAACGCCTCCGACATCCCGGCGACCAGCATCACCACGATCAGACCGACCATCTCCCGGCGAGTCTGCACCGCGTTGACCAGGATGATGTAGGAGAAGGCGGTCACGACCCAGCGCGAGATTTCGGCCAGGCTATCGGGTATGGAGGTCGCCCCGGAGATGCTGGGCACGATAGCCACAATGAACAGGAGCATAGCGATGGCGATAGGGGTAACAAGCACGCGCCTATTCTCGCGAAGCATCGTCCACGCGTACCAGATGCCGGCCACCAACGCGAAAAGTATCTGCGTGACGGTGAGGCTCGCCGGGAGCGGCACCCGGTCCTGCACCGGCACGCTCAACACCAGGGCGTAAGCGCCGAACACCGGCCTGCGCAGTATGACCGCCGTGACAGCGACCCCTACCAGTATCCCCACCGAAACGAGCGGCGGCACGACCCCCACCATCACGGCCAGCAGCACCGCACCCAGCCATATGAGGTAGGGGCGGAAGTTTAGACCCTTCGCCTCGTTGGACGGCGTGGTGCTGAGTGTTTGGTTTTGGGTGAGGGTTTGAGCCATTGGGATTCTGGTGTTAATCGAGGCTGTTTAGATTACATGGTAGAGTAACGAGTCATGGCTGGTGTGGTGTTACCCTGTCGCCAATGCGTATGTACGAAAGTGATGCAGAAATAACGGGGCATTGTCGGCCTTCGCACCCTGTTGCTACAAAACGACCGCCAGACTAACGCCCCTTAGAACGCATAAAAAGCCGAAGACAAGGGTTGTAGGGGCAGGCCCCCGTGCCTGCCCTGCTTGGAGATTAGCACAAGGGCAGGCACGGGGGCCTGCCCCTACAATGGTCTTGAAATATGCTCTAAGAAGCGACCCTCGCCTCCCCTGCCTCTTGCGCCAACCGCTCGCGGAACCAGGGGATCGTCTTGCTTAGGCCCTCCTGTAGGCTGACGGTGGGCCGCCAGCCTAACGTGGTGCTGATGCGCGTGATATCAGGGCAGCGGCGCACGGGGTCGTCCTGGAGGGCGGGGCGATAGACGATCTCGGATGCCGATTCGCAGGCCTCGCGGATCACCTCGGCCAGGTTGCGTATCTCGCGTTCGTCGGGGTTGCCCACGTTGAACACCATGCCGCGTGTCTCGGGCGGGGCGAACATCACCGCGATAAGCCCCGCCACCATGTCGCTCACGTAACAATAGGAGCGAGTCTGCGAGCCGTCGCCGTAGAGGGTTAGGGCTTCGCCGCGTATCGACTGGGTGATGAAGTTGGGCACCGAGCGCCCATCGTGCGGGTTCATGCGCGGGCCGTAGGTGTTGAAGATGCGAACGATGCGCGCGTCCACCTCGTACACGTTGGCGTAGATGGAGGTCAGGGCCTCGGCGAACCGCTTGCCCTCGTCGTAGCAGGCGCGGGGGCCGGTGGTGCTTACGTTGCCCCGGTACTCCTCGCTCTGCGGGTGCACGTCGGGGTCGCCGTACGCTTCGGAGGTGGAGGTAATAAGGAACCTGGCGTTGTGGTACTTGGCCCATTCCAGCACGTTGTGCGTGCCCTGCGAGTTGATGATGGCAATAGCCAGGGGCATAGTGGTGAAATCGGCGGGGGAGGCGGGGCTTGCAAGGTGGAAAATAGCGTCCACCTTGCCCAGGCCGCGCAGCCAGTCCTCGCCCACGGGCAGCGTGATGTCCTGCTCGATGAGCCTGAAGTTGGTATGCCCCTCCAGGTGCGCGATATTGGCCTTGTTGCCGGTCAAGAAGTTATCTACGACGGTAACTTCATGCCCCTGTGCCAGCAGTGCGTCGCATAGGTGCGACCCGATAAAACCCGCTCCCCCGGTAATGACGATGTGCAAGCTACCCTCCAGGTCTGAAACGTGAAACGTGAAACGTGATGCGGTTTGCTAAATAGGGTACGTGAATGTTGTGATGCCTGTCCTACAGGACCATGCTCCCCCTTGTCATCCTGAGCGTAGCGAAGGATCTCAGGTGTTACTCTTATCGCTACGCTGAACCTTCAGCACCATGATCCCCTACGTTCAACAGCATCCCTATCCATCTTCTTGAGATCCTTCGCTGCGCTCAGGATGACAGGGCGGGGCTTTGGTCCCACAAAGCCAGCAAAGTACCATCCGCGGAACCCCGTTCCCTTTACCGCATCACGTTTCACGTTTCAGCATCACGTTTTACGCAAAATCTGCAACATTGCGCAACTGAGCCAGAAAACCAGCGCCAGGTCCATCAGGAAATAGGAGTTGTCTATCAGGCCGTGGACCAGGAAGTCTACCATTAAAGCGAGCAGGCCCAGCGACATGGCCCGCCCGACCGGGTCGGCGCCCTGCTTGTCCGCGAAGGTTTTGACCCGGTTTATGGCTACCCAGAAGTATTTTTGGAGCAGCCATACGAGCACAAACAGGCCCATTATACCCAAATTGAGCCAGTAGTCCAAAACCAAGTTGTGCGGATGCGACGTGTAGCTCTCCCCCTCCACCTGGGGTGTGGTAGGGTCGTCGCGCTGCTCCGGGGCTACGTATTTGAAATGATATTGATTGAAGAACTGGTCGAGACCCACACCCAGGACCGGGTGGTCGGCCCCCATGCGGAGGGCGCTTTCCCAGATATTCAGGCGTATAAACCCACTACCTATGCCCCTGACGCGTTCCGGCAGATAAGGATAGACCAACGCACCGGCGACTACCAGCACCACCGCAGCCCCTGCCGCTATGCCCCACGTTCGCCGCGTTAGGGTCGCCTGCGTACGGCCTTGCCTGTAACGGAAGCCCACGACGAGCGCCACTACTATGCCCGCCGCCGCACCCGTCCAGGCCCCCCGTGAGAAGGTGAGCAGCAAGGTGAGCGCCAGGGGCAAGACCACGCCCGCGTATGCCAGCTTGCGCCAGCCCCAAGGCAGGAAGATCGCCAGGCAGGCGGCAAAGGGTGTCGCCCGCCCCAGGAACAGGCCCAGATTGTTGGGGTGCGTGTAGACGCTGGTGAGGCGGCTCACACCCTCCACGACCAGCGTGCCGGAGCCTTGCACGTACTGCGCGATGCCGATAAGAGCCACGACAGCGGCCCCCGCCATGAAGAAATCGGCCAGGCGTAGCAGCGAGCGCCGGTTCTTGATAACTTCGGTGAGCAGGAAGTAGTAGAGCACCGGCTCGATTATCACCCATCGAAATTGCCGGGCGCTGTCGGTGAGGAAGGTGGGGTCGGCCACCCACAGCAGCGAAAGCAAGCCGAGCACGAGCAGCAACACGGCGGGCGGAGCGAACGCGTCGTCCTGGTCCCACGCCTTGAAGCGCGCCCACAACTGCGCCCAAAGCGGCACGAGGGGCTGGGTGCCCGGCGCTAAAGAGGGAGTCATGGCGGGTGCCTCGTCCAGCACGGGGAGCGTTGGCCGCTCTATCGGCTGCGTGGCCTTTACGGTGGGCACCGCCACCCTGGCGCTTGCCTCCGGGCTGAGTTCGGCGGTGGTAGCCGGTAGAGTTGCTGTTGTGGCTGCTGTTGTGGCTGCTGTTGTGGCTGCTGTAGGCGTATTTTGTGCGTGTGTCTTTGGCTGTGCGGGCACCACAAGGGCCGCCTTGGGCAAGGGGCCGGAGAAGTAGCGGAAGCGCACGGGCCTGGGGCGCGACGGCCAGGTCGCAGGCTCCATCTCGCCGTCATCATCTTCGTCTTCCAGTGGCAAGGTGCTCTTTGGTATGACGTCTGGGTCGGCATCGGAGGCCATCCAGCCGTTTCCATCCACACGACCCCAACTGTTAGGCTCGGTTACCCTCTCATGTATGCCAGGCTCCGCACCGTCTGCACCTGGCGGGGGACCTTGTAGCTCCATCCAGCGTCGCAGGTCCATCTCGGTGTGGCCCGGCTCGTAGTCATACATACGTAGCCGGGCGGCGAGTCGCGGCAGAAAGCGGCGTACGGCGTGGCGGGCCACCAGCGCCCCGAATGTGACCAGCAACAGCGTCTCGGCCAATGGGAACTTGTTGGAGCCGAGGAGCTTGGGCTGCCAGAGGAACGGGATGGTGAAGGCCACCGCCGCCAACGCGGTTGATGGCTTGAGGAAGGCGAGCAGGCCCCACCCCGCCACCACCAATAGCGCAAGCGGCACGCTCTGGATGCCGTAGTACAGGCCCACCAGCAGCGCCATGAGCACGACCACCACGGCATTGCGAGCGACCTCGCGCGCCGTTTCCCTGTAGCGGCCCGCGGGGATGTCGAGCGCGGCCCCCGGCCACCTGCCCAGGTTGCCCAGGCCCCAGGCGGCGGAAGCCAGCGCCATGAGGCCGAACACGCCGTACAGGAAGGGGAAGCCCACGGCGTTCCAGGGCGGCTTTTGCACCGTGGGCCGCTCGGCGCTGAGTGTGACGCTGTATTCCTGTAATGCAGTGTAAGCGGGACGCGTGGCGAAGTCGGGGCGCACGATGGAGAACCAGGAGGCGGGCTGGCGCGGGTCGGCTGTGGGGTCGCGGAAGTACCAGACGTTCATCACCCCCATCCAGGGCCACTCCCGCCGCACACGCTCGTAGCCTTCCACCAGCCAGCGCGCCTGCGTCTGCTCGTCCACGCTCTCGCCCCAGATGTTGGTGCCCCAGAACTTTTTCTCCTCCTCCGGAGCGGCGGCTTTCTCTTCCTCCCAGCCGGGCGGCAGGCTGACCCAGTTGTACTCGCTGATCCAGATGGGCTTGTTGCCGTCACCGTGACGCTCCATCACCTGGCGCAGCAGGATGGGACGCGAGAAGCTGAGCCGCTTCAGGTCCACCCGGCGCTCGTCGGGCGGCTGGCCCAGGCCGTAAAGCATCGTGGAGAAGATGTCGAAGTAGGGCTTGGCCCCGGCCTCGTACATCCCTTCAAGGAAGAGCACGTCGTTGAGGTTCTTCAGCGAGTTCTCGGTGGTGGGGGCCAGCGCCGCCGAGATGACCACCGCGTCGGGGTTGGCCTGCTTGATGGCCTCGTATGCTGCCTTGAGCAGCCGGGTGTACCACTGGGGGTCTATACCGTAGCCGCCCCACTCTCCCTCCAGGTTCGGCTCGTTCCAGACCTGGAAGTAGCGGACCTTGCCTTTGTACCGCTCGGCCACGGCCCGGGCAAAATCGGCGTAGTCCTCGTCGCGGGCGGGCGGGCCTTTGTGGTACTTCTCCAGGTCGTCGCCGGGGAAGCGGGCCCAGGTGGGCGGACTGTCGAGGCGGGCGATGATGTTGATGTCGCGCTTGACCGCCTCGTCCACGATGAAGTCGTACTTCTCCCAGGAGCTACGCACCCGTTCGGGGTGCCGCGTGTCGGTGAAGTTGCCCTTTTCGCTGATTTCGATATCGTTCCAGGGGAAGACCTGCCGTATCCACTTGAAGCCCCCGGCCTGCACCATGTCGAGGGTGCGCACGACGTTCTCAGGCTCAACTTCCTTCTCAAGGAAGGTGTTAGCGCCCATGGGATTGAC
The DNA here is from genome assembly GCA_036386675.1 of Chloroflexia bacterium. GTDB lineage: Bacteria > Chloroflexota > Chloroflexia > QHBQ01 > JADMIH01 > JADMIH01. The sequence continues at coordinate 23,647 of DASVVE010000014.1, read as the reverse complement.
ATCTGTGAAGGGGATAGGTTCGGCGGGGCGGTCGTAGGCGATGCCGCCGTTCTCAAGCTGGTCGCTGTAGGCGGTGAGGGAGAGGCCCCCGAGAGAGGCGGCAAAGACGGAAAAGGCTAAGAGGCAGCGGGCAACAGGGTTAGACCAAACGGGAGCCAGCCGTTTGCGCAAGGCTTGCATTACCGCCCATAAGGTAGGGCAGGGCCCCAGGTCCCGTCCCTGGTGAGCGCCCACGCGCAGAAGGCGATGCTCGCCAGCAGGAAGAGGGCAACGGCCAGGAACAGCCAGTAGGAGCTACGCACCTCCACCGTGACCACCCCGATGCCGGGGAGATCGACGTACTGCCGGGCGGGGGCGTGCAGCCCTGCCACCTTCTGCGCGGGGGCGGCACCGGCGCTTTCATCCTCGCCCACCCGTATGCGGAGGGTGTGCTGGCCCGTTCGGAAGCTGGCCCCCAGGCCGCGCACCAGCGTCACCTCGGTGGCCTGCCCGTTGCCCGGCACCTCTATATACGCATCCCCGGCCTCGTCACGCTGCAAGTCCGGCGCGACGTTCTGGCTGCCGCCGTCCACGGTCACATAGTAGCGCGCATTGATGGCCGTGCCTGAGACCACGTCTGTGCTGGCAGGTGGCACCAGCATCAGCTTGACGTCGGTGCCCCGGAACTGCATCTCAAGCGTGTCATCTACTGCGGTGGGCGCTACATACATGCCGCCAGGTACGGCGGGGTTGAGTTTGAGCTGCCATTGAGTGGAGGCCTCCACCGGCGCGGAGAGCGGTCCCCACTGGCCCGGCATGGCTACGTGTTCGCTGCTTGCAGCCGCCTTCTGCACGGCTTTATAGGTTTCGAGCACGTTGAAGTCGAGCGTTATCAGGCCGAAGTAGTATTCGCTGCTGGTGTCGCTAATATCGCCCACCTGCCGCAGGTACCAGATAGTGAACACCCCCGCCCAGGGCCAGTGCTCGCGGGCGTACTTGATGCCTCCCACGGTATACTCGGCCTGCTGCTGGCTGGTGACGCGGCCCCATGGGAACTCGGTGATCTCGCCGTTTTCGGGCGCGGCGTTCCAGCCATATTCGTTGAACCAGACGGATTTGTTGCCGTCGCCGTTGCGCTCCATCACCTCGCGCAGCAACTCCACGCGGCGGAAGTTGAGCTTGTCCCTGGAGGGCGGGTCTTCTGGGGGGAACTCCTTGCCGTAGGCGTTGGCGGACATCACGTCGAAGTAGGCTTGCGCGCCTGCGTCGTACATGCCCTGCAAGAAGTCCATCTCGTTCATGTTGCCCCGGAAGCCAATCGTCTCATTGTTGGTGGCAAGGGGGGCCGCCAGCACGATCATATTGGGGTCGGCGCTCTTGGCTCCATCGTAAGCCGCCTTGAGCAACTCCGTGTATTCGGCCGGGTCCACAGCACGGGGGCCACTCCTGAAAGCGCCGTCTTCCACGGCCCATTCGCCCGTGAGGTTCGGCTCATTCCAGATTTGTATAGCGGCGATGCGGCCCCGGTAACGCTCGACAAACACCCTGATGAAGGCCGCGAAGTCGTCCAGGTGCTCGGCATCGGGCGGCGACTTGAGGGTGCTTGTCGCGGGGTGCGACCATTCGGGCGCGTTGTCGATACGGGCGATCACGCGCAGGTTGTAGCGCTGGGCCGCGTCCACGATGCGGTCGAACTTGTCCCAGGCGTTCTGGTTGTTCTTGACGTCCCAGTAGGGGCTATCGGGGTCCTGCCGGTACTCTATCTCGGCCCATGGAAACTGCTGCCGTATCCAGCCCGCACCCATGTCCTGAGCGCGCTCGAGCGTCTTGTCTCGCTTCCAGTCCTCCACTTCCTTGTGCAGGAAGGTATTCACCCCGTAGGGCTGCACTTCAGCGAGCGGAACGGCGGGAACGGCGCGTGGCGTCATACCGGCCACGGGGTCGAACAGGGGCGAGTAGAAGACGGTGAGTAGGAACAGCAGGAGGGAGAGGGCTACAATAAACGCCCTCAGGTTGAGCTTGCGGCGGTTTTGAGCGATGCGGGTAAGCTCATCGGTAGTGAGCGACCGCCGGTCCAGGGGAACGCCATTCGCACCCAGCAACGAAGGCCCGGTGTTCAAGGCGGAGGCGGCTACGGGAAGGGCTTCGGTAGCGAGGCTGCTACCAGCGCCATCGCCGTCGGGCAGCCTGGGCCGCGTGCCGGTAGACGCGGAGGTGGTGGGGAGGCCCTGGGTCTTGAGCATCACGGTACCGGGCGCGTGGCGACCGTTGCCGTCGGTACCCTGGCGTCTGCCGTTTGCAGTTGTAGCCTTGCCGTCCGACGGGGCCTGCGTCTTAGCATGACCGTCCCCGCGCCTGGCGGCATTAGCGGCGTTTGAGGCGTTAGAAGCGTGCGTGCCCTTACCTGACCCGCCGCCTCGTGGCGTGGTCTCCTTCGCCAAAATACAGGCTCCTCCTGCCGGTACATCTCCTGGCCGGATAACGTGCGAGTTTCGAGCAAAGGCCGGCAGGGTGACGATGATAGTACGCTGCCTCACGCTATTAAGCGCGAAGGGGCCTTTATGCTCAAAACACATTATACACATTGAGCAATACGCAGGCAAACAAAAGCACCCTTTATGTTATAATACAGCTTGCCCGTAACTCGGGCACTTTTTGGAATATGCATTCTATATTGTTAAACGATGGTCTGAGGAACAGGTTCTGAAACGTGAAACGTGAAACGTGATGCGGCTAGGGGTATAGGGTACGTGAGTGTTGTACACTTGGCAGGACAGAACCAAGGAGGCCTTGTCATTCTGAGCGAAGCGAAGAATCTCGTCCTCCAGCACATGGTAGCCCCCTTCTTACAGCCAACACTCTCATCTCAGGAAAGGTGTTATACCTAAGAGAGGGACGAGATTCTTCACTGCGTTCAGAATGACAAAAAGCAAGATGGTCCGGCAACAGTAACAAGCTCGTACCCACGAGCCGAGTATAATAAACCGCATCACGTTTCAGAAACAGACTATGCACGCTCACAAGATTTACCCGGCTGAGGCCGAAGACCAGGGGCAGGTGGAGATGCCTGATATGTCAGGCAATTCGGATATGAGTGGGAAGGTCACGCGCGCCCTGCCTACAGCCAATAGGGGCTTAGTAGCTTTGCCCCCGGCGCGGGCGTTTTCGGCCCGCAAGCAGCACGTCGCCCTGGTGGCCGCCCGGCTCGTGATGGACGGCTTCTTGCTCGTAGCGGCTTTCGCGCTCGCCTACTGGTTGCGTTACGATGTCGAGCTTGGCCGCAACGTCGTTGCCGAAAGCTCCTACCGGCCTTTCTCCTTCTTCTACCCCTACGTGGCGGCCTTCGTGGGCATCGGCTTGCTGGCCTTCCACGCACGCGGTATGTACGCCCTGCCCCGTGGCGCTTCCTGGTTCGACTTCATGCGCGTGGTCGTAAGCGCCTCCCTGGTAACCGTCGCGGCCCTCACGCTCGGTGCCCTCTTCCTCAACACGGTGCTCCCCAGCCGCGGACTCTTCCTGTTGCTCTGGGTCGCCACGCTCGCCATCTTTGCGGTCGAGCGGTTCGCCTTCCGAAGGCTGCGCGTGGCGTTGTGGCGACGGGGCATCAACACCCGCAAGGCGGTGGTGGTCGGCACTGGGCTGGCCGGGCAGCGCATCATGAAGGATATCGTGGAGCGGTCCGACCTGGGTTACAAGCTGACCGGCTATGTGTCTGACGTGAAGGAAAGCCCCGGCGGGCACAACTGGCGGGTGCCCCTGAAGGTACGCAACGGCATGGTTCCCCAGTGGCTCGGCACGGTGAAGGACATAGAGCGGATCATCTGCGGGCGCGACGTGCACGAGGTAATTGTGGCCCTCCCCGCCACCCACCACGCCCAAATCCTCAACATCATCGATAGCTGCCGCACATGCGGTGTGGACTTCAAGCTGGTGCCCGACCTCTTCGAGATGCGCTTCAACGAGGTGCGTATCGACGCGCTGAACGGCGTGCCCCTCATCGGGGTGAAGGACGTGGCGCTACAGGGCTTCAACCTGCTGGTCAAGCGCGTGCTCGACGTGACGCTGGCGGTCGGTTCGCTCGCACTAGCCGCGATACCGATGCTGATTATTGCGGCGGCGGTGAAGCTGAACTCTCACGGGCCGGTATTTTTCAAGCAGAAGCGCGTCGGCAAGGGCGGCGAGGAGTTCACCTGCTACAAGTTCCGCTCGATGTACGAGGACGCGGAGCAGCGGCTGGCCGAGATAGCCCACCTCAACGAGGCTGACGGCCCTATCTTCAAGGTCAAGAACGACCCGCGCCTCACACCGGTGGGCAAATTCTTGCGCCGCACCTCCCTGGACGAGCTACCGCAGCTATTCAACATCCTGAAGGGCGAGATGAGTTGGGTGGGCCCCCGCCCGCCCCTGCGCCGCGAAGTGGACCAGTACAGCGACTGGCACCTCAAACGCCTCGACGTAACCCCCGGCCTCACCGGCCTATGGCAGGTAAGCGGCCGCTCCGACCTGTCGTTCGAGGAGATGGTCAAGCTGGACATCTACTACGCCGAAAACTGGTCGCTCGCAATGGACGCGGCGATCATCCTTAAGACGATCCCGGCAGTGGTCAAGCGGCAGGGAGCGTATTAGTAGGGACGATGGACGATAGACGACGGACGATGGGGTACTTAGCCATCGTCCGTCGTCTATCGTCCACTTGCTAAGCAATCACGCCTCGAATGTCCTGCTGGACAGCTCCTTATATACAGAAGCTTGTGGACACACGTGGAGATACACTGAGGAAGCGGCCTAAACTACGTAAATGTTGAGACGGATGTTGATGGAAACATGAGAACGCGCGTTAGATACTCAATAAATGCAGCATTTTCCGTAATCCTCTTACTTGGACTATTTGGCTGTGCCACGAAACCAGGCGAGGGCGAAGTTGTAAATAATGGTTCCGCTTCTGGTCAACAATCGCAGGTTGTGGCCTCCTTTACCCAAACTGCTACACCCAATCGGCTTTTGCCAGCCGTCACCCGAGGCCCGGGAAATGAGATTGCTCCGCCTTACTTCGAGATAAGGCAGAGAACAAGGGAAATTGTGAACCCTGAAGATCCAGATGCGGGACCCATAGTGAATGATGATGGCATTGTAGACGCTAACATCCGGCAGGCATTAGCTGATTATCAAGCTAGCCTGGCAGGTAGGAGAATAGACCGGTGGGAAGGTTGGGTTCTGAACTATACTTCAACTGACTTTGACAACCCCGAGACTAATTACAATATAGGTATAACAATGCAGGAGCCAGGCCCTGGAAAAGATGTACAGTCGCACGTATTTGCCTTTGACTACCCCCGTGAGAGAGTGAAACAACTTGCGATATGGGAAGAGATTGAGCAAGATCCAGGAAAAGGGTTTGGTTCCTGTAGGGAGACGTGGAACTGTCAACACATTATCCTTAGCGGTATATTGGCCGGCCTACAGGCAGATGGATTAGTGTACATCGAGGACATGACCTTTGATGTCGTGAAATAGCCAATCTACAGCCCCATCCTGAGATGAGCGAAAAGTTCAACACCTACACCGTACATCTGATTTGAAAAAGGGCAGCGAACTGGCAGAGTTGGGTGGGAGCGCTCCAACAGGCTGACATTGATAATCTAGTCGCTGGCTTTGATTTGACAATCGTCAAGGACCCCATTGACTGAAATCCTCCGGGACGTGTCGCCGCTGACGCTTGCGTGGGCGACCGACCAGAACTTTATCGAGTTCCACAAGCAGATGGCTTGCCTGCCGGGCGCGGAAGTGCACGACGAGGCAGACCTGATGTGGTTCGGCACGCAGATCAAGATGGGCGGGTTCAACGGGGTGGTGCGGGCCAGCTTGAAGCCGGAAGACGTGGGGCAGAAGGTAGCGGAGGTCACCGAGTTGTTCCGGCAGCGCGGCACCTCCTGGAACTGGGCGGTCGGGCCGAGCAGCCAGCCACCCGACCTGGGCCAACGCCTGGAAGAGCACGGTATGAGGGTCGGCGGGAGCGAATTGGCTATGGCAGCCGACCTGCACACGCTCAACGCCGACGTACCCAGGCCGGAAGGTCTGAGTATTGTCAGGGTGCGAGATGCCGCCTCGCTCGACGGCTACATGCACGCGATGGTCACCGGCTTTGGCCCGCCCGAGGACTTCAGCCGCCAGTGGCGCGTGGTGTTCGAGTGCCTGGGCCTGGGGGAAGATGTGCCTTTCCAGCACTACCTGGGCCTGCTCGACGGCGAGCCGGTGGCAAGCTCATCCGTCTTCTACGGCGCGGGAGTGGCAGGTATCTACATGGTAGCCACCGTGCCGAGTGCCAGGGGCCGGGGCATAGGCTCCTACATCACCGTCGCCCCCCTGCTGGACGCCCGCGACCTGGGCTACCGAGTCGCCATCCTCCAGGCCACCGAGATGGGCAGCAACATCTATGGCAGGCTAGGCTTCGAGAGCTACGGCACGTTCAAGTTCTACGTCTTGAAATAATTGCGCATTACGAATTACGAATTACGAATTACGAATTACAGTAGAAGGCGCGTAATTAGTAATTCGTAATTCGTAATTACTCACGTCTCGGTGTCACAGGTTCCGGGTTGAGATAGATTACTCCGTCTTCCACTTTCAGGTCGTATTTGCCGGTGTTGCCGGTGGCGGGGAGGGATACTGCCTGGCCTGTGGTTACGTCGAACTGCGAGCCGTGCAGGGGGCACTCGGCCACCCAACCGCGCATGTCCTCGTAGAAGTCGCCGTCGGTGAGAGATGCCTCGGCGTGGGTGCAGGTGTCCCCTATCGCGTAGAACTCGCCGTCGGTGTTGAATATAGCTATGTCTTCGCCTTGATATGCAAACAGGTGGCTCGTGCCGGGCGGCAGAGTGTCGGCCTCGACCACGCGGACCCAGTTGCCCTTCTCTATATCGCTCGTCATTTTATCTCCCTTGTGCCTGTATAGTGCTGCATGTATGATACATCAGGCACATTTCAGGCCGCCATTCTTCTAAGGGAGACGCTACCATGTACAACCTGCAAAAGGACCTGCTGGATGCTTTCAAATCCACCTCCGACACGCTGCGCTTTCTGCTGAGGGGAGTCACCCAGGAGCAGGCAGTGGCGGCCAGGGGTGGGGATGAGAACTGGTCTGTGGTGGAGGTGATGTGCCACCTGCGGGATGCGGAGGAGCGCGCCCTGGAGCGGATGCGGGCTATGCGCGACGAGACCAACCCCTTCCTGCCCGGCTACGACCAGGAGGCCTGGGCCACCGAGCGCAACTACGCGGCCCAGGACCTGCAAGACGCACTCGCAGCCTTCGTCCGCCTGCGCGAGGAGCACATAAACGACCTCTCGGCCCTCTCCGCAGAGGACTGGGAGCGCCCCGGCACGCACGAGGAGCAGGGCGGCATCACCATTTTCGCCCATACGCTCCACATGGTCGCCCACGATTCGCAGCACGCGGCGCAACTCGCTCGGCAACTGGCGTAGGGAGGGCTAAACGCCAAGACGCGGAGACGCAGAGAACGCGCCAAGACAATTAAGGCTTAGAGGTACAAGAAGGACCAGGGTACGTACTGTCGTACCCTGGTCCTTCTTGTTTAGAACACTGCTTACCCTTGGCGGGTTCTCTGCGTCTCCGCGTCTTGGCGTTTAGTTACTCTATAGATTGTAGGTCGAGTTAGTGCGCTCCTTTCGCCGGGTCAGTAGCAGACCGGCAAGCAACACCAGCAGTGCGGCTATCAGGGTCACAACTAGCGCCGTGTCACCATTGCCGCCGGTAATGGGCATACCGGGCACAACAGCGGTGGGTACTGCGGACGTGGGGGCGGCACCCGCACCGGCCGTGGGTGAAGCAGCGCCCGTGCCTGTGCTGGGCACGCTGGTACCGGCAGCCACGGCGGTCGGCAGGATGGAGGCGGGCGTGGGGAGGGCCGGGGTGGCCGCCGTGGGTGGCGTGGGTGCCGTCTGGCCCGCCGCAACCGCGACTATGCGACCTTCCACCTGCGGGTTGACCGTGCCGAGGCTCTTCACGTAGTTGGCGGCCACTTCGTACAACTGCTCGCGGGACACCACGTTCACCATCCTCGTGAGGGAGGTGTAGTTGTCGCCGCCCACCTGCATAAAGTCGTTGGTGGCTACCCTGTAGGTGGCGTTGGCATCCATGGGCCGGCCATTGGAGAGCACCGACCACAGCACCCGCTCACCTACCGGCTTGCTGGCATCATAGGCGAAGCGCACGCCCGAAACTTGGATGAAGCGTCCCGCGCTGCCCGATACGTCGCTTACACCGTTCTCCAGCGCCGCGAGCAGATCGGAGCCTTTCAGGTCGCCGGTGACCACGAGATTGCCGAAGGGTAGCACCGCGAACACGTCGCCCTTGCTGATGGGGCCGGGCTGGAAGTCGGCTCTGAGGCCGCCTGAGTTCTGCAATACCACGTCCACCTGGTAGGTGGCTCGTACCGCATCGCTCACCAGATTGCCCATCTTGCTCTCGCCCCCGCGACTCCGGTCGACCAGGGCCGCCGCCACACCTACTTGCTCCCCAAGTATCGGCTTGACCGCGTCGTTGGCCTGCTGCACAAGTGCCGCAAGGCCCGCATCGGGTGTGATAGCACCACCTAGCGGTCTGCGGAACGCGCCCCACGACCAGACCACGTTCTTGGTGGCGGGGTCCACCAGCAGGTGCATCTCGCTCGTTTCGAGGGCGTGGTTGGCCGCGCTGACCAGCTTGCCGTTCAGGCGGGTCATCGTCTTGACGCGGGTGTGGCCTCCCACCAGCAGGTCAACTTCGGGGTCCAGGCCGCGTGCCATGTCACCGAAGAGGCCGTCCAGGCTGTCGAAGTCGCCCTTCGTAGAACCCTGGTGGTACACCACGATGATGGTGCGAATGCCCCTGGCCGTAAGCTCCTTCACGTACTGGTTAGTAGGGCCTATCGGATCAACCCACCTGTAGCCCCTGATACCCGCCGGGCTGGTCACAAGGGGCGTCTCCGGGTTGGCGGCCCCGATGATGCCCACCTCGATGCCGTTGGCCTGCACGACGATATACGGCTTAGCCCACGCCGCCAGCCTGCCGGTCGACTCGTCTATGATGTTGTTAGCGAGGTAGGAGAACTTCGCCAGGCCGTTGAGACGCTGGAACCCCGCGACACCTTTATCGAACTCGTGGTTGCCAGTGGCCGAGGCGGTGAAGCCAAGCAGGTTCATGGCGTTGATGGTGGGGTCGTCGTTGAGGAAGGCCGAGTTGGGCGGGGTGGCTCCCACGTTGTCGCCGTCGCTGAGCACGATGGTGCCGTTGGGGTTCCTGGCCCGCGCCTCGTTCCAGTAGGCCCCGATATTGGCTACCCCGCCGCTGGGCACGTTGACGCGGTCGATGCTGGCCTGCACCGGGTCTAGCTGGCCGTGGTAGTCGCCCCAGGCGAGCACCTGGATGTCCACCAGGTTGGAGGGTGTTTGCGTAAACGCCTCGGTGAGCACGCGGCCCTCTGCGTAGCGGGGAGCCGGGATGTCCATCGCGTAGGCCGCCGTAGGAGCAAGGTCTATCGAGCGGACGCCGGTAAGCTTCTTGCCCTGCGCCACGCCGGGGCCAATGATGCCGAACATGGCGCGCATGTTCACATTACGCGGCAGGTCTACCATGTCGGGCATCATGCCGTGCTGGCCGTAGAAAGGCGAGTCGGCCACCACCTGGCCCGCTGTCGGTGCGTCGAACTGGTACGGCGGGTTGGTTATCACTACCACGTCGCCCGTGCGGGTCGGGTGCCAGGCGTCCACGGTCGTGCCGCCCGCCTGTATCGTGCGCGCTTGCTCCTTGGTGAGCACCGCCCCGGCTACTTTATTGCCGTCGTCGGTCAGGTTGTTGAAAGCCGCGACAATCTGGCTGCGCACCGCGTCATAGTTGGCGCGCTCAACCACGCCGCCCGTTTCGCGGTCCTTCAGGTTGATGTAGATATTCGCCGTGCCCCCGGCTATGTAGGCGATGGCCTGGCTGGCACCCCGGTTGTTGGGGTCGTACAGCCCGGCGTTTTGCAGCACCAGGTTGGCGTTAACGCTCTTCCAGGTGGCCGCGAAGCCGTGGTCCGACCCCACGAAGGTGATGGTATTCGGCCCCATCAACTCCCAGAAGCGGCCCAGGTAAGCGTCGGTGCGCTTGTAGGCCTCGCGAATGTACCGCTCAGCGTCGGCCCGGTCCACGCCGGGAGTGCGCGGCCCCTCGTAGTCGGCGTTCATGAGAGCCAGGAACTGGTGAGAGAACTCGTCGGTAACGGGAGCGCCCGCCAGGACTACATCCGGCTCGTAGGTCTGGATGACGTACTCTTGGATGCGCTGGTACGCGTCGAAGAACTTGACGCCCTGCTCGAAGTAGGTCTCGGCGTCCACAAGCCCTGCCTGCAAGGGCGCGAAGTCAGCGGCGACCACGCTCGGCATATCCCGCGCGATCTTCTGCTCCAGGTCGACCATGTTGGAGCGCACGCGAGCCAGGGAGGTCCAGTAGACGTGCAGCCGCGAGAGGTCGGGCGACAGGTCTATTAGCTTCAGGTAGAAGCCGACGAGCAGCCCGTTCTGCGGCAGGTTGAGCTTGATGTCCTTCCACTCGCCCACTTCCAGGTCAGCCTGCGCCGTGGTGATGCTCTTGCCGTCCCTGGTCACCAGCACCCGGTCGTAGTTCACTACCCGGTCGTCGGTGGTGTCGTAGATGTGGAGGTTGAAGGTGAGGGTGGCGGCGGTGTTGCTGATGACGTTGGTGTTGAAGGAGATAGTGGTCTCCTTGGCCGGGCTGTACGACAGGGGCTCGCCGGTCCAGCCCTGGGCGTCCGCGATTTGCAGGGTGTTGGTGTAGCTCACGGCTGGGTCGGGCCGCCCGTCGGGTATAGCGAAGTTGGTTGCCACACCCCGGCTGCTGTAGAAGTTGCGGAAGTCGATCACCGGGCCTTTGATCTTGGTGGGCAGCGCGCCCGACCACTCGATGACGGCCACCTTCTTGCCGTTCTTCTCAGCAACCTCCTGGTAGGTCTCGGCCATGTTGCGGGTGCCGTCGAAGCCGCTGGTGGTGGTCAGGATGCCGTTGCTATTGATATGGTAGGTGTTGTTCACCTGCCCGTGCATGCCCGACCACGCGCCGGTGGAGAGGGTAGTCCAGCCCGCGCCCGTGTTGGCGGCCACCTGCGGGGTCATACCGTTGTCGCCGGTGACCCCCTGGCCGAAGATGCGAGCGTAGTTGGGCATATCACCGGAGGCCGCCCAGCGTTCCGCCAGGTCTGGGCGCATGCCGTCGCTGATGAAGATCAACTGCTTGGCGGACAGGGGTTTGGTGGTGTTGGTGGTCGTTTGCAACGCGTCGATCCCGTAGCCCTCCACATCACCTTGCGCGTGCTCGTCCGCCACGCTCGCGTCGCCGGTAGCAGACTGCTCGTCCTCCCCATGTGCGTAAGACCGCGCCGGGAACGCGGGCAGCACAAGCATCAGCACCAGCAAAAAGACGCACGCCTTGTAAAGCTTGCCTAGAGACCTGGACTTAGGTGAAGCCATTCCTCGCCTCCTATATACCTCTATACCTCGCATCGTCGCGGGTGGTAATTTGTGGCCGGTAGGTGGAGGCTAAGCAGCAATAAGAGTGCCCTCCTAGTGTAGGCAGGGGGAATCTAAACGCCAAGACGCCAAGACGCAGAGAACGCGCCAAGAGAATTGAGGTTTAGCTTAAATGAAAGAGACCAGGGTACGACACATGTACCCCGGTCCTTTATCTTGAGCCACAATCCTACTCTTGGCGTGGTCCTTGGCGTCTTTGCGTCTTGGCGTTTCCGTCTCTTTATCTGTTACGGACGGACGCCCGTGGTGAAATGTGACCGCCAGTAGGAGCTGTTCAGGCTGCTCACGGTTACGCCTGTGCTTTCGTTCATCGCGTGGATGATCTTGCCGCCACCGATGTAGATGGCTGCGTGCGACAGGCCGCGCCTGTAGGTGTTCGAGAAGAGGACGATGTCGCCGGGTTGCAAGTTGCCGAAGCTCACGCGGGTGCCGCTGTTGTACTGCGAGTTGGTGTCGCGGCCTATCGAGATGCCCGCCTGCTTATAAACGTAGTAAACGAAGCCGCTGCAATCGAAGCCCGAGGGAGACGCGCCGCCGTAGCGATAGCGGTAGCCGTTGTACTGGTACGCCAGGCTGACGATAGTAGCGCCTGCGTTCGCCGGAGCGGTCTGCGGTGCGGCCTGGGTAGAGGAAACGCTGCCGAACAGGCCGGTCAGCAGTACCAGCATCGCCATCACTGAAACGCCTATGCTCTTGAAAGTGCGTGTAGGGCGTAGAACTTGAACGTCGGACATTGAACGGGGCCTCCTGAGAAGTTTGCTTGGACGAATTGCGGGGGCACACGATTACAGGCTGCTATAGAAGACTACACAAGACGACTATGCCTGCGCGGTGATCTATGGCGGTCTGATAGAGGTCCGGCATAAAAAACTGCCGCTCCCTCAACCCACGGTAGCATACCCGCAGGAGTAGGGTGCGGCAAAGCAAAAACCTACGGAATGTAGCGTATCTTCCGCTAGCTCAATTCACGCAACTTTACATACGTATTATGTACTGCATGTTATTACGTAAAGTAGGGACGAGGCGCGGGTTATGTAGTAGAGCATCGCACCAATTGAACTACTAAATTGCTGTTTGGTACGCCGTGTGGTCCTACCCCGCCAGGCTGATGAGCACGATGCCAAGGAAAATGAGCACCGAGCCTGCTACCTTCACCCGCGCGAACGGTTCTCGCAACACCAGCGCTCCCAGCACCGCGCCAAACACCACCGAGACTTCGCGCACCGGAGAGACGTGGCTTACCTGGCTGACGGTGAGGGCGAACAGCACCATGAGGAAGCCGCACAGCGACATGACCCCTACGGCCAAAATGCTCGACCTATTGTCCCGCCACTCCCGGCGTACCGCCTGCCGCTTCGCGAGCCACATATAGGGCAGCAGCACCAGGGAAGACACGCTAAACACCAGGAACGGGTAAGATATCGGGCCTGCATACCCCACACCCACCTTGTCCACCACCGAGTACGACCCAATGGTGAGGCCAGTCAGCAGGGCGATCTGCGAAGGCCGGTCTTTCAGCGATAGGAACGGCGCGAGCAATCCCCGCAAGTCCAGCACCTTGAGGTGTAGAGTGTAGATGCCCAGCACCACAAGCCCGATGCCCACCAGCCCGGTCCAGCCCACCCGCTCCCCCAGGAACAGCGAGGCGAACATCAACACAAAAAGAGGCGCCGACCCCCTGGCGAGCGGATAGATCAGCGACATGTCGCCCCGATGGTATGCGCTACCAAGCAGCATGAAGTACACGGCCTCCAGCACGCCGGAAAGCACGATCCACGGCCAGGCCTCCGACGGAACGGCTCGTGACAACAACACAAAGGGCACCACGAACACCACCAGCGACACCAGCGAGGCCAGCCACAGGAACGCCTGCTTGTCAAGGCTGCGCTTCGCCAACAGGTTCCACGAGGCGTGTATCAGAGCCGCCAGCAGCAGCAACCCCAGGATAGCCAGGTTCAAGAATATGCTCCGAGCAGAAGAGGTAAAGATTGAGCCATGAACGCTCATTCACGGCTATGTTGTCGTGTCAATGAACGTAGGTACTGCGTAGGTACTGCAACTATTTCAGCGACCAAGCCCCACTTTGTCATTCTGAGCGAAGAATCTCGTCCATCACCCCGATGTAGCCCTTTTCTTACGTGCGGCAGAAGCCTCTGCATACTGACCACAGAAAGGTGGTATTCGGGTGCTGAAGGACGAGATTCTTCACTGCGTTCAGAATGACAAAGGGGAGCAGGGTCATAGTAGCCAACTTTCACACAGCCGTAATACCCATTAGCCGACCTAACCGCTCCAGATTCTGTGCACTTTGCACTAACACCGTTGGGAGGTGTGTGCTACAACATATATAGTAGCACTCTTGAACAAAGGAGCATGGCGAGTGCGCCGCCATGCCCCGTCGTCCGCCGGAGGTACGCGTGACCGACCCCCCAGCAGGGGCCTACAACGAGCATACAGCGCCACTGGTGGAGGCGATGCGGGCCGATCCACAAAAGGCTGCCTACTACCTGGGCCTTCTCGAACCACTACGGCAGTACGACTGCCAGCATCACGGCGACCTCCTCAAGACCCTCTCGGCCTACCTGCGACATGGTGGCAACTCGGTGCAAACCGCGAACGCCCTCTTCATCCACCGCAACTCCCTACGCTACCGCCTGTCGCGCATCCAGGCCCTGACCTCGCTGGACCCCGACGACGCAGACACTCGACTCGCCCTTCAAATCGCCCTGGTGCTCAATACGGAGCTAGACAAAGCAAATCCGCAATCCGAATTCCCAAACCCCAAATCGGAGGAGTCTTAGATGGACGAACAACCCCCCGAAGCCGTAGCCCTCACCAGTGCCCGCAACAAACTGCCCGGCGTGATTACCGGCGTAAAGCGTGGCGACGTGATGTGCCAGGTAGACATGCAGGTGGGCGACAACCACATCGTCGCCATCATCACCACCGAAGCCGCCGACGAGATGGGACTCGAAGCTGGCATGCAGGCGGTGGCGATGTTCAAGTCAACCTCGGTGATGATCGCCACCCCTGGTGGGCACAGTGGGGGATTATAGGGAACGATGGACAAGTTTTGAGTTTTGAGTTGACGGATAGTAACGAACCATCATCCTCTTGGCGCGCTCTTGGCGTTCTTGGCGTCTTGGCGGTTCCGTCTCCTATCCTCCATCGTCCATCGTCCATCGTCCATCGTCCAACAGAAGGAGTTACTTTCACTTATGCGCTTTTTCACTACGTCACAGCAGAACGTCAAGAGGACAATCTTAGGCCTATCGGTGGCCGCGCTGGGGCTGGTGCCTTTGGGGGCGCTGGCACAGACGCCGCAGCCGGGGGCCGCTACGTTTGCCGACCCTGCCTTCGAGCGCACCTGGCAGCGGACCGATAAGCCGGTGGCCGACGGCACTGTCAAGCGGGGCTTCTACTGGGGGCCGGAGCCGTTCGACAAGCGGCAGGAGCAGTACGCCGAGGGACAGGGCGGCACGCGGCTCGTGCAGTACTTCGACAAGAGCCGCATGGAGATCAACAACCCGGCAGGTGACAAGAATAGCCCCTTCTACGTCACCAATGGCCTGCTCACGGTAGAGCTTGTGAGCGGCAGGATGCAGACGGGCAACAACAGCTTCGCCGACCGCATGCCCGCCAACATCCCGCTCGCTTCCGACAACGACGACCCTAACGCCCCCACCTACGCCAGCTTCACCAAGCTGCTCGCGGGCACCGACGACCGCACCAACCAGAACGCCACCGGCGTAGTGGACAAGAGGGGTAACGTAACCCAGGACGCGGCGCTCGGCAACACGGCGGGCGCTAAGCTGGTCTACTACGAAGCCCAGACCAAGCACAACATTCCGCAGGTGTTCTGGGACTTCCTCAACGTGAGGGGGCCGGTATTCGAGAACGGCGGCGTGCTGACCAAGCAGATTTCCGAGCCGTGGTTCTACGCCAGCGGCCTCCCCATTACCGAGCCTTACTGGGTGCGCGTGAAGATAGCGGGCAAGGCCGACACCCTGGTGCTCGTGCAGCTTTACGAGCGGCGCGTGCTCACCTACGTACCGTCAGAGCCGCAGCCGGAGTTCAGGGTGCAGGTAGGCAACATCGGGCGGCACTACCACGACTGGCGTTACGGAGAGCAGAGCGGGCCGGGAGTCGCGCCACCCCCGCTGCCCACCGCGCCCGGCTTGCCCACTATACCCCTGCCGGTGAGGACCACCCAGCCCACCGTGCCTCCCGCCAGTAACCTCAGCGTGTTCGCGGCGTCCTCCCTCAAAGAGTCTTTCGGTGAGATGGGGCGGAAGTTCAAGGCCGCCAACTCCAACCTGCGCGAGCTTAGCTTCAACTTCCAGGGTTCGCAGGCGCTGGTCACCCAGTTGCAACAGGGCGCGCCCGCCGACGTGTTCGCCTCCGCCGACAAAGCCAACATGGACAAAGCGGCCTCGGCGGGCCTCACCAGCGGCAGGCCGCAGCCCCTCGCCCGCAACCTGCTCGTAGTGGTGCTGCCCAACGAGAATTTCGGCAACATCTCCAGCTTGAAAGACCTGGCGAAGCCCGGCGTCAAGATATCGCTGGCCGACCCTTTGGTGCCCGTGGGGAAGTACAGCCTGGAGGTGCTCGACAAGCTGTCAGTGGACCCGGCATACGGGACCGGCTTCAAGCAGGCGGTGCTCAAGAACGTAGTCAGCCGCGAGAATAACGTGCGCCAGGTGCTCTCGCGGGTACAGTTAGGAGAGGTAGACGCGGGTATCGTCTACGTAACCGACGCGCGAGCGGCCAACGCCTCGGCTTCCGGCAGCGTGCCCCCGGTGAAGATGCTGGCGATACCGGAGAAGCACAACGTGGTAGCCACCTACTACGTCGCTGCGGTCAAGGGAGCACCCAGCCCAGGGGCGGGCCGAACCTTCATCAGCTACGCGCTATCGAGCGAGGGACAGGCGATACTGGAGAAGTACGGCTTCAGCCGGGCAAGCTCCACCAGGCCATAAAGCACGCGGGGCAGCATGGCACTCCAACCAGCCCAGGAGCAGCAATCGAATAGCACCCGCCCCGCGCCCCGGACCTTCCCACGATCCGGGGCATCAGCATGGCGCTCGCTGCTGGGCAGATTGGTGCTCGGCATCACCAGCGCGGTGTGCCTGGCGTTCCTCACCCTGCCCCTGTTGGCCCTCCTCCTGCGGGTGCCCCTGGGCGACCTGCCGCGCTACCTGACCGACCCCCTGGTGCTCGACGCGCTCCGGCTGACCCTGATTAGCAGCCTGTGCAGCCTGGGCCTCATGGTGGTGCTGGGCACGCCGGTGGCCTACGGGCTGGCGCGGTCCCGCTTCCCCGGCAAGCGGGTGGTCGAGACGCTGGTGGAGTTGCCCCTGGTGCTGCCCCCGGCGGTGGCGGGCGTGGCGCTGCTATTCGCGTTCGGCCGCCGCACGCCGCTAGGGGGCGTGTTGCGCGAGTGGAACATCGAGGTGGCGTTCACCATGTCGGCGGTGGTCATGGCCCAGGCGTTCGTGGCCGCCCCCTTCTACATCAAGTCGGCACGGGCTGGGTTCCAGTCGGTGCCCCGCGACCTGGTGGAAGCGGCGCAGACGCAGGGCGCGGGGGGCTGGCAGACCTTCCGGCACATTGTGGTGCCCCTGGCGCTGCCGAGCATCGCGGGCGGGGCCGTCATGGGCTGGGCGCGGGCCGTGGGCGAGTTCGGGGCCACCATCCTCTTCGCGGGCAACTTCCAGGGCCGCACTCAGACGATGCCCCTCGCCATCTACACCGCCCTCGAAACCGATATCAACGCCGCCATCGTCCTCGCCGCCATCCTGGTTGTGTCCTCCTTCGCCCTCCTCATCACCTTCAAGCTGCTTTCGGGGCGACAGTTGGACGTGGTTGGGTTGGGGGAATGATTTAGAGACGGAACCGCAAAGGCGCAAAGAACGCGAAGAACGCGCAGAGATAAAGGATTGTTTGGGATGTCTTAGGGGCATGATGCATCGTGTCCTGGTCCTTATATCTACGTGCTACATCTTCGGGACCAAGCCTCCCACTGTCACTTCCGATGGCGTTAGAAATCTCCCATTACAACCTGTGTGTCAGCCTTTCGTCTAACCTCATAAGAGGATATAGTCCTTATAGGGGAACAGCAATGAGATACTCTGCTTACGGGCGACTTAATCCTCCGGCTTCATTAATGGTGAGTATAACTCTCCTACTCACCTCCGTAGGCTGTACCCCGGCACCAGCCGCAAACCCCACCGTGGAAGCCACAAATACTCCATACGTGGCGCAAGACAAACCTACCGACATCCCTGCACCTGTCGGGACAACAGAGCCGAACAACGACCTACCCCAGGCTGTCGGCACGTTCACATACCCGACACCGGGCCTTACACCGAGCCGACCTGTGCCTACCATCACTCCCACCGCGGCCTACCTTGAGCGTGCACTCGTGGTGACTCCTTCTACCGTCTCCACCGTGACTTTAGGCCTTGATGTAGATGTGGCCGTGCAGGGCGTTATTAGCACCGGTGAGGCAGTCGAATCCGTGGCCTGGTCTCCGCACGGTGACGGCTTGATCTATATGACGATGTCAGGCAAGCTCTACTGGGTGGACATCGCCGGCACCAATCACACGCTCCTGTACACATATGAAGATGCGGTGGTGGGATTCGATATTCTTGGCGACCAGATGCCTCTCAATGATGTGCTGTACCTGGTGCATCTCGGTAAACAGGCACCTGAGAGACGCTTGCCAGGCCACATGGACATGCTGCGATTCCTCCCCGGCCAGCCACCTATATTCGAGGAGAAGAAAGACTTGCCAGTGCTCTGGAGCCTGCGCTGGTGGGGTCCTGATAGGGCCAGCGGCGTGCTCTTGAGTAGCTATGCCTATCCAGACGGTTACGTGGGCGGGGACCGGCTCGTTACATTGGACGCCGAGGGGAGCACAGTCGAAGACCGCAACATTCCGTACATACAGGGCGGCGAGATACAACCCGGTGGGGAGTGGCTGGCGTACGGGACCAGCCAGCAGGCCACTGACGTCCCGTTTTCAAGCTCTGAGCCATCCACCGGCTACTTGCTTAACTTGCACACCGGAGAGCGAATTCAAGTCTCACCAACGAGGATGGGTAGCGCGGGCAGGTGGTCACCCGATGGCAAATGGTTCATCAGTGATGGTGTTAGAAGCAAAGATGGTGTCGAGCGCATCGTTGTGCCGCTTGGGCTGAGTGGGGTGGTATGGAATCCCGATAGCACACGCCTTGCGAGCTACAGCTTCCATGGTGGTTGCGAGCCGGAGGGCGATCCGCCCTGCCACCCTTACCGTACTGAACTTTACGTGGTGGACCTCTCCTCCAAGCAGCAGACCGATATCACCGAGCTACCGGCGTTGAAGGACCTGGGGCTGCTGGCGAGACCCAAGTGGTCCACCGATGGCAGATCGCTGGCAGCGGTGGTGCTCGACCCGCTGCCCGGTGGAGAAGGCGCAGCGTCAGAGCCGCAGCCGCGCATCTACATCATATCAGTTAGCTCCTCTAAAGCTCCTTGACACGGTGACAGAGCGTTTCAGCACTAACCGACCTGCCTCATAACTCTCATCCTTACCTGGCACAATACAGAAGAAGAGCTCGTTGCGATCATAAAGCTGGAAGATAGCAGAGTACTAAAGTCCGATGTTGAACAGGACTACTTATTCTGGTAATCAAATACCGGGTGACATATCATCTATAAGCAATGCAAAATGGCAACATCACCATAATAGACCAGAGAAGCCGGTTCTTTACTAAACCGGTGCTTCCTGGTTTGCGTCTGCTGTTGCTCGGATTGATCGCTCTACTCCTGGGCGCCCTGGCAGTTGTTATCACGCTCAGAGCATTACTACCGGCTCAAGCAAATACAAGAACGCCCCGGCAGCTGTTCTCCGAAACGGGAAAAACTGTATCAGGAGAGTTCCTGGCATACTGGCGTGCCCATGACGCAACCGTTGAACTTGGCCCGCCCCTCTCAAATGAGTTCAACGAACGGGGACCTGCCGACGGTAGGATACGGCGAGTACAGTACTTCGGGAAGGCTAAGCTTACCCTCTATCCTGACAAGCCCGCGCCCAACAACGTTGCGCTTTCACACATAGACCGAGCCGGCTACCAGGAATTAGTTGCCGACGAAACCTGGCCCCTTTACCAGCCGCCGGACGATTGGAAGCTCCAGGTAAGAGATCTGGTCAGCGAATGGAAACGCAATGGAGGTGTTTATACCCCTGCCACTGCCATTTACAACTCCTTCGGTGCGTACCTAGATTCAGCAGGTAACGGCTGGGAACCCGCACCCGCAATCAAATTCGATGCGGACGGGCTGCCAATGGTGAAATACGGCGAGGCTTATTACTACAACCCCACGACAATAGCGCAATACTCCCTGTCTATGTACGGCAAGGTCCTCTCCGGTGAGGACACCGAAGCGCAACTGCTCAAGGCCGGTGAAAAGCTCCTTGCCCTGCAAGACGAAGATGGCGCCTTTCGCTACCATTTCAGTTGGACGTACTATGTAACCGGACAGACGTTTGAGCCGGGGTGGGTATCGGGCATCGCGCAGGGGCAGGCACTGAGCGCTTTTGCACGCCTTTACCATCTGACAGGAGATAAGCGCTATCTTGATGCCGGCGATAAGGCACTGAGGTTCTTACTGAAGCCGGTCGCGCAAGGTGGACTTACGGACACCCTGGAAGACCTCCACCCCTCGTTGGCGCGTTACGTCTTCTTCCAGGAGTACGTAGCCAATCCGGCGTCTTACACCTTCAACGGCTACATTATCATACTCCTGGGGCTTTATGACTGGTCGAACACCCCTTCGGGAGATGACAGGGTCGCAAGGGACTCTTTTGATAAGGGGCTGGATAGTCTCAGGCACATACTTCCCTACTATGACATAGGCGGTATCTCATCATACGACATGGCCCACGTCACATATAACCGCGTACCTAGCGCCGATGTCAATTACCACGTACTGGTACTCAACCTGCTAAGCACGTTAGAGAGTATTCAACATGATGAGGCGCTTGAGGGGTACCGGACTAGCTGGGAGACCTTCTTGAAGCCATAGATGGCCCTGTTATTATAGCCCCACCTAGCGCCGGGTTGCTTTGTGTTATAATCTCCGCGCATGATTCCCATAAATCAACGAGGAGAGGGACTCAACAATGAGCATCCTGGCAGACAAGAACAGTCGCGTGGTGGTGCAGGGCATCACGGGGCGTGAAGGCTCCTTCCACACGCAGCAGATGATCGAGTACGGCACCGGCGTCGTTGCCGGCGTCACCCCCCGCAAGGGCGGCACGACCCACCTGGACGTGCCGGTGTTCGATACCGTCAAGGACGCGGTGCGAGAGACCGGGGCCAATGTGTCGCTCATCTTCGTGCCCGCCCCCTACGCAGCCGACGCCGTGCTGGAAGCCATAGCGGCCGACGTGCCCTTGGTCGTATGCATCACCGAGGGTGTGCCGGTGCTCGACATGATGCGCGTGTACGACATGCTCCAGGAGAGCAAGAGTCGCCTCATCGGCCCCAACTGCCCCGGCCTCATCACGCCCGGCCAGGCTAAGATAGGCATCATACCCGGCTACATCACCATGGCCGGCAACATCGGCCTGGTGTCCCGCTCCGGCACACTCACCTATGAAGTAATCTACGCCCTCACCGAGCGCGGCATGGGCCAGACCACGGCTGTGGGCATCGGCGGCGACCCCATCCACGGCACCGACTTCATAGACTGTCTGCGCCTCTTCCAGGACGACCCCGAGACCGAGAGGATCGTCATGATGGGCGAGATCGGGGGCGACGAGGAGGAGCGGGCCGCCGCTTTCATCAAGGAGTACGTCACCAAGCCGGTAGCGGGCTACATCGCGGGCCGCACCGCCCCTCCCGGTCGCCGCATGGGCCACGCCGGGGCCATCATCTCAGGCGGGGCAGGCACGGCTCAGGGCAAGATAGACGCTATGGAAGAGGCGGGCGTCAAAGTCGCCAAGATACCGACGCAGATACCCGACCTGCTTTCGTAGTGAGTAATGAGTGATGAGGACTGAGGACTGAGTGAGGTGGTTGCTCGGTCCTCGGTTTGGTTAAGGGAAGATGGATGGCTGTCATAAGAGAAGCCACAGTCGAAGACGTACTCGGCATCGCTTGCGTGCACATCGAAAGCTGGCGCACCACGTATAGGGGCATCATACCCCAGCATATCATCGAGGGGTTCACGTACGAGCAACGTGAGGCACTCTGGCGAAGGGCGCTCGACCCTGGCAACGCTACCTTCGTGTACGTGGCCGAGGATGGTGGGGAAGTCGCGGGCTTCGCCAGTGGAGGCCCCGCCCGCGAGGACGCACCCCACCATGCAGCCGAGCTATACGCCATTTACCTGCTCCAGGAGCACCAGGGCAAAGGCATAGGCCGCCGCCTGTTTGACGCTGTAGTGCAAGAGCTTGTGCGTCGGGGCCTGTACTCGATGGCTATCTGGGTGATAGCCGAGAATCCCGCGTGCGGTTTCTACGAGGCGATGGGTGGTCGCAAAGCGTACGAGCGGGAGGAAGAAGCTGGCGATAAGATGCTGCTCGAAATCGGCTACGGCTGGGACGACATCACCACGCTTGCCGGCGGGGTAAGGGAGGCCTGAAAATGCCTGTTCGCGACAGACAGCGGCTGATTACAGACATCCTGGCAACGGTGCTGAAGGAACCTCCCGGAAATCCAAGCTTCGGCTGGATGACCAACAAACAGGGAGGGAAAGATAGCGGAGAGGCATACGATGCCCTCAGAGCCATCTTCAAGGCCTTACGCGGTAACGCAGAAGCACACGCCCTGAAGAGGGAACGGCCGCTGAACTGTGACGCCTATTTCGGCGGCAGCTACAACTTCATCTTCGAGTTCGATGAAGTCCAGCATTTCAGTTCCTTCAGGCTGAAGACGTTTGACCACTATCCTGAGGGCCTGCGGCTGGGCTACAACCTGGCAAGATACAAAGAATATTGCAAGAGGCACATGGTTGAGGCGAACAGTTACAGGGAAGCAAAAACCACCGATGATTTTCCGTTTCCAGGTGGCCGAACGGCACAGCGGGCCTACTTCGACGCGGTGAGGGACTTTCTACCACCGCTACATGGGCTGAACCCCACCCTGCGTATCGCTGAGTTCGAGGTTACGCGAGTAGTGGCAAATGATAAAGTGGGACAAGGCATCGTTCGGGACATTCTGCGCAACAGGCTCCCTATGATCCTGCCACAAAGTGCATTGGAGGAATCAAGCATATGAGCGACAACACCCAATACAACAAACTGCGCGTAATAGACGACTACATACAGGACCTCTTCCCACCCGACGACGCCCTGCTGCAAGCCCTCGACAACAGCGAGCGCAACGAACTCCCGCCCATCAACGTGTCGCCCAATGAAGGCAGGCTGCTATACATGCTGGCGAGGCTGTGCGGTGCGCGGCGCATCCTCGAAATTGGCACGCTCGGCGGCTTCAGCACCATCAACCTGGCCCGCGCCCTCCCCGACGATGGCAGGCTAATCAGCCTGGAGTACAGCCCCAGGCACGCCGAAGTAGCCCGCACCAACATCGAGATAGCCGGGCTATCGGACAAGGTTGAGATACGCGTAGGCGCGGGGCTGGACCTGCTGCCGCAGATAGAAGCCAACGGGGAGGGGCCGTTCGACCTCTTCTTTATAGACGCAGACAAGGACAACTACCCCGGCTACCTAGATTGGTGCCTGCGCCTATCACGCCCCGGCAGCGTCATCCTCTCCGACAACCTGATCCGGGACGGCGCGGTCATAGACCCACCCCCCGACAACGTCTTCGCCCAGGTGATACACCACTACAACCGCGCTTTGTCGGCAAGCACTCAACTGGAGACTGTTATACTGCCCATCGTGCGCGAGAACGTGGACGGGCTGGGCATCTCGGTTGTGAAGTGATTTTCCGGACATAAGCCAATAAAGGCCGGGACGAATAGAAGACTTCGTTTCCAGGATATTTCAGGGGAGTAACATGGCTGATATCACAATGGAGTCGCGCATTGCGGAAGTGACCGTTTACACCGACAGGGCGCGCATCACCCGCCG
>DASVVE010000013.1:0-66619 GCA_036386675.1 Chloroflexia bacterium | reverse complement strand
GTTATCGCGCCGATATATGTCTGCCCTTCGCCGTAGCCTGAAGTATCGCAGGCGGTGTTGGAGAAGAACTCCACCCGGTAGGTGCCGCCATCGGCGCTGTCGAGAGTGCCCTCTATATTCGTTGTACCCCCGCCGCTGGTAGCCCTGGTGAGCACGGGGTAGTTCTGCCTGAAGTTCGGCCCGGTGTCCGCGTCGCAGCTATCGTTGGCCGTAACCCCGTTCGAGGCCAGGTCGATGCCCTGCCCGCCGTTCGAGTGGATGGAGTTGCGCAGTATGCCGGTCTGGTAGCTGTCCTGTCCCTCGACGTACACCCCGTCGCCGCCATTGTACGCGACCTGGTTGCCCGACCCTGGAACGCTGCCACCTACCGTGTTGCCGGGAGCGTCCTTGACGTACACGCCGTGATTGTTGTTCCCCAGGTCGGCTCCCGCCGAGTTGGTGCCGATGTAGTTGCCCTGCACAATGTTGTGCATAGTGCCGACATCGAACAATTCAACGCCGTTCAGGTCGTTGCCGGAGATGACGTTACGCGTCCCGGCGGTGGTGCCCCCGATGGTGTTGTTCATGCCCATGTTTATCAGGATGCCGTTGCGCCTGTTTGGTAGCTTGGCCGCGCCGTTGGCTGTAACACCTATGAGGTTGCCTTGCACTACCGTACCATACGCATAGTAGAGCATACTTATGCCGTTCTCCCGGTTACCGGAAACGACGTTGCCTATGATCTGGTTGCTGTCGTTCTCGCCGTTGGAGACTACAGAGATGCCCCCGCCAATGTTAGGCACGGCCGCGTTACCCGCGCCGTTGGTGCCGATGTAGTTGCCCTGCACCAGGTTGCCCGTCGAGCCGGGGCCACCTATTTCGACCCCGATATACTCATTACCCGAGATCAAATTGCGGGCTGCGGCGGTGGGGCCGCCAATCGTGTTGTTGGGCGCGCTGTAAATATGGACCCCTTTGCTCTGCATTACGCTCGCGTTACCCGCGCCGTTGGTGCCAATGTAGTTACCTTGCACTACGTTGTCCCTGGCGGTGATGTCTTCGACCGCCACGCCCGCCCAACCGTCGCCTTCGATCATTACGCCGGTGCCGTTACCTGAGATGATGTTGCGCGAGCCTGCTGCCGTGCCGCCCACGGTGTTACCGGGAGCGTCCTTGATGTTCACCCCATTGCCGCTGTTGCCCCAGCCCTCCGTAGCCGCCGCGTTCAACCCTATAAGGTTGCCCAGGACGACGTTGCCCGTGGTGGCGCTGCCGTTTATATCTATGCCGTGACCGTAGTTGCTCGATATCAGGTTGCCCTCTCCCGCTACGGTGCCGCCGATGGTGTTGTTGGAGGCCCCGGCTTCGATGCTCACGCCGTTGCCCCCATTTGCTTGCGCGGCAGCTCCGTTGACGTCCATGCCGATGCGGTTGCCTTTGACGACGTTGTTCCTGGCGCTGCTACCGGAGATGCGCACACCCGGACCATACAAGTTACCTGATATCAAATTGCCGGTGGTGCCCCACACGCCGCCAATCGTGTTGTTCGAGGCGTTATAGATGAGGATGCCTTCATGGTTGCCGTTCGGGTTCGCCCCGCTGGGGTCCATGCCGATTGTGTTGGCCTGCACGGTATTGCTCATCGACAGCGTGCCGGTGATGACTACGCCTATCACGCTGTTGCCGGAGATTAGGTTGCCCGCCCCGCTCGTGCCTATCGCGTTGCTGGAGGTGTTCTGGATGATAACGCCGCCCGATTCGTTCCCAAGCAGGCTGGCACCCGTGACGACGGTACCGATGTAGTTACCCTGCACTACGTTGCCCGTAGCCCCGCTGTTGGCGATGCCTACGCCGTACCGCTGGTTGCCGGAGATGAGATTCCGCGCCGCCGCAGTGGTGCCGCCGATGGTGTTGTTGGCCGCGCTCGTTATGGTTATCCCGTTGAACAGGTTGCCCACCGCCAGGTTGCCGCTGACGTCCGTGCCGATGTAGTTACGCTGCACGAAGTTGCCCGTGGAAGCCGCGCCGTCAATACGCACGCCGTCCACGTTGTTGCCCGAGATGATGTTGCGCGAACCTGCTACCGCGCCCCCGATGTAGTTGTTGGGCGAATTGGAGATGAACACGCCATTTCGGTTGCCCGCGCTCGCGTCGCAGGTGACGTTGGTGCCGATGCAGTTACCTATTACGGTGTTGCCGCCCGCACCTGAGATGTGGATACCGTTGCCATTGAAGCCGTTGATCGCCAGGCCCTTTATAGTGCTGCCCCCGTCCGTGACGTTGAAGCCGTTGGCGTTCGCCCCGGCGCCCGCCCCGCTTAAGTGGATGAGCGGCAGGCCTGCGTAGCCGGGCTGGGTGGCGGCGTCTATCGTCACCGGGCTGGTGATGGTGGGGAGAGGAGAGGCGGGCGAGATCGTCTGCTGGCCGGAGCCGATGCTGAAGGTAATCAGGTCGGCCCCGGCGTTCGCGTTGGCGCTGAGGATGGCCTGCCGCAGCGACCCGGCCCCGCTGTCGTTGGTGTTGGTCACGTTGTACGTGGCCGAGGGGCTTTGAACCTGCCCGCCGCCCTTCTCTTGTTCCGCGGGCGCTGCCTGTGCCGTGCCCGCCCAGAGACCGAAGCCCAGCATTAAGGCCACACCCATGCCTGTTACGCACCTGCGAAAGGCAACACGATAATTGGAGACCAACATAGTCCTCTCCCCTTCCTACGTACTGATTGAAAATTGAAAAGTCGCTAAGACTCTAGCTTGTGGCGGTGCTGCCCAGGCGAGGCTCCACGACCGCTACCCTCGACTCGGCCTGCTCGGCCGCGGTGAGTCGGTTGGCCGCGCGGATGAATGCGACGACCAGCACCGCGCCGCCCGCGATGAGGGTGGCATGGAAGCCATATTCCAGCGCCAGCAGTCCATCCATGCTGGGGCCGCTGCGGTGGAAGCCGTCGTGAGGCCACCACGAAATCAGCGACCAGGCGATGCTCAGGTACACGGCCCACGAGAGCCAACCCGAGTCACCCGCCAGCCTGCGCGCAAACGGCAGACCGAAGATGAGGAACGCCACGCCCAGGCCCAGCGCCAGGGCCTCGATTACGCCGAAGATGATGAACAACACGAGCTGGTAGGTAGCCATTGTCATTGCCGCGTGAGGGTCGCCGCTCTCCGCGGCAGGGGGCCAGATCATCTGCCCGAGTGGAACGGCAGGTATCGCCACGAGTATGCTAACGATGAGGAACTTCAGCCAGGTCTTCACTTTTGTCTCTCCTTTGCGGGTAATTGGGTAAATGGTTGTTCTCGGCGGGAATGGTGTCTTTGCTCATGTTCTACCGTGTGTCTGCTAGCGGCTCGGTGTTACTCGTCCAGCGGCATGGGCGGCCCCATCATCACGCCGCCGTATTTGCGGCCCAATGCTTCGAAAGCCGCCGGGTCGGGGCGGCCGCCTCCCGGGACGGACTTCAGCACCTCCAACTGATCCTCAAAGAACCGCTCGAAGCCGCCCGGCGTGATGATGCCCAGCACCCTGACCGGCTCCTCGAAGGGGTTGCAGAAGGTATGCGGTACGCCCCTTGGCATGAAGACTGTGGACCCTGCTTGGGCGGTAAGAGTCTGCTCTCCCACACGCACTCGCAACGCTCCCTCCAGGATGTAGAAGGTCTCGTCCTCGCGGGTGTGCATGTGGAAGGCCGGGCCTTGAGTCCGGGGCGGCATGGTAGCTTCGACCATTGCGAACCCGTCGCCTGTGTGCTCGCTGCGCAGCTTTATGATCATACCGGGGCTTATCATCTCGCCCGCACCCGGCGGGAGCACTACCTCGCGTACGTCAGTAGGGGCTATTTCTTCCGTCAGCATTGTTTTCCTCCTGAATAGATACTGTGGCCTGTAGCCGCTTATGTCTAATATGATTAAAGCAGACAAACCGCCCCACTGGGGAGCACAAGAATTCGCACAGGATTTCGCACAAGTGGACGATGAACGATGGACGATGGACGATGGACGATGGTAAGAGACGGAAACGCCAAGACGCTAAGACGCCAAGGACCCGCCAAGGTTTAGGATTGTTGTTGGCAAGAGTGCTGACAGCTACTCAAAACTCAAAACTCATAACTCATAACTCCCATCGTCCATCGTCCATCTGGCTCCGTTTTTGCTTACTCATGATTTCTGCGTTTCCAAGGAGCAGCATCATGAGAAGGCAAGTGTGGGTTGTACTGTTGTGCATATACATGGTGGCTGGGGCCGCCGGTTGCGGGCCTGCCTCCCGCAGGGTGCGTACGGCTGCCGGGGTGACTCCTACAGGTTCTGCTGTGTCGCGGGTGGCGACTCCTGCCGGGACTGTGGTGGCCCGCAAGGCTGTACCTGCCTCACCCTCTGCTTCACCGGCTGTCGGCCTGGACTTGGTCCGGCAGGTCGCACAGCCTGTCGAGGGCGATGAGGACGACTATGACCCGCTGATGTCGCTGGTAGGTGACGCGCGCTTCGTGCTGCTTGGGGAGGCGAGTCACGGCACGCACGATTTCTACCGCGAGCGGGCACGTATTACCCGGCGGTTGGTGGAGGAGAAAGGTTTTACAGCAGTGACGATTGAGGGGGAATGGCCGGAGGCTTACCGCGTGAACCGTTACGTGCGCGGTATGAGCGACGAACCGGATGCCGAAGCGGTCCTCTCCGGTTTCAAGGGCTTCCCGGAGTGGATGTGGAACAACGCTGACGTGCGTGACCTGGCAGAGTGGCTTAAGGAGCACAACGAGGCTTTGCCCTCTGATGAAGCCAAGGTAGGTTTTTACGGCCTCGACATGTACAGCATGGAGGAGTCCGCGGAGGAGGTCGCTCGTTACTTCAACGAGCGCGATCCTGAGGCGGCAGCGCGCGCCCGCGAACGCTATAATTGCCTCTCAGGCGAGGGTATCGACCCTACCGATTACGACTCCCTCGCCAAAATGACAAGCTCCCCTTGCGACACCAGCGTGCAGGAGCAGGTGGAGGAGCTAGAGCGACTATGGGAGCGTGCGGAGAAGGAAGGCTATACAGCTAACAGCGCGGTAGAGCGGGAGGAACTCTTTTCTGCTCTGCGGAACGCCATCGTCGTAAAGAACAAGCGCGACTACGACCAGGCCGCCTACAGTGGGTCCGACCCCACATGGAACGTGCGCGACCGGCACATGGCCGGTACGCTGGAAGCCCTGTCCGCGCACCTGGGTACGGCTGGAAAACCGGCCAGGGTGGTAGTTTGGGCGCACAATACACACGTGGGAGACGCAACCGGGACCGAGTTCGCTAACATAGGGCAGTTAAGCCTGGGGCAGCTGGTGCGCGAGCGACACAAGGAAGACGCGGTGCTGGTGGGCTTCACAACGTATACGGGTACGGTGATCGCCGCCCGAGGTTGGGACGAGCAGGGCGAGCGGTACGACGTGCGCCCCGCCCTTCCTGAAAGCTACTCGGGACTGTTCCACGAGGCCGAGGTAGGTAACGCGCTCTTCATAGTGCGGGGTGACAAGCGGCTGGCCGAGGCGCTGGAAGAACCCCGCTTGCAGCGTGGCATAGGCGTCGTCTACGACCCCAACAACGAACGGTACAGCCATTACTACCTGGCCTGGCTCTCCAAACAATTTGACGCGGTAATTCACATAGAGGAGTCGAGCGCCGTCGAGCCTCTCAAGTCAGCGCCCGCCAGCCCTTAGAACCTAGAACCCGCTGAACCATACCTCCATGTCCGGGCCTTCGCGCGTCTCGCCGCCCGCTATGTAGACCCTGCGCTGTTGCGGGTCGTATGCCGTGCCCTGGCTGCTGCGAGGGCTGGGACTGATCTCGCTTTCCACCGTCGTCCACGCGTTGCTCGCCAGCGAGTAGACCCAGGTATCGGACACAGCGCCGCTCTCGCTCTTGCCACCGAACAGGAAGATAGCTCGCCGCTCAGAGTCGTAAGCCAGGGAGGGGTTGCTGCGGGGCGAGGGCTTCTCGCCCTGCGGCTGTAGCTCGGTCCAGGTGCCGGAGGTGAGGTCGAGCGCCCAGAGGTCGCCTTGCGGGCAGGGTCCGAACCCGGAGGAGCACCCGCCGTACATGAGAAGCAAATCGTCCTGCGGGTCGTAGGCTAGCTCATGCAGGCACCGCTTCAGGGGGATTGTGCCATCATGGGGTGTGATATTCACCCATTTGGCCGTAGCGGGGTCGAAGGCCCAGGTGTCATCAAAGCGGCCTTGGTCGGAGAAGCCGTGCGAGATGAGCACCCGCCCGTCCTTGTGTAGCGCCGCCGATTGCCCGTAGCGCGGCCTCGGCTCGTCCTCGGCAACCCGGTTGGCCTTTAGCTGGGTCCAGGCTTCGGTCTCAAGGTCGAACGCCCAAACGTCGTTGAAGAAGTCGCTCTCCCCCTGGCCCATCACCAGCAACACGCGGCGATTGGCCCCATCGTACACGGCCCCGGCCCCGAAGCGCGCAGGCGGACCTTGCCCCGCTACCTCCCGCCACTGCTCGCCTTCCAGGTCGAATATCCACGTATCCCCGAAGGTGCCGCTGCTCCCACTGCCGCGCCCGCCGAACAGCACGAGTTGGCGCCCTTCGGTATCGGCAACCAGCGAGTGATCGTAGCGGGGAGGAGGCCCACCCTCCGAATCGCTGACGTAAGCCCAACCTCCGGGTGACAGGGGCGGCTCGGTCGGTGTGGCTATAGCCTGGGTAGTAGGCGAAGGTGGCTCAGGGGTCGCACTGTGGAGAGGAGCAGTAGTCGGCTTAGGCAACGGCGTCTCGGTAGGTGGGGGAGGCGCGGATGTAGCTGTCATGGGTGGCGGTGTGTTCGAAGGGGCCGGAGCAGGCGAGTCAGCCCCGCAGCCTGCCAGTAGCAGCAAACTTAGCATAAGTGCATATCTTCGCAAGAGACGCATAGAAAGCCCCCTCCAGATGAAGCCGCAAAGCCATTATAACAAACCTTTCTTGAACACAAATCTTGCGTTCAGGTGCTTCTTCATCTGCACCCAAGCTCCCCTCTTGTCATTCTGAGCGCAGCGAAGAATCTCGTCCCTCTCTTAGGTGTTTCCCTTTCCTTAGGGGGAGTATCTCATGAGAAAGGTGGTATTTGGGTGCTGGAGGACGATATTCTTCGTTGCGTTCAGAATGACAAGAGGGGAGCTTGGCTTGCCCTTGTTCAGCAGCGGACAATTGGGGGCCACGTGAACGACTCCCTTAGTACCCCGCAGGGACTATCTACCCATTGACTCATCATTGTAGCAATAGCTAGAATTCGGTACCAGAGAATTAGCTGTAACGCTGCTAAAGAATAGACCGTAAGTAGATTGGGGACCCACTATGGCTAAAGCCTCACACAAAACACGCCTCACCATTTTCGCAGTCATGCTGCTGGGGCTTACCCTGGCGGTTACCACCTGTTTCGCCACGGACACCAAAGTCGCGCCTTCCGCTCCCCAGGGCTACTGCCCCGGCCAGACTTACTCCGACGTATGCCCCGAAGATTGGTTCTACATCTACGTGATAGACCTTACAGACGCGGGTGCGGTGTCGGGCCGCGCCGACGGCACCTTTGGACCTGAAGAACAAATATCGCGTGGGCAGGTGATGAAAGTGGTCGTGCAGGCGATGGGCTTGAGCGCCACCATGCCCTCCTCGCCCACCTTCGTTGACGTACCTGCGGGACATACCTTCTACCAGTGGATTGAGATAGGCACCGCGAGAGGGCTGGCAGGCGGCTATCCGTGTGGCGGGCGCGGAGAAGCGTGCGACTCGCAGCACAGACCCTACTTCCGCTCCACCAACAGCGTCACCAGGGGCCAGCTTGCCAAGATGCTGGTGAGCGCGAAGCAGTGGACCCCCCTCACGCCCGGCACCCCGACGTTCAGGGACGTTCCGGCGGGCAGCACCTTCTATGGCTACGTCGAGCGGGTGGCCGCCAATGGCAGCATCAACGGCTATCCGTGCGGCGGCCCCGGCGAGCCTTGCCCCGGCACCTACTTCCGGCCATCGGGCACCGCCACACGCGCCCAGGCGAGCAAGATGGTCAGCCTCACCCGCCGCGACGGCCGCCCGATTCTGACACCCACGCCCCGGCCCGTCGGGAGCGGCACCTGCCCTATGTTCCCCGCAAACAACATCTGGAACCGCAGGGTGGACACGCTGCCCGTGCATCCTATGTCGAACGCCTACATCGCCTCCATTGGCCTGGAGGACAACGTGCACGCCGACTTTGGCTCAGGGCTGTGGGACGGTGGACCTATAGGCATCCCGTTCGTAAAGGTGCCAGCCGGACAGGCTATGGTGGACATCAACTTCACGGCTTACGGCGGCGAGAGCGACCCAGGCCCCTACCCGGTGCCCACCAACGCCTCGGTTGAGGGTGGTCCAGAGGCCGATGGCGACCGGCACGTGCTGGTGTTGCAGGAGAGTACGTGCACGCTATACGAGCTATATCGCGCCTTCCCTAACTCCGACGGCTCATGGGACGCGGAGAGCGCCGCCGTATACGACCTGCGCTCCAACACCCTGCGACCCGAGGGCTGGACCTCCGCCGACGCCGCGGGCCTGCCCATCTACCCCGGCCTGGTGACCTACGACGAGGTGGCCTCCGGCGCGATACGCCACGCCATACGCTTCACAGCGCCCGATACGCAGAGGAAGTACATCTGGCCCGCCCGCCACTTCGCCAGCGACTCCGACGACCCCGACCTGCCCCCGATGGGTCTGCGCGTGCGTCTCAAGTCGAGCGTGGACATCGCCGATTACCCGCAACAGGCGAGGGTGATATTGCAGGCGATGAAGGACTACGGCCTCATCCTGGCCGACAACGGCAGCCCCTGGTACATCAGCGGTGCGCCCGATCCCCGCTGGAACAACGATGTGCTGCACGCGATGGACGACCTGCAAGGCTCCGACTTCGAGGCGGTTTACACGGACGATTTGATGGTGCAGCCCGATTCGGGACAGAGCAGGTGAGACCAGTGGTTAGCAGCTACCAATACCAACCCTGAGGATGCGCTATGGCTAAGGAAACGTGCGGTCTGCTGTTGCTGTTCGTCGGTGGGACCTGCTTCTTGATTTATGTGATACAAATGATGCGCTATTTGATGCCTGGTCTAGCATTTGGTGGCCGTCCAGAAGCGGGTAACACATCGAGGCAGAACCTGGTTCATGAGGTGCGTGGAACTGGTCCACTACTGGCTACAGTATCATGCTCCGGCCAGGTGGGTGGGCTTACGGTGAATGGCCCACTACTTACTGCTGATATTCACCCTGGGGGGATCGTCATATCACCTTTGATCGACACTTCTGCCATAAAGGTGGACCAGATAAAGGAATTCAAGTACGAAAGGGGTTTCTGGGGACGCGGTCTGCGTATAGACCATACTTCGCGCGCAATCGCGAACCCTATTTTGCTGCGAGGTATAAAGGAAGACTCCCAGTTCGCCCGAACCTTACGCACAATAGTTGATAAGGAGTAATAACCACGGCCACGCTTGACTAACCGCCGCATTACGCATACAATGACCGCGCAACCTGCCACTTAACACGCCTGGTTTGGGCCTCCACCACTATGCAACGTGGGGGAGTTTGGTATCCTACGCTGTTATGCACGCGCGGGTGTGAGTACATGAGGCTTCTTCTGCCTTATGTAGAACGGGTTTTACATACAGGAGGAAGTTCTATGAGTAACAACGACCCCAATCAGCCCGGTTGGCGCTTCGACCCGCAGACCGGCCAGCCCGTAGGCCCTGACCCGCAGCAGCCACAAGCTCAACCCGGATGGCGCTTCGACCCGCAAACCGGCCAGCAGATCCCGCCGCCCGCGTCTGCGCCTCAGCCGGAGCAGCCTTCGTACGCCCAGCCCACTGAGCCTTACGTGCCACCACAGCCGGGTGGGTACCGCGCCCAGCCGGAGCAGTCAGGTTACACTCCTCAACAGCCACCGCCCGGTGGGCCAACTGCGCCATACGTGCCCCCGCAGCAGGTGAACGTCGCCCCGCCTAAGAAGGGCGGTAAGGGAGGGCTGGTTGCTGGGCTTGTGGTGCTCTTGTTGCTCGTGGCCGGTGGTGCGGCAGCCTACTTTGTACTGAACCGCACAATCAACCGCCCGGCGGCGACCGTGGGCCAGATGTTGCCCCCCAATGCGCTCGCTTACTTCAGCATCGACCCCGTGCTCGAGGGCACCCAGAAAGCGGCTATGGACCAGCTTGGCGAGGCGTTCAAGTCGCAGCCCGGCTTCGAGGAGGCCTGGGCCAAGATAACCGAGCAGACCGTCGAGATGGCGGGCGCGGGGGAGGCTGCCGAGAACTGCGGCCCTGGCTCCGGCTCCGGCATGACCGACTTCAGCCAGATGTCCAGCTACCTGGGCAACAACCTGACCATCGCCGTGCTCCCGCCCAGCACGACCGACCTGGAGAACTTGCAGAGTGGCGAGGAAGAAGTTGGCGAGGTCATGGGCCGCAACGTCGTCGGCATGATGGACCTCGATTTCAACCCGCTCAACAAGCAAGGCCCGGCGGCTGAGCTAAAGACGGTGACGGATAACGTCGCCAATGCGGAGTTGGTAGAGAAGTACCGCGAGATGGACATCCGCAAGGCCACCGTCTGCGAGACCGAGGTCTACTTCACCCTGCTCGATGGTTCAGCTACCGCCGTGCTGGCCGCGCAGGTCGCGCCGCTCAAGGTGGTGATGGACCAGTACAAGGACAAGAAGGGCCTCGAGACCGATGCCCGCTTTACCGCTTTGCAGGGTAAGTTGCCCGCGGCGCGTATAGCCACGCTCTACCTGAACCTGACCGAGATCTACAAGCAGGTGGGCTTCATCGATCCCACAGCCGCTGAGGCGGTGCAAGGTGCCGAGGGTTCCATGCTCATTACCCTCAGCGCCGAGAACGACGGCATGCGCGTGGACTTCGCGTCCGAGACCGATTTCACCAACAACATGCTTGGTGCCTCGATGGACGTGCAACTCAACCCCAACGCCAAGCCCGATGTAAACACCCTGTCGGACATACCCACCGGCTCGCTCGCCTTCGCGCTTGGTACCGATTTGCAGACCATCATCCAGGGCGGTATTGACGCTGTTCGGGACCAGGGTGGGGAGGCCGCCGCCGGTCTTGACGACACGATTTTCCAGATACAGGATGCGACCGGGATGGACCTGGAGAATGATATCCTGCCCATGATGAGCCGCGACTGGGCGATAAGCATCTCGGCGGACCCGGCGGCTGCCTTCCCGGTGGGTGGCCTGGTATTCCAGATGAAGCTTGCTGCGGAGGACGTGGAGAAGGCGCAGCAGGTAATCGAATCGCTCGCTCAGCAAGCAACCAACGGCGAGTCCGAAGTTGTAGATGTTAGCGGCAACACATTCCATACCATGAGCCCCGACGGCACCACCCTCCTGGGCACCACCAACGACCGCCTGATCCTTGCTGTCAACTTCAACGGGGAGCCTGCCGACCAGACAGCCGCCGACGTGGCCGACGGCCTGGGCAACGGCATCGGCACCACCGACGCCTGGAGGGATACCGCCAAGCACCTGCCCGCCAACAGCAACGTCATAGGTTGGGTAGACTTCAACGGAATCCGCGAGCTTGCCGAGGGCGCTATGGACGACGCAGCCTACGAAGAGTACGAGACGACCGGCGCGCCCTTCGTCCGCCCCTTCAAGTACCTGGTGCTGGGTTCGTCCAGCGAAGCCCCTCAGAGTGGCAATCTCAGCCGCAACCACACAGTCGTCTTCCTCGGCATCAGCAAGTAGGAGAGGAGTTTAAACGCCAAGACGCGGAGACGCCAAGGACGACGCCAAGCTTAAGGATTGTTTAGATAGTGCAAAGAGGAGCAGGGTACGTAATGTCGTACCCTGCTCCTCTTGTTTAGAACGCCCTACTAAATCTCTGCGCGTCCTTGGCGTCTCCGCGTCATGGCGTTTAGACTTGACCTCCTCTCTAATCAGCTGCCGAAGCGGGAGAAGACGGTGTCTGAGTTGGAGCGGTCGCGGAAGACGAACACGAGGATGGCCCCCACGATGAAGCCGCCGATGTGCGCCCAGTAGGCCACGCCGCCTCCGCCGCCCGCCGCCTGCTCGCCCGCCAGGAACACGCTGACAAACTGGGTCACGATCCACATGCCTATCATGAATATGGCGGGCACCGCTGCCACGGTCATGATGACGCCTAGTGGTATCAATGCGCGCACTCTCGCCTGTGGGAAGAGTATCAGGTAAGCTCCCAGCACGCCCGCTATCGCGCCCGAAGCCCCCAGGTTGGGGATGATCGAGTCGGTGCCGCCCAGGATGATCTGCGCGAAGTCCGCACCCAGCCCGCACAGCAGGTAGAAGATGAGGTACTTCAGCGACCCCATGTTGTCCTCAACGTTGTCGCCGAAGATGAACAGGAAGAGCATGTTAGAGCCGATGTGCAGCAGGCCGCCGTGCATGAACATCGAGGTGAAGAGCGTCAGGTAAGGCATGCCAAGCGGAGCTTCATAAAGTACCAGCGTCTCGTTGAGGCCGGGTATTCGCTGCGGACCCACCAGGTCGACGCCCGTCATTATTTCTCGCGGTATGAGGCTCCAGCCGTAGGTTATCGCTTCCGAACCCATCTGCAAGAAGAACATAATGAGGTTGATTACTATGATGGTAATGTTCACGATGGGGAAGCCCCGACGCATCGAAGTGCCTTCGTCGCCTAGTGGTATCATGCGTTGCTCTCCTTCAAAGAGTGCTGCCTGTTGGTGCTGTGCACGCCTGCCGTCCCTTACTTGTGTACCGGGCTAATAATCTCGTTTTCCACCCGCAACCCTTGTATATCAACTTGCGAGCGCAGAACATATAACGTAGTGTCGCCACTCAATGACACGCGTTGCAGGCCCGGTTGTGCCGCCAGCGCCTCACCCACCTGTTTGTCCAGTGCAACGATAGTTCGGGTGCCCGGCGGCAGTTGCAGATATGGTTGTGGTACCGGCTTGGGTAGCGCGTAAGTTGACTCGCCCCCGTAGGCCGAGTAGTTCCAGCCGTTCAACGTGTCGTTCTTCTGGTCCAGCCCGTACGCATGGTACTGTGGCAGCAAGTAGCCCGCGTGTCGGAAGGAGCTATGCCAGCTAGACCCCGTGATGAGCGCGGTGCTTGCCGGGTCCATAGT
Organism: Chloroflexia bacterium; assembly: GCA_036386675.1. GTDB lineage: Bacteria > Chloroflexota > Chloroflexia > QHBQ01 > JADMIH01 > JADMIH01. Next base: position 53,541 of record DASVVE010000013.1, on the reverse strand, counting down.
CGCCATCGTTCGCCGTATGTCGTGCCAGCGTTGGTCCATGCCCGCAATCTGTGGGGCGGTCGTCGGCCCCGGCACGAACAAGAAGATGCAGGCTGAAGCAGCCGCAAGCCCCAGGCACGACAGTACCGACCGCCTGGCAGCAGATGGTGTGTCGCCCCGCAGGCGCTCCCACACGACCCTGGTCGAAGTGGCGGCGAGCATGAACAGAGGGGGCAGCGCGAGCAGCACGTAGCCGAACTGCCCGATGTGGGTGAGCGCGAAGAAGGCGAGCGGCGGCACCGCCCACCAGAAGGCGAACCATTTCAGCGTGCTCGACAGGCTGAACCGCACCGCCCGCAGCGCCCACACCCCCAGCGGCACCAGCGCGAGGGCCAGGCCAACAACTAACGCCACCCCCTCAATATACAGGTTGTAAGCGACACCCCCAGGCCCCGCGCCCACCAGGGAGGTAAGTTCCGACACCGTTTGCCCCAGCAGCGCGTTCTCCAGCAAATAAGCGTCCAATCCGCCGGAGAGAGCCAGCAGAGGCACCAGCCACAAGGTACATATCCCCGTAAGAACCAGGCTGAAAGCGGCCCAGGCTCTCCGTGGCGCACCCCACAACGCCCAGGCGCACAAAGGCAGCAACAGCAAAAGGCCCGTCTGCCGCACGCCCCCCGCAATGCCAAGCGCCAGGCCGAGCAACACAGCGTACCGGACCTCTCGCTTGCTATTCTCGCTGCGCAAGTTCCAGGCGGCCCAGGCCACGGCGATAGCGAGCGCCATCTCCGGCACGTAGGTGAGGCCCGTCGCGCCGTAATAGAGGGTGGGTGGGGAGCCGAGCATGAGGAGGGTGGCACATACCGCTGTAGGCACATCCTCGAAAATCTGCCTGCACAACACGTAGAAGAGAGGTACCGCGATGCCGCTGAACAGCACGCTCAACAAGGAGAGCGACATCGAAGGGTCTCCCACAAGGAGGTTGACGGCACGGCCCGACATGACGTAAAGTAGGTAGCCCGGCGCGTGGGGCTGGTGCAGGTGCAGGTCGAGTCTGTCCAACGCCAGGGCGAATTGCACCGCGTCCCAGTTGATGGGTGTGGACGTGACGAACGGCAAGCGCGACAGACCACCGATGAGGGCCAGGGCGGCCACAACCGCTATATTGGCCTGAGAGCGGGCGAACAAGGCGGGTACTATTGAGGTGCGGACCGAACGAGCGTGCATAGCTGACAGTGTACTCTAAGAACTCATTTCAAAACCTGGAAGATACAGGTTGTAGGGGCAGACCCCCGTGCCTGCCCTTCATCAGATTAGCACAAGGTATGCACGGGAGCCTGCCCCTACAATGGTTCTGAAATAAGCTCTGAGTAATCTGCGGGTCCGTGTTAAGCAAGGAGGCGGCCACCGGTAGGGTAGGGCCGCCTCTCCTGCTATTATCTGCTGGCTGTATCAGCTATGAGTTACATGCCAAGCATTTGGAACAACTGGCTGGTGACGTTGACGTTGACGTTGGCAGTGCCGGTGTTGAAAACGCCGAGCAGCCAGAGCACCAGCAGCACCAGCACGATCAACACTACGACTACGAGCACTATCGCCGCCGCGCTTCCACCACCACTATCACCACTGGGTGTATTGACATTAACCTGGCCCATCTTATCCTCCTTCATAAGTGGTGCGCCACACACATGTCCACTCCAGCGCACCCAAACAATTACGTGTTACGCGTTACGCATTACTCGTCACGTTTCACGTTTCACGTTTCACGTTTCACGTTTCACGTTTCAGCCTACAGTCTCGTCCTGCCACCCGACAGGGCGCGTAGCACGGCAATCAGTATGATTGCGCCTATCAAGGCGAATATGAAGCTGGCCCAGTTGGTGGCGTCCTGTGCGGTAGGCCCTGCTATGTTGAGCATTCGGGCGACGAAGCCGCCTATGAAAGCGCCAATCACGCCCACCACGATGTCACCGATGATGCCGTAGCCGCCGCGACCCATAATCATGCTGGCGAGCCAACCGGCGATGAGGCCTATAACTAGCCATCCGATGATGTCAATTCCCATCTCTGTTCTACCTCCTTTTGACAGTGCTGAGTTCCGAGTTCTGAGTGCCGAGTGCCGAGCGTTCCCTGGGAGCACCAGTCTAGAAAGACTCGGTACTCAGAACTCGGAACTCGGGACTGAGTCTAGCCGTTCATGTTGAGGGCTTCCTGGAAGTACTCTTTGCCGCGCTCCATGAGGAGCTTACGGGTCTCGTCGCCCTTGCGGGGGGCGAGAAGCAGGCCCACCAGCAGCCCTACCGTCAACCACTTGACCGCTATGCGCATCCCTCTCATATCTACTGCACTCCTGCTCGCTCTGAAATGTACTGCATGAGGTGCTCGCGGTTTTCCTCACCCTTGCCCGGCGAGTAGACCAGGGCTACGGCAGCCCCGATAACCGCCCCGGCCAGTATGCCGAGGAACACCAGGCCTTTACCTTTGCGCTTGCCGCTTGCCGCCATTTTGCAGCCCTCTCTACTCTCTACGTGTCTAACTTATCCCGTCCGGTTATAGCGACCGCCGCCCGCTCTGGCCCATGATGAAGCGCACGATGAAGGCGAAGATGATGCCACCGATAAGGGCCGGTATGAAGGACAGGCTCCACTCGTTGAACGTGGCAGCCGGGCCGAAGTTGCCGAAGATGAAGCCTCCGAGCAGGCCGCCGATGATCGCGGCCGCAATACCGCCAAGCCAGCCGTAGGGCATCTTACCAGGCACGATCAAGTCGATCACCCAGCCGAGAACACTCAGCATGACAAGCATGATTATAAGTCCAAGACAATCACCCATGGTCGATTACCTCCTGATGATTTGTAAGCGTAAAGCTTACAGTAACGTGAACAACGATACGACTGCCGCCAGGGGCACGGCGAAGATACCCAACATAGTGAAACTGCAACAGCTACAGCCACCTCTTCTACCCGTTCGCCGTAGCTCCATCCTGGTAGGATCCCATTTCTCCATTGTTGTCTCCCTTTCACACGGTGCCCGTAGCGGCCGGGCGGGTTGTAGTTGTTCGCCTCTCGACTTTGTGCCCTTTACAACGTAGATGACCGGCTGTGTGTTATGCGGCGTGCGAATATCTAAACGCCAAGACGCAAAGACGCCAAGGCACGCGCCAAGTTAAGGACTGTTGGGTTCTAAGAAAAAGGACCAGAGTACGAAGTTATGTACTCTGGTCCTTTTTCTTATAATACAGTCCTTAACTTGGCGTCTTTGCGTCTTGGCGTTTTCGTCTCTATATCTATTTCTCGTTGTTGGTCAGCATGCTTTGGAGCAACGGTACCGCGCCTTTAGCACGCTCCTTGGGCGGGAGGAAAGGAGAGGCGGTGCGTATCACGAAGGGGGCGGCCTTGACGATATTGGGGGCCAGCGCCGAGCGGGCGTAGCCGTTGTTGAATACCTGTACCACCGGCAGGTTTACGGTGTCGTTTAGCTTCTCGGTATTGGAGACTGCGGGTACCCGCAACAGGGTCACCAGGCTGCCTACAATGAACACTCCCGCCACCAGTCCGGCCACCAGGCCACCCATCTTGCCGAAGACCATCGCGCGGCCCTTGATCTCGATGTGGCCGAACAGGTTGAGCAACAGGGCGAGCATCAGGCCGCTGATTAGCGTGTCTATCATCACGAACGCGATCAGGTCGAACGTCATGTCGGCCCTGTCCTTCAGCATGTTAGCCAGCACCACCGCGAACAGATGATAGTAGACCGAGGCGAGCAGGAAGCCGGTATAGAGCGCGCCCACGGTGATAATCATGCGGGGTAGCCCTTGCTTCCAGCCTACGAACATGAAGAACAGCACCAACGCTGTGATGCCGAGGTCCATAAAGGGAATAAGATTGATAACGTCCTGCATAAAAAACTCCCACTAACCCACTTAAAGAGCAGTATTCCAACCCTATTCTAGCGTGGCGGCCATGTGCGCGGAATAGGATATAGGTCATGGGAGATTTAGGATTTCGGATTTTTGATTCGGGTGGTTAGAAGCCATCTCACAAACAGCAGCCCCGCGTACTGGCGACAAAGTCTGCCCCTTTGTCATTCTGAACGCAGTGAAGAGTCTCGCCCTACACCGGGATGTTTCCTCTTTCTTATGGGACTCTGTTGCTGAAGGAAAGGTGCTAATTGGGTGCAGAAGGACGAGCTATCTCACGGAGCTTACCCTGAGCGTAGCCGCATGTTCGTAATGACAAGGGAGGGGCCATGTGCTCATCTCCTCATTCCTGTCTGCTAGATGGCTTCTATTCCGATAACGAGTTACGCGTTTGTGTAGTGCCGGGCTATGGCTTGCTTAGGTAATTGCGTCCACCGAGACCCATTTGATGGTGCTGCTTGTGTTGCAACTCATTCTTCCTCATGTTCCGGCAACCCGGCTAGCCACTCGCGTGCCTGGCGCGGGGTCTGAATGTGCACCACGGCCAGGTGTGGGTATGGAGGCCGGCTTAAGAATGCCTGGTACTCGCGGCGCACTTTGCCGTGTGTTTGTAACATCCAGAGCAATATCGAATTGCGGCTGAGGAAGGCGGTACGTAGCGACTCCCGGTTGCCGTTCCATAGCTCCATTCGCCGGATGCCCCGCAGAACCGTCCTGCTAAAGATTCTCCACGCTACCAGCGGGAAAGGGTAGTCCAGCCACACAATGGTGGTAGCACGCGGCCAGATAATGTCACGTACAACTCTGTAGTTGCCGTCAACCGTCCACCGCTCGCCCTGTACAGCCAGCCTGACGCGTTCTCGCATCAATTCGTCCGGTACTTCCGTCCAATTGGGTCCCCAGTGCAGGGCATCAAGCTCTATGTACGCACTGCCGGTGCGTGCCGCGATGTTGCGGGCCAGGGTCGTCTTACCCGAACCACTGCAACCAATAACTACAATGCGTTGGTGCGGCGATTTATGCATGTTCCCATTTTACCCTAGCCATAGGTTTGAACCTATCGCCCTGTGCAAAAGCTCGTTGAATCCCAAATTATGGCCCCCAATTTCCCCAACCACAGCATATTTGTTCTAAATTCGTGCATAAAACTATTGACACGAACCAATGTTCTATGCTATATATGCCATTGAGGCATAAAAGGGATAAGTTGAAAAGCCCGTTTTATGCAGCCTTCCGAGCAAATATCAGGAGCCGGTGGGCACTAGAGAGGAATTATCCATGAAAAAGAAGAAACTGTCCGAGCGCCAACGCTTCATCCTCAGCTTCATCGGCGAATATATGCGGGAGCACGGCTACGCCCCCTCAATTCGCGAGATCAAGGGCCAGGTCGAGAGCGCGGGCCTGGTGCGCACCGCCTCGGGGAACACCTCCACCTCGGTGGTGGACTACAACCTGAGGGCGCTGGAGGAAGCCGGCTATATCAGGCGCGACCGCAACAAGTCGCGTGCGATTGAGCTGGTGGACCACTCCGGCAGGAGCCGCAACCCGCAGCCGGTGTTCCAGATCCCGGTCGCCACCTCGCCTATTGCCGCCGGTATGCCTATCCCCGTGCTGGAGGATATCCGCATGGGCCAGGCTACCGAGGATAGCGTCGAGCTAACCGGCGAGTTCCTGGGCCGCCACGCCGCGCACGTGGACCGCCTGTACGCCCTTCGCGTGAAGGGAACGTCGATGATCGATGCCCTCATCAACGATGGCGACCTGGTGATCCTGGAAGCGCAGGAGACCGCGGAGAACGGCCAGACGGTTGCTGCATGGCTCAAGGCCGAGCAGGAAGCCACCCTCAAGAGGTTCTACCTCGAAGATGGTCGCGTGCGCCTGCAACCCGCCAACAGCACCATGTCTCCGATTTACACCGAGCCGGACAACCTTGAGATCAAGGGCCGCCTTATCGGCGTGATTCGCCGGGTTGACTAAGGTCCTGGGACCCACGCTGACGACTTAGCAGCGCGAAAACCGAAAACTTCATTACTGTGGGCCGTGTAACACGCGGCGCATAGATAAGCTATACCGGCCTGGGCAGCACGCCTCATGGCCGGTTCCGCATCCAAGGGGGTAGTAAAAGTTTTCCACATGGTGTGGAAAACTCGGATTTGGAAATTGGAATTGCGAATTGCGAATTTGATTGGGTGATTTAGGAAGGACAGTCTCAGTAACAAAGTAGAGTAAGGCGGCGCACCACAATACCTGGGAATAGGTTTGCGAACACGGACCTAAATTCGAAATTCGCAATTCCAATTTCCAAATCCGGAGGCACTATGGTCATCAGTCTACGAAGGCAACCGCAAAGCACAGGGCCGCAGTTGGGGCCGGACCCCGCCTGGGCGAGGTTCTACAGGACGGAGCAACCGGGAGGACCGGGAGGGGTGCACAGGGTGAAGGTCATGTCCGTGAAGCCTGATATCACGGCTTACCGCGTGCTCGGTGATTGCCCCGACGAGGTGATTGACGCGGTGGACAGGGTGCGCAACCGCTACAACAGCAGCGTGTACGTGGCCCATATGGACAGCTTCAACCAGCGGCCAAAAGCCAACACCGTGCGTCTGCCGGTCGTGGGCGAGATCGCGGCGGGCCAGTACGACGTGACGGTGGCCTACCAGGAGTACGACTGCCTGGACTATGAGGGCGGCATCGCGGTGGACAGGGCGATGTCCCGCAACGGCGCTTACGCCCTGCGGGTGCGCGGTACCTCCATGACCCACGTGGGCATCGAGCCGGGCGACGTGGTGATCGTCAAGCCGCAAAGCTGGGCCGAGGACGGCGATTTCGTGGTGGCTTCTTACGCGGGCGAGGCGGGCGGCTCGGAAGGGCTGGCTACGTTGAAGCGGTTCTACAAGCGCAAAGACCACGTCTTCTTGCAGTCGGCCACCGCCTCCACCGACCCCATCCGCCTGTTCGCCAACCGTCGCGAAGGCGCTTACGATTCCGACCCAGTACGCATCCAGGGCATCGTGACGATGGTGCTGAAGGCGGGCTAAAGGAGTACATGCCTGGCATGGACGCTCAGATCGACAAGGCAACGCTGCTCGACAAGGTCCGCTCGGAACGCTCACGGCTAGACACGCTGCTAGGGGGCTTCACGGACGAGCAGATGGCGCAGCCGTTAGCCGGTAGCGACTGGTCGGCCAAGGACCATCTGGCGCACATCACGTGGCACGAGCGCGAGATAGTGAGAATGCTGAGCGCGCGGTCGCTGGAATATAGCGTGGTTTCGGACCTTTGGAACAAACCGCTACACGAGCGCAACCACGCTATCTACGAGAGCAACCGCGACCGTTCGCTGGAAGATGTTCTTGCTGAATCCCGGCAGGTGTATGCGGAACTTAGCCGGCTGCTGGAAGGCGTTTCCGAGGAAGACCTGACCGACCCCGGCCGCTACAAGGGCATGCCGGGCGACTGGAAGCCCTGGAGGCTCATCGCTGAGAACACCTATGAGCACTACCACGACCACGCGGAGGCTTTAGCTCTGAAACGGAGTTCTGAAACGTGAAACGTGAAACGTGATGTGGCTAGACGGACATTGAGGCGTGAATGCGAGGCTGTTCGCTTTACGGAACCAAACTCCCCCTTGTCATCCTGAGCGCAGCGAAGGATCTCAAGAAGGTGAGTATGGATGCTGTCGAATGATAGGGACAAAGTGCAAATGGTTCAGCGTATAGGCAAAAGAAGCATTTGAGATCCTTCGCTACGCTCAGGATGACAAGGGGGAGTGTGGGTGCTGTAGTACAAACTGTAAAGCAGCCACGAACCAAACAACATAAACCCCATCACGTTTCACGTTTCACGTTTTAGAACCTCGTTTCAGAACCAGAACCGGAGCAACCAATGCGAGACATACTGGACCGCCAGGCCGACCACATAGAGTACATACTGCGCACGCATGGCATCAAGGCCGAGATAGCTAGCGGCAAGCTGTCGCCCCGGCTGGCGCACTTCCACGTGGCTTTGCCGCAGGGGGTGCGTGCCACCACGGTTGCCCCTATCGTGCCGGAGATAGCCGCCGAGTTGGGCGTGACTTCGTGCCGCATGACGCACGGGGAGGAGGGAGTGTACCTTGAGGTACCCCGCCCCGACCCTATCCCGGTGCGCCTCCTGCCGATAGTGCAGCGCGTGGCCGACGTGGTGCCGCCTGTTACCGCTACGTTGGGCCTCGACCCCGACGGCACGCCCCTGTTGCTGCGGCTCAACTCGCCCGACGTGGACCCGCTGCTGATAGTGGGCAACCAGGGCGCGGGCAAGAGCAGCCTGCTGGGCGGTATAGCCCTGTCGCTGGCCCTGCACAACTCCCCCGACAGGCTGCGGCTGTTGCTGATAGACGGCACGGGAGAGGGTAGGGCCTTCAGGGGCCTGGAGCGGTTGCCGCACCTGGCCTGCCCCATTGCTAACGGTCCCGTGGACGCCATGCTCTCGCTCAGGTGGGCGCTACGCACGCTGGCGCGGCACACTCGCCTCAATGACCCATTGGGATTGGAGGGCGAGGACGAGGACGAGCTTTTCTTTGGTGACGAGGAGCGCGCGCTTGAGCCTTACGCTCCCCAGAAGGATAGCCCCGCGCTGGTGGTGCTGGTGGATGGTGCCGACGTGCTATGTGGCAGCAACAACAGGCGCACCGGTGCCGAGGCCGAGGCTGCGCTCAACAAGCTGCTGAGTGGCGGCGGCCGCAACAACATCCACATGGCACTGTCGGTGGAGAGCCTGCCGCTGATTGACGGTCTGGAGGCCGATTGGGGCGCTCGCATCGTGGGGCGGGTACACTCGCCGGAGGCCGCGCGCCAGGCTACCGGGATCAAGAGCACTGGCGCTCACAGCTTGCTCGGCGCGGGCGACTTCCTCATCTCGCTGAACACCGAGCTGATACGCTTCCAGGCACCCGCCGTATCCAGTGCCGAGATCGCCAAGTCGGTGGACCTGATCGTCACCTGCGCGCAGATGCAGACGGAGCCGGAAGCGCACTCCGAGTACGACGAGTTCGACCTATCCCCGATGCCCGCTATGCCGTCCATGCCGTCGCGCAAGCAGGAGCGTGTGCCCCACGCCATGCAGGAGCCGGTACCGCTGAGACGAAGCTGGGTTGGCGAATAAGGAGCCAGGAAGCTGGAGCCATGACAGAGTACATCTACATGATAAAAGCCACCCGCGCGGGCTTTACGACCAAGCCGACAGCGGAAGAGATGGACGCGATAGGTAGGCACTTCCAGTATTTGAAGGGCCTGGTGGCACAAAAGAAGGTAGTGATGGTCGGCCCGTGTTTGGATGTAGCCTTTGGCATAGTCGTCTACGAGGCCGATACCGAGGAAGAGGCCCGCAGCATCATGGAGAACGACCCCTCGGTTGTGGAGGGCGTAATGTCGGCGGAGATGCACGGGTTCCGTGTGTCGTTGCTACAGGATGGTTATGTGCCTCTGAAGCAGAGAAAGGTGGTGGTCCCCGTTGGGTGAGTGGATCAAGTACGCAGTTGGGGAGAAGGAAGCACGAGCCTATCTCTCAGTACCGGAGCAGGGGCGCGGGCCGGGCGTGCTGCTGTGCCATGCCTGGTGGGGGCTGAATGGCTTCTTCCAAGAGTTAGCGGAACGGCTGGCGAGCGCAGGGTTTACGGTGCTGGCCCCAGACCTGTACGACGGCAAGACTACCGACATTATCGACGAAGCGGAGGCGCTAGTATCCGCCCTTGATTATAAAGAGGCTATCAACTATGAGACAGCCGCCGTCGATTATCTATTAGCACATCCCGCCGTAGAGGGCGAACAACTTGGAGCGATGGGCTTCTCGCTGGGCGCGGCATATGTCACCTGGCTTGCCACGCTACGGCCCCAGGTGAGTGTGGTCGTCGTATTCTATGGCGGCGTGGAGCAAGAGGCGGACTACGCAACCCGCACGAAGGCGGCGTTCCTGGGGCACTTTGCCGAGGAGGACCCCTACGAGTCCACCGACGAGATGCGCCGCATGGAAGAGATGTTGCGGGCGGCACGTCGAGATGTGGCGTTCCACGTCTATCCGGGCACGGGGCACTGGTTCTTCGAGAACGACCGCCCGGATGCCTACAACGCGGAGGCCGCGAAGTTGGCCTGGGAGCGCACTCTAGACTTCTTGCACCGCACGCTGGACCGAGCACAAGCAGGGCAGTAGCTAAGGCAGGCACGCGGCATGGAGACACAGATACTCGATACCTGGCGCATACACAACCGTATCAACCTTTACCTGCTGGACGCGATAGCCCCCGAAGCCTTGCAGGGCACGCCCCCTGGTATGAAGGGCCGCAGCGTGGGAGAGGCTTTCGCCCACATGCACAACGTCCGGCTGATGTGGCTGGAAAGCGCCGCGCCCGACCTCATGCCCGGCCTGACGAAGCTGGAGAAGACCCAGGCCGCCGACAAGGAGGCGTTGCGGCAGGCCCTCACCGCATCGGGCGAGGCGATAGAGACGCTCCTACAGAGGGGTATGTCGGCAGGAGGCAAGATCAAGGGCTTCAAGCCGCACGCGGTGGCCTTCATGGGCTACCTTGTGTCGCACGAAAGCCATCACAGGGGCGAGATCGGCCTACTGCTGTCGCAGATGGGGCACCGCCTCGATAAGAAAGTAGATTACGGCATGTGGGAATGGGGCGTTCGCTAGCCTATGGCCCGGAATGCCACCCAAACAGGAGCGAAAGGAGGTGTTAAGTGCAGAGCGGTAGCTGAAACGGAGACGGTTACACGGGAGAGTTGAAGTTCAGCCCCCAGGCCCAGGCCGAGCAGGACCGGCATTTGAGGCCTTTGCAACCGCAGGGGCTGGGGAGAAGCGTTGCCCCTGGTGAAGTTCTACATCGAATACGAGGCAACCTAATTGATTTCGGATTTCGGATTTGAGAGGCGGCAAACAAGATTAATCCAAAATCCGAAACCTAAAATCTAAAATCGCCAGAGAGTTTGAGAGAATTTTGAGAGCTTGAGAGTAGATAGGAGAGCTAGGAAATGAGTGCTTTGAGAAACGTCCGCGTGCGCGAGGCATTGCGGCAGACTTTGGACCGAGTGTACGACCCCACTACCCGCAACCCGGTACCCTGGCTGCTGTCCGGGGAGGCCGCTATGTCGTTGCAGGGTGTGAACGTCGAACCTGGCAATATCGAGTTTCGCGCCATGTCGCAGTACGCGACTGGGTATTTCGCGCAATTGATGAAGCCTTACGAGGCGGGGCCAAACACGGTCACCCTGGTGTACCGCATGGGTGGCAACAGCGCCCCCTCCGACATCTGGCGCTCCAACATCCACCAGCGGATCGTGGCGTGGAGCGTGGGTGGCCGGGCAACCTGGCTGGGACGGTGGTACGTGGAGGGCGTGACGGTGCAGATTTCTTACGTGCGCAGCATCAAGGCCGACCCTACTGCCAACGCCGTGCGCAACCATATCGCCCATGTGCCTTTCGAGGGCTTAAGCGTGCCCGTGGTGCCGCTGGAGTTCCTGCTGGCCCAGGCCGACCTGAAGAACAATACGCAGCTAACTCATCGCGTGCTTCACGCCCTGCGCGCGCGTGGCGCTAACCCCAACATCCTGCAATCGGCCCTGGGGTGCATACCCCGCGAGCGGGCCTCCCGCCTATCCCGCCTGCTGGAAATCAATTTGGTGGCGGGGTAAGGCAATTACGAATTACGAATTACGAATTACAAGTTATGGGGCAGAGAAGGGAGTGGGCTAAGACCTGCTCCTTTTCTTTTTGCCTGATACTTAAATGACTGGAAGTGGGGCACCTTCTCTGTGACCCCTTGCCTTCTGCCATCCTGAGTGATTCATTTCGCAAGTAAGTACCCACAAAAGCACCTCTTGTCCTGTTGTGGGTACTTACTTGCGAAATGAATCACTGAGCGTAGCGAAGAATCTGAGGTGTTGCAGTTGTCTTGATGTTGAACTTTCACCGTCCGCGTTCCCCAGTGTTCCCAGCATCCTTACTCACCTTCTTGAGATCCTTCATTACGTTCAGGAAGACAGAGGGGAGCGGAGTCTTGGAGGCGCACAGACACGGGTATCCATCTATACTTCTCCGGAACTATTGCCCCTGCGTTGCGCGCGGGGGTATAATTGTCTCAGGAACCACTACTAGAGAAAGGAGGGATCGCCATGCAGCCGCCACGCATTGATCCGAGGGACAACGAGACCCCGGAGGGCCAGCAGCATAGTACGAATGGTGCGAACGGCACCGATAGCACCAACGGCTTGACTAACATGAATAGCACCAATGGCGCGTCCGGTGCCGACGGCGTGTCGAACGCGAGCCAGCAGGCGATTCCGCCGGTGGTCTCTATGCCCGCACCCTCCTCCATGCGCACCCGGCCAAAAGGGGCTACGCCCGCCGCTGTGACTCCGCATGCCCTGAACGTGCGACAGATTACCCAGGGGGCGCTCACCTGGGTGGATATTCAGCACCCGACGGAGAGCGAGATCGAGTGGCTCCGCAAGCGTTACAACTTCCACCCGCTCCACCTTGACGACACCCTGTCCAAGATACAGCGCCCCAAGATAGACGACACCGACGAGTACACCTTCATCGTCATGCACTTCCCGGTCTACTCGCGCCTGGTGCGGGTCACCACTCCCAGCGAGGTGGATATATTTATAGGGCCGAACTATGTCATTACGGTGCACGAGGGCAAGCTCAAGCCGTTGAGCCGCTTCTTCGAGCAGTGCCAGACGGACGTCGCGCTGCGCGAGAAGGTGATGGGCCGTTCGGTCGGGTACCTGCTCTACCAGCTAGTCGATAAGCTGGTGGACTACTGCTTCCCCATCCTCAACAAGATCGACCTCAACATAGAGAAGGTGGATGACGACATATTCGAGGACAAAGTGCGGCATACGGTGCTGGAGATTTCTATTATCCGGCGGGATATCATCGCCTTCCGGCGCATCGTCAAGCCCCTGCTGCCCGTTATTACCAGCCTGGAGCGCAAGCACCGCCCCATCCTCAACGAGGATATGGAGGAGTACTTCGGCGACATCGCGGACCACCTGAACAAGATTTGGGAAACGCTGGAGGACTATAAGGAAGTTATAGAGGGCCTGAGCGACACCATTACGTCGCTGACCAACAACCGCATAAACGACATCATCAAGGTGCTCACCATCATCTCGGTGATACTGCTGCCCCTCACCCTCATATCGGGCATCTACGGCATGAACATCCCGCTTCCCGCCCAGGACAGCCCGTTCGCCTTTGAGGTAGTGCTGGGGTCGATGGCGCTCGTTATCGTGTCGATGCTCGCCTTCTTCCGCTGGCGCAAGTGGATATAGAGAGTTGGACGATGGACGATAGACGATGGACGATGGCGTGTGTCTATCGTCCATCGTCTATCGTCAGAGTGCCATGCTAGCAGACATTCAATCCCGCATACAGGACAACTCGGCTCTGCGCACAGCGACTGTGGTGTTGCTGGGCGTGGGGGTGGGGGTGTTCGGCGGGCTGGTAATCGCCATCGGCAACCCGGTGGTACTGTTCGTGGCGGTAGTCGCCCTCGTGATGCTGCCCTGGTTGGTGACGCGGCCCCTGGCGGACGTGGCGCTGGTGATCGGCACGATTATGCTGCTGCCGTTCGCGGTGCTGCCGGTCAGGCTGGCGGTGCTTACTCCGACGCTGCTGGAGATGGCCCTGCTGTTCCTCTACGTCTCCTGGCTAATGTCGTTGCTGTTCGGGGCCGGGCAAGGGCTGGGGCTGGCGCGCACTCCCCTCGACGGCTGGGTGGTCCTGTTCCTGGCAAGCACTCTCTTTTCGTTCGTCCTGGGCCTGGGGCGCGATAGCTCCACCGACGTGGTGCACAACTACATCAAGATGGTGCTGTCGGTGGGCCTCTTCTTCGCGGCGGGGAGCGTCATACGCGATAGCCGCACGCTGGCTACGGTGATGCGGTGGCTGTTGCTGGCGGGTGGGGCGGCGGCGGCTATCGGCGTGGTGCTGTGGCGGCTGCCCGATACGCTTGCCACGGGCCTGCTCACCCGCCTTAGCATTGTCGGCTACCCCACAACGCGCGTGATACGCTACGTCGAGGAGAACCCGGCGCTCGGAGAGAGGGCGGTTGGCACCCAGGTGGACCCCAATTCTTTTGGTGGCCTGCTGATGATCGTGGCGGTGATTACGGGCGTGCAGCTACTCGCCCGCAAGCCTCTCCTGCCGCGCTGGCTGGTCGGAGGCATCTTCCTGGCCGAGGTGGGAGCGATTGTGCTCACTCAGTCGAGGTCGGCGCTAGGGGGAGTGCTGGTGGGCGCGGTGTTCGTGGCGACCATGCGCTACAGGCGGTTGTGGGTGTGGGGCGTGGCGGGTGCCGGGGTGCTGCTCGTGGTGGGCGCGGGCAGCGGTTACTTCGCCCGCATCGCCGCCGGTCTGCGGTTTGAGGACCCGGCCAGCCTGATGCGTCTTGCCGAGTACCGCAACGCCCTGGCGATCATAGAGCGTTACCCGGTGTTCGGCGTCGGCTTCGGCACGGCGGGAGAGCTTGACCTCACCACCGGCGTATCCAGCCTCTACCTGACGATAGCCGAGCGTGCCGGGTTGGTGGCATTGGCGCTGTTCGTCGTGGCTATGCTCGCGTTCCTGGTGCACACCATCCCCGCCGTGGTCGCCTCCCGCAGAGCGGCCCCCGCCCCCGGCGAAGAAGGCGAAGAGGAATGGTCGGTGCTCGACTCTACCTTGCTGGGTGGTACGGCAGCCATGCTTGGCGCGCTCATCTCGGTCGGCCCGCTCGATCATTTCTACTTCAACATCGAATTCCCCCACATGGTAGCCCTCTTCTGGCTCACCGCCAGCCTCACGCTGGTCGCATTGAGGATGACGAAAACGCAAAGACGCAAAGACGCAAAGGACGCGCAAAGAGAAGAAATGGTTTAGAGAGTACAAAGAGAACCAGAGCACGCGATAATGTACCCTGGTTCTCTTTGTACTTAGAACACCCTCATTATCTCTGCGCGTCCTTTGCGTCTTTGCGTCTTTGCGTTTTCGTCATCCTGCCTATCTTGGAACACCGCGAGCGCGAAGAGGAACCATTCGGTGCCGCTGTCACTGGCGCTGTGTGCTGCCGGACTATGCTAAAATACCCAACAGGGTCACATCACGTTTCACGTTTCACGTTTCAGACACGGAGGGGAGAATGTCCGATAAGGTTGACCAGGCACAGGCCGGTGGGAGCGGCGAGACCGCGCAGCCCACGACGCTGAGTAGCGTCGAAATACAGAAGATCATCCCGCACCGCTACCCGTTCCTGATGATAGACAAGATAATCGAGATCGAGTACGGTAAGCGGGCGGTGGGCATCAAGAACGTCACGGCGAACGAGCCTTTCTTCATGGGCCACTTCCCAGACTACCCGGTCATGCCGGGCGTGTTGCAGGTCGAAGCGATAGCCCAGGTGGGGGCGGTGGCGGTGCTCGGCATGCCGGAGAACAGGGGCAAATTGGCTTTCTTCGCGGGAGTGGACGAGGTGCGCTTCAAGCGGCAGGTGGTCCCCGGCGACACCCTGCGCATTGAGGTGACCATGACACGCGTGCGGGGCATGTTCGGTGAGGGCCAGGGCGAGGCCACGGTGGACGGCCAGCTTGCCTGCCGGGGCCTGTTCAAGTTCGTGCTCGCCAAGGCGGAGGGGCTGGGTGGTTAGGGTACGGGTAAGAGACGGAAACGCAAAGACGCAAAGGACGCAAAGGACGCGCAAAGGGGAAAGTAGTTGTGGTTGCGTAGGGGCATCATGCATTGTGCCCTCATGCTACATGGGTCGTCTTACAGAGACCACTCTCCCCTTGTCATCCTGAACGCAGTGAAGGATCTCAAGAAAGTGGTCATGGATGCTGTCGAACATTGCGAACATAGTGCTGGGAATTGTACATGGCACTTGAAGCAGCATCTGAGATCCTTCGCTACGCTCAGGATGACAAGGGGGTATTTGGTCCTTCGACATGGAGCATGGGGGTCTGCATACCAAGACATGGCAAAACATAGCCTTAGAACTCATTTCAAGACCTTGTTTGGGCTATTTCTGTGCCATAATAGACTAAGCCTGAAGGATTGCACACGTCAGGCTACTCTGTGTTTAGGAGCTACACATGCCAATACAGCCTTATAAAGATACTGATGACCTAATGCTGGTTACCTGTCCGGTCTGCCAGCCGACGATACGACCAGAAGATGTCGTGTATGGTGAGCCATTGCCGTTCAAGCCAGTAAGGTTCAAGGTAACTGAGGTGAAAGTTGAACTGCAAGCACAGGAAGTGACAATCTTTCTTAAGTGTCGGAAGGGTCACCTGTGGGCACTTAGGCTTCAAGCCGGCACCCCTGGTAACACTCTGCATGAAGGTGTTGTAAGGGAAGGGCAGTGGTATTAGTGTCTCCAAGTAAATTTAGTATTACAACGGTGAGTGCTGGTTTTGAAATAAGCTCTTAGTAGGCCACCTCCTTACAGCCATTTTATTACGGAAGTATTACCCACGGTTTACAATATCCTTACTCATGCCGTGTAGGGCATCTGCTTTGTTACCCTCTGCGTTTATAATAGAGATAGACATATTTCCACCGGCAGGCGTTTAGAGTAGCTTTTTGCCTCGTATGTAAGAGGGAGCGGTCAAATGGCATCTATAAGAAATGCGGTTATACGTGGCGGGTTCGGGGCTGGCGTGGGCGCGGCCCTCGCTATGATGCTGGTCATGGCGGTGGTGCGCTTCACCACCAACACCGCTTCCATACCGGAATTGATGGAGGACACCCTCATCCAGCTTACCGGAGGACAGACCAACTCGTTCTTCATAAACTCTCTAGGCGTAGGGGGTAAGGCGCTCCTGGTTGTGCTGATTGTGGAAGGCACCCTCTTGCTTGGCGGTCTGTTGGGGCTGGCGTTCACGCACTTGTGGCTCAACGCGGTACGTTTCTCCCTGCCCCGGTACCTGTCCGGCCTGGCGTACGGTCTTATCCTGGGGCTGCTGCTCAACACGGTGTTTCTCCCCATTTTCGGACATGGCTTCTTCGGCTCCACCGGTTTGCAAGTGACCGCGCCGCCCGATGTTGCCCTTACCATCTACGGTGACAGTCTTGCGCCTTATGGTGTGCCAATGTGGGTCAACATGTTCCTGTTGAGCCTGGTGTTCGGACTTGCTCTGGCCTACCTGCTCCCCTGGCCCGCCCGCGTCACGTCTGCTGAGGGAGCTACCACAATGGCGACCGCGCCAATGGGCCGCCGTGGGTTCAACAAGGCTATCGGCGGCACGCTGCTGGCCCTGTTCGGTGGGGGCGTGCTGTGGGTAGGCATACGCCAGGCCCTCGCACCGCCCCCACTGGCTGGTGTACAGGAGGTGGACATTACCGAGTTGGCCCGCAACACCGCATCGACTCGTGTCGCCCAAATAGGTGGCACGCCCACTCGCCCCCCTCAGCCTACAGCTACCTCCGAGCCGGAGCCTACCGAGACATCCGCCCCCACGGCTACCCAGGAACCGCAGGTCCAACCCACGCAGGAGCCGCCCACGCAAGAGGCCCCTACAGAGATCCCCACTCAGCCGCCCGCAGAGACACCTACTGCCGTGGCCGACGCAAACCATGATAACGTGGCGCGCGCTACGCCGGAGCCGACCGCTGTGCCGGAGAATGCCTCCATTCCTCCCGGCTTCGAGGACGTGAAGGCGGTGCTGGTGCCCGCTACCACCCCAACCGAGAGCTTTTACATCACCACCAAGAACTTCATAGACCCCACGGTGGACGCTAAGTCGTGGAAGCTGACGTTTGGGGGTATGGTGGACAACCCCTATACTGTCACGTTCGCGGACCTGAAGGCGATGCCAGCCTTCAACCGGGACGAGACCCTGGCCTGCATCAGCAACCCGACCGGCGGCGACCTGATAGGCAACGCCACCTGGCGCGGTGTGGACTTCTCGGCTATGGTGCGCAAGGCTAAACCTCGCAAAGGCACAGTGGATATAATCTGCCGGGCCGCCGATGGTTACGCCGACAGCTTCCCGTTGGACGTTGCCTTGAACAACGAGTGCATGCTGGTCTACGAGATGAACGGGCAGCCGCTCACCGACAAGCACGGCTACCCGGCCCGCCTGCTGGTGCCCAACATCTACGGTATGAAGAACGTCAAGTGGATTACCGAAGTAGAGGCTGTGAACCTTGACTTCAAGGGCTACTGGGAGGCGCAGGGCTGGGATGATGTGGCTGACTACAACACTCTCAGCCGCATAGACTACCCGAACAAGGGCCGAATAGACGCCAAGCCCCTCTACATTGGCGGGGTGGCTTTCGCGGGCAACCGGGGCATAAAGAAGGTGGAAGTGACCACCGATGGCGGCCAGTCCTGGAACGAGGCGCAGCTAGTGGCGGTGCCGAGCAAGTACTCCTGGGTGCTATGGGCCTACCCGTGGAACCCAAAGCCCGGCTCCTACACCCTGCAAGCACGTGCCACCGACGGTACGGGGGAGGTCCAGACCTCAAAGAAGGCCGACATCTATCCCAACGGCGCGACAGGCTATCACACCCGCGTGGTGCGCGTAGGATAGCATTTCCTGAGTGACGAGTGACGAGTTGAGAGACGAAAACGCAAAGGCGCAAAGGACGCGAAGGACGCGCAAAGAAGAATAAAAGTTGGATAACTTACTCGTCACTCGTCACTCGTCACTCGTCACTCGTCACTTCTGTGGCACGTCTATCTGGAACGGCTCTGGGGGTAGTTGCCCGGTCAGCACCGGCTCCAGCAGGTCAGCAAGGCCGAGGGGTAGGAAGACATCTCCTGAGCGGCGCATCTCGCCGGTGGACCACCAGCGATGGTCGCGGTAGGTTAGCCGCTCGTTCTCGAACAGGTTATCCAGGCTTATCTCGTCGCCGGGCACTCGCACCAGGAAGTAGCGTTCCTGCGACAGGACATCTTCTCCGTGGATGACAAATTTGCGCTCGCGCGTCCAGAGGCAGGGGCCTATCGCAGCCTCCGTTATGCCGGTCTCCTCCCATAGCTCGCGCATAGCCGCCTGCTCGAACGTCTCATCTCCCTCCAGGCCGCCGCCCAGAGTGGCCCAGTACAGCGTGATGGGGTGCTCAGGGTCGAGCGGCACCTTGTCCTCGTACTTGAACATCAGCACCCGGTCCTGCTTGTCCAGCAGCACCAGCCGCGCCGATTTGCGCACTCTCATACGCTCTCCCAAAGTTGCATCTCATAAATGATAGCCGGAGAGAACTAAACGCCAAGACGCGGAGGCGCCAAGAACCACGCCAAGTTGATTAAGGTTTGGAGGGTGCAAAAAGGACCGGTGTACGTGTGTAGTACCCTGGTCCTTTTGCTTAGATCACAATCCTTAACCTTGGCGCGTTCTCTGCGTCTTGGCGTCTTGGCGTTTCAATACGTGTTACTAGCCGAAATACCCAAGCTCGTCCTTGGCCTCTTCGCTCATCATGGAGGGGTGCCAGGGCGGGGAGAATACCAGGTGGACGTCAACGTCTTCGAGTTCGTCGAAGCGCGAGGCCGACCTGCGGATGTTGGTGATAAGCTCCGGGCCGACGGGGCAGCCGGGGCTGGTGAGGGTCATGGTGATATCGGCCTTGCTGTCGGCCACGGTGATGTCGTATATCAGGCCCAGGTCAACGATGTTGATGCCCATTTCCGGGTCGTACACCTCGTTGCGAATTGCCTCTCTAATGTCTTCCTCTGTTACTCCCGCCGAACCAGCGCGGCCATTCCCGGTCCTCATGTCAGTATCTGCCATTTTGTTTGCCTCCTTTACTGTAAGCCACTCACAGCTATTATAGCAGGTGTGGGGCCCAGCGAGCCAGGCGGATGATGGATGATGGACGATGGACGATGGTAGGAGACGGAACCGCCAAGACGCCAAGTACGCCAAGAGCGCGCCAAGAGGATGATGGTTTGGATGTGTGGCTGATTGTTACTCAGTCCTCAGTCCTCAGTCCTCAGTCCTCATCACTCCTACCGTCCATCGTCCATCGTCCATCGTCCATCGTCTATTCATCAAAGAGGTACGTGGACTCCTGGTACAGCCTCATCTCGTTGGCGGCGAGCTTGCGCTTTAGCTGGCCGTTCCACCAGGCGGTCTTTTGTTCCAGGGGGTCGCCGGACATGAGGATAGCGATCGGCACGTTCACGCGGAGGGCGCGGGGACTGATGATGTGGCGGGTGATGCCGGTGGGCACTACCAGGCCGGTGGTGGCGAGCTTCAGGATGTCGTCAGGGGTGTAGGGTGGGAAGACCACCAGGCCGCTGACGTGGTCGTAATATTGCACCAGCTCGGCCAGGTCGTCTGTGCTCACCCGGTGGATGGTTACGTGGGGGTCGCCCTTGTACGTGTCCACTGTGGCGTTCAACAGGGCGGTAGAGGGCACGGTGCCATGGTGGTCGGTGCCAGGCACGCCGTCGATGAGGTAGACGCGGGTGCCCTCCCGCTCGTCCGGCACCACCAGGTAGGCCAGTATCATCTTGTCTGCCAGGGTGGAGCGGGCAAGCTCAAGTGGGGCTTCCTCGACGGTAATGCCCCGCACCTCACGTATCTCGTCCAGGAACGTGGCGGGAGTGCGGCCCGTGATAAGATGGTACCAGGTGTATAGCTGCACGTCGTCGGACTTGTAGTCAACCACCTGCGCGAGCACATGGGGGCTGCCCATGGACACCAAGGCGCTCACCCGGTTCGCTCCGTCGAGCACTACGTAGCGGTCGGTGCCCGGTATGGGGGCGACGATGGGTGGGTTCTTGAGCGTGCCATCCCGCTGGAGCCGCGATTCCAGCCGCGCCACCCGCTTGCTGTCGGCATGCTCGTGTAGCACCAACGCTGCTGTCGGTAAAATGCGGAGGTCCGGTATATCGAAGTGCTCTTTACGTGTAGGCTGTGTTGGAGTCGCCCAGTCTGTTGACATTTTCTGCCTGCTGTTTGATATTCGCAAAGGAAATACGCCCGAAAAGGAAGGCTAGCTACCGTTATAAATGAAGCAACAGAGCTTTTCAACCAATGAGTTGTGGGTGAAGCAGCATCACCGGCACGGGCAATTGGGGATGAATAGCCGCATTGTCGCCAGACGACGCCCGGCGATTGAAATCGCGGGCTACACCTTGCAAAGTCTGCCGCAGGGCAGACTAATTCACCTGATAGAACCTGAAGAGGCCCTGTAAGATGCATCAGTCCCCGAAGGGGGACTTTGCAAAATGTAGCCCGCGATTTCAATCGCCGGGCGTCGCCAGGCGACGGCAATACATTTCATGGGATAAGCGTAATGTAATATCGTCCATCGTCCCCTTTGACATTCTCCTCGCCACGTTTTACCATCCTGATATGTCTACTGTTTCCCGCCGCTTCCGGTTGAGGCGGCGTGCCTTGCCTCCCCAACCCGACCTCGACCTGGAGCCGTTCGCTTACGGGCCGGAGGACTCGCAGGTGGGGTGCTTGCTGATACACGGCTTCAGCGGCAGCCCGCCGGAGATGCGCGGGTTGGGCATGTTCCTCGCTAAGCAAGGGGCGCGAGTTGAGGGCGTAAGGTTGGCGGGGCACGGCACCAGGCCTGAGGAGTTGAAGGGCCTCACATGGCGGGACTGGCTTGCCTCAGCGGAGGAGGGGTTGGCCCGGCTGCAATGTGAGGGGCGCAAGGTGGTGATTATCGGCTTCTCGATGGGCGGGCTGCTGGGCCTGCGACTGTGCGTGATGCACCCGGAGCAGGTCGCTGGGATAGTCACTATCTCCTCGCCCATCTACTTCCGCGATCGCCGCATCCACCTCATCCCAGTGGTGCGTCACGTGGTGCGCTGGCACAACGTCAGGCGTCCCGGCAGCAACACCGACCCGGAGGCCCATACCCGTTATTATTCATACCGCCGCTACCCGCTCGTCGCGGTGGACCGCCTGCTCAACCTGATGCGCACTACTCGCAAGGTGCTACCCGACGTGCGCACCCCCGCCCTCATCATGCACGGTGTCCGCGATGGCGTAATCCACCCCCGCAGCGCCAAGTACCTATACAAGCACATCGGCTCGCCCCAGAAAGACCTCGAATGGTGGCACAACAGCGGCCACGGCGTGGTGTTCGACACCGAACGCGAGCAAGTCTGGCAGCGCGTATGGAGCTTCGTGCAATCCCATACCGGGTAAGTAGACGAAAACCGCAAAGGCGCAAAGAGCGCAAAGGACACTAGTGATTAAGGTGATTTTCTAAGGTAAAAGGACCAGGGTACGAGTACATATACCCCGGTCCTCTTTCTTGAGACACAATCCTTATCTTTGCGTTACCTTTGCGCTCTTTGCGCCTTTGCGGTTTTCTTCTCTCAGGACTTCCGATTAGCGTAGGTGCGGCCCTTCCAGGTGACGCCGCGGCCTGTGATTAGACGGATGAAGGAGTTGAGGAGGATGAGGCCGAAGATAACGGTGCCGAGGGGCTGGGTCAGCGTCCAGCCGACACCCAGGCCGAGCATCCGGTCTACGCGGCGTCGATAGATGAATGGCACCAGCGTGCCCATGATGGCGAGGGCGCTCACCCAGGCGGCGGCCAACTCATCGGCGGGCTTGCGGGTGCGGTCGGCGGTGCGCCAACTACGTGTGGCCCACCTCAGCCAGACGAGGGGCAGGGTAGGCGAGAGGACTATCGAGGGCACTCCCAGTATGCCCACTAGTGGGTTTTCGCGGAAGGAGAGCACCGTGTTCTTACCCCAGCCCTCCCACAGTTCGCGCAGGTTGGTGTACATCCGGACAGTCATCAGGTGCTGCCCGTCGCCCAGGTAGAGCCGGTAGCCTGCCGACTTGACCACCTTGCCGAACTCCAGGTCCTCGGCAATCTTGTCCTTCACTCGCTCTATGCCGCCCACCGCGTCGTACACTTCGCGCCGGATGAAGATGTACTGGCCGTTGGCGATGGCAACCTCGCTGTTGGGGTCGTTCACCTTGCTGGCGGGGAAGAAGGTGCCTATGCCCATGAACGCCACCGGCATCAACAGCCGCTCGGAGGGCGTGACGAGTTCCGGGCAGGGTGAGATGGTGAGCAGGTCCACATGGTGCCTGAGCGCATAGGCCATGCTGGACGAGATCGAAAGCTCGCTATGCTTGGTGTCGGCGTCGGTAAAGAGCACCCACTCGCCCCGCGCCACTTTCACGCCCTGCGACATCGCGTGCGGCTTGCCGTGCCAGCCCTCGTCCTTCGGTAGCTCCTTGCCCCGTATGACCTTCAGCCTCTCGTCCCGCGCCGACCACTCGGCCAGTATCTGCGGTGTGGCGTCGGTCGATTGGTCGTCTACCACCACGACCTCATAGTTGGGATATCGTTGCGATAGGAGTGACGGCAGCAAGCGTGGCAAATTGCGTTCCTCATTGCGCACTGGCACGACTATCGACACCAGCGGCCAGGTGCCCCCACCCGGCGGGTCTTCCAGTAGCCCGTCTACTTCCGGTATCTTGTCGGGAGGCCGTTGCAGCTTGAAAACCATCGCGGTTGTGCCGGAGAGCGTCGCGGTGAGGGCACCCAGGCCCAGGAAGCGTAAGATGTTAGACACTGCCATTTAGCGACCTTTCTAAAACGAAACTATAGGAGATTAGCACATGAGGTGGACCTTGTCATTCTGAGCGTAGCGAAGAATCTCGTCCAACAGCACATGGTAACACCTTTCCTTCAGCTACGGAGTGCCGTAAGAAAGCAGAACCATCCCGGTGAGGGACGAGATTATTCGCTGCGCTCAGAATGACAAGGTCCGACTCCGTTGCTTATTTTTCGTACTGCTGTTCTTGTGATTGCTTCACGTGACCTGTCTACATTAAGACGCTGTATGCTCGTTGCCGGATTGCCTGGTGCAAGCTTCAGGCCACAAAAAAGCAGGCCGCACCAACAGCCTGCCATGTAATTACGAATTACGAATTACGAATTACCACATCACGTTTCACGTTTCACGTTTTACTATCCTACGCCGCCTGTAACATCACCAGTCTACCCGGCCCCGACATCTTGGCGGCTCGGAGGGCGCGTTCGGCCAGGGCTATCAATTGTGGCTCCCAGGTGCCCTCGCCAGGTTTGTTGACAGGCTCCCAGTAGGCGACACCCACCGACGCGGTGAGGGTTATCGGCTCGCCGTCGGGGGTGACGTTGTACTTGTAGGCGGCCACGGCATCGCGCAGGCGGTTGGCGGCTACCTGTGCGCCGCTCGAGTCGGTGTCGGTGAGGAGCGAAATGAACTCGTCGTCGCGGTAGCGGGCCACGATGTCGGTAGCGCGGAGGGTGCGGGTGATGATGTGGGCCATGTCGCGCAGTATGGCATCGCCCACGTGATTGCCGTACTGGTCGTTCACGTCGTCCAGCTTGTCAATGTCGAGCAGGAGGCAGGAGAGCGGGTAAGCGTGGCGGGCCGAGCGTTTGACCTCTTCCTCCACGCGGATCATCACATAGCGGCGGTTGAAGAGGCCGGTGATCGGGTCGTACAGTCGCTCGGCGGCCAGGCGTGTATTTTCGGCTACCAGCGCGTCCTGCAACTTCCTGGAGCGCAGGGCCTCGCGGATACGCTCGCGCAGGTCGCTATCCTCAAGCCCAGGTGCCGTATCGGAGGGCATGTCAGCTTCTTCGAGCGTGATGTAGGGGATGCCCCAGTTGCCCAGGTTGATTTGCAGGGCGGGCCAGTCTTCGGCCTGAGTTGAGCTATAGGTAGCGATCACCACGTCGGGCGGGGTGGACTCCACGATGGCCTGCGCGGAGTCCGCATCGTCGGCGGAGCGCGCGGTAAAGCCCAGGCGCACCAACCTGTCGCGCAACGCCCGCTGGTTGATCGGATCGGGGTCAACCACGAGTACGACCGCCGAGTTTGAGCCTTGAGAATAGGTTCCCGCCATATGGCCCCTTCGGAAACGTGAAATGTGGGACAGAGACGCAGCGTAGCCGGTTCGCCTGGTCTCGATAGCGAGTGGCACCGGCATCCCTACGCACCGAATTCGCGGCCCTGAGGCCCTCGCCACTCTCGCTGCTATTGTAGAGCATACAGCGGCCAAAAGCCAATATGGTGCATTTCCTACTGCTCCGCCGCCTTTAGTACTAACTCTATACCCAGCACGTCATGTTACCGGGGCTTGCGCACCCCGGAGATGGGACACTCGTAGCAGCGGCGTGCCTGGCAGTAGAGCCGGTAGAGGTGGAGCAAGCCCTGCTGGCGGCGCGCCCCGTTGATCGACTTACCCGCCCGTGGGCCGAGGGCCTCTTCCGCCATCGCGCGGGTGATTTCATTATCTGATAGCTTCGGGAAAGTCGCGTAGGCAGCCAGCACCTTTTCTCGTAACGCGCTATCACGCTCGCGGTCCGCTACTGCCAGCAGGAGCGGCATTGCGACGTTTACCACGATATCCGCAGCCCTAGAGCTTCCCACCAGCGCCACGCCTTCCTTGCTACCGGGCGCGGGCAATACGTGGCCGAATCCATCATGTGTGGCCCAATAACCATCGGCAGGCACCGCAAGCAAGTTGGTCCAATGCTTCGCCAGGGCGGAAGGTTTGAGAGATATCGCTGCATCCGCAAAAGGGCGGAGCATGCCGCCTTGCGTCCACAGGAGCCGGGCCAGTAAACGGGCCGCCGCTGACAGTCTGCGGGGTGGTGAGTTGGCCGGGCGCACGCGGTCCGTTGCCCAATCCTCGGTTAGAGGGCGTTCAAGAGGCACGTCCAGGAGCGGCGCATAAGTGGACCATAGCCGTTCGACCTCTTCCGCGTACTGCGAGGCTAGCCAGTCGAGTGGCTCAGTTGCAGGGTTTTGCGAGGGGAGAAAGCCTGCCGCGCCCAGCAAGAGGGCTTCCAGCAGGGTAGCCCGTTCCGCTTCATCGTGGCTGAGGGGCAGGGTGAGTAACTGGCTGACCGGCAGGGCCTCGGCGAGCTTGCGCATAGGTGCGCGGTTGGCCGAGTAGCCGAGCGCGTCCATGATGCCCCGGTAGAAGACCTCTTCCTGACCAAGCTCGCTCAGCCCCGCCTCCATCTGCGCCGCTTTGTTCAGCAAACGGGTGTCCCCTGCCTCGTCTATCCGTGCCAGCAACTTCTCCAGGGGCCAGTCCTGCGTGCGCTGCCAGCAAGGCTCTTCCGAGAGTGCCCCCAGGTTGGAGATGAGGGGCGTGACGCTAGCCAGCAGGTCGGGTGTGGGCAGGGTGATATAGTCGGCCAGCACCAGGGTGGGCACGGTCTCGCCGTCCTGCCGGGTAACGGGGCGAGCGCCGAGGGGCCAGAGGACGACGTGCAGGGCCACCGAGTTGTACCTGGGGTCGGCGTGGTGCCCGTGCGCCCACCAGTCGCCGCAACGCAGGTGCATCTCGACGGAGCCGCTTGCCAGGGTGCCGCTCTCACCCATCGCCAGCATCGCGCCCTCGAAATCGGGGCCGCTCCCCGCCGTCCACCGTCCGCGATAGACCACCGCCACCGGGTTGCCTTCGCAGTCCCACATGGGACCTCGGAGGGGTGCCTGCTCGTTCCAGATGGCAGCCAGCACCGCCTCGGTAATCTCTTTGACTACGGGTACGTCAGCAGTTTGCGCGGGCATGCACATCGACAGGGCCTCCCATGTAGCCGTATTTGCTCGCTTGCGCAAGCAGTGGCTCCGTAAGAGGTTCCGGTGTGCAATACGTTCTTCGACAGGAAAACGTAGTTTAACTCCGAAACAGCCCGGAATATTGTGGCGAAGCGAAGAACTCGGGCAGTATGAGCCTGGCAAGGGGACCGAGGTCCAACTGTAGCGCTGCCTGCGGTACCTGAAACACCATAGCCTCACCTTCGCCGAGCACTACCTCCTCTTGCCGCGCATCGGTAGCCGCGCAAAAGATGTATCCTTCCCAAATAGCGGCGGGCCTGGTGGCGATAGCGCCTTCCAGTGAGCCTGCTACGGTCCAGGTACTACCGTCGTGAGAGTAAGCCGCGAGGTGTCTGAACAACTCTAACTGTCCGATAACTGCGATGCCGGCTTCCTCCCTCACTTCACGCCGCACCGCCTCCTCGGGGGTCTCTCCGGCTTCTAAACTACCCCCCGGTAGCGCCCAATAGTTAGACGAAGTAGGCGCATCCGCAGTGCGAAGTTGCAGTAGCACCCTGCCACTGGGGTCCACTAAGAGCATCATTGAGGTAGGCGTCCATTCGATGGATTGCGGTTGCTCAGGCATTTGGTGGTAGCAAAGCTGGTCTAGGTGAGGTGGACCACTTTCAGTTCGGCCATCTCGCGCCTGAACGCCTGCTCCAGCTCCTGCTTGCGCTCCTGGGGTAAGAAGCTGTGGCGGATGCCGTTGAGCAGCAGGTCGTCAATCGTATGTATGTCGAAGTTGAAGGAGCTGGCGAGCAGGGCCACTTCGTCGTTGAGGGTCGTGTTGAAGAGAGGCGGGTCGTCCGAGTTGACGGTGAGGGGCACCCCGGCTTCGTACAGGCGGCGGAAGGGGTGGGCCTGGAGGCTGGGGAATACGCCCAGGTAGATGTTGCTGGTGGGGTTTACCTCCAGCGGCACCCGGTGCTCAGCCAGGTACTCGACCAACTCGGGGTCCTCAATCGAGCGCACGCCGTGCCCGATTCGCTCGGCACCCAGCAGCCGCAACGCGCCCCACACGCTCTCCGGCCCCGCTATCTCGCCCGCGTGGGGGTCGCTGTGCAGCCCCGCCTTCCGCGCCCGCTCGAAGTAGCTCACGAACATCTCCGGCGGGAAGCCCACCTCGCCGCCTCCCAGCCCCAGTGCCACCACGCCGTTGCTCATGTTGTCAATGGCGATGCTGGTGGTGTAGTCGGCGTACTTTGGCCGCAAGGTCGGGTCGGTGACGCTGCGGACGATGTCGAACACCCAGTTGATGTGCACCCCGAAGTCGGCGCGGGCGCGCTCCCTCCCACGCATCAAGCCGCCCAAATAGACTTCTTCCGTTATGCCCTGGTGGTGATGGAAGCTGCAACTGAAGGTTACTTCCGCGTAGCGCACGTTCTGCCGGGCCATCTCGGTGCCGAACTCGTAGGCGATTAGCTCGAAGTCGGCCTCGGTCTTGAGGCAGCGAGAGATCACCCCGTACACCTGGATGAAGTGGTCGAAGTCACGGAACTTGAAGTAGTCCCGCAGCCCCTCCACCGTATTGGAGGGCGGGGTGATACCGTTCCGCTCCGCCAGCACAAGCAGCGTGGCGGGCGAGATAGACCCCTCCAGGTGTACGTGTAACTCTGCCTTGGGCACGGCGGCAAGGTAGCTCTGTAGGGACATGGTCGCTCCGGTCTCTGAAACGTGAAACGTGATGAGGCTTGCTAAGTAAGGTTCGAGGATGCCAGGTGGCTTGTACTACAGGACTCTGCTCCCCTTGTCATCCTGAGCGTAGCAAAGGATCTAGGATGCCGACTTTGACCCTGTGCTGAAGATTCAGCATCCTAGCTTGGTTGCTTGGCGTTCAACAGCATCCCAACTCAGCTTCTTGAGATCCTTCGCTACGCTCAGGATGACAGGGAGGAGCAGAGTCCTGTCAAGCCGGCGTTCACGAACCAACTTTAGCAAGCCGCATCACGTTTCAGAACCCCGTTTCAGCTAAGGTCTGTACCCGTAGGTCTTCACGAACTGCTCTAGACCCAACAGGCCCAACAGCACCTCGAACTCGGTGCCCTGGTTCTCAGGGTGGTATTCGAGGCGGTTGCGCTCGAAATACTGGACGAGGTACGTCTTGCCGTCTATGGAGCTTTTTTCCTCGAACGCTTCAGAGCGGGGCAGGCCGAACACCGGCAGACCACCCCTGCTCTCCCATAGCGTTAGGAAGGGCGGGCTGATGTTATGCCCGGTCTGCGAAAAGTAGCGGGAGCCGGGCGCGTTGCTGGGTTGGGTTGGCTTGAAGGGGTCTTCACCCAGGCGAGGCTCGGCCAGCGTATTGCCCAGCAGACCTAACAGCACGTCGTGCGGCGGCTGGTTCTCGGGGTGGTATTCCAGTCGGGCGCGCTCGGTGTACTGCACGGTGTATGTCTTGTCTCCGAGCCTCTCGGTCACTTCAGGGGTGATGGGGAAGCCGAACTGCCTCACCCCACCATTGGCCTGCCAGTAGCGAGCTAAAGCTCCGCGTATGCAATACTTCGACTCCTGGAAGCAGAAGCCGGGGCCGGGCAGCACGGGGGCCGGAGGTGGCAGCGACTGGACCCACGGCTCGCTCACCTCGAACAGCGTGAGGAACTTCTGGTGCTCCGAGGCTGCCAGCCATGTATGGCTGCCGTCCGGTGTAATCGCAAGCGGGAAAAGCCCCAGCCAAATCGGCTCCTCCGCACTGGGTCCGATACCCAGTCTGCGGGTCGATACCTCCTGGAACTTGTTACCCATCACCCTCACCACCACGGGACGCGTCTCAACGCTGCCACTCGCCGTCTGCACCTGGGCGGCCCCCGTGATCCAGCCGTTGCCGACAGCGTTCACCGCAACCTCGTGCAGGTACACCGAGACGACGGCCCGCGCTTCCTGGGTGGTGACCGGCAGGTCCACTCGTATCTGCTCGGGGCCATCGTTGGTGAGGCGAGTAATGTAGGCATTCTGGGCCTGTGGACCCCCACCACCCCCGCTAATGAGCCAGCCGTTGCCGTTGTCGTCCACAGTAAGGCCGTTGACCGCCACCACCTGAGGTATGGCGGCGGGCCTGCCCTGGAAAGTAGTGCGCCTTTGCCAGGCGCCGTTCGCCCACTGGTACGCGGCGCTATCCGAGCCTCCCCCGCCCATCTGGCCGACTGCCCACGCATACCTGCCGTTGGGGCTGATCGCCACATCTCGCAATTCGCTGCCTGGGGTTTGCGCCTGCTCCACCCATTGCCCGTCACGCAGGCGCAGGAGCACGCCACTCAGATTTGGCCCGGTGCCAACAATCCACCCGTCGGTGCCGTCGTTGTTCACCGCGAGGTCTCTAAGGAGCACATCGCGCCCGAGCCTGTGTGGGAAGTTCCTCCATACGCCACCCTGGAGACGCCAGATGCGCGGCCCGCCACCCGTACCGATAGCCCACCCTTCACCCACCTGAGAGGTGAGCACAATATCATCCAGGGCGGCCGAGGTGGTGGCGCGTACCAGCTCCCCGGCTGCGCGGTCGTTTGCTGTCATAACCTGGTATGTGCCAGCCGATATGCGAACCAACTTCGGGTTCTCGGTGGGGGAAGGGGGACCCGTCCAGGCCCAGCCGGAGCCGGTATCGTCAATTGCCATCGTAACGATAGGCCCCAGGCGGGAGGCCTGGCCCTGCGCCCGTGCGCCGGTCCCCACGAAGGAAAGCACCAGGCTAGCAAGCAATGTAATAAGGGCGGCACGGCGAAATGGGTTGTTAGACACTTTGGGGTTAAATAACATCAGGTGTACTCCTAAAGATGGTGGACGCACCTTGAGACAATAGTTTTGTAGCATAGTTACAATGACGCGTCAATACACCCTTTGGGTGATACGGTGAGTGCCCCAACTATAACAACGCCGTACATGATCCCTTATGATTCGGTAGGACCATCTACGGCGCTAATATTCGCGTACTTCCACTACGGCGTCTCGGCCACACTTCTGACGGAGGCGATTAGCTCCCGTAGCGGGGCCGGGACGTTATCTCCGCTGCCAACGTCGGCTACCATGACGGTCGTGGGAGTGCCGTTCCGCTCGAAGGTCACAGTCCTGTAGATATCATCGGACACGTTGCCCTCATCGTATTCCGCTTTGAGATCGGAAAGGCTGCTCACCGCGTCGATCTGCAGCTTAATCTTGTCCAGGAGCGCGTCTTCCACCTTGCCACTCGTAGGCTGCCCGCCTCGTTCCGTCACCGTGTAGTCGCCCGACTCTTCCAGCACGAGTGTGGTGTTGAAGCCCGCGATGCCCCCGCTCATGTTATAGGTCAGCAGCGTGCCGGGGGTCATGGTCACGTTGGGTTGTGGGGTAGCCGTGCCGGTGTTAGACACGGCTGTTGTCGCGGGGGAGGCAGGCTGACCGTCACAGGCGGCGAGCACCGCCAGGAGGGTTGCCATTGCGGCCAGGGTAGTAAGTTTCTTGGCTATCATGCAGAATCTCCATACAATTAGTCAGATATTGCCAGCCGTTGTGAAGCAATAGTGAGAGCCGCTAGTGGGTTCCATTGCTACAAACAGGCGAGGCACAGATATAGGGTGTAGGCTCTCATTGTACATCATATACAGGCGAGCACGCCCCTCAATGATGATATGCAGAACCAAAGTTGCACCCTCTCATCCTGAGCGTAGCGAAGGATCTCAAATGCTTCCCTCACTACCGGGCTGAACCCTTAGCACCTTGTCACTTAATGTTCAACAGCATCCCTGTAGTACCTTCTTGAGATCCTTCACCGCGTTCAGGATGACGGGGGGAATATTGGCCCTCGTATCCAGGCGTATGAACGCTGCTGAGAAAGACGTGTTATAGCCCTTCCTGGCCGCTGTCCCATTCGGACCCCAGGATGGAGTACATCTTGAGGTCCTGGTATGTGCCTTTGATGAGCATGTACTGGCGAAGGGTGCCCTCGTAGCTCATGCCGACTTTATCCAGGACGCGGGCTGAGGCACTGTTGTCGGGGAAGCAGGAGGCCTGGAGGCGGTGCAGGCGCAGGTGCCGGAACCCGTGGTCTATTACTGCTTTGGCCGCCTCCGCCGTGTAACCCTGGCCCCAGTATGACCTGTTCAACGCATAGGCAAGCTCACCCCTGGCATCGCGCTCCGAGTCGAGGAAGATGACAATCCCGCCAAGCAGCTTGCCTGTCTCGCGGTGCTCCATACCCAACGTTATGCTGCCGGAGCCTGGTGGCCGCGAGAGCACTCTATGCAGATACGCCCGGCTATCGGTCCATAGCATCTCTCGATTTGGGAATTGGGATTTCGGATTGCGGATTTGTTGAATATCTACTAAATCCGCAATCCGAAATCCCCTACAGCGTTGCTAGCCGCTCGTTCAGTTTCGCCAGCCTCTCGTGGGCGGCTGCGACCTTGGCCCGTTCGCGCTCTACCACTTGCGCGGGAGCGCGGGAGGTGAACTGCTCGTTGGAGAGCAGCGCTTCGGTGCGCTCGATTTCGGCCCGCGTAGACTCGGCCTCCGATTGCAGCCGCTTCCGCTCGGCCCCGGTGTCCACCATACCGGACATCGGCAGCACCACCTCGATTTCGCCTATCACCAGCGTGGCGGCTTGTTCGGGCCGCTGCTTGTCACTTATCTGCTCAGTGATGGTGAGCTTGTTAGCGTCGAGTTGCGCGAGGCGTGCCAGCGTGTCGGCCTCCTGTTGCAACATCGTGGTGCGCGAGCCTCCACCTATGATTGCTTCGATCCTGCGCCGGGCCATCTCGCCTTTGAGGTTGTCGGGCGCGTCCTTGATCGTCTCGGCGCGAGCGTTGCGAACCTGGCGGATTATCTCGATCACCGTGTCGAAGTCTCGCTCAGCTTCGTCGTCGGTAGATAGTGGCGCGGGCCATTCCGCCACGATTATGCTCTGCTGTCTCTTGTCGAGCGACTCGTCCCGCGAGGGCCAGCCGTGCAAGTTCTGCCATAGCTCCTCGGTGACGAAGGGCATGTAGGGGTGCAGCAGCCGCAGGATGCCATCGAGCACCGCGCGCGCCACCGCCAGGGTGGTCTGCCTCGTCTCGGCGTCCTCACTACGGAGGGCACCCTTGGCGGCCTCGATGTACCAGTCGCAGTACTCGCTCCACACGAACTCCTGCAACACCTTGCCGGCCTCCCCAAGCTGGTAGTCCTCCAGCATCTGCGTCACCTGCGACACGGTGCGGCTGTACCGGCTGAGGATCCAGCGGTCGGGGAGGGATTTCGAATTTGGAATTTCGAATTGCGACTTTGAAGACGTGTTGCCCAAATTCGCAATTCGAAATTCCAAATTCGAAATCACGAACCTCGTCGCGTTCCAGAGCTTGTTGGCGAAGTGTCCCGCCTGCTCGGTACGTTGGTCGCTGAACTTCTGATCGTTGCCGGGGGAGGAGTTGGTGATAAGCGACATGCGCACCGCGTCGGAGCCATACCTATCGGCGAGTTCGATTGGGTCTACCGCGTTATTCCACTTGGACTTGCTCATCTTCCGCCCGGACTCGTCTCTGACAAGGCCATGCAGGTACACCGTATGGAAGGGTATTGTGCCGGTGTGCTCCAGCCCCTGGAAGATCATGCGAGCCACCCAGAAGAAGAGTATGTCGTAGCCGGTCTCCATTACGTCGGTCGGGTAGAAGTACTTGAAGTCCTCGGTCTCCTCGGGCCAGCCGAGGGTGCTGAAGGGCCACAGGCCGCTGGAGAACCAGGTGTCGAGCACGTCTTCGTCCTGGCGTAGGGTGGCGCTGCCGCAGGTATCGCAGGCGGTGGGCTTTTCCTCCGTCGAGGCAAACTCGTGCCCATTGTCGCAGTAGAACACAGGGACTCGGTGCCCCCACCATAGCTGGCGAGAGATGGGCCAATCGCGGATGTTCTCCATCCAGTGGTAGTACACCTTCGTGAAGCGCTCCGGCACGATGCGAATC
Source organism: Chloroflexia bacterium (assembly GCA_036386675.1). Taxonomy (GTDB): domain Bacteria; phylum Chloroflexota; class Chloroflexia; order QHBQ01; family JADMIH01; genus JADMIH01. The sequence goes on along the minus strand of DASVVE010000013.1, from coordinate 20,195 downwards.
TCGCCACTGCGCACCACCTCAATCGCAGGCTCAGCAAGGGGCTGCATCTTCACGAACCACTGGTCCGACACAATAGGTTCGAGCACCGTGCCGCAACGCTCACAATGGGGCACGCTGTGGGTGTGCGGGTCGGTCTTGAGGAGATAGCCTTCGTCCTCAAGCTGCCTCAGCACCCCGGCGCGCGCCTCCTCCACCCCAAGCCCCGCGTACAGGCCCGCGTTATGGTTGAGCGTGCCGTCCTGGTTCAGCAGGTTGATTACGGGCAGGTTGTGACGCTGGCCTATCTCGAAGTCGAGCGGGTCGTGGCCGGGGGTGATCTTCACCGCGCCGGTGCCGAACTCCTTGTCCACACCTTCGTCGGCCACGATGGGGATGGGACGCTCCATGATGGGCAGTATCACCTCTTTGCCGATGAGGTGCTGCCAGCGCTCGTCGTCGGGGTGCACGGCCACGGCGGTATCGCCTAGCATCGTCTCGGGGCGTGTGGTGGCTACTTCGATGCCCTGGGTGGGGTCACCTGCAAGCGGGTACCGCAGGGTCCAGAGGTGGCCTTGTTCCTCCTCCAGCTCCACTTCGAGGTCGGAGAGGGTGGTCATGCAACGGGGGCACCAGTTCACGATGCGCTCGCCCTTGTAGATGAGGCCCTTGTCGTACAGGCGCTTGAACACGGTACGCACGGCGTTCACGGGGCCGGGATCCAGGGTGAAACGCTCGCGGGTCCAGTCGCAGGAGGCCCCCAGGCGGCGTAGCTGGTAGCGTATGCGGGGTCGGTACTCGTTCATCCACTCCCAGGCGCGCTCCAGGAACTTCTCGCGGCCGATGTCATGCCGGGAAAGCTCGTCCTTGGCAAGCTCCTTCTCCACCACGTACTGGCCGGAGATACCCGCGTGGTCCTCGCCCGGCAAGTAGAGCGCCTCGTAGCCCTGCATGCGCCGCCAGCGGATGAGGATGTCCTCCACCGCGTTGGTGAGGGCGTGGCCCATGTGCAGTTCGCCCGTCACGTTGGGCGGGGGCATGATGATGGTGAAGGGCTTGCGATTGGGGTCGCGCTGGGCCGTGAAGTAGCCCTGCTGCTCCCACCAGTCATACCAGCGCCCCTCCACCGCTTCGTGGCTGTAGGCTTTAGCCATACCGGCCTGCTGCTCTTCGTTTGTGGGTTTGTCTTGTATGTCGGCCATCTTAATTCCCTCCCTTTGCGTTCAGCTTGATGTGACCCTTCGGCTCGGTTAGAGCACATTTCAAAACCTTGAAGTCAGAAGTTGTAGGGGCAGGCCCCCGTGCATACCTGGTGCTAATCTCCAACAGGGGCAGGCACGGGGGCCTGCCCCTACAATGGTCTTGAACTATGTACATATCTACGGTTCCAGCTTCTCGAACTTGTAAACATCGGCATCGCAGACAGGTTTGTAGCCCATCGCCTGGTAGATGTGATTGGTCGTCGGGTTGTCCAGGTCGGTGTATAGGAAGCAGTATTTGCGGCCCCGGTCGAGCAGCATCTGGCTCATGGTTGCTACGTTGGCGCTGGCGTAACCCTTGCCCCGGTGCTCGGGTGGGGTGTATACGGCCACCACCACAATGCCGTTAGGTGTGGGCCTGCTGTACCCGGACATGGCGACAGGCTGCCCGTCCTCCCAAAGGTAAAGCCCCTGCGTCTCCGAATGCAGGAAGCGGTCTACCATGTGGTCGAGCAACGAGGTGTCGGTCTCTCCCAGCGCCTCTTTGTTGAACTCGGCCAGCCACCTGTGAAGCAAGCCCCTGTTTTCCTCGGTAGCCTTGCGCATGTGGCCCGGTGCGTCCGCTACTGGGTTGACCTTTTCGAGTTGGTATATGCGCTGTGCCATTGTCCGCCGGTAGGTTTGGCCGCTCAATCTCTGCCATTCCTCCGCGAAGGCCTCACTAAACGGCACCGAGCTTATTACCCCCGGCAGCGTCTTGTACTCACTGTAAATGTCCCTCACTATGAGTGGGACTACCTCGGTAGTCGTCACGTGCGACATAATGAGGTTGTTGGGTGGCCCCATGAAAGCGACCGCCACTACATTGCCACCCTGTTCCACGCAGGCCATGTACGGCTGGCGCTCGTTCCGCTCAGGGTTGCGCATCAGGAGGGTGCAGATACCGAGAATCAGGTTGTGCTCAGCCTCGCGCTCGAGCAGGAACGGCTCCGCCCTCCCGTAGAATTCTTCGATTGCTTCAAAGCGCCGCAGTTCCATCGCTCGCCAATCCCCAGCCGTAACTTGCGCCAAATAAAAAATCCCTCCGCCCCGCCAAGGACGAAAGGACATGCTTTCGTGGTACCACCTTGTTTCAGTGACTTCACGTTTTACGTTTCTCGTTTCAGAAGCCACCCTCATCGTGCGCTGTATCGGGCGCGTCCCGCCTGGGCTGAGAGGCAGCAGCCTGTTCACCCATATGCTCCGGAGCGACGTTCGGGCCTTTTTCCGCGAGGGGCTTTCAGCCGGTGACCCCTCCTCTCTGCCTCGGTAGGTAGGCTCCTACTCTTCTCCATCATAGCCTTGTTGCGTATGCGGTTGTGGGGGTATTATACGTTTGCTGCCTGGAGGTGTCAATACTGCTCTGGATGGAGTTACGCCGGTGTCGAAGCAGGAACTCATAATCCGTCCCGAGACAATCCACGACTACGCCGCCATTGCCGACGTAAACGTGCAGGCATTCGACAACCATGCCGCCGAGGCTCTTATCGTGACCTTGCTGCGCAACCGCCCGCAATTCGATCCCGACCTATCATTGGCGGCCGAAATAGGTGGGCGGGTCATCGGGCATGTGCTCTTCTCACCCTACAACATTCAGGTGCTGGGGGAAAGCGTAGCCGTGGTGAACCTTGCACCGATTGCCGTGCACCCCATGTACCAGAAGCAAGGCATCGGGGGTAGGCTCATACAGGAGGGTCATAGGGTAGCGCGGTCAAAGGGCTACAAGTTTAGCTTTCTCATCGGCCATCCCACTTATTACCCGCGCCTGGGCTACAAAGTGCGCGCTTACGGCAATTCGACTCTCAAGCTGCCCACGGCAGGCGACACATTTGCCTCCCTGCTCGCCAATGCTGTGAGCCTCACGATGCGAGCGCCGGAGCCGCAGGACTTGCCATCGTTGCACGCCCTGTGGTCGCGGGAGGAGTGTCTTGTGGACTTCTCGCTCGACCCAGGCACGGCGCTACTGGACTGGCTCAGCCCCGTCCGAACTATCGAGACGCTGGTGTTCCTGCGTGACGAGCAGGTGGTTGGCTACGTGAGAGTGCGTGCCGACAAGCCGGGCGATGTGCTGGTCTTCCTGGCATCGGAGGCAGAGGTGGCGCGTGCGATAGTCGCGGCGCTTTACAACAGGGGCAAAGAGAGCGATTCGCCGCCGGAGGTGGTTACTCTGCCCCTACACCAACTCTCCGGCAGCACGCCCGCCTTTGCCGAGTTCGGCGCTCCTCAGGGCCACACGTACGACGCAGCAATGGCTTATCCCTTGGTCCCCAGCCCATTTGACGATTACTATGCACGCACTCAATCAGGCCAGCACCCAGTAGGTAGGTTGATCTGGCCGAGCCTTTTCGATATAGCCTCATAGCCAGGCGCTTTCCGTGCAGGCCGCAGAGTAAGGCATAATAAAGCTATGTCAGATAGCCCAATGCAACAATTTACCAACCTTGTAGAGCTTGAAGCCCTGGCCCGCGAGGTTCTGGAGCCGTCGGCGTTCGACTTCATCTCCGGTGGGGCGGACGACGAGGTTAGCCTGCGCCGCAACCGGGAGGACTTCGAGCGCATCATCCTGCGGCCCCGCGTGCTGGTGGACGTGAGCAACGTCGACTGCTCCACCACCGTGCTGGGTACGCCCGTGAGCATGCCGGTGCTGCTCGCGCCCGCCGCCGGGCACCGCCTCTGCTGCGACCTGGGAGAGAGCGCCACCGCCCGCGCCGCCTCGGCCGCCCGCACGATCATGGTGCTCTCCACCGTGTCCACCACCAGCATGGAGGACGTGGCGGCGGTCGAGCCGGACGCTCCCAAGTGGTTCCAACTCTACGTATACGCCGACCGGGAGGTGACTCGCAGCCTGGTGCAACGCGCCGAGGCCGCCGGGTACACGGCGCTCTGCCTCACCGTGGACGTGCCGATGATAGGCAACCGTGAGCGCGACGTGCGCAACGCCTTCACCTTCCCGTACCCGCTGGCGAACTTCGCTGCCACCAACCTGGACCACATGCCGATAGGCGTAGCGGGTGACGAATCGGGCCTGGGCAAATATATCGCCTCGAAGTGGGACCCCTCCCTCACCTGGAACGACGTGGACTGGCTCGCCTCCCTCAGCAGCCTGCCCGTGGTTCTCAAGGGCATACTGACCGCAGAAGACGCCCGCCTCGGCATCGAACACGGCGCGCAAGGCATAATCGTCAGCAACCACGGAGGCCGCCAACTCGACTCGGTGGGCTCCGGCATAGCGGCCCTGCCCGAAGTGGTAGAGGCGGTAGATGGCCGGGCAGAGGTGCTAGTTGACGGCGGCATACGGCGCGGCACCGACGTCCTGAAAGCCCTGGGCCTCGGCGCGAAAGCCACACTCATCGCCCGCCCCTACATGTACGGCCTGGCGCTGGGCGGCGCGGAAGGCGCTACCCGCGTCCTAGAGCTACTCCGCCGCGAAATCCGCAACGCCATGGCCCTCTCAGGCCGCCCCACCATAGCGAGCGTAGACCGCACGCTGGTGAAGCTGAAACGTGGGTCTGAAACGTGATGCGGCTTGCTAAATAGGGTTCGTGAATCCGGCGCTGTTTCTTGGGTGGAACCCTGCTCCCCCTGTCATCCTGAGCGTAGCGAAGGATCTCAGATGTTGGCCTTTCCCAGTAGTTGGGTTTCAACACCATCGTTCCTGTTGTTCAGCAGCATCCCTACTCATCTTCTTTAGATCCTTCGCTACGCTCAGGATGACAGAAGGGGCTTTGGACCTGATGCCCCAATGGAGTCCTATTCACGAACCAAATACCACAAGCCGCATCACGTTTCACGTTTCACGTTTCACGTCTCAGCCAATCTACCCCGTTTCACGTTTCTCTGCTATACTCTTGCAAACGAACTCACACGACCCCGAGGAGAGCGCATGGCAACTGATACGCGCAGGATTGACGAAGGTAACACCAGCGAGCAGCCGGTAGAGGTAGTGGAGCGTCCCGCGGGGTCAGGTGTGAGCTATGACACACGCCTGGGTGCCGCTTGCATGCTCTGGGCTATGATAATCGGCATGGGCATGTTTGCCCTCGCCATGGTCCTATGGGGCGCGGCGCACATCGGGGAGGTATTCCAGAAGGGATTTGGGGTTTGAGATTTGGAAATTGGAATTTCGAATTTGATTGGAGTTCTTCTAAATTCGAAATTCCAATTTCCAATTTCGCAATTCCCAAATCTACTATCCCTCATTAGCCCAACTGTGCTATGTACGAGCCATGCGCTCTGGCGTAAAGTGAGTGTAGATGTGGCGGCCTGACGGGACCCTACTGGGACGGTTTTGGCGTGTGGCACTCCGCTGGAATGTAATCCCCGGCGGGCCGTCACCCTCTATATTTGAGGTTTGCAGTGCCTACTAGTTACAGCAGGTTGAAGACTGCGCGAAGGGTGTTCGGGCTTATCCCGGTGCTCGTGTTCCTGCTGACTTTCATCATGTTCGCGCAGCAACTCAACTCCCCCACCGCGCAGGCCGGCACTGCCCCAACTTTCTATATCTTCCTCGATATCCTGCTGCGCTCCCTCGCCGCCTCCCTCACGTCAGGCGTGCTGTGCATAGGCGCGTACGGTTTCTACAGGTACCTGGTCGAACGCTCCCCCGGTTTGTAAATAAGTCGGAGCGCCTAGAAATCCGCCGATTCCCCTCTACTTTCATGGTATAGCCGCTTGCTTTACCATTGTTTACTTTCGTATACTACTCGTTACCGGCACCCTTATTTATCTTCTCCCACCACTCCATGGCATCGATTACCTGTCGGTTCAGCCAGAAAGAAGCTTCATGGTGAGCAATCTCCTTACTGACTCGGAAACCAAGACTGTGCTCATAGTAGATGACGAGGACGACCTCTCCCATTTGTTGGAGTGCGTCTTGAACGACGCGGGTTACAGCACTAGCTGCGCTCATAACGGTGCGGAGGCCCTGGCGTACATGAAATCGGAGCTTCCCGACCTGATAGTGTCCGACTTGATGATGCCGGTTATGAGTGGCGTCGAGTTGTGCGAAGTTATGTCCAAGAGCGACACATACTTGCACATCCCCATCATCATTCTTAGCTCTGTCAGTGACCTCAAGATAGCCGATGGCTGCAATTACGTAGGTCGCTTCTGCAAGCCTTTTGACCTGAGTAGCTTCCTGGTTACCGTTGAGTCGGTCATCGGACACTAGCTGCCGCGTTCAAGGTCTCCCCAGCATCGATAGCCCCTCAGCGACGTGGCGGCACGCCATTCCTGCCCGAAGGCACAGCCAAATGCTTTACGATGCTACTCTCCACTCCCGAAAGGATTTACTACCATGCACGAAATAGCTTATGACGATAGGCGTAGCAGCTGGGTTGGCTACGTCTGGTGCGCCACAACAGATGAAGGTACGCAGCAGTACTACTGGTCTCTCTCCTACGCAGGCGAACTGGACCAGGAGACTGCTAAAGATGAACTGTTCGAGTCGGGAACTAATGTGATCCCTGACAGTGAATTCTACGAAACAATAGAAGAAGCCAAGCGCAACCTTGAGCAAGAGATGGACAAGTATGCGCCTGTAGAAGCCGAAAGACAGCCAGTCATAAGCTGGATCGGCGGTAGCGACGGAGAGGCTCACTCATAGCCATGTGCAAGTTGTAGCATACAGACGTTGTCTGTATGCTCGACATGCGGCCAAGTACAAAGAAGACCAGCGTACATTAATTCGTACGCTGGTCCTTCTCGTTTAGAACACTATCATCCACTTGGCGGGCTACTGGCGTCCTTGGCGTGATGCGGTTCCGTCTCTTTACGGTCGCCAATAACTGCCCACGAACCAGGCAGCGATGTAGCCCACGATGAGCAGGCTGCCGAACTGCATGTGCAAGCGGGCGGTCTGACGCAAGAGGGGGTGGAGGGCCTTGGCCTCGGACTCCTGGGCCGCGAGTCGTATCAGCCGCCAGGCGGTAGGCAGGGTAGCTACCGTGATGAGGGCCAGCCAGGGGGCGATGCCCAGCACCGCCAGCACGACCAGCGACAGGTACGTGCCACCTATGAGGATGTAATATTCGAGGCGAGCGCCTTCACGGCCTAGGAGGGTCGCCAGGGTGCGCTTGCCGATCTGCTTGTCGCTGTCCAGGTCGCGCAGGTTGTTGGCGTGGAGGATGGCCGCCACCAGGAAGCCCACCGGCAGAGAGGCCAGCACCACGGGCAGGGTGACTTCGTGCCGTTGCAGGTAGTACGAGCCGACCACCATCACCGGCCCCATGAAGATGAACACCGCCACCTCACCCAAGCCCACGTAGGCCAGCGCGAACGGCCCCGCCGTGTAGAAAAAGCCCGCCAGCACAGAGAACAGCCCCAGCCACAGGATGAACGGCCCCGCCACCGTGACCAGGTAGAGGCCGATGCTGATGCCCAGACCGAACGACAGCATACCGCCCGTGAACACCTGCCGCGGGCTGAGTTCGCCCCGCAGAATGGACCCGCCCAGGCTCAATGTGCCCGGCACATCCGCTCCCTTGCGGTAGTCGTAGTAGTCGTTCATAAGGTTGGTGCCTAGTTGTATCGCAATCGAGCCGAGCAGGGCCAGGCCGAGCAGTACCAGGTTGATGGGGCCTTGCTGGGCCGCGATGATGCCGCCGAGCGCCACCGGGATGACCGCCGCCGTGTAGCTCCAGGGGCGGCTGGCCTTGAACCAGACGCGTGCCCTCTGCCGCATACGTGTCTCCTTTAACTGCACGCTGGTCGCCTGCCAGGGCACCAGCGCGTACTCTATCTCGTCAAGCAGCACCGTGAGCAGCCAGCCCACGACGGCCACCGCTACCAACCCGGCCAGCATCGTCTGTACCGCGTACAACTCGTAAGACCGCCAGATGAGGTAGCCGATGCCCTCGTTCGCGCCGACGAACTCCACGCCGACTATCAACGTGAGCGTGAAGCCCATGCCTATCTTGACGCTGTTCATGATGCCCGGCAGGCTGGCGGGGAGGGCCACGGTCCAGAATAGGTCTTTGCTTCTCGCCCCGAAGGTGCGGGCCACCTCGAAGTACTGCGCCTCGATCTGCATCACGCTGGCAGCCACGTTGAGCACCACCAGGAAGAAGACGCTCAACGCTATCGTGGCGACCTTGCTCTCCTCGCCTATACCCAGCACCACAATCACCAGGGGCAGCAGGGCGATCTTGGGGATCGGGTAGATGGCGGTGGCGATGGGGCGTACGATGGCGCGCACGATGGGGCTGATGCCCATGAGCAGGCCCAGCACGATGGCCGGCACGCCGCCGTACAGGAAGCCCAGACCCACGCGTGTAAGGCTTACTCCCAGGTCGCGGAAAAGCTGCCCACTCTGGATTAGCTCGCCCAGGGCGACAAACACCTCTGAGGGGGGCGGGATGAACACGCGGTTGAGCCAGCCGACCTGCACCGCGAGTTCCCAAAGCGCCACCAGTAGCAGCGGCGACAGGAGCGACAGCCAGCGATTGCGCGCTACACTGCTACTCACATCGGCACCTCCACCTTCGTGCTCTCCAGCCCGGTGTCGGTTATGCTGCCCATCTCGGATAGCCGCGCCCGGTCCACTTCCTCGCGCAACACCTCCCAGATGTCGGCAAAGAGGGTGCTGAAGCGGGGGTCGGTGCGCAGGGCTACGGCGTCACGGGGCCGCTCGAAGGGCACCCGGAACTCGTTCAGAAGCTGTCCGGGCCGCGCCGACATAACGTACACGCGGTCACCCAACGTGAGGGCCTCTTCAATGCTGTGCGTGACGAAGATGACCGTCTTAGCGTTGCGCTCCCACTGTTCGAGGAGGGTCTGTTGGAGGATGAGGCGGGTCTGGGCGTCTAGCGCCCCGAATGGCTCGTCCATGAGCAGCACTTCGGCGTCCACCGCGAGGGCGCGGGCCAGCCCAACTCGTTGCCGCATGCCGCCCGAAAGCTGGGCCGGGTACGACCTGCTGAAGCGGTCCAGCCCCATCTCTCTAATCCAGTGCCGGGCGGTCTTCAGCCTCTCGTCCCGCTCTATACCCCTCAGTTGCAGCCCGTACGCCACGTTCTGCTCCACGGTCAACCAAGGGAAGATGCCCGCCCCCTGGAACACCATTGCCATGGCCGGGCGATTTGCGTCATCGTGGCGTATGGTAGCGGTGCCTCTTGCAGGCCGCTCAAGCCCCGCCAGCACCCGCAGGAGGGTGGTCTTGCCGCAGCCGGACGGCCCCACGATGCAGATAAGTTCCCCCTCCGGCACGTGCAGCGTCACACCCCCAAGCGCCTCCACCGGCCCTGTAGCCCCCCGCCCTGGGTAGACCACTTTGAGGTTATCAATCTGTATCTTCGGTGTTTCCATATCGTAGCTGAAACAGGGTTCTGAAACGTGAAACGTGAAACGTGATGCGGCTTGCTAATGTTGGTCCGTGACTGCCCGGCTGTTTCTACTACAGAACCCTATTCCCCCTGTCATCCTGAGCGTAGCGAAGGATCTCAGATGCTGGCTTTGCCCCTGTGCTGAACGTTCAATCTCCTACCCTTGTTGCTCAGCGTTCAACATCATCCTAGCTCACCTTCTTGAGATCCTTCGCTACGCTCAGGATGACAAGGGGTGGCTTTAGTCTAGTCAAGCCAGCAAAGTACCATTCGCGGAACCCTGTTCCCCTAACCGCATCACGTTTCAGAATCACGTTTCAGTACCCCCTACTTCTGCGCGTCTAACTCCGTCGCTGCTTCTTGTGCTAGCTGGGAATTGATGAAGCGAGCGACGTCCAGCTTGGTGGTGTAGTCGAGCAGGCCCCGGTCCGCGAAGTAGTCCTGCAAGGTGGTGATGTTATCCACGGGGATGCGGCCGTTCGGCTCGAACTGAGGAAGGGAGGAGCGCTTTATCACATCGGCGGGCACCTGCGTGTACTTCTCGACTATGGCGGCAATCTCATCGCTCATGTAGTCGCCCTGCAAGTCGCGGCAGGCCCGCAAATACGCCTTCAAAAAGCCCTTCGCTACCTCCGGCTTCTCCTTGAGCAGCGGGTCGCCAAAGTAGAGGTAGGTGGAGTAGAAGTTGTCAATAAAATCCTCCGACAGCACCTTCACGATACCCTTGTCCTCGTTGATGGTGACCAGAGGCTCGCCCAGGATAGAGGCGTCGAGAGAGCCGTTTTCGAGCGCGGCGGGCACATTGGAGAAGGGCACCGTCTGCACTTCTACTTCATCGAGGGTCACGCCTTCGCGTGCGAGCGCCTTAGCCAGCCAGTACTCGGTAGCCGCGCCCGTGGCATTGACCGCTACAGTCTTGCCCCGTAGGTCGCTTATTTTCGTAATGTCGGTACGCTTGGCCGAGATGACCAGTGGGCTGGTGACGGGCGGGCGCTCGCTGTGCATGGGAGCTACGATGGTGAACTTGACGCCCCGGTTGGCCGCGTTGAACAACCCTGCCCCCGCGCCTCCAATGGCCGCATCGAAGTTGCCCGCCGCGAGTTGCACCACCGCATCGCTACCGCCTTGCAAGGGGGTCAACTCGACCTTGATGCCCTCCTCGGCAAAGTATCCACGCTCAATCGCCACAAATAATGGGGCGAAGATCATCACCGGTATGTAGCCGGTACGCACGGTAGTGAGATTAGCCGCCTGTGGGGTGTTGCCCGGAGTGGGAGCGCCTGTGGTCGCGGCGGGCGTTACAGCGCCACCATCACAAGCCACCAGCAAGATCGCCGTCAGAACCAGCAGAAGTGTCTGCCGCAGCCCCTTTCGTGTAGCTTTCATGGCCTTATCCTCCATCAGATACCCTATTATAAGCACCACCCATATTATACAATATTTGTGCGAAAAATCACAAGCCTCTGAATATACGGATGATCAAGGACCCTAGTTTAACAAGGCGTGAACATTGTTCAGAGTGGGATAGTAGCAGGATATTAGCAGCCGAAGGGTTGGAAATGACACAACCGGAACTGTGTCCTGCCCCCAGGTTGGGGTACAGCAGGTCCTGCTCCTACACCAAGCTCCTGCTGACGTGTCTAACTCGCGAGGTACGGGTGCTAGGACGTGGCGCGCGGCTTCTGCTGGCGGGACTTGCTGTTGGTGGATCGACGTCCTCGTTCCAGTTGACGATACCATCGTCGTACCAGTGCCTGGCGAGGAGGGTGGGTATTGTGCCTTCGTTTTGCATTTCGAGGTGGCATAGTTCGGCAAGGGTCGTCACATAGCGGAGGAAGATGTCGTTTAGCTGCTTACCACCCTTGTCCCAGTCCAGGCTCGTGTAGGTGCGGAAGCCCACCAGGCCCCCTTTGTCGTTGATGGCTATCAGCTTGCGCCCTACAACGCGCCCCTTGCCGTCCCTGGCGTAGATTACGCGCTTGTTTAGCTCGGTCGCGTTTGCCACCGTGGAGAAGGCGTTGATGCCGCCGAAGCTCAAGCACGTATCGAAGTGATTGCCCATCTGCAACACGTGGAGCGGGTCGCGCTCCAGGCTAAGGCGTACGTAGCCCCCATGAGCACCCTTGCAGGCGTAACGTCGCGGGTGCCTGCCCAGCCACGCGGCGACATCCACGCCCCTGGTTTGTAAGCCTTCCAGGAAGCGCATATTAGCAGATTCCGAACGGGGCCAGTCACGGTCACCACGGATGTATGCCCTGAGGAGGGACCGGAGTAGACGCTTGTTGCGCTTGATATCTACGGTGAGCAGGATGGCGTTGAGCATGTTCTCATCGAGGGGCATGTCGTCGGGCACCGGGCCTGCCACTGCGTTTAGGTGGTTGCGGTAGCAGGACATGACCAGGTGCTTGGCGGCGGTAAGCTGCGCCTCCCCGGTAACTTGCTCCAGGCGCTCCCCGGCTTCCTCGGCTATGGAACGTGTAAGTGTATCATCGTCGGCCAGCCGTTCCCGCAGGCTCCCGGCGCGGCTGGTGAGGTCGGCGCGCTCCGGCTGGACCTGTAGTTTCGCCTCGATAAAGGCAAGCTCATTCTCTAACTTGCTCCTCTGACTCAGGATTTCTCGCACGCCGGGCGGTAAACATGTAGCCTCGCCCTTTATTCTCTGCGCCTGGATATATTCCTTCACCAGGTCATCCAGTGCGGGTGCTATCTCCAGTAGCGGCTTCCATTCCGAGGCCGCTTCTTCAGCTTGCAAGTCTATGTCGCCCGCATCTTCATTCAGCTTGAAGACCGGTTGTATTGCGTGCGGTCCCAGGCGTTGCGCCAGGCCCAGCCGCACGATCAATTCCACGCAACGGCGCGGCTGCCTGCGGAACATCCTGACGATAGGAGTGTGCAGCCCAGGGAAGCGGCCCAGGTTGGCTATCGTATCTTCGAGCACCTGTACCTGGTAGTCGTACTCGAATTGAATAGCGGCCTGTGCTACCGTCTGGAAACGTTGCCGGTCGCCGCCTGAAACGGCAAGCGCCAGCAGCCCCCCAAGTTTGACAGCCTGTGCTTGCTCCCACGTATGCTCTAGCTTGCCGCTGAGGGATATGATGTGTTGCATAAACCAGCCAAGCCAAGCCTCCGTCTCAGCCTTATCCGGTAACGTGCTGTCGAGGGCAAGCGCAACCCTGCTCAGCGGTGCTACGAACAAAAAGCAACCATAGTCTTGTAAAGCATCTCCCTGGTAATGGGCCTTAATAAAGGCTATCAGGCTTGGCACATAGCGCGTCAAGCGTGGCATCGATTGCGCCACGGATTTGCGGTTCATGTCTATGTCGTCCAGCAGGCGTATGCAGAGATCGACACGGAGGTCTTTCTCTGCTTGCAGGATATAGGCAAAAAATGGCTGGAGTGCCGCGCGGGCTGCTCTGGCGGTCGGGAAGATGCCAAGCATATAGCATAGCTTCCCCCCGAGCCACGAAAGCTGTCTCAGGTCCAACTCTCGGATGAGTGATAAAGCCCAGCGATAGAGTTCGTAATCGTCCCACTTGTTGTCCCTTAGGACGTATTCAGCATCTAACTCCAGGGCTTGCCGGACTATCTCCCCCTCGCTGCAATTTTGCAGCACCTGGGCAGTAGACTTACCGAACCACCCTTCCATGTTGCCCAGTGCATTGCTGAAGCTGAGCGACTTCATCCAGTTCGGCCACTCGTCCTTGTTGCGCCATTCTTCCTGCTTCGTAGCAATCAGCTCAAGGTACAGGCTTAGCACACGGGTAGGTACGCTCAAACCGGCGCGTAATTGGTTGCAGATGTAGAGACCGAGCGTGGGCGAAGGGGCAGCCATCTCCAGCGCGACGTTGCAGAACCTGGCTATGCCATACACAACCTCCGGTTGCGGCGCGATCTTCACATAGCTATGTATCACCTCCGCCAGGTCGTCCACTATATGCTTGCGCTCGTCACGGAGCCTGTTGGCGGTCTCATATCGCTTGCCTCGCTTGTAGGCGGTTAGTTCCGGTAGCTCCTCGCGGTAGTCCATGATGCGCTCGGCCAGGGAAGCGGCGGCCTGCAAGGCTTCTGCCGTTTCAAGGAGCGCCAGTGCCGATATTCCGGCGAAGAGCATTTCTCTGAGGGTGCTCGCAGGAAGGGCGAAAGGGCCGGGCGCGCGCTCGATGGCTGCATAGCGGCGGGCCAGCTTTGCCCCGTCCTCCGCCGCTAGCAAGCCCAGGATGATGGCAGGGTCGCTGGGGAAGCCTAATTTCAGCCCATAGTCATAGGCACGGCGTAGCCACTCGCTGCCCGAGCGTGTTGTTGGCATCTCCGGCCGTGTGGAAGGGTCGCCCCCTTGCCTGTAGATAGCTCCGAGCATGAGCGCCGACAAAGCCTGGCCGCTGAGGGACACATCTCTGGCCGTGAGGTACTGTAGCAAGCTGGCCTCAGCCTGCCGGCCCGCACCCACCAGCGCCGCACCCGGAGATGCGGGAAGCCCGCTAACGCAGAGCGCCTCCACAGCCAGGAGCGGCACCAGCTTGCGGACCTCTTCTATGCCTCCTGCCCGCGCTCGCCTGGCGACACTTTCCAGATCCGGCACGTATATGCTGGTGAAGTATTTGGCAAGCTCCAGGCGGGACATGCGCCGGGACAGCCAGGCTTGCGCGTCACCCAGGGCTTGTGCGGAGGCGTGCGGGAAGCCGGCAACCTGGCTGAGGCGGCGTTGAGCGATGGCAAGCTCGTGTGCGCTTGGGGTCACCGTCCCACGGTCGCTCTCCCACGCCACTCGCCCGCTCTGCCAGATAATGTTGCCTTCGAGCCACGCGGTCTCGCCCGCCATGGCCCTGACCGCGAGCACGCGCCTGCGGTAGCGCCGGGTCCTAGCTTCAGCCCGCGCCTGCCCGTGGCTATAGATGTTGGAAGTTTCGGTGTCTATCTGTTTGCTCTTTCTTCATGCAAACGAGCATCGTAGCATAGTGCAACGCCTCACACTCATTTGGGCGGCTTTTCATTATAGAACAGTCAAAACTCAGCAAACAATGGGAGGGCCTCTAGTTTTGGTAAGTAAGTGGGTAGTCCGTCGTCCAGCGTAGATGTTGCGCACGCACACCGCATGTGGTATAATCAAAATCGCGCCTAAAAACAGGTCGTATGTAATTGTAAAAGAATCCAGGAGATAATCCCGCAATGAAACCCACCCAGGCGTTAACAGTGCTCGCCGCCCAGAACATGAAAGAATCCGTGCCCGAGTTCGGCGTCGGCGACACGGTGCGCGTCAGCGTGAAGGTAGTTGAAGGCAACCGCGAGCGCACCCAGGTGTTCGAGGGGGTCGTAATGCGCCGCCGCAGTGGCAGCATCAACGAAAACTTCACCGTCCGCCGCATCGCATCGCACGGTATCGGCGTCGAGCGCACATTCATGCTCCATTCGCCGCGTGTCGAGAAGATCGAAGTGATCCGCCGTGGTGTCGTGCGCCGCGCCCAGCTTTACTACCTCCGCGGTCTAACCGGCAAGGCTGCCCGCATCAAGGAGCGCCGCTACGTGCCGGGTGCCAAAACCAAGGCTGCCGCCGCTACGATTGCTCCCACCGCCGCCGTCGAGGACGTGACTTTAGCCACGGCTACGGACGAAGGTGCAATCGATGACGAGGCCACCGAGCTTGAGGCCGTCGAGGCTACAGACACCGACGATACCGACGACACCACCGAGGATACGGCGGCTGAGGGCGACACCGAAGGCACCGAGACCGAGCGCAACGCGTAGAGCGTAACTCGCAACGCGTAGAGCGTAACTCGTAACTCGTAAGGCATAATAGTCTGTTTGTAAAGGGTTGTGGAGTGATTGTCCGCAGCCCTTTATGTGATTCTTTGGGCGCTGGGAACTCCGAGGTACACGAATGGGTAATATAGGTATTGGCGAAACAACGGCTTAGTGCTATCATCCCGGAAGGTCGATAAGCGTCTAAAGGAGGCATGCCATGTACAGGCTTGGGGCGTTGCGACTTGCGTTCAAGGCATTGGCTGCAATGACGCTTATGTTATCCGCCATAGCTCCTTCTGCCACCTACAGCTATGTAGCCGCACAACCTGACTGCCACACCTTCCCTGAGACGGGTAAGTCGGTATGCGGCCAGTTCCTTGAGTACTGGCAGCAGAACGGCGGCCTGGCGCAGCAAGGCTATCCCATCAGCGAGCCGTTCCAGGAGAAGTCGGATATAGACGGCAAGACTTACACGGTGCAATATTTTGAGCGTGCCGTGTTTGAGTCGCACCCTGAGAACCAGCCGCCATACGACGTGTTGCTTTCATTGCTGGGCGCACTCCGTTTTAAAGAGAAGTACCCTAATGGCGCACCAGACGACCGAGAGTCCGTCCTACCTTACCAAAAATACTTCCCTGAAACGGGAAAAACTATAGATGGCATATTCTTGGGCTACTGGGATTCACTTGGAGGGCTTGCGCAACAAGGCTATCCAATTAGCGAACCGTTCCAGGAGAAGTCTGAGCTGGACGGCAAGACTTACACGGTGCAGTACTTCGAGCGTGCCGTGTTCGAGTTGCACCCTGAGAACCAGCCTCCACACTCTATGCTGCTGTCACAGTTGGGTACGTTCCGGTACAATCGCAAGTACGTCGCTGCAGAGGCTTCCCCCACACCTGATCTATACGCGGAATTGCGGCAGCGACCTCTTAAGACGCAACCGCTTGGGCCAGGGGAACCCTGTCCTACCAGCAAATCGAGGAAGGACTTGAGGCCTGGGATCTCCTTGTTTGGTAACGGTCCGGTTTACCTGCAAAAAGCTACTTTCAGAGTCCCAGATGTGCCGGATATTGATGGCGACTTTGGGCTTCCCGGTTATATATACGATGAGAGTAAAAAGGCTTATCGAATCAAGGGGCCTTGGTTAAGCGAACCTCACTACCCTGGCCCGATTCTCATCAGAGGTCACCGGTTTGATGGAGATGGGGTTGTCCGGTTTGATTACGCTGGGGGAAGATTCTCTCCAGAGATGCGCCTCGAAGACTTAAATAGCCTTGATGCCGACTCGGGTTGGAGATTCTGGCCTTCAACAATCTGGGTGCCAGGTCCCGGCTGCTTTGCCTTCCAGGTAGACGGCTTGTATTTTACTGAGGTCATTGTGCTAAGAGCTATCAAGAGTAACACCCCCTAACAATCGGCGCGAGGTTCTGATGTAACCATGATCGTGGGCCCCTGCTAGCCAGAGCCGCCAACCTTGTCGAGAGTACGAGTCGAAGATAGACGTGCAAATTACAGTTTCGGCAATCATCACAACATAGCCTTAGGCACGGGTTCTGCTCCCACGCGGATGTCGATATCCTTCAGCATGGCAGGTCGACCTGCTAGAATTGCCGCATGAGAGCACACACCGCCGAAATGAGCACTTCCCCGAAGGCGCCGCCCGCTACCAAACAAGTCACCCCCAACTGGAACAACGAGCTTGAGCTGCATGCCAAAGGCTACCGTCTCATCGCGGGCGTGGACGAAGCGGGGCGGGGTGCCTGGGCTGGCCCCCTGGTGGCGGGCGCGGTGATCTTCCGGCACCCTAACGAGGTGATGTCCAGCGGCACGGCGGAGGACCTGCTGGAGGCGCTGTCCTACCTCAAGGACAGCAAGATGCTGAGCGCCCTGATACGCGAGAAGCTGCTGCCGGCAATCAAGTCGCTGGCCCTCGCTACCGGCGTGGGTATCGTGTCGCCGGGGCTGGTGGACGTGATAGGCGTGGGGCCTGCCAACCGGCTCGCTATGTCCAGGGCGGTGCGCGACCTAGGCGTCTGGCCCGATTTCCTGCTCCTCGACGCCTTCCGCGTGCCTTCGATGCCCATACCGCAGCGCCCCATCATCAAGGGCGACGCCACCTGCATGTCTATAGCCGCCGCCTCCATTGTCGCCAAGGTGGCCCGCGACCACATCATGTGCGGGCACGACCTCGACTACCCTGGCTACAGCTTTGCCCAGCACAAGGGTTACGGCACCCGCATGCACGTGAGCGCCCTCTCCACGCTGGGTGTGTCTCCATTACACCGCCGCTCGTATGCGCCCATCAAGGCGATAATGCTCGGCCTGCCGTGGCCCCCGCCCGGAGAGATTGTTTCTGAGGATGATGCGGAGCCGGGCGAATGACCATCCTCTGACGCACAGATGGACAAAGCGGGCTTTGAGGCTGCGTTGGTGGAAGGGCGACTTATGAGCATAGAGCAGGCTGTCGCTTACGCGCTTGTGGAGTCAGCAACTCTTACCAACGACCGGCAACCATAGGTAGGCGGTTATTTACAGGTCTGAGAAAATGAATCGATTTAGAGCGCAAGCATTAGCAAAGGAGTAGCCAACATGGGCGACAAGAACCCCAAGAACATTGAAAAGCTAAAGGGGCAGACAGAGGAAAAGAAGGATACGGCACTAGAGTACAAGCATGAAACGCCTGCCGAGAAGGAACAGAACAAGGAAGGCGAGGACTCTGCCAAAGAAACTAAAATTGCTGGAGAATATGGCGAAGAATCAGAGCTTACGGAGGGGTAGCTGGTGTTTCGCGTTGCTGACGACCCTCTGCCCGCAAATAGGCTACTAGCCACGCATCCGCACCAAGATGCCTGACGACAGCGACAACGACCAGCGCAGGACCGTCGGCGGCAGAGGAGAGGACATAGCGGCCCTCTACCTGCGACGCCGGGGCTGCACCATCCTCGCCCGCCGCTGGTACGCCAACCCCGGCGAAATTGACATAATCGCTAGCTGTCCCTCCAGGCCGATGGGTACCGACGCGCTCTCGATGGAACGGTCGCCCACGCTGGCCTTTGTTGAGGTGCGCACGCGGCACGGGCATAAAGGGCTGGCGGAAGGGTCGATTTCACAGCGCAAAGCCAACAGCATGATCTCGGCGGCTTACGCTTACATGGCGGCCCACAACCTCGACCCCGAAGTGGTGCCCTGGCGTATCGACCTGGTGGCGGTCACCATGCTGGGCGGCAAGGTGACGGACATCAACTGGGTGAAGGGTGCTATCGAGGAATGAGGCGGCTCCCGCATGGCTTGACGGGTCGGGGGATGTGCTATAAACTGACCATGCTGGTAATGTGGGCATACTTTGTGCGTTAATATTGTAGGTCGTGCGGAGGTGGCATACACCACGCCCTAATTGTCACGCTATGCCAGTAATGCCAGTAATGCCAGTAATGCCAGTAATGCCAGTAGGCCAATACGCGACGATGCGATAACTTGGAGGAACCGTTGGTCCAGACCCTTGAGCGCCCAGAGACGGAAGAGCGCGCTCCCGCCAGTGAGAACATAGTGCCGGGCAAGATTTCGCTGGTGCTGCCCGCCCACAACGAGGAGCCGAACATAAGGACGGTCGTTGAAGAGGCCGCTGAAGTGCTCCCCACCGCTTTCTCTGACTACGAAGTGATTGTTGTCAACGACGGCTCGAAGGACCGCACCCTCGAAATCGCGGAGACACTTACCCGCGAGAACCCGCACGTGCGCGTCGTGAACCACCCCGTCAATCGCGGCTACGGTGCCGCCCTGACCAGCGGCTTCAACGCCGCCACCGGCGACTACATCATGTTCATGGACTCGGACCGGCAGTTCGACATCAACGACATCCACCGCCTGACCCCCCACGTCCCCGATTACGACATCGTGGCGGGCTACCGCATCAAGCGCAACGACCCGGCCCACCGCCTGCTCAACGCCGCTATTTTCGGCATGGCCGTGCGCCTGATGTTTGATATCAGGGTGCGGGACATCGACTGCGCCTTCAAGGTCATGCACGCCGATGTGCTCAGGGGCATCAACCTGGAGTCACCGGGCGCGCTCATCAACACCGAGATACTGGCAAAGGCCAAGGTACAGGGCTGCACGCTCACTCAGGTCGGTGTGTACCACTACGCCCGTCAGGCAGGCGAGCAATCGGGCGCGAACCTCAAGGTGGTATTGCGGGCCTTCCGCGAGATCATCCGCCTCTGGTGGCGCATGCGCACCTACTCCCCGCCCAGCGGCGAGGTGGTAGAGCCGCCGCCCACGTGGAGGGGCTTCGCCCTTTTCGGCAGCGCGGCCGCCATGGGCTTGCTGTTCCTGCGCGGATTATTGCGCCTGTTCAGGAAGTAGTCCAGGGGTAAAGTGTACAGTTGAGGCTTGTCACAATCCGGTGATGAGCCTTGCTTGCTTAAAGGGGTCAGATACGAAGTCCTTCGGGTATGACTTGACCCGTACGACCTAATCGTAAATACTGGTGGTCTCGGCAATGCGCGACAGCCATATCTCACCCTGGATAGCAGGCACAACTGCCGGGTTTGCTTCGGGCGGGGCCGTTTGGTCTATCATGCTGCTCCTCACCCAATATCTTCAATCTAACAATGAACTCCTGGCGTGGTCTATCTCCCTTGCGTCCATGAGTGTCGCGGGCCTTGTTACAGGGTTATCTCAGGGACTCTATTGGCAGCGGGTGACCGGTAAGATACCATATCTCGGCTGGACCGGCGTTACTGTCATAGGTGTAGTGCTGGGCTTGCTGGCAGTAGGGACTTTCGGAAGCAGGGGGACAGGGCCAAACATCACCTTGAACTTTTCCGTGGCGGGCGCTTACATTTCGTTCCCTCTCGGCCAAGCGGCAGGCTCTGATTACTCGTCAGAATTGATGATTGGGGCATCAATATTCATCTTGTAC
>DASVVE010000012.1:0-134975 GCA_036386675.1 Chloroflexia bacterium | reverse complement strand
TACCACAAACTAGGTAACATCCCCCACAAGCGCCACACCCAGCACCGCCGCCCCGATGGCGTGCTCTACACCGAGGAGCTTTTCGGCACGGAGGGATTTTCGGGGTGCTCGTCGCTGCTGTACCACCACCACCCGCCAGTGAGGGTCGTCAACATAGAGCCGTGCGAGACCGAGCCGCTGGAGGAGTGGAAGCTGCCGGTGCAGCGCCACGTCCACACCCGCACCAAGAGCGCCGAGCCGCAGGGCGACCCCATATCCGGCCGCCGGGTGCTCATGTTCAACAGCGACTGCCGCCTGGGCATCGTGCTCCCCGCCGAGCCGATGGACTACTATTATAAGAACGGCCAGGCCGACGAGCTTTACTTCATCCACGAGGGCACGGGCCGCTTCGAGACGATGTTCGGCACCCTACCCTACCGTGAAGGCGATTACGTCCTGGTCCCCCACGGCACCATCTACCGCATCGTGGCCGATGAAGATAGCAAGCAACGCTGGCTCACGGTGGAGGGCAAGTACATCGCGCCACCTAAGCGCTACCGCAACGAGTACGGCCAGCTACTGGAGCACTCTCCCTATTCCGAGCGCGACCTGCGCGTGCCGGAAGAGCTTGTCACAGTCACGGGCGACGAGGCGGGGAAGGGGCCGTACAAGGTGCTGGTGCGCGCCAACGACATACTTACCGCCTACTACTACGACCACCACCCGCTTGACGTGATCGGCTGGGACGGCTACCTCTATCCTTACATATTCAATATAGAGGACTTCGAGCCTATCACCGGGCGCGTCCACCAGCCACCCCCCGTGCACCAGACCTTCCAGGCGCACAACTTCGTGGTCTGCTCCTTCGTGCCCCGCAAGTACGACTACCACCCGCTCGCCATCCCGGCGCCCTACAACCACTCCAACATCGACAGCGAGGAAGTGCTCTACTACGTCAACGGCAACTTTATGAGCCGCAAAGGGATCGACATCGCCTCGTTCACCCTCCACCCGCACGGCATCCCCCACGGCCCGCACCCCGGTGCCGCCGAAGCCTCCATCGGCAAAGAGGCCACCGAGGAGCTAGCCGTCATGGTCGATACCTTCCGCCCCCTCAAGCTCACCCGCTGGGCCGCCGAGTACGACGACCCCAACTACCCCACAAGCTGGCTCGAAACCAAACACCCCCCAGACATGCCGAGGGACACCGACTAAGAACCAGACGGAAACGCCAAGACGCGGAGACGCCAAGGACCACGCCAAGAGTATTGAAGTTTGGAGAGTACAAGCTAGAGGAACAGAGTACGACATCATGTACCCTGGTCCTTTCCATTAGAACACCCTACATACTTGGCGTGGTCCTTGGCGTCTCCGCGTCTTGGCGTTTCCGTCTCCTATCGTCCATCGTCCATCGTCCGAACTGTGGCACCAGTATTGCAGTATTCCGGCTTGGCGGCAGTAGACGCTGGTGATTGATTGGCAAGGCACTGGCCGCATAGGAGGGTAAGACAATGAGTGAAAGAGGAATGCTGCTGGCGCTACAGCGCCTGCATGACGACCCAGGCTTCATGGGGCGCATTTGCGGCGACCCGTCCGGCACTCTCGGCATCTACGATATTGACGACGAAGAGCGCGAGAAGCTGATAGATGCGTGCAGGAACGGCGATGAGGGAATAATCGCCCAGATCGCTCGCAGCTACGGCGTTGACTGGAAGGCCGAGCACGTCGCGGGCATCGGTGCGCTCGATGAGAACGAGGTGAGCCTCGAACAGCACGGCAAGCTAGGCATCGAAGGTGGCATCTCTCCGGGCGCGCTAGCAGGCGACGGTTACAGGGGCGTGCAGTCCTAAGGGAATTACTAATTACGAATTACGAGTAGTCGGACGGTAACGAATGGGGGCCTACATGATGTAGGCCCCTTATTCTTTGCCTTTCGTGGTCCCGGAGCGGATGTAGAGGAGGGCGGCTTCCATGCGGCTGCTTACGTCGAGCTTGGCTAGCACCTGGCTTACGTGCTTCTTGGCGGTGTGCACCGTGATACGCAGTAGCCAGGCAATCTCCTTGTTCGTCTTGCCCGCCGCCAGCAACTTGAGCACCTCCAATTCGCGTGGCGTGAGGCTCGCAAATGGAACCTTTTGCACATCCGCGTCGTGTTTATTATAGGGGCCGTGGTCGGTAGGCAGGTCCATATGGGCGGTTCTACTTCTCAGGTTGTAACGCTGTGGGCTACCACATGTCGTCCGGGGCAGCCCACCACCCACAGTATATGGAACTTATGTTCTAAAATCAAGAGCTATTTGCACTAAGAAAGGAGCAAAACGCGCAACATTGAGCACCGCACGCTCGGTAGCAGGTAATGAGGCTTAGAGAGAGTAGGTGCAAACATCAGCATGAGAGCGGCGTAAATTGAAGCAGGTATGGACGAGATGGAAACTGGGGACTATTCAGCCCCTACCTATTGCCGTATAATCGAGTACCACCTAAGGTGTAGTGGGCTTTAGCCCATGTAGCTGATAAATTGCACAAGCCCCGGATGCATAATAGCATCAGGGAGCTTGGTCTACAGATTAGAGCCAATTAGCGCATCTGGACGTCAATCTCCTACAACCAACACTAAATAGATGCATAAACAACGAAACTCATATAAAAAGAAACGGAGCAGTACAATGGCAGTGTCAACGAATAAAATCCAAAATCCTAGATCCAAAATCCTAAATCTCACCCTCGGTCTGTCGATGCTGGCGGCCTTCGCGGCACCATACGCGACCCCGGCAGGCGCGGCGGCTCTCAAGGCCGGCACCTTCTCCGACCCCGCTTTCGAGCGTGTCTGGAGCCGCACCGACAAGCCGGTCGAGGAGCGCAAGACCGCTCGCTCGTGGATGTGGGGGCCTGAGGGCCTGTACTCCGCCTACGAGCAGTATATGGAAGGCCCCGGCGGGCAGCACCTCGTTACCTACTTCGACAAGAGCCGCATGGAGATCAACGCTCCGGCCGGCGACCGCAACTCCCAGTGGTACGTCACCAATGGCCTGCTGGTGGTCGATATGATGTCGGGCAGGATACAAACGGGCAACAACTCGTTCGCGCCCTTCTACCCCAACAACGCACCCGTAGCGGGCGACGTCAAGACCAGCGGCAACGCGCCCACCTACGCGACTCTAGCTAAGGTGGCCTCGCTCAAGGGCGATAACCGCGCCCCCAACCGCACCGGGCAGGCTATCCAGGAAGGTCTCGGCCGCAACGGCAACGTAGGTGTCCTACAGAACCTTTCGGGTTTCTCCAAGTACGCCATATACGAGCCGACCCTGGGCCACAACATCCCCGACGTCTTCTGGCAGTACATGAACCAGCGCGGCCCCGTTTTCAAGGATGGCCGCTACGCTGACGACACCGTGGTGGACTGGCTTTTCGCGATGGGCTACCCCATCACCGAGCCGTACTGGATCCAGATCAACGTTGGCGGGCAGGACCGCTGGGTGCTGATGCAGGCTTTCCAGCGCCGCATCCTGACCTATTCGCCCTACAACCCCGAAGGTTGGAAGGTGGAGATGGGCAACGTGGGCCGCGCTTACTTCGATTGGCGCTACACAGGCCAGACGCCTCCGCCCGCTCAGACCCCGGCGCCGCCTCCCGCGCAGCCTACCCCTACCACCGCACCCTCGGCGCTGAAGCTGGGTATCAACCCTACGCAGGGCGACCTGAACACGGTAATCACGGTTTCGGCTTCCGGCTTCCCGGCTAACGTCAACGTGACGCTGATCGTTGAGAACGGCGGCGCGGGCTACCAGCGCCAGCTAGGCGTGGTCGCCACCAACAACAAGGGCGAGTTTTCGACCCAGGTGAGGGTACCGGCCGACGCTTCCAGGCTTGGCGAAGTAAGGATCACGGCTGTGTCGGGCGCGCAGAGGGTGTCGCAGACCTACAGGCTGGTGTTCGAGCCCTCGATCAGGGTCACCCCGGACCGCTCGGTCGTGAACGGCGGCAACCTGAGGGTGCAGGGCACCGGCTTCCCCGGCAAAACTGACGGTCGCGTGGGTATCCTGGTGAACGACGCCGATATGCTGTGGCTCCAGAACCTGAACACTAACGACCAGGGCAACTTCGACGTGACGGTGAACATCGGCCGCCGCCCTGCGAACGCGCTGATCCAGGTGATCGCCACCGTCGGCGGCAACTACAAGGCGGTATCGGGCAGGCTCAACGTGTACGAAGCGCCCGTCGCCACGTCGGTGAGCGTCAACCCCAGCGTGCTCGTGGTAGGCCAGACGGCGGTAGTCACAGGCGGTGGCTGGCAGCCGGGCACCAGGGTCTCGGTCGGACTGGGCTATACGGACGTGATAGAGTGGGTGGCTTCGCCGCTCGCGGACGGCAACGGCAACATCAACGCCAGCTTCACCCTGGGTGCCAGGTGGGCCAATGGCGGGCAGTTAACTCTCTTCGCAGCCGCGCCCGACAGGGTCGCCACGACCAAGCTGAACGTCGCCGGAAGCGGTGGCGGGCCGATAGTGCCCCAGGGTCACGATATGCGAGTGGGCTACTATCAGGGCAGCGGCCACAACATCCTCAAGATACGCGGTTATGGCTGGCCCGCGGGCCAAACAGTGAACCTGACGCTCTTCTCGAAGGATGGTGCGATCAACGTCGGGGTGGGCAGCGGCGCGGTGAAGAACGACGGCTCGTTCCAGATCAACTTCCCGGCTGCGGCTCCGTGGGCGGGCAGGACCGACCTGGGTCTGCGGGCAACGGCTCCTAACGGCGCGGTGCTCTCGGTCCGCTACTTCCCGGCGGTGACCATCGGCGGCGCGACGGCCCCTGGCAACAGCCACGCGTTCTCGGCCCGGAACCTGCCGCCCAACACCCCGGTCGAAGTGGTGGTACACATCGACGGCCAGGGCGACAAGGTACTCGGTTCCGGCGTGACGGACGGTGCAGGCAACGTTACTCTCAACGTATCGGTGCCCCGTATCCCCAGCCAGAACGAGAACGACGTAGAGTTCCGCACCAAGGACGGCCAGTACAGCGCGGTATTCGAGGTCTAACAGAGTTAACACAAGGGACATCAGGAAACAGGAGAGGCCCGGCAATCGCCGGGCCTCTCTGCCTGGGCTAAATACCGAGGTGAGCCAGAATAGCCCAGCATTCCCATATGATGATTAGGGCCGTGGAAGCTGGAAGCGAGAACCCGCCACGTTAGGATGAAAGTACCGATTGACGGGGCCAAAGCCCTCTGCTACAATCAGAACACCTTCCTGGGCGCAACGCGACTCTTACTGCGTGACTACCGCAACCAGAGCTACTTTCCTTACGCTCCTTATCTATCTGCCCTGCCGCACGGTTAGCACGTACCCGGCAAGTCTAAAACCTACTTGACCTCCAAAAAGCAGGCATAAGGGCCTGCCTGGTGGGTTTGGCATAAGCGGGCGGGCACCTGGCATATATTGGAGATGCTGTAATGCTAATACGAACCGTCCAGGAACGTCTCACCGGCCACAGAATCCTGGTACTTGCCCTGCTAGGGCTTGCTTTGCTGCTGGCTGTGGGTATGTCGGCCCGTGGAAGCTACGCGGCGGATATGTTGCTTCAGCCGAGGCCGCAGGACCAGGGCACCCAGGTGCCCGGCAAGGGAGAGCAAGAAAGCGATCAGGGCCAGCCGGGTGAGCTAGGGATACCCCCGTCGTTCGGCGGAGGGCAGGGCCTTCCGGGCGGCTCGCGGGCTGGCGGGGCTGAAGCTGCAAGACCGGAGGCCCCACCGTGCAGCCCCAACTGGTCGCTGGTCACCAGCGCGAACCGGGTGACCAAAGACAGCGAGATACTCGGCATCTCCGGCACCTCGGCTAACGACGTGTGGGCAGTCGGCTATTTCCAGGACGCGCCTACCACCGGCAGAAGGACCTTGATAGAGCACTGGGACGGCACTGAATGGGTGAGGGTGCCCAGCTATAACGAGGGCGCGGACGAGAACCTCCTGCGCGGCGTTGTGGCGGTCTCGGCTAACGACGTGTGGGCGGTCGGCTCCTACCTTGACACTACCGTCAGCCGGTGGCGCTCTCTCGTCCTGCGTTGGAACGGCACCAGTTGGTACCGCGTAAGCACCCCCACCGCTCCCGGTTTCCACGACGAACTGTACTCAGTTTCCAGGGGCGAAGGCAACAGCGTATGGGCCGTGGGCTTCTACGAGCCGACTTCCGGCGACCGCCAGGCCCTGGCTATGCGTTGGACCGGCGCGGCCTGGAACCTTAGCTATCCTCCCAATCCCGGCGGGGCGACTATGGACCACCTGCTCACGGCCGTCAGCATAGTGCCGGGAAGTAGCGGCAATGACGTGTGGGCCGCCGGCTACTACTACGATGGTGCCGACTATCGCACGCTTGTGGCGCACTGGACGGGCGCGTCGTGGAGCCACGTAGCCAGCACCAATCCGGGGGCAACTACCGACAATTTCCTCATGGGAGTGTCGGCTTCAGGACCCAACGATGTATGGTTTTCCGGCTACTACGGCGGATTTGCTACATCGGTGCCCTTCACGTTGCGCTGGACCGGCAGCAGCTTCGCTACACCCACCACACCCAGTGCCGGGACCGGGGCGCAACTCTTTCAGATAGCAGCCCTCGCGCCCAACAATGTGTGGACGGTCGGCTACTATTACGCCAGCGGAAGTTCGGCAAGAACGCTGGTGGAACACTGGGATGGCACCTCATGGACCATAGTGCCCAGCGCCAGCCCCGGACATGCATCAGGACTATTGGGATTAACGGCTATAGACGCGAGCAACATCTGGGCGGCATACGTTTACGTACCCCAGCTGGGTGACCCCTCGCACACGTTGATAGAACGCTACGATGGCAGCAGCTTCGTACAGACACCCAGCCCCAACGGCCCGACGGATGTCAACGTGCTCATTGGCGTATCGGCGCGCACGGCTACCGACGTGTGGGCGGTGGGTGGGTCAGCCAACAACCTCTCCGTAGCGAGCACCCTCGTGCAGCACTGGGACGGCACGGCCTGGACCATCGTAAGTAGTGGAAACGTAGGTGCCCTGAGCGTCTTGCAGGACGTAGTGGCGATTTCGCAGAATGACGCCTGGGCGGTGGGTTTCTCCGGCCCCAGCCCGCAACGTACTCTCATCGAGCGATATAACGGCACCAACTGGTCGCCCGTGACCAGCCCCAACGTTGGGCCGGACGACAACGAACTGTTAGGCGTATCCGCAGCCTCCGCAAACGATGTCTGGGCGGTGGGTAGTTACAATAATGGTACTGCTGAGAGGACACTTACCCTACACTGGGATGGCTCGTCGTGGGTCGTGGTGGGGAGTCCGAACCCTGCCGGGTCGAGCGTGGACAACATCCTGGAAAGCGTTGCGGTGGTGCCCGGAACGATGGGTACCCGGGCCTGGGCTGTTGGACGCACCGACGGCTTCGGGGTCACGCCGGAGGCTATCATGCTCGGCTGGAATGGTTCCAGTTGGGAAGCGGTTACCCTGTCGCTCCCCGCAGGCAGCTCGGAGTTGGTTGACGTATACGCCCGCGCTCATAACGACGTGTGGGCGGTAGGCTACACCAACCCCGGAAGCGCGCGGCGAACCCTCGTCCTGCACTACGACGGCACGGCATGGAGCCAGTGGACCACACCCAACCAGGGCGCGGGCGATAACACGCTGAGAAGCGTGGTAGCCGTAGCGCCGGATGATGTGTGGGCGGCGGGCAGCTACGAAGTTGGACCTGGGGCGGAAAAAACGCTGCTCCTGCACTTCGACGGTAGCGCCTGGAGCATTGTATCCAGCCCAAGCCCAGGCAGCATGGACAGAATCCTGGACCTGGCGGCGGTGTCATCGTACAACGTATGGGGAGTAGGCAGCACCCAGGCCTCGGACACGAGCAGTCCCATATGGGGCATGCAGACATTGGTGACGCAACTGAACCAGTGCCCCTGCACCACCCAGTTCAACGACGCGCCGCCCGGTTCGCCCTTCTACGAGAACGTGCGTTGCCTGGCCTGCCGCGACATACTCTCAGGCTATGCGTGCGGCGCTACGGGTGAGCCGTGCCCAGGCAACTACTTCCGCCCCAACGCTAACGTAACCAGGGGCCAGGCCGCCAAGATCATCGCCAACGCCGCCGGCTTCAACGACGCTATTCCCTCCAGCCGGCAGACCTTCCGTGACGTGCCGCCGGATAGCCCCTTCTGGCTCTTCATCGAGCGCGTCTTCGAGCACGGGGCGATTAGCGGTTATGCCTGCGGAGGGCCGGGCGAGCCTTGCCCCGGTGCCTACTTCCGCCCAGGCAACAACCTGACCAGGGGCCAGCTAGCCAAGATTTCAACGGAGGTAGCCGGGTACAGCGAAACCCCAAGCGGCCAGTCGTTCAACGACGTGCCTCCCGACAGCCCCTTCTACGTCTACATCGAGCGGGCGCGCCTGCACGACATACTCTCAGGCTACGCGTGCGGGGCTCCGGGCGAGCCTTGCCCCGGTGCTTACTTCCGGCCCGGTAACAACGTGACACGGGGTCAGACGGCGAAGATAATATCCAACACCTTCTATCCGGCCTGTGTGACTCCCGCGCGACCTTAACGATCACCTAAGTACAAAAGCAAAACCTCTATGCTGTGTATTCGCATAGAGGTTTTGCTTGCTCAACCTAGCTCCTTGCTATAATAAAGAAGGGTTCAGTGTCCCAGGTAAAGGTGAGATACAGTCATGAGGCGAGTAAGAGCTAGCCTTACTACGGATATAATGCCGGATGCAAAGCCACGCATGCGCGGGTGGTCGCACGCGGCGGCATCAGCCGGTTCGGTGCTGCTGACGGTGCTACTCTGCTGGGCCAGCCGGGACGATTGGCCCAAGATGGTAGCCATGCTCGTATTCGGCCTGAGCATGGTGGAGATGTACACGATCAGCGCCATCTACCACATCGGACGCTGGAGCGAGAGGCGGTGGCGTATGCTGCGCTCCATCGACCACTCTAACATCTTCCTGCTCATCGCGGGCACATACACCCCCCTGGCCGCCGTCATGCTCACCGGCTGGGTGGGCACCGCGCTGCTCATCGCAGTATGGTCACTTGCGCTCGTCGGTGTGGGCCTGTCTATCTTCGTCAGACGCCTGCCCCGCGCCATCAGGTCAGCACTGTACGTGGGGATGGGCTGGATATCAGTGCTGGCCCTCCCCGCCTTCCTACAGGTGCTGCCCCTCGAAGCCATCGGGCTGCTCGTCCTGGGCGGCGGGCTGTACACGGTAGGTGCCGTCATCTACGCCCGCCGCAGGCCCGACCCATTCCCCCGCACCTTCGGCTTCCACGAAGTCTTCCACCTGTTAGTCATCGCAGGCAACCTCGCCTTCGTGGCCGTGATGGTCCTATGGGTGCTGCCCTACAGGGGGTAGAGGACGATGGACGATGATAAGAGACGGAAACGCCAAGACGCTAAGACGCCAAGGACCACGCCAAGGTTTAGGATTGTTGGGACGGGTGCTGCCTTGTACCCACTACTCAGTCCTCAGTCCTCAGTCCTCAGTCCTCAGTCCTCAGTCCTCAGTCCTCAGTCCTCAGTCCTCAGTCCTCAGTCCTCAGTCCTCATCACTCCCTTCGTCCATCGTCCATCGTCCCGCCTTGACACCACCCAATAGTGAGCGTAAG
Organism: Chloroflexia bacterium; assembly: GCA_036386675.1. GTDB lineage: Bacteria > Chloroflexota > Chloroflexia > QHBQ01 > JADMIH01 > JADMIH01. The sequence continues at coordinate 125,361 of DASVVE010000012.1, read as the reverse complement.
ATAAGAGGCAGCCGTTCGAATGCACGCTCGAAAGAGCGTTATTTTGCTTGCGAATGAGTTTTTCAGCCGGATATTGAGTTTAGAAGAAGGCACAAAGGTTACTACCAAATAATGGCAACAACGACCAAAAAGAGCGGCACCACCGCTTCACCCCGCAAATCTACCAAGACCCCCAAAGCGGCCACGAGCCGTTCAACCACCTCCCGCGCCTCCTCGCCCTCCAGTAGCAGGAGCAAGAGCGCGGGCGGCAGCGATGGCCCCATAGTCAGGGGTAACACCAACCTGGTGATCGTGGAGTCTCCCGCGAAGGCCAGGACGATCAAGAAATACCTGGGGCGCAACTTCACGGTTGAGGCCAGCATGGGCCACGTGCGCGACCTGCCCAAGTCTACTTTGGGCGTGGACGTGGAGCACAACTTCAACCCGCAGTATGTCGTGCCCCGCGACAAGTCGAAGACGGTGAAGGATCTGCGCCAGCGGGTGCAGGCAGCCAAGGCCGTCTACCTGGCTACCGACCCCGACCGCGAGGGCGAGGCCATAGCCTGGCACGTACGCGAGGTGACGGGCGCGGGCAACAACAACCAGCCCGTGTTCCGTGTGGAGTTCCACGAGATCACCCCCCACGCCATACAGGAGGCCGTAGCCAACCCCCGCAGCATAGACATGCACCTGGTGGACGCCCAGCAGGCCCGCCGCGTGCTCGACCGTTTGGTGGGCTACAGGCTGTCGCCCCTCCTCTGGAAGAAGGTGCGCAGGGGCCTGTCGGCAGGGCGCGTACAGAGCGTGGCGGTGCGCCTCATCGTGGACCGGGAGCGCGAGATAGAGGCGTTCGTGCCGGTCGAGTATTGGAGCATCGAGGTTGACCTCAGCAAGCGCCCCGGTGGCAAGAAAAAGGACCAGTTCCACGCCGCACTAGCGCAGGTGAACGGCAAGAAGGCCGACATGAGAACCGAGCAGGACGCGGGCGAGATAGTGCGCGGGCTGAACGGCGCTGAGTACGTGGTGGAGAGCGTGAAGAAGCGGGAGGCACAGCGCCGCCCGTCGCCACCGTTCACCACCTCCACGCTACAGCAGGAAGCCTCGCGCAAGCTCAACTTCGCGGCCCGCAAGACGATGCTCATCGCCCAGCAGCTTTACGAGGGTGTTGATATCGGCCCCGAAGGCTCCACCGGCCTCATTACCTACATGCGTACCGACTCGACCAACGTGGCTAGCGTGGCCCAGCAAGAGGCGCGAGCGGTCATACGGGAGCGATACGGCGCGGATTTCGTGCCCGGCTCGCCCCCGGTGTACGCCCGCAAGAACCCACGCGCCCAGGAGGCCCACGAGGCCATCCGCCCCACTGCGGCGGGCCGCGACCAGGAGTCGATAAAGAAGTTCCTCTCGGCGGACCAGTACAAGCTATACCGGCTCATCTGGCAGCGCTTCATCGCCTCCCAGATGGCGAACGCTATACTCGACCAGACGACCGTGGACGTAGGAGCGGGCAGACCAGGGGCAAGCAACAGGCCCTACACCTTCCGTGCTAATGGCTCGGTGGTCAAGTTCGAGGGCTTCACGGCGGTGTACCGCGAGGGGCACGACGCCGGGGACGCCGAGGACGACCTGGACAAGGGTGCCCTGCCCCCGCTCACCGAGGGCGAGCTGCTGGACCTGCTCAAGCTGTGGCCGGAGCAGCACTTCACCCAGCCGCCGCCCCGCTTCACCGAGGCCACGCTGGTCAAGTCGTTGGAGGAGCAGGGCATAGGCCGCCCCTCCACCTACGCGCCCATCCTCTCCACAATCCAGGACCGCGGGTACATAGTGAAGGAGGACAAGAAGTTCCTCCCCACTGAGCTTGGCATCGCGGTGAACGACCTGCTGGTGGAGTACTTCCCCAACATCGTGGACGTGGCCTTCACCTCCTCGATGGAAGAGGAGCTTGACGACATCGCGGCGGGCACGCGCACGTGGGTGCCGGTCATCTCCGAGATGTACGGGCCGCTGGAAGAAAACCTGGCTAACGCCGAGAAGACGGTGGGCCGGATAGAGGTGTCGAGGCCGGAGGCGGAAAAGACGGGCGAGCTTTGCCCCGAGTCGGGACACGACCTTGTAATCCGCGAGAGCCGGTTCGGGCCGTTCATCGCCTGTTCGGGTTTCCCCAAGTGCCGCTACACTCGCCCCATCGTGGTGGGGACGGGTGTGGAGTGCCCCCAGTGCGGCCAGGGCCAGATCATCGAGAAGAAGAGCAAGAAAGGGCGCGTCTTCTACTCGTGCAGCCGCTACCCCGAGTGCGACTTCTCGACCTGGGAGAAGCCGGTGCCCCTGCCCTGCCCTAACTGCGGCGGCCTGATGACCGTCATGGGCCGCACCCAGCGCCAGGACGGCGCCCAGAAGGTCAAGTGCATACGCTGCGCCCACATAGCCGAGTGGGACGGCACCGCCCCGGAAGAGAAGGTCTACGTGGCGCGAGGAGCCTAGTAGAGTGCCGAGTTCTGAGTGCCGAGTAAAGAGAAGGAGGTTGGTTCGCGAACCAACCTCCTTCTTGCTATTTTGGACTTCTAGAGTCGCCCTACTTCACCTGCATGTGCTTTCGTACGTGATCTGCAAAGGTTGGCGTCTGACGCTCTAGAATGGCTAGTAGTTCGTCAACAGTCATGGCAGGTTTTCTCAAGTCCGACGCTTGTTCCATGACAATGCGGGCGACATTATCCGGTGCCTGATCGAACAAGTTACTTAAGAATTCGTCAGCCGACTGGGCCTCAATATCATATTTGTCCAGTGCTTCCTCGGGAAAGTCGCGGAGGTTGTCCGTCACGATAACCTGCGATCCCGATACTATGGCAGCCGCCAGTACATGCCGGTCTTTGGGATCATTAGTCATAGCGTCAATGAAGTCACGATGGTTGCTGACCATAGCCTCAGGAAAAACGGCTTTCAAGGTGTCAATGAGGTGTCCGGCTTGTTCTTCGGAAGTACGGCCACTGAGCACGAGATTCTTTTTGACTTCCTCGAGGATATCCTCGGTCCAGTAGGCTCCGTATAGACCCTCGGCTGTGGCTCACAAGAGCGTCTCACGGATGGGCGCGGAAAAGAGAATACATGCGTCAAGTACCGCGCCAAACAAGGACATTTACCCTCATACCTCCAGCGGCCTGAATTCCTGCAATTAGCTCCTATTAAGCCAACCTGAGACAATCAATTGGCCCTGTCATTCGTCATATAGGCCCAGTTCCTGGCTCATTTGCGTGAGACCTGCCAAGTCCTTCCGCCGCCCCGCATCGCGGCGTGCTTTGTATGCCATCAAATCATCGAACAATATCCGCCTGTGTGTCCCCGTTCGGAAAAATGGGATCTCACCCTGTACGAGCAGCTTGATCAAGTAAGGGCGCGAGACATTGAGCAGGTTCGCTGCCTGTTGGGTGGTTAGCTCTTTATTGCACGACACGAGGGTAACCACTTGCCCGTGAGCAAGCTCGGTTACGGCCTGGCGCAACAACTGAAATAACGACGCAGGAAGCACTAGTTCCTCGCCACGCGGCCCAACGAGCCTGGTAGCATTGGGCTGTGTGGCTATTCCTAATAGTTCGCCAATCTCATGCAGTTCCTGGCGTTCGTGCTCACTTGCCGTAACAGGAACGTGATTGAGTAAGTCAGCCATTCGTATCTCCTTACCTTAATTCAATAATAACATATATTCGAAATAAATGAAATAATCGAAATATATGCAATAACCTCTTGCGCGACTTGTGTATCGACATTCAGGCCCAGGAGAACAATAATAGTAGAAGGTGGTCGGAAATCCCTGACCACCTTCCGGCTTGGTTATTCTGTTTGCTACCACCCGGTGTGAGCTACCCGCTACTGCCCTGCCGGGGCCTTGATGTCGAACGCCTCGTTGAACCGGCTCCACGTGAACGTCCCCGCGACCTCTTCGCTCCCACTCTTGCCGTCTACCCTCATCCGGTGGATATAGGGCGTGTCGGTCGAGATCCAAAACGTGACGGTGCCCTCTTGTCCCGTCTCGCCGCCGGTGCCGGTCAGCGCGTTCAACTCCACGGCGTCACCAACGATCTGCTTGGTGCTGACGCCGTCTATCGTCTCCGTGCCGGGCGTGCCATCTCTGAGCGCATCCTTCGCCTTGTCTATGTCTTCAAGCTTGAATCGCTCCCATATGCCGAGAACGCCCTCCAGGTCGAGGTTGTTGGAAGCGGCCTGGGTATAGGCACCACCATCCTCGCTGAAGTAGGCATCCCGGCCTATGACGATGACGTTCGACGTGCGGAGAGTTGTATCGGTAATAACCAGCATAGCTCTGTCGTTGGTGACATCTACGTCCCCCGACATTTCGACGTGCTGGGCCGGAGTGCCTATGATGGCCGAAAAATGATAGCTTCTCAGCGCCTTCATGCGCTCGACCGCGCTCCTGAGTAATACGACATTCTCGCTCGGTGCACTGTTTGGAGTAGGCCCACTGCCCAGGCACCCCTGCAACAGAGGCAGCAAAGCAACCGATAACAAGACCAAAACCGGACGTAATTTGCTCAAGTTCCCCAAATCAATCGCCTTTCCCTTGCGGAATAAAAAGCATCCGACAAAGCCGCGTCAAGGGCTAAGTACCGCGACATTATAACATGCCCCGCCGCTAGACCATGCCCGGCACGCATCACGACATGTGGTTGTAGAGGGGTCGCGCTGGTGGAGCTACGCCGTGGAACCCTTCTTTACGTTCGCGGCGGACTCGGCGGACTCACCCTGGTTGCGGCGGTAGAGAGAGTAGCCGAACCAGAGGCCGTAGAACAAAGCCAGCGTAATCAGGCTTGCGGCCACGGCGATGGCAGACGAGCCGGTGACCCTCCACACGACCACGTACAGGTCGCCCACGACGCCCAGCGCCAGGAAAGCCATAGCCCCCAGCACCATGCGGCTAGCGAAGGTGTGCAGGCGCTCGGTGTTCTCGCCACGTTCGGCCAGCCTGTGGAAGGCGGCGGGGGCGATGAGCAGCATGGTGCTTATCGCGATTGCGCCCAGGCTCGCCAGGTGCAGGTATTTCAGCTCAAGGGGCAGCCTGTCGAACGCCGCCGTCAGCATCGTCAGGAACTGGAAACCAAGCAACGCCTGCGCGCCCGGAAGCACCACGCGAGCCTCGGTTATTGCAAACTCTATCTTGTCCTTCAATTCGGCTTTCTGCGCCTCTTTATCCTTCTCCACGCGCTTCATCACCTCCTCGTGACGCCTGTACGACTCCGCGCTCTTCTGCACCCAGGCCAACCCGTACCAGAACAGGATGGCGAGAATGAAAGCTACAATGCCGCCCCCTATCCCGGCGGTAGACCCGGCCACCTGCTCCACAGCGACGAATACGTCCAGGCCCAGCCCAATAGCGAACGGCAGCAGCGCAATCCCAAACGCCCAGGTGACGTGCCGCAGGGAGGCAGGGCTGTTGTTGCCGCGCCCCACAATCTGGTGGAACGGCGCGGGAGACATACTGAACGCAAGCGCCACCAGGAACAGCCCCAGCGCAACCAGCTTGATGTGCTGTGACAATTCGGGCAGCCTCTCGAACCCCTCGGCAAAGACCGAATTGAAACCGAAGCCGACCAGCACCTGCATGCCGAGCACCAGCATGCGCGACTCGTCCAGCGATATCTTGAGTTTGTCCTTGATTTCGTCTTTGAGATCGGACATGTGCCTGCCTGTGTACTCGACTGAATAGGGTGCACCACGTAACGTGACGGCAAAGGCCGCCAGCCAAGTGACTATGAGGCAGAAATTGTGCCATGTAGTAGTTGTAGCAGTATACCCACCAAGTCGTATACAAGAACCGTATTGGTTTTTGTCATTCTGAACGCAGTGAAGAATCTCGTCCTTCAGCATAGGGCAACACCTTTCTTGTGTGCTATGGCTACCCCATAGAAAGGGAAACTTGGGTGCTGAGGGACGAGATTCTTCGCTACGTTCAGAATGACAAAGATGGGGCTTGGTACGCGCACCCCACTTAGCACCCACCCCGGTAGCCGCTGCCTCCCTCTGTTTTCCCCAACTGCTTTTCCTGATATACTCTGCCTATGTGGGAAGCGAGTCCGGGCGTAAGCAGCGGAACAGACAGTCGCGAGGAGGAGCGGCAGCTAAACGCGGCCCGCGAGGGCGACCTCTCCGCCTTCAACTGGCTCGTGCTGCGCTACCAGACGCGCGTCTACAACCTCTGCCTGCGCATGCTCTCCGACCCCGAAGCGGCGGCCGACGCCACACAGGAAGCCTTCATCTCCGCGTACAAAGCTATCGGCCGCTTCAAGGGCGAGCAGTTCCGCACCTGGCTCTTCAGGATCGCCACCAACGCCTGCCTCGATATGCTCCGCAGCCGCAAGCGCAGGCCCACCCAGTCGCTCTACGGCCACGCCCACGACCCTGAAGAAGAAGCCGAAGCCCTGCCCATTGCCGACCTCGACCCTACCATTGACCCGGAGTCCTCGGCGTTGCGCGCGGAAGTGGCCGCAGCCATACAGGACGGCCTCGACTCCCTGCCCGACGACCAGCGGATAGCCCTGGTGCTGGTGGACGTGCAGGGCCTCAGCTACGAGGAAGCCGCCACCGTGACGGGCGCGAACCTGGGCACCATCAAGTCGCGCATCAACCGGGGCCGCACCAGGCTGAGGGACTACCTGCATGAAAGTGGGATTTTGCGTGAGGAGTAATACGTAACACGTAACTCGTCACATGTAGGGTGAGAGTAGTTTCTAAGGGCTATGCCTTACGTGTTAGGTGTTACCAGGCGGAACAATATCGGCAGGGGCACCGTTTAACATATGTAAAGAAGACTACGGACTTCACACAGAACGGATATGATAGATGGGTATGGATAGCAAGCACAACAGCATAAGAGGCGAGCACGTAATCGACCTGGTTTCGAGCTACCTGGACAATGCGCTGGAGGCGGGCGAGCACGAGCGGGTGCGCGCGCATATCGCCACGTGCGAAGTATGCGGGGCCGAGCTAAGGGAGTTGCAGGCCACACAACAGATGCTCCGCGCCATGCCTGTGCAGGTGCCTCCCCGCGTCTTCACCCTCACGGAGGAGATGGTGGGGGTAAGGCCGAGGGCCGGGGCAGCGCCATCGCTATTATCGCGGCTGTTCGGCAGGGCACTCGCGCCGAGGCTGGCGACAGGGTCCATATTGGCCTTCACGCTGCTGCTGGTTATGCTCGTGAGTGACCTGGGTGTGCTCAACCAGGGCTTGCCGGTAGGTATCGTAACAACGAGTTCCGAGTCGGCGAGGGACACGAGCTTCAGGTACGAGCAGCGCAATCTAGCAGCGCCCACGACCACAACCGCGGCAGCCCAAATGCTGCCCATGGTGGCCCCGTCGGCTGCTTCCGCAACATCTAACGAGGGCGGGGAGGCTGCGGGCACCACTCCCGGCGAAGCCGACCAGGCCAACGCAGTACCGCCTCAGGCGACCCCGGTAGCGGAAGCGAACATGGCTACCGCCACAACCGGCATGACCGGCACGGACGCGCGCCCCCAGATGCAGGAAGCAAATACCCCTACCGCCCAAGCCGCGGCAGGCGACCAGGCCGCCCAGGCCCCGGCAGAGGGCACGGCCCTCGCGCACTACGACCGCCTGGCACCGCCTAGCGACGACGGCGCCAGCGTTCAGGCACCCCTGGTGCCAGGCCCACGTCTCTCGGTGCCTATCACCCTACTCATCGAGCTAGGCCTGGCACTCCTAGGCTTAGGGCTGGCGATAGGTGCCTTGCTGGCAAGGCGCAAGAGCACATAGCGACACTATAGGGTCATTTAGTTGTAGGGGCACTAAGCACAGTGCCACTTTCCGTTCCCCGCATCACCGCATGCTGGCTTACAGAACCATATTCCCCTCTGTCATCCTGAGCGTAGCGAAGGATCTCAGATGCGGGTCCTGTCCCTACATCGAACCTTCGGCACCATTCTCCAACACGTTCAACAGCCTCCCTACTCACCCTCTTGAGATCCTTCACTGCGCTCAGGATGACAGGGGGTGCCTGGTTCTTGGCGTTGAAGCAGGGCGGTGGCCTACCCAGAGCATGCTGCATCGTGCTCCTAGAACAACCAGTTCCTTGACTTACCTGGCTTGGCCCTCGCGTCTCGGCGTGATGCGTTTTGAACTCGCCGCTGTGCAATCCTTGCCATCTTTATAGGCGCTCTGTTAAACTGGCAGTTGTTGCCGCAACACGGCGCTCGAAAGGATGCTCATTTGAACGCACTGGGAAACCTGCGGGGTAAATTGATACTGGGCCTCGTGCTCGGCCTCGTGGTGGTCGCCGCCCTCTCCATTTACGCCGACTTCAGCAAGATGCTGGTCGTGCTGCGCGACTTCAACTGGTGGCTCCTGGTGCCCATCCTCGGCTTCACCCTGTTCAATTACGGCCTGCGCTTCTACAAGTGGGACGTCTACATCCGGCTCGTGGGCGCTACCGGAGTCGCCAAGAAAGACTCCCTGCTCATCTTCCTCAGCGGCTTCGCAATGGCGATGACCCCCGGCAAGGTGGGCGAATTGCTCAAGTCGTACCTGCTCAAACAGATACGCGGCACACCCATCGCGGTGTCGGCCCCGGTGGTCATGGCCGAGCGCGTCACCGACGGGCTGGCGATGATGGTGCTCGCGGCGGCTGGCCTGGTGCTGTTCGACTACGGACGCATCCTCCTCATCGGCATCGGCATCGCGGCGGTGGTCTTCCTAATCGTCTTCACGAACCGCGCCGTGGCCGACCGCCTGCTGCTGTGGGGCGAGAAGTTGCCCGTCATATCCAAGACGGTGCACCACCTGCGCGTCTTCTACGATAGCTCCTACGAACTCTTTCGCCTGCCCAACCTGCTCTTCGGCCTGGTTATTGGTGTCATTTCGTGGTCGGGCGAGGTGCTGGCCTTCGTGCTGGTGATGATGGGGTTGGGAGTGCCCTTCTCGTGGCTGCTGGTCATCATCTGCTCCTTCATCCTGGCGGCCTCCACCCTCATCGGCTCGGTCACCCTCCTCCCAGGAGGCCTCGGCACCGCGGACGCCAGCATCGCGGGCATGCTGATATTCCTGTTCCCCGCCTATTTACAGGTGCCCATGCCCCAGGACACCGCCGTAGCCGCCACGCTGCTAATCCGCTTTGCTACCCTCTGGTTCGGCGTCGGTATCGGCCTCATCGGTCTCAGTATGATGCAGCGCCGCCTCGGCAGGTTAGACCTCGACCGGGTCGAAGAAGAGCGCGGCATGGCCCTGGCCGAGCGGTAACCGGCTATGCTTTTCCAGGACTCGGTGGATATGACGCCTGATGCTACCCGTAGGGTAGTTACCCTGGCGGAACTGCTCTCGCTCCGCCAACAGTGGCGGGCGGAAGGCAAACGGCTGGTGCTTACCAACGGCACCTTCGACCTGCTGCACGTCGGCCACGTCCGCTACTTGCAGGCCGCGCGCGAGCTAGGCGACGTGCTGGTCGTCGGCATCAACTCCGACCTGTCGGTGCGGGGCTACAAGGGGCCGGGCCGCCCGGTGGTGCCCCAGGACGAGCGAGCCGAGATAGTCGCCGCTCTCCGTTGCGTGGACTACACTACCATCTTCGACGAGCCGACCGCCACCCACCTCGTTGAAGCCCTGCTCCCAGACGTCTACGCCAAGGGCGGCGACTACGCACCCGGCAGCAAACCCCTCCCCGAAGCGGCAGCCGTCGAACGCTACGGCGGCGAAGTGCGCATCATCCCCTTCGTAGAAGGACACAGCGCGAGTGAGCTAATCAGGAGGACGATGGACAATGGACGATAGACGATGATAAGAGACTTTTTCATCGTCTATCGTCCATTGTCCATCGTCTGAAGTCCATGCATCCCAACACCGACGTAACCCTACAAGACCCCGAAGCCGACGCGGCAGAGCTTATGCTCATGACCGAAGGTGCATCGGCGGCGCGTGAGCAGGAACGCGGGTCCTCGGCCAGCGGGCGCATAGCGGGGGCCGCCCTCATCCTCATGGCGGGGACGATTTTGAGCCGAGTGCTGGGGGTGGGGCGGGAGAGCACCATTGCCTTCCTCTTCGGCGCGGGGGCCGAGGTGGATGCCTTCACGGTCGCCAACCACGTCGCCACCATTGTGTTCGACCTGCTCATATCGGGCACGGTGAGCGCGGCCCTGGTGCCGGTGTTCAGCGAGTACGCGGGCAAAGAGGAAAAGCGCGAAGAGTTCGGCAAGATAGTGGGCACGGTGCTTACCATCTCGACCCTATTCCTCATATTGGCCGTGGCCGTGCTGGAAGTGTTCGCCGTGCCGCTGGTGGGCTTTATGTCGCAGGGGGCCAACCCCGAGACCCAGTCGCTAGCCCTCAACATGACCCAGGTAGTGCTGCCAGGCGTGATATTCATGGGGCTGTCGGGCGTGGTCATGGCGGTACACTACTCCCTCAACCGCTTCATCTGGCCCGCGTTTACGTCGGCGCTGTTCAACGCGGCCATCATCTTCTGCGCCTTTTCGCTGTTCAGCATGGGCGTGTCGAGCCTGGCGATTGGCCTCGTGGTAGGCTCACTGGCGATGCTGGCCCTCCAGGTGCCCGGCCTACGCGACCTCCCAATCCGGCCCTCCTTCGACCTGAGCCACCCTGCCGTGCGCAAGATATTCAAGCTGTACGCCCCCGTCGGCGTGAGCATGGTGGTAAGCGCCACCGCCCTGGTGATAGACCGCAACCTCGCCTCCCAGGTGGGTGAGGGAGCTATCAGCGCCATGCGCTATGCCACCACGCTGGTGCAGTTGGCACTGGGCATAGTGGCGGCGGGTATCTCGCTGGCTTCCCTGCCCTCCTTATCGCAGCATTTCAGCAACGGCGACAGCCTGGCTTACAGGCGCACCCTTGCGGCGGGGCTGCGGATGGTGACGCTGCTGGTGCTCCCCGCCGCCGCCGGGCTGCTGGCCCTCTCCACGCCGCTCGTGAGCCTCATCTTCAGGCACGGCAGGTTCACCGCCGAGGACCAGGCGCTCGTGGTGCTGGCGCTGCTTTTCTACATACCGGGCCTGCCGTTCAGCGCCATAGACCAGGTGCTCATCATAGCCTTCTACGCCCGCAAGAACACCCTCACCCCCGTTATCATAGGCATAGCGGCCGCAGGGGTCTACCTCGTAGTAGCCTTCAGCACCGTCGATACGATGGGCATGACGGGGCTGGTGCTGGCGAACTCCGCTCAGCTTACCTTCCACGCCATTGTCACGGGTCTGTTGCTGTGGCGGGCCTTGCGCTCCGAGGGAGGTCTGGGCGGCCAGGGTCTTATCGAGGTGAGCATCAAAGCGTTAGGAGCATCGGTGCTCATGGGTGTGGTAAGCTGGGGTACCTGGTGGGGCGTTGATAGGCTGTTGCACAGCACCAGCACCACGGCCTCAACCGTTATCGCCGTCAGACCGCCCTTGCAAGCGCCACCTCCTGTAGTCATGCCTGCGCTGCCGCCCGGACCTTCCTTCGTGGAGGAGGTAATAGTCCTGGGCGTCCCGGCTGCCGTGGGCGGCGCTGTCTATATCGCACTAATCTGGCTGATGCGTATGCCTGAAGCCCGGATAATAGCAAGCAGAATCAGGTCGAGGCTCAAGAGGGGATAACCGTATGGCGGAGCGTTTGACTAATCTTTACCTCATGCGACATGGCGAAAGCGTACTGGCGCATAGCTATCATATACGCGATATTATGACGGAGGACCAGCTGACCCCGGAGGGCGTGAGGCAGGCCGAGCGACTGCGCGACCGGCTGGCGGCCACGGGTGAGATACGGGCGGACGTCCTTCTAGCCAGCACCTTTCCCAGGGCCAGGCAGACGGCAGAGATAATCGCTCCCGCCCTGGGACTGCCCGTGGTGCCGGACGACGACCTCCAGGAGATGCGCCCCGGCGACAACGGCGGCATGTACTGGGACGAGTACGTGGAGCAGCACGGCAGAATGGACCCGGTGCGAGCGCCATTCCGGGCGATAACCCCCACCGGCGAGAACTGGGGCCAATTCATGCTGCGAGTAGCCACGACCTTGCACCGCATCGCCCACGAGTACGAAGGCAAGACTGTAGTGCTGGTCTGCCACGGTGGCGTGGTAGACGGCTCACTGATAGGCTTGTTGGGTCTCGGCACGTTCTACCGCCCCAGTTTCACACTGGACACGGACAACACCGCCATAACACACTGGCAGCATTTCGAGAAGGACGGCGTGCCCCGCTGGCAACTGGTCAAGTACAACGACGCCCTGCACCTGCGCTACAATATCACCGCCAGTTAACGACACAGGCCACCAACTAACATAACCCGCATCACGTTTCACGTTTCAGAGGTTCACATGCCCATATCCGGCACACTGCTCAACGTGCTGACCGTCCTGGTGGGCGGGATGCTGGGCCTGCTCGTGGGCGGGAGGCTGCCCGAACGCTTCCAGGGCATCATCTTCAACGGTCTCGGCCTCGCCACCCTGCTCATAGGCATGCAGAACGCCCTCACCACGGGCAACATCCTGGTGCTCCTGGGCGGCATACTTATAGGCGGCCTCATAGGCGAGTGGCTGCGCCTGGACTACCGCCTGGACAACCTGGGCAACTACTTGCAGAAGCGGCTGGCGGGCGATACTAACCGAAAAGGCTCGGCCACCTTCAGCGAGGCGTTCGTCACCAGCAGCCTCATCTTCTGCGTGGGGCCGCTCACCATCCTCGGCTCGATACAGAACGGCATCAGCGGCGACATCACCTTCCTGGCTATCAAGTCGATGCTGGACGGCTTCGCGGCCTTCGCCTTCGCGGCGAGCCTGGGCTGGGGCGTGCTGGTGTCGTCGGTAACGGTGCTGGTATACCAGGGTGCCCTCAGCCTCATCGCATCGCTAGCCATGAGCGGCGTACCGAGCCGCGACAACCCTTACATCATCGAAATGACCGCCGCCGGGGGCCTCATCATCCTGGGCGTGGGCCTGCGCCTGCTCAACATCAAAGAGCTAAAGCTAGCCAACTACCTACCCGCCCTCGCCGTAGCCCCTGCTTTAGTTTGGTTGCTGGAACATTGGCCGTGGTAAGCACGTAATGTTATGGAGGGGACGATAGACGATGGACGATTGTAACACGTAATTCGTAATTCGTAATTACCAAAGGGGTCCTATGTTCTCAAAAGAGCTACTAATTCCCGTTGCCGCCCTGCTTATTTTCGTGGTCGCCGTGGTGGGGCTGTTGTTTGGCGAGCGGTTGGGGTGGATGGACATGCTAGGGCGAATACCGCCGCTGGTAATCCTCGCGCTTGTCGGTGGGGCTTTGCTGGTGGGCTGGAGGATGCGGCCGGGCCGCAGCATAGGGAACCTGGGGCGCAACATCTGGATGGCGCTCTTCGTCTTCTCCGTCTTAGTGCTCCTCTGGCAGGCCATCTCCTATTTCCAGGCGCGATAACAGTCGGGTGGTCCCTGGTAGCGGGCCATCCGGTACGCCAGGGAGGGACTGCGGAGCGCGCGACCTGGGGACTGAGACCGCTCCAACAGGGACCAAAGCATCTTATCCACGCGCCCAGCATCCCCTATAATCTGACCGTAAGCAACACCCTATAACCGGTAGCTCCCGGACGAAAGAGTACAGCGCGGGGTAGAGATATAAGTCTGTAGGGTCATTGGCTATTACCCACACCCGTAGCCTACCGGCTGGCGCTTACACCAGGACCTACAAGACAGGGGCATCACCACCAGCGTCGCCACCCGCCCGGTAAAGAGGAGCATCACGCGAGGGGCTGCCTTAGACAGCCCCTCAATCGTCCAAAGAACACGAGATAGGAGATCTACGTGAGCGTCCGCAACATTCTCGCAATCGCCGCCATACTGGTGTGCGCGCTCAGCATCCGGGCGATACCTGTTGCCTCTCAGGGCAACTTTGGAGTAAATGACCTTTCGCTGCCGGTAGCCAACTACACACAAAGCGACGGCAAGACCACCGCCTCCGACCGCCGGCTGCTGGTCGGCGCACCCCACGATGCAGCGCCAGCACCGCCCGCAGCCAACGGGCAGGACGTCCAGGCACCGGCAGCCGGAGGCGACAGCAAAACGAACGCCAACGCCGCCAACGGCAACGCCTTACCGTCGCAGGCGGCGAACAGGAACCGGACCGTAGAAGCTCCGCAGTCGTGGCTAGAATACGGCCTCTTGGCCCTCCTCCTCGCAATGGTACTGTTGCTGGCCGCGAATCTCCTGGTGGGTCGCATGCCGCCAAAGCCGTACTAACATAAGACGACATAATCAAAGACTGCAATCTAATACAATCGATGGAAAGGTGGGTCCGCACACCCACCTTTTTGCTTGCGAATCCGCGCAAATTGTTGTCGAAAAATGCCCTCCGAGCCGGAACAAGCTGTAGACCACTTTTCCACACGGACGACCAATGCACCCACAAACACCCTATTACATAGCCCTGAGCAAAGTGCCCGGAGTGGGCGCGACCAGGGTGCGGCGGCTGCTGGACCACTTCGGCAGCCTCGAAACGGCCTGGCGTGCTACGCTGGGGGACTTGCTGGCCTCGGGGCTTGACGCTAAGTCGGCCATGTCCCTGGTGGAGACCCGCCGCACGGCCAACGTAGAGGCCGACCTGGAGCAGCTTGAGAAGCTCGGCGGGCGGGCTGTGTCGTGGGAGGACGATGAATACCCCCAGCGCCTCAAGGACGCCACAGGCATGCCCCCGGTGCTCTACGTGCTGGGCGAGATAACCCCGCAGGACGCCTGGGCGGTGGGTATAGTGGGCACACGCCGGGCCACGCACTACGGCAAGGAGGCCACCGAGCGAATAGTGGCGGGGCTGGTGGAGGCAGGTGTGAGCGTGGCGTCGGGCCTGGCGCGGGGGATAGACACCATCGCCCATAAGGCGGCGCTGGAGGCTGGCGGCAGGACTTTGGCGGTGCTAGGTTCGGGCCTGGACGTGATTTACCCGCCTGAGAATCGCAATTTAGCGAGGCAGATAGTAGACGAGGGATTGGGTGCCATAGTCACCGAGTACCCGCTGGGCACGCAGCCGGACGCCGTCAACTTCCCGCCACGCAACCGGATCATCAGCGGCCTGTCGTTGGGCGTGCTGGTGGTGGAGGCCGCCGCGAAGAGCGGGGCGCTCATCACGGTGGAGTTCGCGCTGGAGCAGGGGCGGGACGTGTTCGCGGTGCCCGGCCCCATGACCAGCCGCATGAGTGAAGGCACCAACAACCTCATCAAGAATGGTGCGAAGTGCGTCACCTGCGCCGCGGATATACTGGAAGAGTTGGACCTGAACATGGTCACCGAGCACGTAGAAGCGGTGCGCGCCCTCCCCACCGACCCCACCGAGCGCATGCTTCTAGAGCACCTGCAAGACGACACCCGGCACATAGACGAGCTGACCAACCTCACCAGCCTCCCCGCCTCCACGGTCAGCGCGGCGCTCGCCATGATGGAGCTAAAGGGGCTGGTGAGGTGTATTGGAGGGATGCATTACGCGGCCAGGTAGATAAAGAGCTACACTAGCCGACGCAAACACCCGAGGCGCTATTATTTCCCTCGTTCGATTCGACCACCTGGTTGTTGGCGTCCACGGTAATCCTGAATGTGCAGTCGGGCTGGAAGCAACCCTGAGGCATCTCAAAGAACAAGTCCACCGAGGCACCGGGTGCAAGCGGGGGGGTAGGTTGCGTGAACTGACCGAGGGCCCCGAAATCTACCCGAGTGACCGAAGGTCCTGCGGGGCCAGCCCCCTGATTCCTGACGGTCACTGCGAGCTTCCCACCTTCTCCCTTGCAAAAGCTGCCCTGACTATCGGGCACCGGGACAAGGTCGGGTAGTTCTTCCACAACGCTGACCGCCGCCGGTACCCGCTCGATATGCAGGGTCTCGATCATGCCGGTTGCACCGGCTGCTGTGTAGACAGCGACCACATTCAGCTCAACCTTGCACTCGATGACCACGAAGCCTTTGAGGAACCTGTCTTCACCGCCCATGTGCTCGACGATGTCGCCTCTGTCGATCTCCAGGGCTTCGCCGGGTCCCAGCCGAGCCTGGAAGAACCCCGTCACGGGGCCGGCTTTCTCGTTGGGCAGAGCCACAGCTATCCTCTTTCTGAACCTAACGGCATCGTCGGACGGATTGTGCACGTTGATCGCGGTCCAGTATTCCCCAGGCGCCACAACACGACCTTCGGACTTTCCGTTCACAAACTTCACCACGTACTGAGGCATTTCGGTTGCTCCCCTCGCCGGCTGGTCACATCTTTCTGTGATCCGGCAGAATTAGGCAGGTGCTGCGAGAAGTGCCCGGTAAAGACGCTGGAAGGGATGAATAACTGTAAGGTGACTAGAAGCCATCTCAAAAACAGGCACGAAGAAGTATGATGATGCAACCAAGCTTCACAAAGCCAGCGAAATTCTCAACATGACGCTCGTACCTGACAACCACCTTGCGGAAGTTACCGAGCCAGGCGAAGAAGCGCTCAACCTTCCATCGACGCTTGTACCTTCTGAGCTTGCGTCCATCCTGGGTCTTGGGCTTCTTTCTATTACGTCGGTGGGGAGCAATCATGTCGATGCCCATCTGCTTCAGTTCGGCGTCAAGTGGGTCAGAGTCATAAGCTTTGTCTCCCACGAGCCGCTCCGGAGTGCCCTCAACATGGGATGCTTGGAGAGTGTCTCTAACAAGGGTGACTTCATGTGGAGAAGCACTTTCAACGTGTATGGCGAGTGGAAAAGAAGAGCCGTCTGTAACTGCCATGATCTTTGTACCTTTACCCCGCTTGGTCTTTCCAACACAGAGGCCCCTTTTTTCGCCACCACAAAGGTGCCGTCGATGAAACACTCCGATAGATCGATGTCTCCTCGCTCCTGTAGGTCCCTCGCAAGAGCTTGCAGCACCCGGTCGAGCACGCCTGAGCGCACCCATTCCTGGAAGCGGCGGTGGCATGTCTGGTGGGGTGGGTACCTGTCGGGCAGGTCAGCCCACTGTGCTCCTGTTCGCAGTATCCACAAGATGCCGTTGAGCACTTCTCGTGGGTCTCGGCGCGGTCTACCCTTCCTATCTTCACGAGGAGCAGGCTCAGCTTCCGCTATGAGTGGTGCCAGCGCCTCCCACTGTTCATCTGTAACGTCCAACTTTGTAGGTACTCCTGAAGGGCTTTTACCTTCAGTCTACCATTTTTGAGATGAGTTCTAGCAACAAAGGATTTCAAGCAGCAGCTGCACCGGACAAACACACCCGTATTATAAATCAAGTGCCGCTTAAATACATCACTAGAACGGCTTAAACCATTTATTGTTCCGGTTATGAGCTACCCTGTGCTCACCATACGACGCTACGTGGTTGACGTACTGCCTGCAGGGGATGCAGTGCCAGGAGACCAGGCAAGCATTACAGAAGGCGGCCGAATGTGGTAACATCGGCTCGCGGCGGTTTCAAAACCCACGTGAAGGGGTGGCAGCATGGAGCAGGAACTTTTAAACCTTCTAAGTGCGCGCAAGGGACATTTCCGTCTGGAGTCCGGCTATCACGGCGGGGTGTGGCTCGACCTCGACCCCTTGTTCGTCATGCCGAGCCGCATCCAGCCCTTTGTTGAGGCGCTCGCGAGGCGGCTCAAGCAGCACAATATCGAGGCGGTGTGCGGTCCCATGACCGGCGGGGCGTTTCTGGCGCAGGCGTTAGCTTCTCTGCTCGACGTCGAGTTCTACTACACGCAAAGGTTCGTACCCACCGTGCGCGACACTCTCTACCCGGTGGAGTACCGCCTCCCTGCCGGTGTGGGCGGTATGGTGCGCGGCAAAGCTGTCGCTGTGGTTGACGACGCGATAAGCGCGGGGTCGGCGGTGCGGGGTACGCTGGCCGCTCTTGAGGCGAACGGGGCCAAGCCGGCAGCTATGGGTGCGCTACTAGTCCTGGGTACGCAGGCAGAGCAGTTCTGCCGGGAGCGGGGGCTTGCGTTGGAGTATATTGCGCAGCTTCCTTATGAGGTCTGGCTGCCGGAGGAGTGTGCCCTGTGCGCTTATGGCAAGACATTAGAAGATATGGGGGCATCCTGATCTGTATAAGTGCTTCGCTCTCTTTAGATTCAATCGCCTTCTTTAGCTCCAATACCATGTTACCAAAAGGCAAGAACCCGCTAATACCTATTGACACGTATGTATGACTGCTGTACAATGCCCTCACTCTTCTACGACCTGAATTAGTAGCTGCGCATGTGGCCGACGGATGTCTGGAGACAAGTGCCGCGTTTATGCTCACTATCTGCCGATAAGCAGATTCCCGCACCGGGTATTCCAGATAACTTGTAGCCGTGTAGCCTTAGTCGCCACGAGGTTCGTTTATGCCTGCGGTGCTTGGTTCCGTTTCAGCTTTTCTCAAAGATACATTCAACGAGGATATCAAGAAGTTAGTACAACCTCTTGGTATAACTACGGCTGCTATCTTCATCTTTCTTAACCTCTTCTTAATATTGCCTCCCCTGGAAGAGCGCAACAACCCTGTGGTAAGGGGGTTCTTATCACTGGAGGATGGCTGGCAAGTGGTGACCGTAGTGCTGATAACCCTGGTGCTCAGTTATTTGCTACTCAACTTCAGCACGTGGATCCTGAGACTGCTTACAGGAGAGTTGTGGGCTGAATCTATCTGGTTTGGACACAGGCTGAAGGAGAACCAAAGGAAATCTAAAATAAACCTCGCCTTGGACTATGAAACAGGGCGCGCGAGAACGAAAGCTCAAGAAATCAGCTTGGGAGAATCAGAAGACTATGTGAAACGGCAGCGTTTACGCGCAAGACGTGAGTGGCCCGGCTTAATTACAGGCGACCCTGAAGATGATGGACGTGCGTTAGCAATAAGAAGAGCTTCTCTCAGGGAGTCAGAGAAGAAGTACGACGAGGAAAGTACCCAAAAGGCCGAATTCTCTTTGAAGCTCTGGGCAAAGATAACCAGTTTCCCGGAAGAAGATGGCTTCTTGGCACCCACTGCTCTGGGAAATGTAATGAATGCTACAGCCAGTTACATTTGGAGGCACTATCGGATTGATTTCACCGCGCTATGGCCCCATATGGAGACGGTGATGTCCGACAGCACGGACCATAAAGCATTGAAGTCGAGGATCGATAACGAGAAATCAGCGCTTGATTTCTTAGTAGGTCTCACTTTTACCATACTACTATTCGGCGCTGAGTATTTGCTATTCAACGCTTTCTTGCTGAAGGAATTAAGTGGCCTGGTGGTCTTGGGAGGCCTGTTGGTTCTCGCGTTTATTACTTACCGAGTGGCGGTAGGTAAGGCACGTTCCTGGGGTGATGCAGTGCAGATGTCATTTGACTTGTGCCGGGACGAACTGCGCAAGAAGCTGGGTATAAGGGAGTTTAGAAGCTGGGCTGACGAACAGGACGTTTGGACCAGGGTCTCCGGTTGGATGCTCTGGGGAGGGGTCGGGATTGACGAAGATGTCCCGGAAGATGCCTTCAAAGTACAAGGGGAGTCATTGCCACTCTCGGCAACGGTAACCGTCCCGAATAAGATACAGCACAAACTCGAGTATGGCGTCACCAGTATGGTCCCAGCAACAGCGGCCATAAGAGAACCCGCGAGCGGCACCGGTAATTACGTTCTCCAGTACCGTCGCAGCGTAGAGTACGCACTGATGTTGCAGACCGACTCTGACAAACCCATCGACAATGTTCAGGTCATCATTTCTGATCCTCAAGTGCCCTACATAGGAGCCGCACCCACCGCTACGTCGTGGGGTAATGTCGCCCCCCCTTTGCAACCGGTACCAAGACCAGCAGCAGATGTCATGAGAACGCTCGCTGAGTTCACACCGGGCAGCGGAGGCGTGCCGGCCAACAAGGTGCTATGGAAGATAAGGCAGGTGCTCCCAAACCAAGTATACGTCTTGCGCTATCGGTTGCCCGTTCCTGTACTTATGGCAACTACTAACTCGGATTGTCTGCGCATTAGTCTGGAGGAGATAAAGCATCCCGACAATTCAGATTTCCGTTACACATGTAGCTTCCGCATTGAGAACACAGGAGATGAAGAGGTAAATGCGGTGCTTGATGTATTCGATATGAGAGTTGATAGGGAGTTGCAGTGGACGGAGGGCTTGCTAAGAGGTCCTGACGGTTCAAGGGACCCAATCAAAGCTACGGTAAATGAGAAATTGAACCGCCACCGGTGGACACTCGGAAGAATAGCTCCAACTAATGGTTGGGTAACACTGGCCTACTCCATAAAGAGGTGGTAGGTCGTAGCGGGAATAGCCGGAAGAAAGGAAGGAAAAGGAGGAGGCAGCACTGTGGAACGCAACAACAGAGATCAGGGCAATAACGACTCCGATAGCGGCAAAAATGCGGATATACACGTACCATCTTACCCAGGGGTAGGTGGCAATAGGGCTGAAGAGCCGAACTTGCCAGGGCCAGGTAGCGCATGGCCAGCAGGGGAAGACGACTGGGATATCCAAGATCGAGACCTAGAAGGTATCTATGTGCCCCCCAACGGTGGCGGAGATGGAGATGATGAGGATTAATGCCTCTTCTAAGCCAGCGTACACTCGTAGGGCCCCGGTGCCTCAACAAGGCACAATTAATGTCGTAACAATTCTATTGAGGGTGGAATGAGTTCCTGGCAGACGGTGCTTGTGATTCTGTTGAGCGTAGTTGCAGTAATTATTCTTGTGACTGCAATCTCGCGCGGATTGAAACGCTCCTGGCTGGAACTTGTGTCCGCCAGCCTACTGCTCGTGCTCATTTTTTCTTTCGTGCTATCCCCAGACGAATGGTTTGGCGGGCTCAAGTCGAAGAACTCTGAGCGCATATTACAATTACACGTACAGATGAGCGACCTTGCTAACAATAGTATTGTCGTCCAGCCCAATGAATACGTGAGCCTCACTGTTGGAGAACATAACCAGGCAGGGACGACTGAGTACAATGATTTGCACGTAGCGAAGGTCCTCGACAAAGATAGTAAGGACGCTGCATATAGTAGCGCCCTTCCCAATAGCATTGTGCTTCGGATACCGGAGAAGTATGCGTCGCCCCTGAGGGTAGCACTAAAGAACAAGGATAACGTCCCTATCTACCTGTACGGCCAGGGTCCGGCTACTGTCACGCGGACATCCACGTCTACCGCGGTACCTACGTCAACAGGCACTCCGCCGTCCGCTACTTCCACTCCCACTACAACAGCTATCTCCACTCCTATCCCAGCCGAGCTAGCCACTTTCAGCTTGCCCATTGAAAAGATCGAAGCCGATCTCCTTGAACTGCGGAAGCATCAGAGCGAAGAAATTGCTGTTATCCTGGTAGTGGCGCAAAAGGATCAGGATACTGTGACACACAGGGGCTATGCTTTTGATGCTACGCTAGTAAGCTTTCTAAACGCAGGCAATCAGTCACTGTCGCCGGAGGATATCAGCAAAGCTGCCACGGTGCTAATAGCACTGAAACGCGGCGACAAAGATGTACAAACCGCGCAGTTTGCCGCCAGATTGCATGATGCAACGGCCATTCATCTACTACCAGCGGGGCCTATCCCTACTGTCACTACAGTACCGAGTCCGGTAGCTACCCAGACGCCGTAGCTCATAGCAGTAAAAGATTGCTATTGATCTCTAAAGATCAAGGGTAAAAAGGAGGCTCCCCATCTCCAGGGGAGCCTCCTTCTCTCATTGCTTTCTCTTTGCTATGTAGACGAACTAAGCTCTAAGGGGAAAGAGTAACCCCACGCAGAACATGAATCTCCCCCACCACATACTCCACCACCCCCTCTACCGGCACGATAACCACCTCCCCGCTCTCCCGCCGCTTCACCTCCACGCCTCCCCTCTCCAACGACCGCGCGCTCACCGTCACGCGCAGCGGTAGACCTATCAGGTCCGCGTCTGCGAACTTCACGCCGGGCGAGGCTTCGCGGTCGTCGTACAGCACCTCGATGCGGCCCGACTCCAGGCGTGAATACAGGTCGTTGGCTACCTGCTGCGCCTCCGTGCCCTCCCCTCCCAGCGACACCAGGTGCACCTCGTACGGGGCCACGGAGATGGGCCATACCAGCCCCCGCTCGTCGTGGTGCTCCTCCGCGACACACGCCAGCAGGCGGCCCACCCCGATGCCATAGGAGCCCATGATAATCGGCCTCGACACCCCGTCGCGGTCCAGGAAAGTAGCTCCCAACGCGTCCGTGTAGCGGGTGCCCAGCTTGAAGATGTTGCCTACCTCCACCCCACCCGAGGCTCGCACTGGGCTGCCACACTGCACGCAGGCGTCACCCTCTTTGGCCGCTGCTATGTCCGTGACGGTCCCGGCGGTATAGTCGCGCCCGTAGTTGACGTTCAGCAGGTGGTAGCCCACTTCATTCGCGCCCGCCACCAGGTTAGGCGATCCAGCGACAGCATCGTCCACCACCACGAGCGCATCCCTCACGCCGATTGGAGAGCCATAGCCCGGCTCGGCACCTATGGAGCGTATCTCCTCCTCGCGGGCGGGGCGCAGGTCGTTGGCTTTCACCACGTTTGCCAGCTTGGTCTCGTTCAGGTCCATGTCACCCCGCACCACGGCGAACACAAACCTCTCTACGCTCTCGCTGCCCTCGCTCACCGTCGCCACCATGAACACAGCCTTGGCCGTCCTGGAAGCCTCGATGCCCAGGAACCGCGCTAGCTGCTCTATCGTGGTGACGTTGGGCGTGGCTACCTTCTCGACCGGCTTTGCCTGCTCCTCACCCGGCATCGGCTTCCGGAAGGTGGCGATCTGTCTGTTGGCCGCGTAGCCGCAGTTGTCGCACAGGATGAGCGTGTCCTCGCCCATCGCCGTGAGGTACATGTACTCGTGCGCCAGGCTGCCACCCATCATCCCGACATCCGACTGCACGGCTATCGTGGGCAGACCACAACGTCCGAAGATGCAGAAATATGCGTCGTAGTGGGCGCGGTACTGGGCATCCAGCCCCTCCTGGTCCGCGTCGAGGCTGTAGCTATCGAGCATGGTGAACTCGCGCACGCGCACCAGGCCCGCCCTCGGACGTGGGTCGTCGCGCCACTTGGTCTGGATGTGGTAGATAAGCTGCGGTAGCTGCCTGTACGAGCGGACCTCCCGGCGCACGAGGTCGGCCACCACTTCCTCGTGCGTCATCGCCAACACCATGTCGCGGTCGTGCTTGTCGCGGAAGCGCCCTAACTCCGAGCCGATGCCGTACCACCGCCCCGTCTCCTTCCAGATGTCGGCTGGGTGCACCACCGGCATGGTGACCTCCTGTCCGCCGATGCCATTTATCTCCTCCCGCAGGATAGCCTCTATCTTGTTCATCGAGCGGCGGGCGAGCGGCAAATAGCTGAATATACCCGCCGCGAGCTGCCGGATAAAACCCGCCCGCAACAGCAGCTTGTGGCTGTCAAACTCAACGTCAGCCGGGGCGTCCCGCAGCGTCTGGCTGAACAACTTACTCATACGCATGGCAAATCCCTCCCTGCGCGTGTTCCCACGCAACGCGAAACAGCACCGCAACACATGCGGTACATAGGCAAATTGAAGTCAAATAAGGAAGCTAAAGAAGGCAAGGCCGGGAGAGCGTATCGCGCTCGCAATAGCCCGCATGCAGGGGAAGCCCTTCCCTCACCGGGAAGGGCAAAGAGGGGATAGGTAAGCTGAGGTTTGTGTGCCCTGGTTGGTCATGCGCCAATTATAGCAGGAGTGCAAGCAGCGGAACAGAGACCACAGGCGGATACGTCCTGACCTGATGCTGTAGCCATAGGGTTTCCAAAGGGAGAGACCAAGCCGCACCCAGTCATCCTAGATGCCACAAACTGGCGTCAGAGTGACAAGCAGCAGGATCAAACTCCCTTTGTCATTCTTCACTGCGTTCAGAATGACAAAGGGGGCGATGTACCGATAACGGGCTTCGATACAGCCGTGACTGGATGCGCTTTCGTCCTCAGGCCGCTGGTTGCCGTCACCCCATATACATCATAATGGTACCAGGCATACCAGGAGGAGCTATTGTGACATTCGGGCCTGAGGTGCTGGCCGTGATTTATGGCCTGGCATCGGCGCTCACGTGGGGCGCGGGCGACTTCAGCGGTGGGCTGGCAACGCGGCGAGTCAACCCCTACGTTGTAGTGGCTATTTCGCAGGGCGTGGGCTTGTTCCTGTTATTGGCGCTCGCGCTCCTGCTGGGCGAGCCGCTGCCACCGCAAGAAGACCTCATGTGGGGGGCACTGGCTGGATTGGCTGGAGGGATAGCTATCCTCCTGCTCTACCGCGCGCTCGCTGTGGGGCAGATGGGCATCGCGGCCCCCATTACTGCGGTGCTGGCGGCGGTCGGTCCCGTCATATTCAGCGCCTTTACGGAGGGTGCCCCCAGCCAGTTGCAGCTCGCCGGGTTCGCGATAGCGGTGCTGGGCGTGTGGCTGCTGTCGAGGCCCAGCGGCCCCCTCGGCAAACCCCAGGGCATCGGATTGGCCGTGCTGTCGGGCCTGGGTATCGGCGCGTTCCTCATCCTGCTGGATCAGGCGGGCACCACAGCCCTCTACTGGCCCCTGGTAGCCGCTCGCACTGCCTCCCTCACAATGATGACCGCGCTGGTCCTTCTCAATCGCAAAGCCGCGAATTTTCCGCGACGGGGCACCCTCCTGGTAGTGTTGCTGTCCGGTGTCATGGACGCGGCAGGCAACGCCTTCTTCGTGCTTGCCGCCCAGGTGGGTCGCCTCGATGTGGCGACGGTGATCTCCTCTCTCTACCCCGCCAGTACCATCCTCCTGGCGGCGGTCGTCCTCAAGGAGCGGGTGACGCGCCTGCAAGTGGTGGGCATAGTCGCGGCCCTGGCGGCCATTGCGCTGATTGCTCTTTCTTAGGGCGCGGACGGAACGTCCCAACGCCTTATGGTATAATCGCAGAGAGCCTATCGCTAAAGAGTGGAGGAAAATACAGCATGGAAAACGGGCGGCGGAGGGTGGTAATAACGGGCATGGGGGCGGTCTCTCCCCTGGGCAACGACGTGGAAAGCTCCTGGCAGGGGATCATCGAGGGGCGCTCCGGCGTTGGGCCTATCACCCGGTTCGACAGCGCGGGCTTTGAGACGCAAATCGCGGCTGAAGTCAGGGACTTCAACACCGATGCGTACGTGCCCCCCAAGGAGCAGCGGCGCATGGACCGCTTCATCCACTACGCCATCGCCGTCTGCAAGCAGGCCGGGGCGCAAGCCGGACTACAGGTCACTCCCGACAACGCCGAGGAGATAGGCGTGCTCATGGGCTCCGGCATAGGCGGGATAGAGACCCTCACCGACGCCGTGCTCACCATCCGCGACAAAGGCCCCAACCGCGTCAGCCCCTTCACCATCCCGATGTTGCTCACCGACCTTGCCGCCGGGCAGGTCTCCATCCAGATGGGCCTCAAAGGTCCGAACTTCGCCGTCGTATCGGCCTGCTCGTCGGGGGCGCACGCGATAGGCGAGGCCGCCGAACTAATCAAGCGGGGGCAGGCGAAGGCCATGTTCGCGGGCGGCGCCGAGGCCACCGTGTGCGAGGTGGGTATTGCCACCTTCGGCGCGATGAGGGCGCTCTCCACCCGCAACGACAACCCCACCGGGGCCTCACGCCCGTTCGACAAGCTGCGCGATGGCTTCGTGCTGGCCGAGGGCGCGGCGGCCGTCCTACTGGAAGACCTGGAATTCGCCAAAGCGCGGGGCGCTACCATCATTGCCGAGGTGGTGGGCTACGGCTCGACCTCCGACGCCAGCCACGTCACCGCGCCCGCCGAGGGTGGCGAGGGTGCGGCGCGTGCCATGCGCATGGCGCTCAGGAGCGCGGGGCTGAAGCCGGAAGATATCGGCTACATCAACGCCCACGGCACCGGTACCCCCCTAAACGAGAAGTATGAGACGCTTGCGATCAAGGGCGCGATGGGCGACCACGCATACCATGTACCTGTGTCGTCCACCAAGAGCATGACCGGGCACATGCTCGGCGCGGCGGGGAGCATGGAAGCCATCTTCTGCATCAAGGCGCTGCACGAGGGCATCCTCCCGCCCACCATCAACCAGGAAGTGCCCGACCCCGACTGCGACCTCGACTACGTGCCCAACGAGGCCCGGCGTGCGGAAGTGCGCTACGCCATGTCCAACAGCATGGGTTTCGGCGGGCACAACGCGGTGCTCATCTTAACGCGCTACTAGGAATAAGGCCGAACCTCGGCGGCATAAAACAAAAACCCCACTTTCAGATGGGGTTTTGTTTAGAGCTTTTACTTTAGGGTTGCTGGTCAGGCCAGAGCACGTCGAAGCTTACTTCGTAGCGGCCCCCCGTGTGCACGCCCAGGGCGCGATAGGCTTCCTCGCCCAGGTCTATGACGATGCCTTTGTTGCGCACGTAGGGGATGTCGGGCCAGTTAATTACATCTATGAACTGCACGAAGACCGAGCGGTTGCCCCGTGTTACCCTGCCCCACCTGCCATAAAGGTGCAGGTCGGCGGGTGCGGCGGCGTAGAGGCCCCGACCGACGAAATCGTCGGGCAGATTGCCCCAACTCTTGTTCAGGCTGATTACCCGCTCCCAGTTGGCCTTGAACCAGCTTGCCTCTCCCCGGAAGGTCATCTCGAAGCCGGGCCGCGCCAGGGCCTTCGCCCACTCAGCGTCAAATCCCGCTGCTTTGTGCTTCTCAAGCAACTCGACGCCCACTTTGCCCAGTTGCACCCTGCCCTGCTGGGCTAGCTCGAAGCGCGAACGCTCGAAATACTGCACCGTCTTGCCGTTCTCGACCATTTCCTCGGAGATAGGCAGGCCGAAGATAGCCATGCCGCCGCTCGCGTCCCAGAACTGCTTGAACGAGCCGCCGAGGTTGTGCCCGGTCTGCTCGTAGTAGGTAGCGCCCTGCCGAGGTTGGGCTTTCGCGAAGTCCCGGCCCGCCAGTTCGCTGCCTGCAAGCGTCAGTTCTACCTTCCAGGGGCGAGTGCTGGCCGCGTTATACTCGAACCGCGCACGCTCGAAGTACTGCACCGTCTTGCCGCCGTACTCTTTCTCCTCCGAGACCGGGTAGCCATAGAGCGCGGTGCCGCCGTTCATCAGCCAGTAGTTGAGGAAGGCATCGCGGACGTAGTGCCCGGTCTGCTTGAAGTAGATCAGGTTATAAGAGCGGGTGGTCACGGGGGCGGCTTCGGCCACGTTAGAAGGGCCGGGGGCCGCGGAAGGTGCAGGGAGAGAGTTGGCGGTCGCCAGGTACTCAGGCGCGGTCTGCCGGGACGTGTCAGGCAGCGTAGGCGCGAAACAGGCCGCGAGCGCCGCTACAGAGAGTGAAAAGGCAAGACACAGCCGCCTGGCTGTTGCTGGTAACAAAAAGCGTTCTCCTCCGGTACGGGGCAATAAGCGACCACGAATATGCACACAGGCGGGGCCGTGACACACCGGGTAGCGGTCTGGACCGGATTTTAGCCCACGGCTGAGATGCTTGTCAATAGAGGAAGCTACTATATAGTGCTTGTAGAAGACCAGCCAGGGAAGAATACGTAAAACACATTATGAAAAGCGAGAACCTACAACCAGTCGTAGGAACACAGCCTCCCCGACCTGACACTCTGTTCTCCTGCCGCATTAGAGGACCAATCCCCCCTTTGTCATTCTGAGCGCAGCGAAGAATCTCGTCCAACAGCACCCAAATACCACCTTTCCTGCAAAGATACAGTGTCTTTCAAGCAGAGGGTAACACCTGCATAGAGGTCGAGATTCTTCGCTGCGCTCAGAATGACAAGATGGGGCACGGTCTCCCGCATTCAGCACCGCGGTTCTCCACCTGCGCACTGGGCCTCGTGCCCATACATCCCAAACAAGCCTAATCTTTGCGCGTTCTTTGCGTGCTTTGCGCCTTTGCGGTTTCGTCTCTAAAGCCTTTACGTAAAGCGACCACAACTGGAGGTCAGTCCCAGCGGGCGAGGTAGGTGGTGCTGGTCGGGCGCTTGGCTATGTCCAGCTTTGGAGCGCCTGTCTGCCTGGGTTGCATAGCGAGCGAAGCGAACCCGTAGTCCAACAGGGCCGTGCTATCTTCCACCCACTTGGGCGCGTTGAGCACCACGGCGATGACTCGCTTGCCGTTGCGGGTGGCCGAGGAGACCAGGCACAGGCCCGCCCGCCGTGTATAGCCCGTCTTCACGCCGTCAGCACCGGGATACTCCCCGATGAGCTTGTTGAGGTTCTTCAGCGGGTGTCCGGGGGCGTCGTAATTGGGCCGGCGCACGATCTGGTTGAACAGGGGGTAGTGCATGGCATGCCAGGTGAGGCTTGCCAGGTCGTAGGCGGACGAATAGTGGTCCTTCTTATCGAGGCCGTGCGGATTGACGAAGTGCGTGTCGCGCAGGCCAAGCCCGGTGGCGCGAGCGTTCATCATGCTTGAGAAGCGGCTCACGGGGTCGTTACCGGCCGCCGACGAACCGGCCTGCTCGTCCAGGTGCCGGGCAATTGTCATCGCGGCGTCGTTGCCGGAGGGGAGCATCAGGCCGTACAGCAGGTTGCGCATGGTCTGTCGCTCGCCGTTGCGCAGCCCCATCTTACTGCCCCGCACCAGGTCGGTGGGGGCGACCACTACCTCCTCGTCCAGGTTGCCGTACTCCAGCGCCATGATGGCGGTCAGCAGCTTGGTGGTGCTGGCAGGCGCGAGGCGGGTATGGGCGTCCTTCTGGTATAAAATGCGCCCGGAGGGGTACTCCACTACAATCGCGGCTTTGGCGGTAATCTCCGGTGGGAGGGGCTTACTCTGCCGGACGGTGGCCGCATACGACGGAGCTGCGGCGGGCAGAAAAGACACAAAGAGGACGAGGGCGCTCAATAAGACAAGGCGCAGGCGGGACCGATAACCAGGCATGACCAACTTCCCTTCCGTAATGCGAAGCCGTGCTGCACGCGAAGGAACGAGACTCTTATCCGCAACTAAACTATACCAGAAGCCGCCCTCTCTGCTAAAGGTCATACAAGCCCGAAGGGTGTTGTTCCTGCGAAAAATACGTAATTGGAATTAGACCACATGCTATCCCAAGATTAACAGTGCCGGACATTAGCACCAAGCCCGTTCTTTGTCATTCTGAGCGTAGCGAAGAATCTCGTCCTACACCGGGATGCCTCCTCGTTCTTATGACACACTGTGGCTGTAGAAAAGGTGCTATTTGGGTGCTATAGGACGAGATTCTTCGCTACGCTCAGAACGACAATTGCCAGGAGAGGTCTTTCTGCGCCGCCCTGGGCGCACAACTCGACACCGGTAGGTATCGTTCTTGCAACATGGGAGTTAGCTTCTGGTAAAATGCAGCCAGGGTGCATCATGCCGTGAAGAAAGGACTCATCGATATGGAAGCCGGACCCTCCAGATTTCGCCCTTGGACCATTATAGGTCTGCTCGTGGCTGTAATAGCAGCCGCTTTAGGCCTGGTGGCACAGGGCAGCATAGCCCAGGCCGCGCCCGGCAAGCCGCTAAACCCTGACGCGCAGACCGAGACGCTGCCTTCGGGAGCAGTCACGCAGACGCTGCTGACCGGCCTGAACGACCCGGTAGCTATGGCGTTCGACCCCGACGGGCGGCTGTTCTACACCGAGAAGAACTCCGGCAACGTGCGAGTCTACGCCAACGGGGCACTACAAGCGGCACCCGTGGTCCACTTTGACATCGACAATGCCAACGAGCTGGGCTTGCTTGGGATAGCTGTAGACCCGGATTACAACAGCAACAACTACATTTATGTTTTCAGGTCCTGCCCCCTTGCTATCTGCGAGCCTAGAGAGCACCACATCATACGCTTCGTCTTCAACGAGGCAACGGGCCTGGCGGTCTCCGGCTCTGAGCAGATAATCTATCGCATCTCCAACGACTCGACGTGTCTCAACCATAACGGGGGTAACATCCACTTCGGCCCCGACGGCAAGCTCTATATCACCGTGGGTGACGACGGCTGTACGCCACAAAAGTCGCAGGACTTGAGCCTCAAGCACGGCAAGATACTGCGCATCAACTCCGATGGCACGGTGCCTAATGATGGCCCATTCGGCAGCAGGACCGACGACGGCAAAGCCATATGGGCGTATGGCCTGCGCAACTCCTTTGATTTCACGTTCGACCCGCTGGTGCCAGGGCGCATATTCGCCAGCGAGAACGGCCCGAATTGTGACGACGAACTCAACCGCATCGAAAGGGGCTTCAATTACGGCTGGCGTTCCGGTTACCCCTGCGATGACAACAACCCCAATCCCACCTACAACAACATACCGCCTCTGTGGTACCTGGGGGCGGGTTCGCCGGATAGCACGGCATGCTGCGTAGCGCCCACGGGCGTTGAAGTCTACACCGGCGCGCAGATACCGCAGTGGACCAACCACCTGTTCATGTGCGCCCTCAAGAATAGCCCCAGTTCAGGGTACGGGACCGGCAACCTCTACCACTTCTACCTCAACGAGGACCGCACGACAGCCACCGATTTCCGCACCGTGTCGGGCGTGAAGTGTACGATGGATGTGCAGACCGGGCCGGACGGCGCGCTCTACTACATGGAGAATGTGCAGGGTTACGGAGGCGTGGGCAACCTCGTCAAGATAACGGGGCCGGGCGATACAAGCTGCGACATCCAGTTCCAGGACGTAGCGGCGGGCAGCACCTTCTACCCGTTCATCACCTGCCTTGCCTGTCGCGACATCCTGGGAGGCTACCCTTGCGGCGGTGCGGGAGAGCCATGCGGCACCTCCGGCGACCCATACTACAGGCCGGGAGCCAACATCACACGCGGGCAGATATCCAAGATCGTCTCTGAGGCGGCAGGCTTCACCGATGCTGCGGGCGCTCAGATATACGAGGACGTGCCGCCCGGCAGCCCCTTCTATACCTGGATCAATCGCCTCTCCAGCAGGGGACACATGGGCGGCTATCCGTGCGGCGAGCCGGGAGAGCCTTGCACATCGGGCAACAGGCCCTACTTCCGCCCCGGTGCCAACGCGACCAGGGGGCAGCTATCCAAGATCGTAGCCAATGCCGCTGAGATACAGGACGCGGTATCCGGGCAGACCTATGCCGACGTGCCGGTAAGCAGCGATCCAAGCTCGTTCTATACCTACATAGAGCGTCTTACGGCACGGAACGTGGTGTCGGGATACGAATGCGGCACCACCAACCCGAACAGCGGGCCTTGTGACAGCGAGGACCGCCCTTACTTCCGGCCCCGCAACCTCGTCACCAGGGGCCAGGCAGCCAAGATCGTGAGTAGCACCTTCTATCCCAATTGCGAGGAGTAGCGCGGCAGGTAAGGGTGCTCACAATATGTAGAAAGGACTTATCTAAATGCAAACCGGACGTTCCATCTATCGTCTCATAACAAACCTCGGATTGCTCCTGGTGGTAATATCAGTCGCCGCTTTTGTGCTCATATCGAAGGGTGACATAGCGCAGGCAGCACCCGGCGCGCCACTCAGCCCTGAGGCAGTTTCGGAGCCACTGCCCGCCGGGGTCATATCTGAGACTGTGCTGCCCAATATGGACAGGCCAATCGCTATGGCCTTTGATCCAGAGGGCCGCCTGTTCTATACCGAGAAAGTATCGGGCAAGGTGCGGCTCTTCCAGAACGGAGTCTTGCAACCTGCGGCGGTTTATACCTTCAGCGTGCAGAGTGCAAACGAGCAAGGTCTGCTGGGTATCGCGTTGGATCCCAACTTCACCACGAATCACTATATCTACGTGTTTTACACCTGCGGTGACTGCGCTACACTGGAGAACCGGGTAGTACGTTTCACAGAAACCAATGGCGTGGGATCAAACGTGCAGTTGATACTTTCCATACCGAACGATACGACTGCGCAAAATCACAACGGTGGGAACATCCACTTTGGCCCTGATGGCAAACTCTACGTAAGTACAGGAGACGACGGCAATACCGCCTACAAGTCGCAAGACATGAGCCTCATGAATGGCAAGATACTTCGTATCGAACCGTCGAATGGCTCTGCTCCAACTAACAACCCGTTCTACAACGACCCAACTGTGTCTGAGAAGAGGATATATGCGTACGGCCTACGGAACCCGTTCGACTTCACTTTTGACTCGGTGATACCTGGACGCATCTTTGGAAGTGAGAACGGCCCCAATTGCGACGACGAACTGAACCGTATTGAGGCAGGTTACAACTACGGCTGGCGTCCGGACTACCCCTGCGACGACAACAACCCTGACCCAGCTTACAACACCCTTACGCCAACACTACCACTGCTCTGGTACCTAGGGACAGGCTCACCGGATAACACGTCGTGCTGCATAGCGCCCACGGGTGTAGAGGTCTACAGCAGCACCACGGGCACCCTAATTTCCGAGTGGACGAATCACCTATTCATGTGCGCGTACAGCAATGGTGCGCTGTACCACTTCTACCTGAACAATGACCGCACCAACCTTATGAGTTCATCGGCTTTCGCCACTGTGTCGGGCGTGAATTGCAGCATGGATATCGAGACCGGCCCCGATGGCGCTCTCTACTATATCCAGGGGGGTGGTTATGTATCCGGCACGCTGAAGCGACTAAGATTTGCGGGCAGTACGACAACTGTCACCCCCTCAGCTAGCAACACACCCGCCGGTACCGCCACTCCTACCGGCAGCACCACCCCCACTCGCACTGCCACCATCCCGGCACAGACTGCTACCTCCACCCCCAGCGTCACCGCTACAGCTACCACCACCGCCTGCGACATCCAGTTCCAGGACGTAGCGGCGAACAGTACCTTCTACCCTTACATCACATGTCTTGCCTGTCGCGACATCCTGGGAGGCTACCCTTGCGGCGGTGCGGGAGAGCCATGCGGCACCTCCGGCGACCCATACTACAGGCCGGGAGCCAACATCACACGCGGGCAGATATCCAAGATCGTGTCCGAGGCGGCGGGCTTCGCGGAAGACCCAGGCGCGCAGGTGTATGAGGACGTGGAGCCGGGTAGTCCCTTCTATGCCTGGATCAACCGCCTGTCTAACAGAGGCCACATGAGCGGCTATCCGTGCGGCGGGCCGGGTGAGTCTTGCGAGGCGGGCGGCAGGCCATACTTCCGTCCGAACGCCAACGCCACCAGGGGGCAGCTATCCAAGATCGTCTCCAATGCCGCCGAGTTCGATGAAGAGGTGACAGGACAGACTTACGCCGACGTGCCGGTAAGTAGCGACCCAAGCTCGTTCTATACCTACATAGAGCGGCTGTCGGACCGGCAAGTGATGGGTGGCTACGCGTGCGGCACCGCCGACCCCAACAGCGGCCCCTGCGACGACCAGGACAAGCCCTACTTCCGCCCCGGCAATCTCGTCACCAGGGGGCAGGCAGCCAAGATAGTGGGCAACACCTTCTATCCCAACTGCGACCGTGGGGCCGAGATCCGCAACTTCGCCTACACGCCGGAAGAGTTGACGGTCGAGGTAGGCACCACCGTGCGCTGGACCAACTTCGACCTGGACTACCACACCGTAACCTCCTCGGAGCCGAGCGGCCCCCTCGACAGCCCCCACATCCAGCGCGACGAGACGTGGGCCTACACCTTCAACACCCCAGGCGAGTACGAATACTACTGCGAACCCCACCCCTACATGCGGGGCAAGGTGATAGTCACGCCTTAGGAGTTGAAACGCCAAGACGCGGAGACGCCAAGGACCACGCCAAGAGTATAGAGGTTGGGAGAGTGCAAAAGGACCAGGGTACGGCACATGTACCCTGGTCCCCTTGCTTGAATAACAACCCTAATCTTGGCGTGGTCCTTGGCGTCTCCGCGTCTTGGCGTTTCAACAAACGAAGGCACTCAAGTGTTTGACATTTATATGTCGCCTCACTATACTAACTACTGGCTGCGGTAAGTGGCTGCTACAAAGAGCAGCAGGCTCGCCGGTCACATAAATGCCACCCCTGGCCCTGTATGCGGGGGTGTGAGTAGTGTTTCTCCAGGAGCGGAAAAGAGCCGGTTATGCGTATCATCCTCTACACGGGCAAAGGTGGCGTTGGCAAGACAAGCGTGTCGGCGGCCACGGCCCTGCGCCTCGCCAAGAAGGGCCACCGCACGCTCGTGATGAGCACCGACGCGGCCCACTCCCTGGCAGACTCGCTGGACATCCCCCTGGGTCACGAGCCGGTGGAGGTCGTGCCCAACCTGTGGGCGCAGGAAGTCTCGGTCCTGCACGAGGTAGACAAGTCCTGGGTCACCCTCCAGAAGTATTTGAGCACCCTGCTTTCCTGGCGCGGTATGGAAGACGTGGTAGCGGAGGAAATGACCGTGCTGCCGGGCGCTGAGGAGCTTGCCGGGTTGGTGCGCATCGTCAAGCACTACGACTCCGGCCAGTACGACGCCATCGTAGTGGACTGCGCGCCCACCGGCGATACCTTGCGCCTCCTGTCCTTCCCCGAAATCGCCAAGTGGTGGCTCGACAAGCTCTTCCCGATACAGCGCCAGGCCGCCAAGATAATCCGCCCCATCGCCAAGCGCGTTACCGACATGCCGATGCCCGAAGACGACGTGTTCGAGTCGATCAAGGTGCTCCTCACGCAGCTAGACCGCATCCACAACCTGCTGGCCGACCAGCAAATGACCTCCGTGCGCATCGTGCTCAACGCCGAGAAGATGGTGGTCAAAGAGGCCCAGCGCGTCTACACCTACCTATCGCTATTCGGCTACTCGACCGACATGGTGGTGTGCAACCGCCTCTTCCCCGCTTCGATGGAAAGCCCGGCCATGCACAACTGGCGAGAGCTACAGAAGCGTAACCACGAGCTTATAGAGCAGTGCTTCTCGCCCATCCCAATTTTCGACGTGCCGTTCTTCGACACCGAAGTAGTAGGCCTCGATATGCTGGACAAGATGGGCGACGAGGTGTTTGACGACGCCGACCCTTCAACCGTCTTCTTCAAGGGCAAGATTCAGACGATTGAGCCGCACGGCACCGGCTTCACGCTCAAGATGCCCCTGCCCTTCGCCACCAAGGAGCAAGTAGACCTGCTGCAAACGGGCGATGAGCTTGTGGTGCAGGTGGGCGACTACAAGCGCAACTTGATCCTGCCCCGCGCCCTCGCTACCTTGCAGGTAGCCGGTGCCAAGCTCGACAACGGCGAGCTAAGGATCAACTTCGGGAAGGCGTAAGCGTCTAGCGTCGGCCCGCTACGCACCACAACGACCCTTCACTACTACCAACACTACCTTAAGAGCGCAACCGCAAAATCGCAACTGGAAGAGTCTAACTACCGGACCCTGGCGGCCAAACACCCCTCTGTCATCCTGAGCGTAGCGAAGGATCTCAAGAAGGTGAGTAGAGATGCTGTTGAAGACGAGGTACACTGGTGATGAAAATCAACGATAGCGATTGGCGTGGCATCTGAGATCCTTCGCTACGCTCAGGATGACAGGGTGGGGCAGGGTGCCTGGGTATGAACAGCAAATAAAACGAGCATGCCTTGACAAGCCGCGGCTTTCCTTGCAATGAAACATTGACGGTGGTATAGTTGGGTACCTGGAGAGCCGGTAACTGAAGGCCACGCGGCGGCATTTACAAGAGGGGCCTTCGACAAGCCAACGGCCTCACAAAGGGGAGAGGGAGACATATGGAGGACACGGGAGCGCCAGGGACCCGGCCCGCGCGACCTGAGGCACGGCAGACTAGACCTGCTGCGTCCGAGCCTGCCCCGCTTACGATGCAGGACCTCCTAGACCAACTCCGCCAGGCGCTGCCCCCTGAGACCAACAGGCACCTCCAGAATGCCACCCGCGAAGCGTTGCTGGCGGGCTACAGCCTGTGGCGGCACTTCAATAAGAGTACCTCCGGTAACTCAGGTCCGAAAGTCCGCAAACGCATCGACGTTGAGTAATTACGAATTACTAATTACGAATTACTAATTAGTGGAGAAGCAGACGCTACCCGTAACTCGTAATTCGTAACTCCGAATTAGTAATTCGTAATTAGTAATTCGTAATTTGGAGAAAAGACTACAGATGGCCGATGCCACCTCGCACCAGGACGACAACCCGGTAAAAGGCCAGGGCAAGCGCAAGGGCGCTGCCGGTGAAGGTAGCCCCAACGGCACCCCGCAGAAGTCCGCGCGTGCCAAGCGCAAGGCCGGGGCTGCTAACCTGCCGCCTTTCATCATCGTTGAAGACGTGGCTTACCTCGATTCCGACGAGGAGAACCTCGCATCTTCCAAGGAGAAGATCGACATCTCCTCGATGGACGACCTCGACGTGGCCGAGCGGTTCGACCTGGGCGACACGATGTCCCGTTCGGGCGGGACGCGCGGCGAGAGCCTGGTGGAGTTACTGGACGAGGCTTTTGACACGCTGGCCCTCGACGAGATGGACGGCGCGGGCGAGTCTGCCAAGGGCAAGCGCGCCATAACCCGCACTAGCGCTTCCATCACCAGCATAGACTCCAATGGCATCGTCGCAGAGGTTGAAATTGACGAGATAGCGATCAGCGAGCCTACCGCCGAGACCGAGTTCGAGGAGATAGGTGAGCCTGACGTTGACGAGCTACAGAAGGTAGCCGCTGTCGAGGCAGACAAGCCGGAGGAGTTGGAGCGGTTCATCGACCGCGCCCTCACGATGGAAGGCGTGTCGGTAGACGACTCGGTGCGCATCTACCTGCGCGAGATAGGCCGCACCGCCCTCCTGAAGTCGCCCGACGAAAGCGCGCTGGCCGAGCGCATGACCCAGGGCCGCAACGCCATTGTCGAGATGGAGATGCTCAAGGAGAGCCTCAACGACGGTAGCCTTGACCCCTCGATCATAGAGAGCCGCATGCGCGAGCTTGAGGCGCTCAAGCGTTCGGGCGACCAGGCCAAGCAGATACTGGTGCAAGCCAACTTGCGACTGGTAGTGAGCATCGCCCGCCGCTACATCGGGCGCGGCTTGTCGCTGCTCGACCTGGT
Source organism: Chloroflexia bacterium (assembly GCA_036386675.1). GTDB lineage: Bacteria > Chloroflexota > Chloroflexia > QHBQ01 > JADMIH01 > JADMIH01. Next base: position 88,518 of record DASVVE010000012.1, on the reverse strand, counting down.
GCAGGAAGGCAACATCGGCCTGATGAAGGCGGCGGACAAGTTCGACCACCGCAAGGGCTTCAAGTTCTCCACCTACGCGACGTGGTGGATACGCCAGGCCATCACCCGCGCCATCTCCGACCAGAGCCGCACGATACGGCTGCCGGTGCACGTCACCGAGATGGTCACCAAGCTGCGCCGCGCGGCCCACGAGCTTCAGCAGCAGCTCCTGCGCGAGCCGACCGAGGAGGAGCTGGGCAAGGAACTGGGCATGCCCGCCGAGAGGGTGCGCCGCATACTCGACATGGCCCGCCACCCCGCCTCCCTGGATGCGCCGATGGAAGAGGGAGAAGATAGCTTCCTGGGCGACTTCATCGAGGACGAGAGCACGGGCGCGCCGGAGGAAGAGGCCTCCCGCCAGATGCTCAAGGAGCAGGTGGAAGACATCCTGAGCAAGCTGACCGAACGCGAGCGCAAGATACTTGAGATGCGCTACGGCCTGGCCGACGACCGCCCCCGGACGCTGGAAGAAGTGGCCCGCGAGTTCAACATCACCCGCGAGCGCATCCGCCAGATAGAGACGCGCATCCTGCGCAAGCTGCGTTACGCCCGCTACGGCGCTAGCAAGCTAAAGGGCTACCTGGACTACTAAGAGCTGTCTCGTAAACCTTGAGTCCGAGACGAGCACATCAGCCACCCCCTGTCATCCTGAGCGTAGCGAAGGATCAGTAGCCCGTTCTCGATTGCTTAGTTGCAGCGGCCGAAGCCCCGCCTTTGTCATTCTTCGCTACGCTCAGAATGACAAAGGCGGGGCTTTACTGCTTGTATACGGCTCTGGTGTTTATGACACGGCTTCTAGACCTCAGCTTTGGGTCTGAGAGGCATGTCGGGTATAATTCGAGAGTGGGCGGTAAGCCCACTCTTCTGTTTTGTGCCCTTCTTCTAAACACAAGTTGCTCGCTACACATGCGGCACATGAGCCGCACCCTTCTACTCCTCAGGAACAGGCAAGGAACATGGAAAGATCAAGACGAAGACCAAGATACAGGCGGCCGCTACTCTTGCTCATGCTGCTATTTGTCGTTGGGGGCATCGGGTACGGCGTCTATTATCTCTCAGGTCGAAACACAGATTTACTCGCCACTTCCAATCACACGGCCCAGGCACCCGGCGCGGACGAATGGCCCGCCTACATGTACAACGGGGCGCGCAGCGGCTTCAACACGGGCGAGGTGCGACTCTCCCCCGATAATGCCGGAAAGCTCAAGATGCTCTGGAAGGCGCAGTTGGGCAACGTGCTGGCGGCCCAACCCATTGTCAAGGGCGATGTCGTGTACGTCGGCTCGTGGAACGGCTTCCTGTACGCCCTCAACACGAAAGACGGCTCGGAACTCTGGAAGAAAGACCTGGGCCGCACCACCTCCAAACGCTGCGTGCCCGACATTGCCGGTATAAGTTCGGCCCCCGCCGTCACCGATGACGCCCTCTACATAGGGGGCGGCGACGAGTACTTCTACGCCCTCAACCCCAGGACGGGCGAGGAGCTTTGGAAGTTCAAGACGGGCGACAACAGCGAGGCGGGCGGGGCCTACAACTGGGCCTCCCCCATCGTACACGGCGACCGGGTGTACACGGGCATCGCCTCCTTCTGCGACAGACCCTTTACCCACGGCGAGATGTGGGGCCTCAACAGGGCCACCGGCGTGGTCGAGCAGCAGGTGAGCTTCGTGCCGGAGGGCCAACGTGGGGGCGGCATCTGGACCTCGCCCACCGTGGACGAAGCCACCGGCGACTTCTACGTGACCACCGGCTCCGGCGACTACTACATCCAGCACAGCTACAGCGTGGCCCGCCTCAACGCGCAGACGCTGGCCGTGGAGGACGCCTGGCAGATACCGATTGAGGTGCAGGTTTTCGACGGCGACTGGGGCACCACCCCTACTCTCTTCCGGCACCGCGACGGGGGGCTTATGGTGGGCGCGATGGCGAAGAACGGCTACTATTACGCCTTCGACACGGCCAACATGCGCAAAGCCCCGGCGTGGAGCATGAAGATAGGCGACGGCGGCTCCTGCCCTCAGTGCGGCGACTCGATGATCTCCTCCAGCGCCTACGCCTACGACACGGTGTACGCGGCGAGCGGCTACATCTCCCTGGGCCAGGCGCAGAAGTTCCCCGGCATGGTGTACGCACTCGATCCCTCCACCGGCGCGGTCAAGTGGTCGCACCCCACGCAAGGTTCGGTATTCGCCGCGCTTGCAGGGGCGAATGGCTTGTTGGTCGCCGCACCCGACGATACTGTGGAGGTGCTGGACGCCACCACCGGCAAACTGCTGTGGGAGTACGCGACCGGGGGAGTTATCTACGCCGCGCCCACAATAGCCGGGGGCGTGCTCTACGTGGCTTCCACCGACGGCTTCCTCTACGCCTTCAGCGCCGGGCCTTACGATGACAACCCGCAGCCGTACAAGGTCGAGACCGTGGGCAGCAATCCACCAGGCTTCACCCCGTTCCGTACACCCGTACCGGCACCCAAGCTACAGGGTGCGGAGCAGTGCTTCCAGGACACGGGACACTGCGTGCGCGGCGGCTTCCTCGACTTCTGGCGCGACAACGGCGGGCTGGACAGGCTCGGCCCGGCGGTCACCGACGAACTGAGCGAGGCCGGGCGCACCGTGCAGTACTTCCGCAATGTGGTGCTCGAAATCAGCCCCGACCTGGACGGCAGCGGCGCGCGGGTGAGGCTGGGCAGGCTCGACTTCCGCCTCTTCTACCCCACCCCCACCAATGAGGCGTTCGACCCTGCGGACCCCGTCCCAGGCGCTTCATACGTGCCCGAAACGCGCCACAACCTCTCGGAGCCGTTCCTCTCGTTCTGGCGGGCGCATGGCGAAGTAGCAGGCCTAGGTTACCCGGTCAGCGAGCCTCACGACGAGTACAGTGTGTTGGACGACACAGTCCGCCGCGTGCAGTACTTCGAGCGATCTCGCCTGGAACTGGTGGAGGGGCCGGGTGGTACGGAGCAGGTGAGGCTGGGAGCATTGGGCCTGCAACGGTACCAGCAGCGGTATGGCACTCTGCCGTAGATACCCACACTATGAGTAAAGCGGAAGGGTAGAGCACTTGGCACTGCACACCTCCGAAGGACACATCAGGCCACGCCCGCCTTTCGACTTCGACAAATCGAGGGAGTTCCTGGCCGGGTTCGCGCCTACCCAGAAGGGCCACAGGCCGGAGGCAGAGGCGTTCACCAGGGCGCTCTCCATTGATGGGCAGATCGTGACATTTCAGCTTACTTCTACGGGCAGCGTAGAAGAGCCGGAGTTGCAATACAGGCTGCTGTCCGAGCAAGCGATAGACGAGGCCACACAGCGTAGGGTGCTCGACCGCGTTACCCTCTACCTCAGCCTGGACAACGACCTGGAGCCGTTCTATAGCATAGGCCGCGCCGACCCGCTCTTCGCCCCGGTAGTGGAGCGCCTGTACGGCTACCACCAGGTGAAGTTCCTGTCGCCCTTTGAGGCAGGCTGCTGGGCTGTGCTGACGCAGCGCAATGCCATGTCCGAAGCCCGCAAGATGCGTGCGGTGCTGGTAAAGCGTTATGGCACCGGCATGGAGGTGGAGGGCGCGACCTACTGGGCCTTCCCCGAACCCACCCGGCTGGCTGTAGCCGACCCCGCCGACCTGTCGGCAATCGCGCAGAACGAGAAGAAGGGCGAGTACATGCAAGCCCTCGCCCGCGCCTTCGATCAGGTAAGCGAGGAGTTCCTGCTGTCAGCCCCATACGCCGAGGTAGAGGCATGGCTGCGCGGCATCAAGGGCGTGGGCGAGTGGACGGCCACCTTCGTCCTGTTGCGGGGCCTGGGCCGGACGGAGAAGGTGCCTATGGAGAAGAATATGCTGGCTGCCATCTCGCGGGTGTATGGCGGGGGCAGGACATTAAGCGAAGGCGAGGCTAAGGAGCTAGCTGCGTCGTACGGTGGGTGGCAGGGGTACTGGGCGCACTACCTGCGCGCTGACGTATGACAGGCGGTATTGAACCAACAACGGTCCTTGAACGTAGAGCAGACTCGGTGAGCCTGCTCTACGTCGTTCAGGGCCTTCAGGAGCTATCGCCGCGCAAGAACGTTACGAGGATACCGGAACAGCGCCACAACTTGTAAAATCCTATCGGGCAATCAGGTCAACCGTCAATATAAGAACCAAAGAGTTATATTAGTTTGATCTTGCTGAAAAGTAACACTATCCCATAATCTACTGTGGCGTTATACTGACACTCCAAGCTTTGTTACGCCTGGCCTGTACAGCATTTGAAGGCCGGCGATTAGCCAATACTACGTCAGCGGACGCAAGTGCTAGAGGAGAGCCGGCATGACTACGGTTGAGCTACAGAACATCCAGGACCGCGACCGCACGCACTGCGGGTCGGGAGCGCCGGCGGCCGAGCGGCCAACCCTGCGCACCTATATTGAAGGGGCGCTTGATCCGACGCCGGGAGTGTTGCTCCGCTACTACGTCAACCCCGACCCGGCGAGTGGTAGCAGCGATAGCAATGACGGCCGAACTCCAGCCACCGCCTTCAGGACCGTCACGCATGCCCTACGGCGCGTACCGTTCGTTACACTGCCTGGTGCCGGGGCCCCCGCTCCTACACCGAGCAACGCTTTCGAGATCAACTTGATGTCCGCGGGTGACTTCTATACCGCCACCAATGAAGCCACGGCTCCACCTACGAGTAGCATGGCTGAGAGCGAAGCGTACTTTGACGGCTCAAGTGGCTCGCTCTTCTTCAATCAGAGGGCCGGGAGCGCTACCCGCCCGATAATCATACAGGGGTACTCCGGGACAGCGACGTCACCTTCCGGCAATATACGCCCACGCCTGCAATTCAGGCTCAATTTTGGCAGCGTGCAGTACGTTTACCTGAAGCACCTGCGGGTGGATATTACCTCGGCCATTCCTTTCGCTGGTAACATCGATGCTGCCCAATGCCATACCTTGCAGCCGGATACGACCATCCCATATCCGCTGCGTACCCACCACCTCCTAATCCGCAACTGTGAGATCTTCGGCGGCGGCGCACCCGGTAGTCCGAGGAGCCACGAGGTACTGAAGGTCAATCAGTCTCAGCACGTGTTCGTTGAAGGGTGCCAAATTCATGGCGCTTTCGATGGGACCGGGGGAGCCAACGCCGTAGACTTCGTTGCCGTGCAGTATGGGCACATTGTGGACTGCGACATCTACGATAGCCCAAATGACTGGTGTGTCTATGTGAAAGGTGGTTCGGCCTACTTTCGAATCGAGGGTAATCGCATACACGATGGCAACAGGGGTTTCTCCGCGGGCGAAGGCACTACTTGCGATTTCATGGCCCGCCCGTGGTGGCACTACGAGGCGTACGCCATCCAGTTCGTAAACAACCTCATCTACAATACCCCCGGTACCGGAGTTGGAGTGTACGGCGGCTATGATGTCTTGTTGGCACACAATACCCTGTACAACGTGGGTACAACCTCTCAGATGGTTGCGCTTGGATTTGGTCAGCGTGACTGCGTGGATGCCACCCTGTGCAGGAATCAAATGAATCAGCTCGCATGGGCAACCACTGATAGCGCTACCAGAGACATGGTGCCCAACCGCTACGTGTACTTCTACAACAACGTCCTGCTCGTCGATAGCACTGCCGGCGGCTTCAGCATATTCGACATTGCAGCGGACCTCCCTAACCCCAACGAAGCAATGGACCCCGCATCGCCGTACCCAGCCAATCTCCGCCATGCTCCTCGCACCGACGACCCCGCCACAACTGATGTTAATGAGAGCCGCACCCTGGGTGCCAATGAACAGTTGGAGGTACGGGGTAATTTCGTGGGTGTAGCTGGCGTCATGGACGTAATAGGGCAGGGCTGGTTTGTCGGCGCTCATTCGATGGTGAGAGAGGATGCTTTCAGGGCCGACTTCCGGCGACTCAATCGTAGCGATGGAGCGGTGCCAGAGCTTAATACCGTCACAACAGATCTAAACAACTTCCTGCGGCCCGCAAGTGCCAGAAGTAACGTGCTCGAGAGCAACACGGGAATATCCAGGGTGACAAATCTGCCCGGTCCTCCGCCGATGTGGCTGAGTGACCTACCCTCGGCCGGTACGCCGGAGGAGCGCCCTACCCCTTGGGCTACTTACCACAACGTCGATCTCGACTACGATAAGATGTGCCGTGGGACCGCGCTCATACCCGGTGGCCGTACCCAACCGGTCACGTCGGGGCCTATGCCCACCACCATGTTGGAGTTTGTCGAGGTTGGCGCGCCTGCCATCAATTACTTCTTCGACGCGGACGGCAGTATCATCGTCAACGATAGCGTGGCGAACTTCGTCCTCCGAGACACTACGGGAGACGCCTTCCTACAGTCGCGCACGTCGCCTCCGGGTGAGGCGGGCACGGCAGGCGCGGGACTGACTGAGTACCTGTACCGGATTGACCTCCAACAGCTCACAAGTAGCGGTTCTCCCGCCATGATGCCGTGCGTCGCTTCCCTCAGTATCGAATTCGGCCCGGTGGTGGCCCTGGATTACAACGGCAGGGGGAGGCCCAGCCACGTTTTTGTGGTCACGACTGGAGGGATGGGCAGCGTGGGTCCAAGTAGCGTGGGGCAAGCTGGTAACGTCATCACCTTTAGCTTTGCTCCCCCGGCCTGTGCAGGAGCGACTCCAGGCAGCGGCGTCAGCACGTTCTTCTTTGGCCTGGCCTCCCGCTACCGGCCGCGTGACCTGATAGCGGTGGTGCGTGATACAGCCGGGAACGAGTACAACCTTGCCGGACGCGGCCCTGCATTCCCGTAGCGAACAAGAATACGCGCCATTGGGCAGTGAAGGAGACCCTGTATCAAGTGATCGGGTCTCCTTTTTCTTAGCCGGTCGTGCGCCGCGACGCATCTACCTGGCGTGGTCGGGGAACATGGTCACCTTGACATTGCTCGCAGCCCCCGAAATTACGGTCGGACCGCGCGCTTTCCGCACATAGTGAACCACGTTGATGAATCTAGGGTTTGATTATTGTACATGTAGGAGAGAGCACCATGCACAACAGGAGGTACCTACATGGCAATCTATGTCATACGGCGACTGTTCCAGGGCTTAGTGGTGCTGCTGGCTGCTACGTTTCTCACCTACAGCATATTCGTGATCACGCCTGGGGGGCCGCAGGACCAGATAAAGGAGTTGCGCGCCCAAGGCGCAGGGGGCCGGCTGGTAAACGAGCGCCTCATCAAGCAGATACTTGCAGCCTACAAGCTCGACTCGCCATACCCGGTAAACTACCTGCGCTGGTTGTTCGATCCGCTTGAAACCCAGGAGCTGGACCGCAACGACAACACGCGGTATATCCCGAAGGGCGTGGATGTGAACATCCTGGGCTTTCAGATTAAAGGCTCGGGCCTGCTTACCGGGGACCTGGGCAACTCGCTGCAACTAGCCAAAGGCACACCGGCGATGGAACTGGTAGTTGCCAGGCTGGGCAACACCCTGGCCCTCACCGTGAGCGCCTTGCTCATATCCTTGCTGATCGCCCTGCCGGTCGGCATCATCTCGGCGGTCAAACAATATTCCAAGCTCGATTACACCGTGACCACCTTCTCCTTTTTCGGTCTCTCGATGCCCACATTCTGGCTGGGACTGATGCTGATCGTTTTTGCGGGCGTTATCGCCAAGCAACTCAACCAGAACGGTTGGGAGTGGATGCCATACTTGCCGACCGGCTTCGCCTACGACATAGACCAGGAAAACAACCTGGTGAATCGCATATACCACCTGGTGCTGCCGGTAACTGTGCTCTCCTTTGTGAACATCGCCCAGTTCGCGCGCTTCGTGCGCGCCTCGATGCTTGAGGTGCTGCGCCAGGACTACGTGCGCACTGCCTGGGCCAAGGGGACGACGCAGCGCACCGTGATTCTGCGGCACGCCTTGCGCAACGCCCTGATGCCGGTTATCACGATTGTCACATTGTCGCTGCCCTTTCTCTTGTCGGGCGCTATTGCCACCGAGACGATCTTCTCGTACCCCGGCATGGGACAGCTCTTCTTCGCGGCGATAACGCTGGTAGACCTGCCTATCGCCATGACCTTCCTCACCATAGTCACCACCTTGATCATAGCCTCCAACATACTGGCAGACGTGCTGTACGCGGTGGCCGACCCCCGTATCCAGTACAGCTAGGTACCAGGGATGCCCTTCATGGCCGTTGTGTGAGGCAGAGTGTAACTGAGGAATGGAATAAGCTCGTACTGCCCCCAATCCATGTCAAGAGTAAGCTACATTCCAAACTAACCCTGGAAAACTGTGACACAAGCCTAAGTTGGTCGTTTAACGACCAACTTAGGCTTGTGTCACAAAGTAGAACAAATGTAGGATGCCAAAGATAACGGGAACAGCTTGCGCCTGCATGGTTGCGATTCTGGCACAAGTCTAGTCGAGTTGTGTCGTAGATAACGAGAATACCTACGGGTTGTGCCGAAAATAATGAAATCGTCATGAGGACTTCACAGAGTGCTGTGTCAGAGTTAATGAAAATGGGCTGAGAACACAAGCAGGACAAAGATAGTGACAATGGCTACGGATGGTAGTGTTTTCAGCCCATGTAGTTGGTGGAAGGCTTCGTCTGCCTTACTACAGTTGGTGCTCAATTGATCTATCTTGAACGTTATTGGCGAAATTTACCTATAGTAGCTACTGCATGTCGAGGTAAGTAGGATTCCTCATATTTTGGCAATCGTTCTGGGGCACTGAGAAAATAGCAGAGACGCAATTGTCACCATAGTACACAAGGACTTCCGCTACACAGAAGGATAGTGTATAGTTCCTCACGTGTTGTATATGAACTACATACCTCTTACTGTCAGTCCTGACCTAAAGCATATCTACAGATGGTAGAGAAGCAGCCCGGCAACGATTCAATCACCTGCTCCACTCCAGGTTGTGGTGCGGTACTTCCGGTTGCGCCTATGGGTGGCATCTTGTTTCTGCATGCAACTTTCCCCGAAGATTTGGTGCAAGTCCGTTCTTTACTTGCGGGTGGAGTGTCCCAGGTCTATTGTCCCCAATGCAGGAAAGTTTCACCTTATGACTCCGCGGCTCTTTGTTTTTTCTGGCCTACTCGCAAAGGACTTTTCTATTTGCCGGGTAGATTGGCTGAAGAGCACCCAGACGTTGTAGTGAAAATGCGCCAGACCCTAGAGGAAGTTGTCGCTAACGTGAATACTGACCTCAAGTCAAACCTGGAGGGTTTCAGTGAACAGGAGAGTTTCAGCTTTGACATTATTCTAGATGCAGAAAAGTATCGAGAGCGTCTGGCTACGGCAATTAGTACCTATGTCGCACCCATATTGGCCGATGTCTTTGCAGCACATGAACACGACGAGGATGATCCTGACAAGTGGTTTATTGAGAACGAAAGTAGACTTGACAAAGCGTTCTTCGGCGGGGTTTGGCTGCTAACACAGGATGTAATCCCGTTCTATGCGCTCATCTTCCCAGATGAGGAGGAAGCCGAGGCCATAGAAACTAAGGCTGCATTTTCCGGGCTGGGGCCGTTTTACTTGAAAGTAATAAGCAAGAACAGAGATGTCAACTCTCAAGAGGTGCTCACTACTATCCGTGGGCAATTGCGTGACCTTATAGTTCTCCGTATTCTTGGGCTTACTAGACGTCTGGTTGCAGAAGGACTTCTTTGTGAAGTTGAGGAGCGGTTAGCTGAAATTATTCCTAAGGAGGCCATAGATGAAAGCACTGTAGAGCTGCTTGCTGGTGTAGTTCCCGATTACGAGGAGAATACTGATGTCCCGGCTGTACTCAAATATGCCTACGACTGCATGTTAGCGGCTGTTTGTGATCTTGCCGGCCTGGAGAATCCGAGATGTGATGACTGGGCAGGGTGGTATGTAGCTTTTGAACTGCACAACCGAGCATCAGCAAGTGAGAAGTCCGTCTCTGGACTTACTGTACCAGCCAACTTTGCGACGCGCACTATAACAGTGGAACAGTTTTGGGATCAACTCGCTCGTCGTTTGAACAAGGCAGTCACAAGTAAGGATGCGTCGGAATATAACCGGATCAGCGAGCTAATAGCGGACCTTGGGTTGGAGAAAGATTTACAGAATTGGCTTGCACGTGGCTATAACATTAACATCGAGAATGCGGACCCTGAAGTTGTAGCAGGCGTAAGCGAAGTTATAAGGGGCCGGGTTCTCCAGATGCCTGATGCTAATAGGCCAATATTAGAGTTATGGCTTCGTACCCTTGCAATGCGAGATATAGACTGGATGGTGAGTTTTGTACAGCAACTACGTCATGAACTGTTAGTAGGAGGTCACGTTTCCCTGAGCATCTGGTTAGGCTGTCGCGCTAGTGAGTTGCTGAATGGTTTTATGCTTCATCCTTTAGCCAAGGAAGAGGTAGAAGGTTGCATCAGGGAACTGAAACAGTTGAGCATGTGGCCGCCAGAAGAGGTCCATGATCATATCGACCTTCTCACGGAGGAAGGTAACACCTTAAGGTATTTGGGTGAGCGTTCGGCTGCACTCGAGCGCTATGAACTCTGTAGACAGATGCTACCAGGAGATTTGAACCAGGCTAATGTACGAGTTAATGAGCGTAATCGTGCCATTGTCTTACGAGAGATGGGGCATGTAGGTGAGAGTCTAGGTATTCTTTTATCTCTACTTCCTTATACACGCACGACTGAGAAAGCTAACGTGTTGCAATCACTTGCATGTTGTTACATCGCTTTAGGCCAGTTTCGTGAAGCGACCGAGACACTTACACAGGCATCAGTCGAACTTCCCGAAGGAAGCATGGTGTCGTCCGAACGATTGATCTTACTCATTAATCTTGCTTTTTCATTCCGCAAACAACGCGACTTCGATATGGCTCTACAGACGGCGTATGATGCCTTCAAGATTGCCCATCAAGAACATCAGCTATGGCTCGTCGGGATAGCTGCAGGGCTAGCCGCTGACGCAGCAGAAGAACTGCTTGAAGATGAGGCAGAGTGGGTCGAAGTAACCGACTTAGCAATTAACATCCTCAAAGAGACAGTCAGCTCCACAGATAAGTTAAGACCTTCTTCGATATGGGACATCTCCATTCGTGCGCTGCTAGCAGAGCGCCTTGAGGCTAAAGGGAATATTGACGAAGCTCGACAGGTCATAGAACAGGCTCTAAATCTTTACTCACAAGAGAACTACCAAGAGCTGTGGGTACTATGGGCCAAGTTATCTGGGTATGCTCACATACAAGGGCAACCTGCATTGGCTCGTTCTCACCTGTTAAGTGCGCAACAAAGTGCGATTAGGGCCATAACCCACATTGAACCTGATGGTGATCCATTTAGCCTGATGATGGACAAAGATCGCCTACAGCGTGTTATGGCTGAACAGTTCTTGACGGCTTACCGCAAGAGCGAAATAGAAGCCCTAGACTTGCGTGCTGTTGCGGACTTCCAAGCTTCAGTTGTGCTATCAAACCGCCTCTCGTTGCGATGGAGCCTTAACGAGCATAGTGATGTGAGAGCGGCTAGCACTTTGGAGAACGCCAACTATAGCGAGATACAGCTTCGGGAGTTGGCAGATGGGTTGAGTCATACAGAGCAGAAATTAGCCGTGGTTCAAGCTTTTAGGGCTACCTCTGGCATCTATTTGCTTCTAACAAATATTTCAGATAGTGGCCTGGAGAGCAAGTTACTTCCCTGGGTTGCCGATGAACTTACTGTTCGCAAGTTGATTAACCAAACTTCGTTTAAGCTTACTATGTGGAGTCCTGCACAGCAGCATGATCCATTGCAACATCTTCCTAGCTGGACTGATTTCAGCAACGCATTTCTAAATGCCATAACGGAACATGTGAGTTCGGGCACTTCAGTGTGTATTATTCCAGGACCTCTTTCCGGCATCCCTTTCCAGCTAATATTGGGAGAAAGTTTTCCGTTGAACTTTGTACCTAGTCTCGCTGTCGCTCAATTGCTACACAGACGGCGACTAGATTTACCTGGTGGTATTCGTTGGCGTCCGCACCAGGTCCACGACTTTATCGTTTGGCGATTCGGAGAGCAGCCAAGTATTATCGAACAGTTCCAACTTGGTGCTTCGTCACTTGAGCGCGATCTAGACGCTTTAGGTGTGGGCTACACCAGTACACAGGGGATAGAAGGTACGAGGGAAGCACTCATTCAGGCACTACAGAAAGCCGAGTGTGTCCGGTTGTCCTGCCACGGTAGAGCACGTATTGATGACATGCGTTTTGAATTGCTGGTTGCTGATGATCAACTCCCTCCTACAGACGCTACCTCCTTAGATTCGGAACCGGGACAACGCTTCTTAGTGGATTGGCAAACTATAAGTGAGCTTCACAACTGCCCTCCCCTTGTCTTTTCTGCTGCATGCGCTTCAGGTATGGCAATTAGCTTGAGAGGCGGTGAGCGAGTTGGGTTAGAAAGGCCGTTGTTTCGCGGTGGAACTCTTGCATATGTTGCACCGCAGTGGCCTGTGCCTGTTGCTCATATTCAGCCGTTGATCAACCGAATCATCCGTGCCTATAATGCTAATGCTGACCAAAACCTAACTGACACGGTCTTTGGAGAGATAAATGCTGCTGTAAAGGAGGGAGTGCCTAGTTGGGTGGCTCGTTCTGTTGCGATACATGGAGATTGGTTGTAGGAGGATAAACAAATGAATGATCTTGTCTCACAGGTTGATGCTCTAACTGACAGCGACTTAATTGAAGCTGCCAGCTATTACCTTTCAGATATGACAGGAGTACAGAGTGTTGAGGAAATCGAAGACCAATTATTTGAATATTGCAGAGAGCCTGGTGCGGACATAGCACAGCTACAAGCAATTCGCAACGAACTCTCTGCAGATCGTGCATCATATACAGCCTTGCTTAGGTTCTTACTTCGGGAGGCTGCACAAGGCAGCGATGAGCAGCGGCAGCGACTATCCGAGGCCATAGCTGGCGTTGGACAAAAACAAGTAGTTCTAGAGGTAGCCTTAGTTGTCGCATTAGGTACTCTAGCAACCATGCAACTCATCCACCACACGAAAGGAAAGGAAAAGGAGAACGTAGAGGTTAAGATCGAAGTGAAGCCGGATGGCACTACCTCCATGTCACTCAAGAAGGAGACAGTTTATGCCAGTTCTTCGACTTCGCTTGGACACTTCTTTGCCTGGCTAAAGACCCTTCCGTGGACACGCACGTAAGAGAAAGTTGGAGGCATAAACACTAAGGTCTTTCGTATCTCCATCAGCCTACGGACGTGTCCTACAGGTTGCATTGGCGGACTGTAATATAGTTGGCGCTACATTCAAATAGACTGGAACGGGGAACTATCAGGAGACGCACAAACATGGTGGAGCGGTTGCCAGAGGAAGCTGGAACACCAAGTTAGCAATACTCTAGATGCTATAGCAAAGATAACTGCGATACAACAGGAGTCTAGAGCTTCGCACACTTTATGTGTTACCAACTCAGGCCATTGGAGTGCCTATAGCCTTTTTTCTCCCTACGACAGGATGTGGTATATTCTAGTTGGTAGCGAGCGCCGAACTGAGTTAAAGGCTTTTGTATATGCACCTGCCCACATCCCGTGTTCGCAGGTGCATACCTGTCTAGACGAATGTTGGCATAGATGGTTTTATTGAGGCTGGAGAGGAAAGAGTACAAAGCGTATGGTCAATTTCAAGAAACTGCTCGAAGCACAAACTCAACAACCTGTTACTGACCCTCTTGAGATATTTAGGCGCTTGCCCAAACCGAGAGGTATCAATGACCTGTACACCAGCCAAGCTGAGGTACTTAAGGAATGGTATTCCAGGCGTAAGAACCGAGATGTCGTTATTAAGTTGCACACAGGTGGCGGTAAGACGCTTGTCGGCCTGCTCATAGCTCAGTCGGTTATGAACGAGTCAGGCCAGCCGGTGCTCTACCTAGCACCCAATAACCAGCTCGTAGAGCAGATAGTCCGTAAGTCTGAGAGCTACGACATACCTGCTATCTCCGCAACTAGTCTCGATGCTGGCGAAGTGCCTACGAGCTTCCTCAACGGCAAGAAGGTGCTGGTAGCAAACTACAACATCCTCTTCACTGGCCGGAGTCGCTTCGGCGTGCGCGGAGGGGGTCGAGAAATAGTTCGGTTAGGTGCCATCATCTTGGACGATGCTCATGTCGCCTTTTCTACTATGCGAGAAGCGTTCACACTAAGAGTCTCCAAAGCAGAAGACCCGGATGCTTACACGCATCTCACGACTCTCTTTCGCAGTGATTTCGATGCTCTGAGCAGGGTCGGCACTTTTGATGATGTAGTTGGAGAGCGCAGCACAGCGGGTGAACATACAGTGCTTGAAGTGCCATATTGGGCGTGGCAGGCCAAAGCAGATCAAGTGCGCGAGTATCTGCGCGCTGGGTCAGACGATAGAGAGTGGCCCTACCGCTTCGTTTGGCCTTTTCTACGCGATGCCTTCGACTACTGCCATTGCTTGATAAGCCATGACACTTTCGTCATCACACCACTTTACCCTTTGGTGGACATGATACCTACCTTCGAGGAGTGCCCCCATCGGGTGTATATGTCAGCCACTATAGGGGATGATAGTGCGATTGTGAGAACTTTCGATGCCGATCCCCGCCTAGTTGCTTCTCCCATTACATCGAACTCACTGGCGGGCGTAAGTGAGCGAATGATACTAATACCTGAAATGACTAAGATTCCGCATGAGCGCGTGAAACCTATACTCTCTTACCTAGCCAAGAAAGTAGCCTTAGACGAGGAGACAGGTGGGGGTGTAGTCATTCTGGTGCCGTCAAAGGGTGCAGCGAACACATGGAGCAGCGTTGCTACATCAGCGGAAGCGACAAACGACGTAAAGACCTACGTGGGACAGTTGCAGGACCGAGTGTCCAACGGACCCTTTGTGTTTGCGAATCGGTATGATGGCATAGACCTACCCAGGGATGCCTGCCGCCTACTCATTATGGATGGTTCACCTAGAGGTGCCAGTGAATATGATCAGTATAGGGCGACGGTCCTAGGGGACTCTGCGGGTATAAACAGCGAGTTAGCCCAGCGTATCGAGCAGGGAATAGGTCGTGGCGCGCGTGGTTCGGCTGATTACTGTGTGGTCATTCTGACTGGCAAAGACCTTGTGTCTCGTATTAGCCTCAAGTCAAACCAGCGTGCGCTGACTAGCAGCACTCGCGCTCAGTTAGAAATGGGACTACAGGTAAGTGAAGACGTAGAGGGAGAGACCGACCTGTACGATACGGCAATGAGTTGCTTGTACCGCAACAAAGATTGGGTGGAGTATCATGCCAGGGAGTTGGCGAATCATACGGGCAAAGAGCCTGTTGACGAAGCTGCGCTTGCACTTGCAGCCGCCGAACGCAGGGCCTTCCAGTTGATGCGAGCTGGCAACTATGAGCAAGCTATAACAGTCTTGAGCAAGCTTTGGGAAAACCGAAGCAGCCAGAAGGGTCAAAGCGGAGGCAGCCAACGGAAAGAGACGCATGCGTCAGCAAAAGCATCAGAAGTGCAGGAAGCAGCCGGCACGGACGGTAGCAATGAGCAGGAACTAGACGCTGCTACCAGAGGGTGGCTGCGACAATATGCTGCAAGAATTGCCCACGCCTGGGGCAACTCTGAGTTAGTTAAGGAGTACCAGCAACGAGCCTATGCAGATAACAGCAACCTGATCAGACCGCAAGCCGCGCCTCCATATACCCCTTTGCAAGTCCCCAGTAAGCAAGCTGAGGAGATCGTGAGTCGTATCTTACGATATAAGATGAGACGAGGGTTCATGGCTCAGTACGAGGAAACGGTTGCTCAACTGGCACCTGTTGCATCTGCCCATCAGTTTGAACAGGCACTATCCGACCTCGGTAGTATGCTGGGCTTTGTGACTCAGAGGCCAGAAAAGAGTTTTGGCAAAGGACCAGATGTGCTTTGGCTACTTGATGACTCATGCGCATGGGTTATCGAAATTAAGAGCCGCAAGAAGCCCAAAAATCCGTTGACTAAAGATGAGCACGGCCAACTGTTGAATGCGGGCGAGTGGTTCAGAGAACACTACCCTAAATACACTTCTACTCGCGTGTCCGTACATCCTAACGGGCTGGTGACGGAGAGCACTCCGGCAGCTAGCTCGTGGGTGCTGACGCTCAACAACCTTAACGCCTTGATCGCTGATGCCCGACAACTTCTGGCACAGCTTTGTGAAACCGTCGTGGAGCGTGACGAGTTGATTACCAGGTGTGAAGCATTACTTGGAGCATCGACTCTTCGCCCAGATAACATCGCACAGCGTTATCTCTTATCCTTTGAAGTAGCTCAGGCACAAGAAGACGGCAGGAACCCATCAGAGTGAGATGCCAAAGCCACGAGTTGCAACAAAGCCTATACTGTAGGTGCAACTTCTGGCTTCTGTGTTCTATGCTCAACCCATTGACGCAGAAACTCATCGGCGTATCCACCCACCTCGGTTTGGGTAGGTTCCCCCTCGATGAAGCTGAACAACTGCCCCACCTCACGCCATATGCGCAATAACTCTTCGGCGGTTGGCGCTATCGAATCTATACTCGTCTCCTTGAAATGTACAGCGTTGTTGCGCAGGGAGATGAGATACTTCAAGTTGCTCGTGGATAGCCTCTTTGTGGACACCTGCTCCT
The DNA here is from genome assembly GCA_036386675.1 of Chloroflexia bacterium. Classification (GTDB taxonomy): domain Bacteria; phylum Chloroflexota; class Chloroflexia; order QHBQ01; family JADMIH01; genus JADMIH01. The sequence continues at coordinate 71,832 of DASVVE010000012.1, read as the reverse complement.
TGAAAGCGAACAGTATCTTCGGGAGCAACTCCACTCTGTCGAGGCTGGCATAGTGGTGGGAGTCTAGCTGACCAGACTCTCGCAAATGAAACAGATGGCGATTCACCACGGTTTCCATACAGGCAACCAGGGTAATGACGTGCCCAACGATACTCGGTGAGCGCAAGTGGTGCGTCTTGGAAAGTTTCACCTCAGACAATCTAGCTTCGGCCAAGGACGAACGCCATGCTTGCCTAAGCTTTGTAAGCACGGCCTCACTAAGGCCATCCATCGTGTTCCTACGAGCAACATAATCACTCAATGAGGTTGGCTTGGGCACGGCTGGTGGCGTCCAATCTGGTTCTGTGTCAATCGACTGCAGACGCTCACCGAAGAGGATACCTGCTACTTCGTGGTTAGCAGCGAGATGAGCATACCTGAACGTCTCATGAAGCAGGTAATGCGCAACTTCCTCAAAGCGGGTGAAAGTAGCAAAGCTCTTGTCCATATCAGCCATCACAGAGCAAGCCCCGGCTAGTCCGCAACGGAGACTATGATCTGTATGTTCTTACCGGCGGCAGCCTGTACGACTATAGGTATTGAATTGCCTTCCGACGCCTCGACTTTTGTGGTCACACGCATCTTTTCACTGGTTGTGTCAGCATCTCCCCATATATGCTGGACTGGCACACCTAAGAATCGTATCAGCAGCATTAGCTCCCCGATCCCTATTTTCGCAAGGCCCTTCTCCATATCAACATACCGGCGTCTGGTAGTGCCCAGGAGATCGGCACACGCACTTATCGTAATGTCCCGTTCCGTTCGATAGTCGTACAATACCCTGCCGATCCTGTCGTTATGCTCGGCTGCCTCCTTCAGGCCAGGGTGCGGAGAGCGATTTTCCACCCCTCGTTTATTGCTCTCCTTTCCATCTACTCCCCCCTCTTCAATTACTTGCGCTTCTATAGCAGTCATCTCACCACCCTCCCTTAACTGATAAGCATCTATTGTCGCTGGTTCGACATATTCGGAAATGTGCAAAACCAAATATGGCGAAGTTCTTCCAATATTAGAACTTGTGTGCTAATATTGATGCATCCTGCTTCAGCAATGAGCTATTAGAGCACATAGCACAGATACCTGACTCATAGTCCTCGCTTGATCATGTACTAATATGATACACCAAAGTGGGTCATTGGTCCACTTTCCACAGTTGCTGATGCTGTAGATACGAAAGGTCCAACGAGGCGAGAAGGCCCTGTCAGAGGGGAGCGGAGGAACCTATGAGTGTGAGACAGGTAAGCAACCGAGGAGGTAACATGATTGGGCATTTCCCGTTCATCAGGACCAGGCAGATGGTGCCTTACGAGAGCACAATTGAGCGGGATTTTCTGTACGTGGCGAACCACTCGCCGGGGGTGATCGCTATAGAAGCCCAGCCCCTCTGCGTCGAATACTGGCACGAGGGTAAACGGCACTATACTCCTGACTTTCTGGTGGGTATGGCCGACCGAGACTTGCTGATTGAGTGCAAGAGGGCTGTCGAGGTGGGCACCGAAGAGAACCGCCGTAAGTGGGAAGCAGCGCGCCGTATGTGCTATGAGTGCCACTGGGAGTTCGTGGTCGTCACTGAGCGCCAGCTTCGTACCGGGCCGTGCCTGCAGAACATAAAGCTGCTTACCCAGTTCGCACGCCACTCTGTACTACCACAAGTAAGGACTCTCATCTTCGGCGTGCTGATGAGTCACACGGAGGAAGGCGAGAAGAACGGATACTGCGGCTGGGTACCACTCACCATAGATGGGCTAGCCTCTCGGATCGCACCTGAGCAGCCGCAGTCAGCCATTAGTTCCATCATGCACCTGGCTTTCCATCGGCAACTCATAGTTCCCCTTGACACTGCTCCCCTTGGTGGTGGCTCCTCTATTTGGCTGCCTCGCTAGCCACCACCTGCCTCCTCTTCATCGCACGCACCCATATTACCAACACTATTCACTACACCCTCTCAGGCTTCAGACTACTCCCCATGATCTAAAACAGCAGGTGAGCACAACACTTGGAACAGGTGAATATGTGGAGCCGGAAGGTAGCATGCAGCACCTGAACTGCGAACCGTAAGAGCAATCAGTCGCCAGCACAAGGCGAGTCTTTTTACCGGCTAATGATTTCGGTGCATAGAAATTGAAGCTACATCGTGACCCTCATCGAGGAGCCAGCACGGAACGGAGCAGAATAATGGGAATCAGCGAAGTAGGGGAAGATCGAGGGGTGCTTATGGTCTACTGATCCGAGCAAAGCGTATAGACCATGTCCGCCCTACGGCCATGGTCTTGTGGTGCTGAGTTGCTGATTGTCTAAGACGAAATATGAACGCACAGGAGGAGCTACAAATGAGTGCCAATGGCTTTCAATTCTCACCAGGCACGCGAATAAGGTGGCAAGAGACACTATATGAAGTCAGGCGCGTGGTAGACAGTAAGGTGAACCTAGAAGAATTGAGCACCGAGATGCTTACGACAGTAGAGCTAAAGGTACTCACTCAAGCATTATTCAACGGACAGTTGGAATTTGACACTACAGTCGGTGCTAACGCGCCAAGCAATAGCAAGCCCAACCCATGCCCCTCTGAAGGGGATCAAGGAGACCATGTAGTACAAACGGGAAGCCCCACGATTAGGAGGACCGCAGGGCGCTCCTTAGATGACTACCCACCAGAAGGGGTAGCTATAGCCCACCGCCGATACTGGGTTATTGAGCCGCTACTCGACGTACCTAGTAAAGAGCGCACCTTCGCTACTATACTTTCGCGCATCTGCGAGGTACGAGAGATCATGAAGGATCAGGCGCGCACTGAGTGGGATGCTCAGAACCACAACGAGTCGGAGAGGAAGGAGGGTATCTCCTATCCGAGTCCTACCGACGGCACTGAGCACCCCACCATGGCCAGCAACCTAGTTGCCCCACAGGAACCACAACCCAGACGCACACCTATAGTACCTCCCGCCGTCAACCCGGAGCGGCGTGCCCGTACCTATGTCGCCCGCGCGCCAGAGCGCAAGTTGCAGTCGAGTCTCAGCGTCACCACGATCTACCGCTGGATGAACGCTTACTTAAGTGCCGGACGCGACCTACGTGCCCTCATACCCAGCACCCACAAGCGTGGCGGGAAGAACAAATCCCGACTCCCTCCACAAGTGAATAATGTCGTTGAGGCAACAATACGCGATATGCTGCTCCGCAGGGAGAGAGTGACGACCGACGTGGTGATGAATGAAGTGGCACTACGTATACACGAGGCGAACGAGTTTGCACCGGCTTCAGAGAAGTTGCTAACTCCATCCCGCCGCACGGTTGCAAGACGGGTGAGCACCTTCACGACAGGGGAGAGCGCGGCACTCTATTACGCGGCCAAACATGGTTCTCGCGCCGCCCGGCAGCACTACGCCCAGTATGGTGAAACGAAGTACCCGTCAATGCCTTTGGAGAGAGTTGAGATCGACCATACTCGCACCGACTTGATGGTTGTAGACGAGAATGACAATTTGCCACTCGGCAGGCTCACACTTACCTACGCCCATGACATTGCCACTCGGTATCCTCTAGGTTTCTACCTGGGCTTCGAGCCACCTAGCTATTTGGCCGTACTAGAGTGTCTCTATCATGCCATCTGCCCCAAAACGGGCGTCAAGGAGCGTTACAACTTAGAGCATGAGTGGCTTGCCTACGGGGTGATGCAAAGCCTGGTGGTAGACAACGGACGGGAGTTTGTGGGCCGTGACCTCAAGGATGCCTGTCAGGAACTGGGCATTGAATTGGTCCACACGCCGGTGAGGACTCCCCACTTCAAAGCAGGCATCGAGCGGCATTTCGGCACCCTGAATACTACTCTTTGGCACCAGCTACCCGGCACAACGTTTAGCAATCCCTCCAAGCGCGGCGACTATAATTCTGTCAAGCAAGCCTGCATCGGCCTCGATGACGTTGACAAAATACTCCACATCTGGAGTGTTGACCTGTATGCCGAACATTTTCACACGGGGTTGGGTGGAGTACCTGCTCGACGTTGGGAGGGTGCCCTGGGAAGTGGCTTCGTGCCGAGACTGCCACGATCTCTTGACTTCCTCAAGGTAGCGCTCGGGCGTGTCGAGTACCGAGTGCTCAGCGCCAATGGTATCGAGTTCGAGTCGTTACGATATAACTCCTCGCATCTAGCGCTGCTACGTACCAGATCGAATGGAGAGAAGGTCAAGTTCAAGTACCACCCGTCGGACATGAGCCGCATCTATGTACACGACCCCTTCGAGGCGGAGTACATCGAGGTGCCCGCGCTGGCTCAAGAGTACACCCAGGACCTTTCGCTCTGGAAGCACCGCGTCGTTAAGAGATTTGCGTTGGACAATGAGGAGAAGGCAGACCTTGCCGCTCTGGGACGCGCCAAGCGTAGAATACGGGAGATCGTGCAGGAGGCACGCGCACGTGGGCGCAACCAGTCGAAGAGGCGGACATCTACTGGGAACAATATCAGTCGGTGGCAGACCGGCGGCAAGCCTGTTGGAGCGCTAGACATCGAGAGAACCGCTGTCGAGGCAAGCAATAGCACACAGAGGGAGGTCGGAATGCTCAACAAATCGCAGCTTCCAGAGCTACTAACAGAAAAGCCTGTAGCTACAGACGATTACGCAGTTGCCGGGTCACTTCAACTCCCTGCCCAGCCTGATGTTACTCAGATAGCTGGGGATACTACGTGGAGCGACGAAAATAGTGGCATACCAGACGGTTGGGGAATAGTACCTAATGCCCTCAAGCGGGAAGTGCCCAAGGAGGCTGTAAGGAGGTACGGCACTGATGGTTAGGCACGCTCGACACGTCAAGAAGGTAGTGGGAATGGATGCGGTCTCTATGGAAGAGTTGCGTCTGTGCCAACGATACTACTCCGTGGGCAGCAAACCTGCACCGGCAAGTCGCGTTGCTCAGATACTCATCCACAAGGCTCACCAGGCCACCACGCCAGAGCAGGTAGAGATAAGACCGCTTATTGGCCCTACGCAGACTGCGAGCTTCGTGCTGGACGAAGAAGCGCGAGAACATTTAGATGGGCTGACAAGGGCCTACGGTCCCCGCATAGTGAAAGGTGCTGGCCGTACCATAGGGGACAGGCGTTTTCGCTTCACGGCTGCTGCCCTACTGCGCTACCTCATTACCAATAAGGCTCGTGAGATAGAAGCCAGACTCAAAAGCCAGGCCGGAGTGGACGAGCAGGGTACTCAACTCGACTCCGAATCTTCTGATACGGACAGAATCACTGCGGCCTGATGTGGAAAGTAACTCCTCGTCTAGGGAGATGACTAAGCACCAGACAGTGAGGGCAAGTGCCACTCATATTAGCTGAAGTTGGCGCAACCCCCTACTGCCCTCAGATACGGTGTTGCGCGAGAACATGAACTGACGTAATGCGAAAGAGGAGGTTGTACATGGGTGCAGAATTAACGCTAACCCAGGAATTGCGCGATGGGCCAGACGGCCAGAATGAACATGAAGACAAGCAGATACAGCGGCTACAGTCTACCGACGACCGTAGCATGAGAACTACTGAAACTGAGGAGGGGATGAGATTCACGGCAGCAAGGTCTCCAGGCTTGGAGCACACTGACAACGTGAACAGCCTGAGCGAGCAGGCCGGTACTACCCTCATCCTTTACCCACGCTTACGAGAACTCCACGAAACCATACGTCGCTGCCAGAGGCTATCGAGGCTGGGGGCTGAGCCACAGTGCATGATGTTGGAAGGCTTATTTGGTGCGGGTAAAAGCACCCTGGTGATGGAGTATGCCAAAGCCTTTCCCCGCGTACAAAGGGAAGAAGGCACCTATGTCAGCGTACTATACGTGGAAACACCGTCACCCTGCACAGTGAAAGGAATGGCAGCTCGACTGCTACAGGAACTGGGCGATCCAGCGGCAGATAAGGGGCCATTATGGAGCATGAACTCCCGCTTGGTCAAGCTCATTAGCGAATGCGGGGTGGAGTTGGTCATACTGGATGACTTCCATCACCTGATTGATGCTAGGACTCAGCACATACTGAATACAGTTGCGGATTGGCTCAAGGTGCTCATAAAGGAGACGTGTATACCTTACCTAGTGGTAGGGGTAGATGGGCAAGTGCGTCAGATATTGCAAGCCAACGGGCAGCTATCGCGGCTGTTCGCTTCAAGGGAGACACTCAGACCTCTATATTGGAATGATGCCGACCCAACAGCAAGTAAGGAGTTCGCCCAGTTTATGAGCTATGTGGAGTTTGCTATCGGCTTACGTCTCGATACACCCTGGGACCGCAAGGAACTACTGAGCCGCCTCCACTACGCTACCGGAGGTGTGGTGGGCAACATTATGAACCTCATGCGCTTCACACAAGACCATGCCCTGCATAGGGGCAATGAGGTGGTTGAGTTAGCAGACCTACATTGGGCCTTTGATGCACGTCTACAGGAACATGTCTCCAAGCCGAACCCGTTCAACCTCAATACTACGTTGAGGCAACTCCTACAAGAGGAAAACACGAGGGGACGTGGGTACGACCCGGCTGATGGAGTAAGCAACAGGTCGCGTAGCAAGCGGAACCGCAAAGCGGCTCCTGATACCCATGACGTGCTCAGTGCAAGCTAGATACTAGGCTCGTAGCATTGCCAGATGGGAGCACAGCAAAGGGAGCTAACGTATGGGTGCAGAAGCTACTTCAAAACACATGCAGGCGATGGTCGAAAGAAAGGAAGAAAGAGAGCGTCCGCTAGTACAACCTCTTCTAAGACGCTCGTCATTGCGGCCAGGAGAGTCCTTGCCCTCGCTGCTAGTGCGACTAACCAAGTTGAACGGCTACACTGGCCCTAGCCTGCTATCAGAACTGGTAGGAGCCAGAACCACACATGGAGGCTCTAGGAAAGTAGGTGGGCGCTTGAGAGATGATCTAGAGCGTCCTACCAAAGCAGATACTTATAGGCGGCTTTCAGCTTTGACCCTGATCACACCACTTGAGTTGTACACTGCCACCACTCACCGCTTCTCGTCCCTGATAGTGCCCCCAGATGTAACCCCGAAGTACATGGATTTGCCTGTAGACACAGCCGCCAGAGAGAGGATCACGCCTGACACAATCACTCCGATAAGTGACTCAACTACCGTCAGAGTGCCCACAGTGCCGGCGCGTGGCACTACTCATCACCTGTGCGGGCATCATGTAGCACAATTCTGCCCGTTGTGCATGAGAGAAGCCTCTTACCATCGCCTAATGTGGACACCCTTCGCCGTAACGGTATGCATACAGCATAGGTGCCTACTGCATGATAGCTGCCCTAATTGCTACGACCAGGTCCTTCTTGCGGACATTGTTGAGGGAGCATGTGGGCGCTGCAATACTCCCCTCTTGGAAGCTGACCCCCAAGTTATTGATGCACACGCGGATGACTTCTGCTTCCTCACGCAATGCATTCTTCAATCGTGGTTCATGGAAGCGCATCAGGTACAACAAGGAGATGTAGGCGCGAGTGTAGAGACTGAAACAGCACCCCTCTTAGAGTCCTCGTCCAAAAGCGCGGGTATCGCGTCCCCAATTGGGCCTGATGTACTTACATTACCAGGTATGCCGAGCGCACCACTCAACGTACTCTATCGCATAACTTACGGCCTTTATCGTGTGCTCGCACAAAGGAAGAAGGAACAGATGCAGGGACCAGCCTTACGGCAGAGATGTCAGCAGATAGACGTTGCTGGCAGGTACGCTTTGTACGCGGCGGCGTGCCGTGGACTATGCCAGTGGCCGCAAGGCTTCCACGAGTTCATATCTAGCTTGCCCATGGAAAGGGGCGCAACAATTCACCTCGATGGAACGATAACAGAACCTGCTACGCATAAGCGTGTGCTTTCAGACCTGGGCGATTTCTACAGTACATGGCTTAGGACCGAATGGAAGCATCCTAGTTTCGCTTTTGTACAGGGTGCTTTCGATGACTACTTTAGCCCCACGGCAGATGGGCTGCCGGCGGTGGCAGAGCAGAGGCGCTACACTCATAGGCTACGGTCGATCAGGCGAGCTGAGTACGTAACCTTCGATGATGCCGCCCATTCGCTAGACACGAAAACAGAGGTCGTAGAAAGATTGGTAAAGTGCCGTCGCCTATCAACTAAGTGGTTCAGGCGCGGGCGTGCATCTACTGGCTACCGGCAACTCATACTTCGACGGGATGTGGAAGAATTACAACATCGCTGGTGCCACCTCCTGACTATAGACGAGGTGTGCAAATGGCTAGGCGTACAGCAGAGCGATGTGCCTGACATGGTATACAGAGGCTTGCTCCTCGCGGAACGCGGACCGTGCATAGATGGCAGCAACGACTGGGTCTTCAGTAGGCAAGGTGTCATTGACTGCCAGACGAAGATGTTGCAGCCTATTCAGCAGGCAGAACCAAGAACGATAGAGCTTGGGGATGAGGAACGATGGCTGTCATTGACGGAAGCTGCAGAAAGACTAGCAGCGGGAGGGTGTACAGTTGCTGGCATCCTGTCCATGGTAGCCGAAGGCATATTGCCTGCTTGGTTGGAGCCACCTGATCCGCAGGTTTCCTACACGAGTGGCGCTATAAACGTCCAACATGGAACCTTACAATCACTACGCTTCAGAAGTTGTGACATTGACACTTGCTTGGAGAGGAACACTGACTCGCCAGAGGTCCGTCTGGACTCCATAGAGGTAGCGGCGCGTATGGGAATGTCCACACACTTTGCGTGTGTGAAGTGGTGGGTGCAAGTAGGCGTACTTTCTGCCATACGGGAGGAGAGTGAACACGGCTATCAATTCACTCCGACAGCAGTTGACAGATTTGTTGCTGAATACCTACTCACAGGGGGTGCCGCAGCCATACTTAGAGTGAGTCCGCAGAAGGTCAATGTGTTGGTGCGGACCAAGAGGCTACTGCCAGTATCAGGCCCCGGTGTAGACGGGAGCCGGTGGCATCTTTTTAGGCGAAAGGACCTTGAGTTGCTTGCCGGCCAACTCCTGCTACATGTCTAAGACAGCACCAAGGTAGCGCTCCGCTACGTGAGAAAAACCTGCAACAAAATTGGACTGCTCGATAACTGTAGAGCAGGCAGCCGAACGCATGCATGTAGACTGTGAGTAGTTCACACTCCCCGCGTCTCTCCGGCCCTTTACGTGCCCCCTTCAGAGGCGTTAGCCTCACTCTGGCTTCGCCGCTCTGCACGAGGTCGTCTAGGTACGATACCTGCCTCAAGACGAGTCTTCTTAAGCCGTTCAATATCTGCAGGCCAGAAAACCGAATAGACCGCGCCTCGTAGCGTCTCAACTTGAGTAGCAGGCGTAAGTACCTTGGCCTTTACCCAACGCTCAAGGGTTCGGATGTTGACCCCAAGAGCTTGGGCAGCCACTCCGGCGCTCATCAATGTCTCTCCTGGCTGAGTAATCACACGCTGCGGAGGAACTGCAACGCTTGTCTCACCCTCGCCTCCTTGCTGTTTACCCTCATCCTCAACAAACTCTTTACCATCCTCAACCAGTTCCTGTGTAGCCAAGGTCTCACTATCGAGCAGCTCCGCCACCGGGGGGAATAGCGCACCCACTTCGACCCCCAGGGCAACCGCTATCCTTACAAGATTTAACGCAGATACGTTTCGCTCCCCGCGTTCCACAGCGCTGAAGTAGGGTCGTGAGAAGCGGGCCTTGCCTGCGAGTTGCTCGTGTGTGTACCCTCGCGCCGCTCGCAAACGGCGCACCTGCCTTCCTATGAGAACCAGTTGCTGTTTTCGGGACTTCACCTCCACTTTATAGCGGATGCTTCATCCCTCGAAAACGACATATTGGTTCCCTATTGTCGCGTACACGACAATGCTGTAAGATAGTGTCGTCAATTCGACTAGCTGGAACTAAGTAATTCCAAGGAGAAGAGACGCGGGAGGCCGAAAGCGAATGGGAGAGGAGGGGCAAATGATACAGATGACCAAGCGATTAGAACCGATGCCAGGCAGTGGCACGCGGTCCGTGAAAGCTTCACTGGAACTAGTAGGTAGGGTCCGACCGCGTGCCGAACTGCCAGCCCCGGTCTCGGTGCCCGCACAGATACTGCCCTTGATACTGATGATTGCGATGATTGTGATAATGGTGGTGTTGGTCGGGTGCGACAGTGGAGCCGGCGGGCCGGAGTCAGGCCGCACGTCTGTTGTGATGGCTACCGTCACGGGGGGTCCGGGTACGAGTGGCAGCGTCAGTGCGGGAGACGCCGGGCAGATCGTGGAGGTAGCTCGGCAGTGGATCGAGTCACGCGTGACCGCTCCCTATCGTGACCTGTCCGTAACAATAGTACGGCGGGACCAAGAGTTTGCTACGACTGAGGTCCGGGCCGAGGTACGACAAAGCGCTGAGGCGGAGTGGGAAGAGAGCGTGGCTACACTGGAACTTGCAAAGGTAGGAGACAAGTGGCGAGTTGACGCCAGCAAATCGGGTAGCCTAGTTTCCCTCACGGCTGTAGCCAGGCAGACTGAGGCAGTTGTGGCTTCGACCGCAACAGCGACCGCACGCGAGGAAGAGCGCTTTCGCGGGCTGCTACTGTCAGAGGTGAGGGCTTTGTCCGCGGATGCGGCCTGGGCGCGGGGTGCCGAAAATAAGTTGCTACGGTGGAACGGCACGGCATGGGAGCGAGTGGAAGTGCCCCTTGAGGGCGAAATAGATGCTATGGGCGTTGTATCTAAGGATGAGGTGTGGTTTGTTATGGGAGAGGGGAGGAGTCTCGCGCACTACAAGGCAGGTAAGTGGAAGGAAGTCAAAATAACGAAGCAGGGGGAGTTTGGTGCTGAGTACCTCACATTGTACGACATACAAATGCTTTCGGCAGACGAGGGTTGGGCGGCTGGCGGTTTCAACGACATCGCCCGCTACCGGGATGGGCGGTGGGAGGTACAACAGGACGTGCCGAGCGCCCCCGATCTCATGGGTGTTCGCTCGACGCTTTTTCGCATGCGCATGTTTTCTCCAGAAAGTGGAGTGTTTGTTGCCAGGAGTGGTGCGTTGCTGTACTGGGAGGGTCAGTCGGGTGGGGGTGCCGGCGTGTGGAGGGTGGCGACGCCCGGAGAATGGCCTCGCGAGTCTCTGACGATAGCAAGCGTCGCTTCGCTCGCTGAGGTGTGGGGCTTCACTTCCAGTTCTAACACATTGCTATATTATGACACTAAGGATGGCACTTGGCAGAAAGTAGGGATGCCCGTCCCGACTCCCACGGCAGGACCGCGCCAGTGGGTTAAGCTGCGCGATATAGAGATGCACTCGCCTGTCGAGGGCTGGGCTGTAGGAGAGGCTGGCAGTCGCGGAGTGGTGTTGCGTTATGAAAACGGTCGGTGGCAGGAGGTACCAAACCCGGCTGGGGGCGCGCTCTACAGCATCAGCATGGCGACGCCGAGCAATGGGTGGGCGGTAGGCGAAGGTGGCATCATCTTGCGATGGGACGGCACCAAGTGGTCGGTGTACGGTCAGTAACTCACAGGCGACAGCGCCTCAGCTAGTGGAAGCTTGCCTGGATGCTGGGGCTATGGCCTCAGTTACGTCCCGTGGGTCGAGAGATGGATCGAAGCCGCTGTGTCATTGCCCTATTGCCGATACTCCTTTGAAGGAGAAAAGTGACTCTTCGAGGGCTAATTGAGTGTTACTGAGTGAACTAGACAATAATTACAGAATGCTATATAATCTATTTACCCTTTGGGTGAATGGAACACGTAAGATGTTGGTTGAATCGGCTGCCCCCGAAAGGAGACAATCCATGGACACATCGGTGAGTGTGGCAAAGCACCAAGCGTTCCTAGTTATGGTAGGTACAAAGTTACGTGATCTGCATCCGTACTCCAATGGCAGAGATGAGGGGCACGATCCCACACTTAGAGCCACCCTGGAAGGCAGTCACTTAGTTCTTACTTGTCAAGACACATTCAAGCTCAAGCCCAATTTGCAACGAAACCCGAAGACGAGGGCTGACATTTATCTGCCGCAGGGGTCAGCAATTCAACTTGCCGACGATATCAGGAGGCTAGTAGGCGAAGGAGAAATAGGTCAGCTAGTCCCTACCGATCCTGGTGCAGCTCGCAGAGGTTCCCGTGCTTTGCCTCAGATGAGCGAAACACGTATGGTAAGGCATCTGCGTTTCTCCATGGTCATCGCCGGGTATACGATACCCGCGGGTCCTGGCAGAACATATTGTAACCTACAATGGCCTGATATTAGCCATACCATGATGTCTCAGCCTTCAGTCCATCTGGGCGTCAAATTCGATGTAATGGACGACACAGTTAATGGCAAGCGGGACTCAGCTCTTATACGTTACATTGACGGAGAGAACAAAGCCAAAGGCACAATGCGGCTCAGTCTTTCGCTAGAGCATGCACCCAGTTTGGCTGCCACTTTGAGGCACTTTGGCAGCCAACAACCAGGAACTTGATGGAGTTCACGTAGTACATCCTCAGTACAGCTAGTGTTTCTATACCGGACGTAACGCCATAACTTACATTACCGATGGTGCGGGTACCGTCGCGCTGTAAATCGTGTGTCTTTCTGCTTCGGTAAGCCCATAGACCTCACAGAGCAAACTGTCGAGCACGTTGTCAGTGGTGCTTATCTCCCGTGTCAACTCCTGTCTGTCCTGTGTAGTCTTTACCGAGGATACGAGGCTGTGCAAGCGTAGCAAATTGTTCACCAGCCCCACAACGTCGAGCATCTGCGCTGATGATGCACGGGGCACTATCAGTTTCGATTGCACTCCGGGTGTGGCATGGACCAAGCCACCGCCGAGCGAATAGTCAACGAGGTAGGACGCGAAGTAGAAGCTCTGTAACCGAGAATTTAACACCCCAAGGAGATATTCTAACGGCAGAGCCGCAGATGGGACTCTATCTGTAAGCACTCCATGTGGAACGATACACAGGAGGCTCTGTTCTACGTAGTTACTCTCATCGTCCAGGGTTGCTACAAGGCGCATTCTTGATAGCAAAGATTGAGACACTATTTTCCTTGCTTCAAACAGGCTGGAAGATCGCGGGTTGTACATCTCTTCCGGTATATAGCGAATATAGCGTCCTGGTGAGTTTAGCATAAACCGCTTTATATTCCGACCCTCCAAATAGGGTCTTGCACACGGGTCCTCAGCATCCGTCGTGATAAGCCTGTCCTTAGTACCTCCACCCTTCTCTCTCGCGCAGGAGCGTAGGCCAAACGTAACATAGCAAAGCTCCTCAAGCTCCCAGCTTTGCTCCCTCAACTTATCGCATAGCCTCTTTTGTGGGGATAACAGGCTAACCTTCAAGCTAAAACCCGGATTGGTACTCACTGCTTTCTGCGGCCACTTGTGACCTGAAGATAAGCAAAGTTGCCGTGGCGTTTCCGGGCGTAGCACCTCTATTTCCTGGCTCTCACGAGTCCCCTTCTCACAAACCAGGATGCAGTTCTTCACTAATGCATCCTGAAAAACCCGTATCTGGGAAAGGTCTACAACGGTGTGAATAGCAGTTTTTCGTTGCAACAGTTGCCTCAAGCTTTGGCAGTTCGGCTGATGTAGTGTCTGTACGGGTACAATAAAGCTCACCAAACCACCTGGATGTAGCAAATTGATAGCCAGCTCAAAAAACAGCACGTAAATGTCCCACACATGGGTAGCACACTCGTAGTGCTTCTCAAGGTAACTCACTTGTTCAGGGTACAACTCCTTCAGAGTCCGCACGCGGATATATGGTGGATTACCTATGATCGCACTGAAGCCATTACTCTCCTTCCCAAATACTTGGGGAAACTCGGCTCTCCAGTCGAATGCGCAAATCGGATCGTTTCTCTCTTGATTGGATGACGTTTGCCGGTGCTTATCCTTGCCATAGTAATCGGGGCCAATTAAGGCATTCCCACACTTGATATTGTTGCTTAGGTCAGGTAGTGCGCGTTCACTGTGGCTGGGTAATTGCAAAGCGAGTGTCTCCCTAGTTTCGCCTTCCAGCACCTTCAGGAGCAGGGACAACCTTGTGACTTCCACAGCTTGCTCGTCTATATCTACCCCGTAAATATTGTTCAGCAGGATACGTTTGCGTTCCGCAGCCGTCAAGCGCCACTCGCCACCAGTACCTCTGTACAGCCGTCCCTGGTGATTTTGTGGCTCACTAGCTATATATTTTTGGCGATGCCAGTCTAATAGATACTCAAATGCTTGCAACAAGAAGTAACCAGACCCGCATGCCGGGTCTGCGATCTTTAGCGCAGCTACCTCTTCGGGAGTCTTACCTTCAAGCAGTTTGCTAAGTATTTGTCTCGCCATAAACCGCACCACGTAGGTAGGAGTGTAGTAAACACCTCCCGCCTTACGCACTACTGGTTTTTCTTCAACTAACACCTCTCCAGTGCTGGTTAAGTGTATGCCCTTACCCAAGAGCTGCTCATATACGTGACCTAGTACATCGGCAGGTATGACAGAGAACTCATACACACTCTCTGGGTAGTAAAGTCGTGAAATAATTAGCTTGAGAGTCTCGTCATCAATATCGAGGGAGAAGGTTAGATCATTGGGTGCCTCCGTGCGGCCCGGTTCATGGGAGAAGTGAAATAAGCCTGAATTGTAGTGGGTATCGGCTTCATTGAACAGACTACAAAGCTCCTTATATATGCCATTGGCACGCGTGAGTGATAAGAGTTGCTCATAAGGCTCAATGCCTCTGTCCTCACATATTCGTAGGAAGAGAACACGGTCTATTGTTAGCTGGACAGCATGATTCAGGTCTCGCTGTGAGAGGTGGGGGTTGCGTGACGCTATGCTGACGGCCAACTTCTCGCGCCAAGATTCTATGTCTTCGAGTAGTGCTACATTCACCGGAGTGTTGGACGGCTTTGCTCGCATACCCTCACCATAGCTATCCAGAGCGCCCAGTAACACGGCCTCACGAGAAAAGAGCGAGGCAATTTCACTCCAACGCTGGGCATAATCTTTGTACGTAAAATAAAGAACGCGCGCGTACTCCGGGCTATCGTTTTTGCGTGGCTTGATGCGGCAGTCGTATACAGCAAACTCGCGGAAGTTAGTAATAACACTTAGCTTAACGTTGGCAGACCACGCATAGCGACGGAGTTGAAACGCGTGGTCCGCATCTTTACTTATGTCATGCTGCAAGCCTCTGCACGCCACGAAGAAACTACGTGCCCCTTCTGTATGGCAGCAGATATATGAACCGCCGTTATGCTCTGCCTTAATTGGGTTTTCGTGCCCAGTCTCGCTATAGAACGCGCCAGCAGGGGAGGCGTTAGCTGTGCTCCAACCCAATGCAGCAAGCAAAGGAGCTACGAACTCATGACGTATCACAGGTTCGTCGTACTGGGTCGGCGGACAGTTTTGTAGCACAGACCCGAACTTTCGGACCAGACTTATCACGCTTGTCGGAACGACCATTGCCTCACCCATACTCCGTAAAGCTTACCTGATACTGTCAGCGCCCCTGCAACCTTCTTTCAACCTACTCTGCATCCCTACAAGGATGATATTCGCATCCTTGTAGGGATGCAGACATTGTAGCCTGTGCCAGACTCGGTGTCAACGCCTCTAGTAAGGTTGTTTATGCACCACCCGGTTAGCCGTGGCAAATGTGTAGCCGCGAACGAATAAAGAGATGTGAGCGAGCCTATATGCCGAGGGCTATGGCTTACCTCCGGTGCGTACACACCATCAGTGTGTCCTGTCACTTTGCAGTTGCTAATTTGAGGCAACATTCTCATTACAAGGGTTGACAACTCTATACATACCTGTTACAATTTCTATAACCCCTGGGGTGAATAAAGTTGAGGCAGCAAGTTGAAGATAGTTTTCAGTTCTCACAAGTTAGAAAAAGAGTGCAACGATGACAAGCTGCGGGTAAAGCGCTTTGGCCCCAGGAGGGCGCAACTCATCGGGAGGAGGTTAAACGGGTTAGAAGCCTGCGAGACCTTAGAAGTTGCCAGAACCCTGCGCGGGACGCGCTGCCACGAGTTGAAAGGTGATCGGGCAGGCCAGTTATCGGTAGACCTGGACCACCCATATCGTTTGCTCTTCACACCTGCGGACGAGCCAGTGCCAAAGAAGGAAGATGGTGGGCTGGACTGGGGAAAGGTGACTGCCATTATGATTCTAGGTGTGGAGAACACTCATGAATGAGATGATAGAAAATCGGTACATACCTAACTCTGTGGCACCTCCAGGCGAGACGCTTGAGGAGGAGCTTGAGGCTTTGGGTATGACTCAGGCTGAACTGGCGGAGCGTACTGGTCGGCCAAAGAAAACCATAAACGAGATAATTCAGGGCAAGGCAGCTATCACACCGGAGACTGCTCTACAATTGGAGCAGGTGCTTGGCATACCAGCCAGCTTTTGGAACAATCTAGAGCGTCATTACCAGGAGTCTCTTGCGCGCGCCGAAGAAAGGCAGCGTTTGAGCCGCGAGACCGAGTGGCTTAAGGACGTGCCTCTCCGAGAGATGATTAGACGAGGGTGGCTACAGGAGCAGAAGGATAAAGTAGCGCAGGTGCGCGAACTTCTACGTTACTTCGGTGTTGCTTCTTCCGAGCAATGGCGTAGCTTCTATGCTCAAACCTCACCGTCGTTTCGCAAATCCCCTTCTTTTGAGGGTGCTCCAGGCTCGGTAGCAGCTTGGTTACGACGAGGGGAAGTGAAAGCCCAACAGATACAGTGCGCCCCATATGATGCTAAGAAGTTTCGTGAGGTGTTGAGGCAGGTCCGCTCCTTGACGCGAGAGGGCATTGACGTTGCTTTGGAAGAACTGGTGAGATTGTGCGCCTCGGTTGGTGTGGCTGTGGTAGTGGTGCCTGAGTTGCCCAAGACGCGGGTGTCCGGCGCGGCGCGCTGGTTATCCCCCGCGAAGGCCCTTATTCAGCTAAGTTGGCGCTACAAGCGAGACGATCAGTTCTGGTTCACTTTTTTCCATGAAGCAGCGCACATCCTCTTACATGGGAAGCGCAATGTGTATCTTGATGGTGACACCAATACAGATACCACTGCCAACCAGAACAATCAAGATAGCGAAAGAGAAGCAGACAACTTTGCTTCCGATACTCTTATTCCCCCTACCGATTTGCAGCGTTTCATAAATGATATGGATTATCGTGACGAAGTAGTTATAGAGCAGTTTGCCACCGAGATTGGCATTGCTCCTGGCATTGTTGTGGGAAAGCTTCAGCACATTGAGAAGCTAGCTCATAATCAAGGTCGCAGTCTGATACAATCATACAGCCAGCTTAGTGAGCAGGAGTTCCCCAGGGGCTGAAGCCGTTAGTTTCTATTCCTTTTTCTGTACTTCAGCTTTATTGTAGCTACGAAATAAGCTATTAAGGTGATACTTTCAAGGGAGGTGGCTGGTGGATATAGCAGGCGACTGTATAGGTGCCCGAATAAAAGCACTTAGGGTTAGGCGCGGCTGGACACAACGTGATTTAGACCGCGAAGCACAACTATCGCACGGGTACACAAGTAAGTTGGAGCGAAGCCGCGTGAAAAGTCCAAGCGTGCAAATGCTTGAACGCATTGCGACGGCATTGGACTTTCCAACTGATTTCTTTTTTTCTGAGATTGCTCATCAGGATGTGGAGAGCACACAGCGCATGGAGCCTACCTCTCAATCTGCTGATTCCGACATCTCTGCGATTCAGGCAGATATAACAGTAATCGAGATGCTTGATACTGCTCGGTTAGCCGCGCTGCGGACAATCATCTCTGATATTAGGAAGCAAGTGGAGTCTGAGCACAGAACGAGACGAAAGCCGGAACACTAAACATAGACAAGCATCAACTGTAGAGCTTTACGGGGATCAACTGCTTTCTACACCTCTTGACGCATGGACCACATTGCACAACTCAGGTTTCTTTGAGCGAGGATAACAAGAGCCAGGCCGTAAGGTCTAGGGCCTGGCTCTTGTTATCCTCGCTCCTTTGTGTTATGATGCTGCGGACACTAGGTCGCGCTTGCAGGCTCACTCGATCTATCCTCCTACTCGCCTATCTTCTTCCGCGCCCTCTCCACCCACAGCAAAGGCATAGCGGTACATGTAGCGACCCCGCATCGTACACCTCTAGCTCCGACCATTTGGCCGAGGTCCACCTTGAGAGGAGGGAGGAGGCGCTAGCTAGCGCCTCCTCTTTTCCTTCAATTGAACTTAATGTACTCTCACATGAATGAGTGTGGCAATAGCGGTTGATAGCCGCTATCGTTAGCCGTCACAAGGCCCATTGCACCAACTCTGGCACAACTTACCCCCTTCGGCCTGTTATCATTATCTTGGTCATCACATTCTCACTAGCTCTGGCACAGCTTTCCATGAACTGTGACACGACTTTCGTTATCTCTGGCATCCTAGAACAAATTTGTGTATTTCGTGCCTAAACTATTGACATTTTAGAACAAATTTGCTATAATTCTCTTGCAGGCTGAACCGAGAGACCCGTTGCTGAGGAGGTCCGAAGAAAGCCCGCGTAGACGTTGATAATCGAGTTGAGAGCTTGGATGAAGAGTTTTAGAGCTTAGGAGGAAACAGTAGTGAGTGCTAAGAAGATTGAGCAAGAAGAGTTTCTAGCGGAAGTTCCGACCGAGGTTGCGGGGGCGGCCATTGTGCCCGCTTCGTTGCTTGCCGACACCCCCAACCTGGCGGAAGGCTCTGATGCCGGTAACGGTTCTAAGAGTAAGAGTGGCAAGACGGCCACCGCCCGCACCCCCTTCGACCCGGCCCAGTACCTCAGCAATTTCGACGGTCGGGAGTACCTGGAAGTCAAGTGGCGGCTCTTGTGGCTGCGCAGCGAGCACCCCGAGGCGCGCATGAGCACCGAGATTGTGCAGCACAACGAGGAAGGCGGCTTCGCCCTCTTCCGCGCCGAGGTGGAGATACCCGGCGGCGGCAAGGCGACCGGCTGGGGCTCCGAGACGGTGCGCGACTTCCACGACTACATCGAGGCAGCCGAGACCAAGGCATTGGGCCGCGCTCTCGCAGCCATCGGCTACGGCACGCAGTTCTGCCAGGACTTCGACTTTTCGGCAAACGCCCGCCCCGGCACCAACCAGGTGGTGGACGCGCCGGTGAACCTGGCCGACCGCCGCAACAACAGCTATGCCGCCAGGGGCAACGGCACCAACGGCAGCAGCAACGGCAGTGGCAGCAAGGGTGGCGGTTTCGCCAATAGCGGCTTCAGGACCGCAGCCTCGAACGACGGGGGCCGCATGCCCGCTGAGGACGACGATTTCGACCGTCTGCCCTCCGCCGAGATTTCTCCGAGTGGCTCCGCGGCCACCGAGAAGCAGATCAAGGCGATCTATGCCATCGGACGCGCCAGCAAGCGCCTCTCCGAAGGCCAGGTGGACGACCGCTCTGTGGAGATCTTCGGCGTCCGCCCTCAGGAGCTGACCAAGGCCGAGGCTTCGCAGCTGATCGATCTGCTGAAGGGCGACACAGCGGCATAATGTAGAAACGTGAAACGTGAAACGTGATGCGATTGATGAAGCAGCGTCACCGGAAACGGAGCACTATGTATAGCAAGCAGCATCACGTTTCACGTTTCACGTTTCAGAACCAGGAGATAGGCAATGACAGACGAGATGTATACCACCAAACAGGCGGCTATATACCTGGGGCTTACCGAGTCCGATGTGCGGCTGGCGATCCGCGAGGGTAAGCTGCGGGCGTGGACCATGCCGATGAGCCGCAACCTGCTCGTGCGCCGCAGCGATTTGATGCGTATGCGCGAGTCTGGTGCCCATGCCAATCTCACTCGGCAACTCCCCCTGTTCGCCGCCGACAGCTACGGGGCGCGCAAGAAGCGTCAACAGGAGAAGGCGAGCGATTCGGACGTCGCTTAGTGTTCCACGAGTTACATGCCAGGATAAAGGCTGTATGATCGAGCCGGGTAGCTCAGTTTTGAGCCCCGGCTCTTTGTTGCCCTCATGGGCGACGAACAACAAACGACTCTTTAGTACATTAGTCCCACAAAAGTGCTAAAACTCTTGCCCTGTACCCGTACCTCTTGTAAGATGCTGCTATAAAGGTATAATCTATGCGTCTATCAACTAGTAGACGCCGGGCGAGGGGCGAAAACAGATGCAGATGAGGAAAAGCCTCAACGAAGTTCTGGCTGACAAACGAACTGAACCCAACGAAGGTAGGGCAAGCATGCAGGAATTGATGCAACGTGGCATAGCAGCCTCCGAGGCTGGGGACAAGCAGACCGCTAACGCGATTTTCCGCCAGGTGGCGGAGTATTACCCCAACAGCCTTGAGGTGTGGGTATGGCTGGGGTGGTCCAGCGCGAACCTGGACGAAGCGGAACTCGCATTCACACGCGCCGCCGAGTTGGACCCCGGCAACGAAGAAGTCGCGCTCGGCCTGCGCTGGGTCGCCTCGCAGCGTCCCGCAGAGCCACAGCCGGTGAGGGAAGCAGAGGCTCCCCAGTCCGTGCGCCAGGCAGAGCAGCCAGAGCAGCCAGAGCAGCCGTGGCAGCAAGAGCAGCCCGTTGCCCCTGCTACTCCCGCGACACCGCAGTATGAGGCAGCCCCTGCCGCACCTGTCGCGCCTACCGCCCCGCAGTACGACCTGACGCCCCGGCAGACACCCACGCGTAGCGTCACCGATATGCTGCAACAGGCTGTCAAGACGGTGCAGAGCGGCGACAAGGCGACGGCCAACCGCATGTTCGAGCATATCCTATCGCTGCGAGCAGCCGACCCCGACATATGGGTGTGGCTGGGCGGCACGAGCAGCAGCCTGGAAGACGCCGAGTCGGCCTTCCGCCGCGCCCGCGAGATCGATCCTTTCCACGAAAAAGCCACCCTGGGCCTGCGCTGGGTAGCCCTCCGCAGACAGGTAGCCTACGCCACCGCCATGTCTGCCGCCCCCGAGCCTGTCGCAAACATGGCGAACTCCGGGCAATCTGAGCCGCGCAAGGAAAACTTCTTCACCCGTTTCTTCAAGCGGTTCACTCGTTCGTCATAGGTTAGGAGACGGAACCGCCAAGACGCCAAGGACGCGCAAAGATTAAGGATAGTTGTGTTCATTACAAAGAGGAGCATGGTACATGATGGCGTACCATGCTCCTCTTTGCCATTCCATACCTATTATTCCCTTGGCGCGTCCTTGGCGTTCTTTGCGTCTTGGCGGTTTCGTCTCTTCTGTTACTAATGCTTGGTCGTGACCATTTGGGAATAGAGCGGGGTTTGGTTCGTTGCAAAAGGGTTAGGGCGTCGTTATAATTGAGTAGGAGTGGATAACTCCCGAACATGAACAAAGTAGAGGTAAACTGGAGGTAGGAAGCTGGAAGCAAACGCGTTGGCACGTCAGGTGGTGGAAATCGCCTCCGACCGCAAGGCTGAGGACATAGTGATGCTCGATATAGGCAAAGTTTCGATCATCGCGGACTATTTCGTGATATGTACGGGCACAAGCGACCGCCACGTGCGGGCCTTAGCCAGGGAGATTGACGAGAAGCTGGGCGACCAGGAGATCAACCCGCTCAACGTAGAGGGGCTGAACGAGGCAAAATGGGTGTTGATGGACTACGGCCCCGTGCTGGTGCACATTTTCGACACGGATACCCGCGACTTCTATCGCCTGGAACAACTCTGGACCGGCGCTCAGACAGTGTTGGTGGTGCAGTAAGTAACGTAAGAACGTAGTGACGTAATGTAGTAGGGCGCGCTTTAGACATCAAGGAAGATGCAATGCAGCTCAGGACCGAAAACAGCGTACTAAAAATTGGCAACAGCGGCCAACCCGCTATTAGCCTGGCTATATCCCCCAGGGCCAAGACCAGCCACCTCATGACGGGCCTCGTACTAGGCGCGCTCCTGGGCTTCGTGGCTGGCTCGCTCGCAACCCTGCTCGTTGGAGAGAAGAGTCTCCTGCTGGTGCAGCACCTGTGGAACCGCCTCACCGGGGTAAACGAGAGCGGCGAGAAGGTGCATTTCGAGTTGCTATTGCAGTGATTCTGAAACGGAGTTCTGAAACGTGATGCGGCAACGGTAAGTTGGTCGCTGTAAATGGAGGAGGGTCGCCTACTGTTGAGTAGCGCGACCCTCTTGGTTTTTGCCCCGGTGTGACACTTACCGCATCACGTTTCACGTTTCACGCTTCAGAATCGTCATAATCGTCCTCACCACCTGCCGAGAAGGCCTCCGGGTCGTAGTCTTCCATCACCTTTTCGGGGTCTTCACCCTTTTCGATGCGGGTGAGGGCCTGGTCGAACTCGGGGCCCATGTCGAACTCGTCACCCAGGCTCTCCTTCATCTGCCGCGCCCACCGCGCTACCTGGCGGGGGTCGTCCTGGTCGATGCCGGCCATGAGGTCGTCGTCCATAGCGCCCATGCTGTTCTCGCCCAGGTCGGCGCCCATCTCGGTGTCGTAATCACCCCTGCCGCCTACTCGCACGGCGCGGGCGCGGGACATCACACGCTTCAGGTCGGGGCTGCCACAGCGGGGGCAGCGGTTCTCCCCCGCCTCGGCCCGGCTTGCGGCCACGCTGTAGCTGGTGAAGAACAGGCTCACCTTGCGGCTGCACCCGCCGCACTTGTACTCGTATATAGGCATCGTTTGCAAGTCCTCTGCGATATTTTCTAACCCCGAATTGTAGTATAGAGCGCCGTCAGATGCAAGGTGAGAAAATCGTGTCGTTGAGATAGGAGACGCCCGCGCCGTTGGTAACGGTATGCAAAGGAGGACGCCTGGCGATTGAAATCGGGGGCTACAGCTTGCAAAGTCTGCATAGCAGACTAGTTCATCTTGGAGAGGCTTATAGTATCTAGAAGTCACCTCACCAGTAAGCAACGGGAAAGAGCACATGGCTCCTTCCTTGTCATTCTGAGCGCGGCGAAGAATCTCGTCCCTGACGGCCCAAATACCACCTTTCCTTTAGCCACAAGGTAGCATGAGAAAGAGGTAACATCCAGGTAGAGCACGAGATTCTTCGCTACGCTCAGAATGACAAGGAGAGGTCTGGTTCTGGTATTCGGGCCTGCTTCTTATGAGATGGCTTCTAATAAGATGTAGCAGTCCCCGAAGGGAACTTTGCAAGCTGTAGCCCCCGATTTCAATCGCCGGGCGTCGTCTGGGCACCATGCTGCCAACATAGCTCCCAGGCACGTCTTTCGTAGCTGTTGCCCATTCATCTGGCAGGGGTGTTCTAGCAACAAGGGATGGGGTTTGAGGTCACTGTGGTATAATATCCACCACGTTGGACGTCCCTACTACAGTGGAGAGGCTGCTTGCGGCCCTGCGCGATGTGCCGTCCCGCGAGTGGGCGGGCTTCTTCGCGGGGCTGGTGTTGTTGTGGGCGCTATCTGAGCTATTCGTCGGGCGGCTGGGGCTGCACGCGCTTTCGGTGGAGAGCGACCGGGGTTCGGCGCTGGCGGTGCTAATGAGCGCTGGCATAGCGATGTCCCTGGCGATGGGAGCGAGCGTGTTGCGGCTGCTACCTGTCGGGGCTGACTGGGTGCGCTGGGCTGCATTGGGCGTCATGGCCGCGGGGCTGGCGCTCCGGGTGTTCTCCATCTTGTGGCTGGGACCGATGTTCACCCGCTTCGTGCAGATACTCCCCGGCCACCGCCTGGTGACCAGCGGCCCCTACCGTTTCGTGCGCCACCCCTCCTACAGCGGCCTGCTGCTATTCTTCACCGGCCTTGGTATGGCATTGGGCGATTGGCTGTCGGTGGTTATCATGCTCGTGGTGCCCGCGTTGGGCGTGCTCTACCGTATCAGGGTGGAGGAAGAGGCGCTGCTGGGGGCCTTTGGAGAGGAGTACCGGGCGTACATGGGCCGGGTTGGCAGCTTGCTTCCGTTACCAAAACGGCTATCCAGGTAAATAACAGGGATCAATGGCTATTCGGAGCGGTCCTGTTGCGAGCGGACATGGTAAACTACGCCTATGCTAGCACTCCAACAGAGAAAGGCAAGCCGCGCATCGGTAGCGGTGTTCGTTACCTTAGTCATAGCTATCGTCTGTGTTGCTATGGTTATTATTCTTGCGCCCAGACCAATTGATGCTTTGTCTGAGTTGAAATCATTGCCGCTCTATCCTAACGCCCGCCTGTCAAGCTTTAGCGGCAACACTCAATACGAACAGTCTGGCGGGCAATGGTGGGCCTTAAAAGAGGCAGGAGGTATGGGCTCATACAGTCCTAGAAGACTCAACGTTAGTCTCGCTACGGTGACATTTGAGACGAACGACGGACCTGAAGCGGTTCTGAAGTTCTACGATGAACAGATGACCCAGAGAGGCTACTACGAAGTGAGCGATGGATCGGCGCTCCAGGAACACTTGAAGTGGACGCACCGGTTCGGGGCACTTGGGGAGATGGTGGAGAGCACTGTCGGGGACGATCTCATCAACCAGCCCCGTAATTTTCACAATTTGCGGATAACGGCCACCAGTGCACCATCACAACAGGATGCGCGCAGCGACGTTACGCTTATATCGGTCGAGTACAGAGCTCTCATGGAAACGGGTGGGCTTTTGTTCTACAAGTAAGTGTCTCATAAGCGGCAAATTGAAAGCCCAGGGAAAGGCTCAAGGTTGAAGGTTAGCAGTAGTTAGAATTAGAAAGGCTATAATACGTGGCCGAAACCCCCCTACGCCAGCAGTACCTCAACATCAAGAAGCAGTACCCCGACACCATTGTCTTCTTCCGGCTGGGCGACTTCTACGAGACGTTCGACAACGACGCCGCGATTGTCTCGCAGGTATGCGACGTGGTGCTTACCGCCCGCCCCACCTCCAAGGACCAGCGCATACCAATGGCGGGCGTGCCCTACCACTCGGCAGAGGGCTACATAGCAAAACTGGTGCAGGCGGGCTACAAGGTGGCCGTGGCCGAGCAACTGACCGCCCCCAGCGTGGACCAGGAGACCGCCGCCCGCCGCATCCGCCTGGGCAAGAAAGAGTCGGCCATCACCGCCAACTGGGCAGAGTCAGGGGTGCCCACCCACCAGGTAGGCAAAGGGCGGGAGCTGGTGGAGAGGGACGTGGTGCGCGTTATCACTCCTGGCACCGTGACCGAACCCGGCATGCTCGACGCCCGCCGCAACAACTACATCGCGGCTGTGGTGAGCGACGGGCAGGCCGCCGGGATAGCCTACGCCGACATCACCACGGGCGAGTTCGCCACCACCGAAATCCGCAAGCCCACCGGGGAGTTGCCCATAGCGGTGCAGCAGGAGATAGACCGCCTTACGCCCGCCGAGGTGCTGGTGCCGGGTGATGACATGGAAGGACAGCAGGGCAGCATGGCGGCGTACAGGCTGTGGGCTAAGCAGGACGATGGACGACGGACGATGGACGATGGCAAGAACGGGGCGAACGGGCACCGCCGCCAGAATGGTCTCTCCATGCCCCACCAGACGGAGACCGACCCGCACAACTGGGCGCTGGACCCGGCTCGGCAGAGGCTGCTCAAGCACTTCTCGGCGTCCTCGCTGGAACCGTTCGGGTGCGCGAGGCTGCCGCTGGCGATAAGGGCTGCCGGGGCGTTGCTGGCTTACATAGGCGAGAACAATCGCTCGGCCCTGCACCAGCTTACCCGCCTGGTGACCTACTCCACCGAGCAGTACATGACGCTCGATCCGCAGACCCGGCGTAACCTGGAGATCGCGGATAGCCCCGGCGGTCGCAGGAACTCCCTGCTGGCGGTGCTGGACGAGACCCGCACGCCTATGGGTTCGCGCCTGCTTGGCCGCTGGCTCAACCAGCCGTTGCTCGACCTGGGTAGGCTCCGGGCGCGGCAGGACGCTGTAGAGGCCTTCTTCGACAACGGCACCCTCCGTATGGAAGCGCGCGCCCTGCTCAACAACATGCCGGACCTGGAGCGGCTGTGCACCCGCGCCGTGCAGGGTACGGCAGGCCCCCGCGATATGGTTGCCATTAAAACGGCCCTGGACCGTATGCCCGACATACATGCTACGCTGGCGCAGGTCACAGGTCCCGCGGGCAAGGTGATAGCGCACCTCTCCAACCGCATTCAGCCATGCGAGGACCTGTCGGAGTTGATTGGCCGGGCCATAGCCGACGACCCGCCCGCCATCCTCGGTAACGGTGACGCGATACGTCCCGGCTTCAACGCAGAGTTGGACAGGATACGGGCCATGTCGCGGGACGCCAAGGGCTGGATTGCGGGGCTGGAGGCGCAGGAGAAGGAGCGCACCGGCATCAAGAGCCTCAAGGTGGGCTACAACAAGGTGTTTGGCTACTATATCGAGATATCGAACGCCAACGCGGTCGCGGTGCCGCCGGAGTACATTCGCAAGCAGACGCTGGTGGGCGCGGAGCGGTATATGACGCCCGAGTTGAAGGACTACGAGAGCCAGATACTCAACGCCCAGGAGCGTCTCAGTGAGCTTGAGAGGGCCGCTTTCGGTGAGGTGCTGGCCCAGGTGTCTGCCTCCGCGCCCAGGCTGCTACAGGTGGCCGAGGCGCTGGCCCTGCTTGACGTGTTCAGCGACCTGGCGGAAGTGGCCGTGCGCTACTCCTACACCCGGCCCGTGCTGGACGACGGTTCGGCCTTGCACATACGCGAGGGCCGCCACCCGGTGGTCGAACGCACCTTGCGCGACGACCTCTTTGTGCCCAACGACACCCACCTGGACAGCAAAGAGGCGCAGATAGTGCTGCTCACCGGGCCGAACATGGCGGGCAAGAGCGTGTACATAAAGCAAGTAGCGATCATCGTGCTGATGGCGCAGACGGGCGCGTTCGTACCGGCGGAAGACGTGCGCATGGGCCTGGTGGACCGCATATTCACCCGCGTAGGCGCGCAGGACGACATAGCCACCGGGCGCTCGACCTTCATGGTGGAGATGGAGGAGACCGCCTACATCCTCAACCACGCTACCGACCGCTCGCTGGTCATCCTGGACGAGATAGGGCGCGGCACCTCCACCTACGACGGCCTGGCAATCGCCCGCGCGGTGGTGGAGTACATACATAACTCTCCCCGCCTTGGGGCCAAGACGCTCTTTGCTACCCACTACCACGAACTGACCGAGCTTGAGAAGATACTCCCCAGGGTGCGCAACTACAACGTGGCCGTTAGCGAGGATGGGGACAAGGGTGTGGTCTTCCTGCACAAGATCGTGGAGGGTGGAGCCGACCGCTCCTACGGCATCCACGTCGCCCG
Source organism: Chloroflexia bacterium (assembly GCA_036386675.1). Classification (GTDB taxonomy): domain Bacteria; phylum Chloroflexota; class Chloroflexia; order QHBQ01; family JADMIH01; genus JADMIH01. The sequence goes on along the minus strand of DASVVE010000012.1, from coordinate 44,650 downwards.
GTTGGCGGGGCTGCCCCGCGCCATCCTCCGCAGGGCGGAAGACGTGTTGCAAGACCTGGAAACGGGCGGCACAAAGGACTCGCGCCGCAAGACTATGCAGAAGGCCCCCGAAGCCCTTCAAATCCAGATGGCGTTCGACTCGGCCCCCGCCCCCGACCCGTTGCGCGAGCAGCTACAGGAGTTGCGCCCCGACGAGATGTCGCCGCTGGAGGCGTTGGGCGTGCTGTACGAGTTGCACAAGAAGGCTAAGGAAGGTTAGCAAATGTGCAGGCGGGCTGTTAGGTGCGTCCCCACAAAGATAAGTCACCCGAAAGCTTGTACATGGTCATGTAAGGTATCACGAGGATGACAAATATGGACGAGCATGAGCCAACCTTTCAATCCAGGTTGGCTCATGTTTAGCTTGAGCTAATGACCAGTTACGATTTGAAGTAAAGCTCCTGAGAGGTGCAAGAGTTGGTCTATAGAGGCTATCAGAATAGGAGCTATGGTGATTGTTATCGCCACGATACGCCGCCGTGAAATGCTACCTTTAGCCTTGTACCGAACTCCCCTTCTCGAGATGCTGAGACACACGTATTGTTGTCCGGTATTGAAATACAGCGTCTTAACCGCAATGTCTGAACGGGTTTCCTCGCTTTCCTGCCCTTGAAGCACTGTGGTGGTATCTGTATCTTGGATCCGCTTGATTAGCTCGATTTCTTCAGAGCTTAGCCATTCCTGACCAAGTTCATCAATGTTTACTTGTTCGATGTCAAAGTTGTTAGTATTGTCCATGACGATAGCTCCTCATCAGTCGATCTAGTGTTACGGTACCGCTAAACATGATGGCTCAAGCGCCAAGTGCTTAGCAGTTCTCCGGCACGTAAACTGATTTGTGAGGAGATATCTTATAGTAACCTTTATGAGTCTGTTTACCCGCTATCTGGGTGAGGATCCATTCAGACAGTCTTGGACGCAAGTTGCGGCGCAGTCGCATGATTGCGAGTCGTAAGGCTTTCCCAAGCAACTTGAGCGCAGACCTGCGACGTCCTGCAGTAAGCTCATCTGTATTATAAGCATCTAAATCTAACCCGTAATACTCCCAACTGAAAGACAAGCGATGAGCGGCTTTGCGATACCTACGTATGGCTCTCCGTCCGAAACTCGATCTATTAAAAAACGTGTAAATGCCCCCGCCATCCCAGTCGTTGTAATACGTTATATCCCAGTCGTTGTAATAGTTGTAATAAAGGTTGCTGAAATAGCATCCTGTAAGGGATCCGAGTTTCCAAGCTGGAACGTCGTTGTAACGCTCCAGAAGTACTTCTGTCCAATCGCGGTCAGGATCGGACGATGACCGCCTTTGTAGGAGACTGCGTGAAACTTGGCGCACATCATCCCGTCCGCGCCACCAACTTGGTACCCGTAAACGCTCGGACTGCTCAATCTCTGTCTTGATTCGTTTTAGAAGGAGTGCGTATTCTTCTCTCCGCCTCCGGGCAGCCTCAACATCAGCAGGGAGCCAACTGTCCCTAAGCTCATAGAGGCTGTCCAAGCGCGATGAGTCTACAGTCTCGGGCAGCAAGACTATTCCTGTCTCACCGGCTGGGACTTCACTTACGCTATCTTGTCGGGTCATCAATAACAAGGCTGTCTCGACTTACTAAACAACTAACTTAAAATATCACGAGAATTTCGCGCTCTTTTTCACCTTCACGGATAAGAAAAGTAGTGTTCTCCTCCTTCTGGGCCTTCACTGCGACTAACCCCAACTTGATAAACCGCCGAAGCACTTCTACGACTGTAGTATGGTTTTCTTCGGCAATTGCCTCAAGCTGGTCGAATAGTTCGTGAGGCAGTGCAAGGTTATAACGCTTCAGTTTGGTGTCTACAGGCATGAAATATTCTCCTTCTCAGCTTAACACATTATATACACATTTAATGTGCATTGTCAAGGGTTGAAGTTCAACAATATATAAAGGAAGATTAGGAGACACCATGACTAAGCGCCCACCAAGTTATGATGACAATGTTACCGCAGGAGGCGTCCAACTGCGGGAGGTGCTGGAAGCCGACCTCCCCTTTTTCTTCCAGTTCCAACTCGACCCAGAAGCCAACCACATGGCCGCCTTCACCGCCAGGGACCCCGCCGACAAGGACGCTTTCATGCGGCACTGGGAGAAGATACTGGCCGACGACGGCATCGTAAAGAGGACCATACTCTATGATGGACAGGTAGCGGGTAGCGTCGTGCGCTTCGACCAGGACGGCAAGCCGGAAATCGGCTACTGGATTGGGAGAGAGTACTGGGGCAAAGGTATTGCCACGAGGGCGCTGTCAGCCTTCTTAGAAGTCGTGACGGAGCGCCCCATCTATGCCGCCGCTGCCAGGGACAATCTCGCCTCCATCAGGGTGCTCGAAAAGTGCGGGTTCGCGGTCGCTGGCTACGGCAAGTGGTTTTCCAACGCACGCGGGCGAGAGATCGAAGAAACTCACCTGGAACTTAAGTAATTACCGAGGCGGCAGGCAACTATCAGCTAATAGGTGCGGACAGGCTGTAAGTGCAGCATGGTAATTGATCCCATGTCCAGCATCTCCAGGAACGGGTGGCAGGTGGGGTCTGATATTATTTGCTCTGCCGCGCTCATCGCCTCCTCCAAGCTGTGCCAGTAGATCAGGTCCAGCCACTGCCCGTCGTCCGACTTGAGCACTTCGCGCCTTATGAAACCGCTATAGCCTTTCAATGCTGTCATGGTGCCATCACTAGCCATCAAGAAGGCTTCTTCGTCGGTGCCGGCTTTCAACCTGAATAGGGCTGCTTCGAGGGTGTGGGTGTTGCTCATCGTACATCTCCTTGGGTAATCGATTTTTCAACCCTATATTAGCAACAGCCACTGACAACCCTATGTCAGGCTCTTCACCAACTTTTCGGCTTCAGTTCTTATTCGATCGCGCAACTCCGGCGGGGAAAGCACCTCGGAAGCTGCACCCCACGAGAGCAGCCAGGGTAGCATCTCCTGAGGCCGGTCCACGAGGTACGTCATCACCACGCCGGCACCGTCTGGTGACGCTTCTTCACTAACGAACCCAAAGTGCTGTCGCTCATGTACCCAGCGCACGATCTCAGGGGCAAAGCGGACCTCAACTGTGACCATTTCTTCCTGGCGTTCTTCCGACCCTACCGGGTTCGGCTCGAACCTTTCTTCCAGAAGCCGCAACTCGTCTATCCTGTCGAGCCTGAACGACCGCACCCCCCGGCGCATGCGGCAGTAGCCACTGGCGTACCAGGCCCCGCGCGAATAGGTCAGGTTGGCCGGCTCTAACTCACGTTCCGTTACCACATTGCTTCTATAACTGTGATAACGAAAATATACAACCTGTCGCTCAGAAATTGCTTGCAGGAACATTGAGATCGTGGGGTCCTCGAAGTCGAAACGCACCTCCGGCTTGTAGAATTGCACCATCTGCGTGAGGGACTCGACCCTGTGGCGAGCCTCCCCCGGCAGCACAGCCGCTACCTTCGACAGAGCGTGCTCCGCGTGCCTCGGCAGATTGCCCGTTGCCTGGCTGACCAGTAGCCGCGCTCCCAGGAATATGGCAGCCGCTTCATCGGCGGTGAAGACAAGCGGCGGCAGGTAGTAGCCCGGCATCAGCGCGTACCCCTTGGCAGGTAGGGAGACCACCGGCACACCACTTTCGTACAGAGAGGCGATATCGCGGTAGATGGTGCGCTCGCTAACCTCGAAGCGCCGGGCCAGGTCCTGCGCACGCACGGGTGGCTTTGTCTGTAGCATCACCAGTATGGCAAAGAGCCTGTCGATGCGGTTCACTTCACATTTACCCCACGTGCTTTCTTAGCTCAACCCTCTTTATGGGGATGCCATGCTGCTCCCAGTAAAGCTGGTAGCGCGACTTCACCCCCGGCTCGAACCCTACGTACCGCTCGCCGTGCGTCTTCTCGAAGCGACGGTCCGCCTCCACAAGCTCCAGCAGCCCCTCGAACAGCTCGGCGTTGTCGGTGACGAAGCTCAGGATGCCGCCGGGCACGAGCGCCGCGTGTATGTTGTCCATCAGCGTCTCGTTGAGCAGTTGGCGCTTGCGGTATTTGGGGCGCAGGCTGGGGTCTGGGAAGTGCACGTACACCGCCTCCAGCGTCTCCGGCTGCATGAGGGGATAGAGCCACTGCATCGGGGCCTTGATAAAGCGTATATTCTCAAGCGACTGCGCGGCGGCGTGCCCCGTAGCCACAACCAGCGACTTCAGGTTGATGTCGATGCCCACGAACAGCCTGTCCGGGTGCTCGCGTGCCAGGCTGCAAAGGTACTCCCCGGTGCTGCACCCTATCTCTATCGAGAGCAGCCCCGGCCTGCCGAACAGGTCTCGCGCCGCCAGCCTGGGGAACTCTTCGGGGTTGGCGTAAAGGTCGCCGGTGCGCCATTGGAGCAGGTACTTTTGCAGGTTGCGCTCGTCGGGGGGGTGCGCCCGGATGTGGCGGATGAGGAAGGATCGTCGTGGCATAGAGGTATTTTACAGGACGATGGATTAATCATGCTTGATCGGTGGCTGGTGGGCAAAGTTTCAATTATAATCCGGCCATGACAACATCAGCACTCACCCAGGTCTTATACCTATTCGATGATGCGTTTGAGGGAGCCGACTGGCATTCACTGTTAAGCAACCTTGACTCGGTTAGCCCGGATGAGTGGCTTTGGGTACCCCCTGGCGCGCGCCGCTCGATCCGCTATATCACGAAGCACGTCGGCATGGGCAAATATATCTACCAAAATCACGCCTTTGGTGACGCTAGTTTCACATGGGAGGATTTGCATCTTGTTGGAGAAAGTCACGTCGAAACCATTCCCGCGGCAATTGCATGGTTACGGCAGGGACACGATAAGTTGCGGGCCAGCATAGCCGCACTCGATGACGAGGAGTTGTTGCGCCCTCGTTTGTCACCTTTTGACGGGCCGCAGGAAACGCGCTGGATTGTTGCCAGGATGATGCAGCACGACCTCTACCATGCCGGCGAGATCAACCATATCCTTGCTTTGTGCCGGCAAGACGACTAACGCCGTAGCCTATTCAGTAGCTGGCTGATTAGAAGCTATCTCATAAACCTCGAGTCTGAGAAGAGAACCCAAAGCCCCTATATGTCATTTCGAACATGCGGCTACGCTCAGGGTAAACTCCGTGAAGAATATCGTCCCTCACCGGGATGTGTCCTTTTTCTTATGGGACTCTGTTGCTGTAGGAAAGGTGATACTTAGGTACTGAGGGACGAGATACTTCACGGAGTTTACCCTGAGCGTAGCCGCATGTTCGAAATGGCAAGGGCTGGCTTCATTGCTTGTTTGGGTACCGCTTTTTTAAACAGCTTCCTGTTACTTGCCCAGCAAGTGGCGCACGGTCTGTATGTGACCTCGATGCTCGGCTTCGTGCTGGATAAGGTGGTGCAGCACCCATTCGGGCGTGACGTTTTCCTCAGGCAAGTAGCGTAGGCGGCGAAAGTCCTCAATGCTCATGCCGCGGAACTCCTCCATAAGGGTGGCGCGCACCTTTTCCAGGCGCTGTAGATGGTCTTGCAGCGACGCTCCCTGTAAGTGGGTGAGTTGCTCTTGCTCGTCAACGGGATCGGCGGGGAACAACGCTCCAAATTCCGCCGGGAACGGCTTCTTGCCCTCCAGCACCTGGAAGTACAGCCATCCGACTTCAACGATAGCGATGTGGTAGAGCAGCGCGCCTATCGTGTTATCGGCACCAGGCGGCAGGGTGTCCAGGTCTTCGCCGGTGAGGCCATCCAGGCTCTTGAGCGTGTCACGCCTTGTGTCCTCCAGCGCCCATAGCCAGCGACCGATTTCCGGATGGTAGCCAGGCAGGGCTATTACACTAAGGTTTTCAATTTCGTCGTTCAGAGTCAGGCTCCTTTTTGGCGGTTATAGTCAATTTTAGGTTTGCACCGCAGAGATGCGTTGATGCAGCAACGGCTCGTGGATGGCCTTTGCATCCAGCTTGCTCGCGCCGAGAAACGTGAGGAAGCGTGCAAACCCGTGGGCCAGAGCCGTCGCGAATGCCTCATCCTGGCCGAGGGTCTCATCTTCCAACCACAAACCCAGGATGATGAAGGTGCTAGTTATGCGGTCAAGCTTGCTGTCGAACCGCGCGACGAGGCGGTCGCCCCACAAGACCGGCAGCGCGTAGTAGCCGAACCTGCGCTGGTGCTCGGGCTTGTATACCTCCCACACGTAGTCGAAGCCGAATAAGACTTTGGCGCGCCCACGGGCACTCACGGGATCGAGAGGCGCGAGAAAGACTACCTCATCAGCCGTGGTCGTCTCCAAGGGCTTCCACGCCTCTGGCACTCGCCCCGCGCTCAAATCGCGTAGTACCTCGGAGTCGCTACCGAGCGCGTAGTGCAGCGCCTTCCAGCCTTCAACCCGCACCTCGATGATGTCTCCATCGGCCAACATCTCCCCTAGCATCTTCTTGGCTGCGCGGTCCGGCTCGCCACGTCTAAACGAATCACTTGTGCGGTTCAGCCGCGCCAGACCGGAGAAGCTGACTTCCTTTTTGATAAGGAAACGGTCAGCCTCGGCCTCGTCGCTTTCCCGAATAAGATGCGCAGGCGCGACCGCTTCAGTGAGTGCGTACACACGCTCGAAGTTCTCACGGTGGTGCGTCATGACCTCGCCAGTGTGCCACAAATAATACAAAGCTAACGCGCTATCCTTGCGTCCGCGGTAACTCTGCGTGCGGGTCCGCGTGGCCGTCGCGAAGTCGCGGTTGCTCACGGTGCCGCGTTCGTGCAAAATGGCCCGCATTTCGGCAATAGCACCGGCATGGTCGCGGGCCATCTGGCGAATGCGTGAGTCGCCATAGTCGCTATCGCGGTCGCGGCGCATGACCACGCGCCAGTGGGGCAGCTCGTCCATCGGCCGGACGGCCAGCCAGCCTCCCCAATCAAAGAACTTGCGCTGCTGGTAGGTCATAGCCTCCCACATGCCGGGCGTGTAATCGAGTACGCGGCTGTGCAGCATGATGTCATGGCTACGCGCGATTATTTGCAGCGGGTCGAGTTGGAGATACTCGATCTCGCGCATGGCCTGCTCTGTGCCCTCAAGGCCGCGCTGGCGTCGCCCCGGCCACAGGCCCTGCTTGCCGAGGATGAATTGGCGGGCGGTATCGGTGGTGATAGTCAGCATAATGGCCTCATAGAGAGACGCGCCGCCGGGTCAGACGGCTCTATTCCTGGCCCTCGGAAACCAGCTACTGCTTTCAACTCGCACGGGTGGTTATAGATGAAGAAAAATCATCTACGGATGGTTATAGACGTAGAAGATGTAATCTTGAGACGTTGTCTTGACGCCCAGGTCGTTTAGCAATCTGAGCAGTTGCGCGCGATGATCCGTGCCGTGATTGACCACATGGATAAGCACTTGCCACACGATGAGGTCTCTGTCTTCGTCTGGTTCTTCTATGGGCTTATCGAACAACATATCGTCGCGCAATTCCGCAAGGTACTCGCGCACGCTTTGCTCGATAGTGTCCCAGCGGGCGCGAATGATTTCACGGTCGTCAAAGTCGGCGGGCGGAAACGGTTCTGAGGGTTCGAGACCTCGAAGTTCGTTGAACCATATTTCATCCACGCTCATGAGATGAACGATTTGATCGCGAACTGACCCATGAGAGTAGCCTACAGCTTGCGCGAACTGTTCATGGGATAGCTGAGCGACATAGTTATCCCATATCTTGCGGTTTTCCGTGAAGTGGTAGTCGTAGAAATGGCGAAAGGCCTGTGCATTCATGTCGTAATTTACTCCTGTGTTTGGGCAAGCGTATTATAGCACAAGTGTTCTTATGAGGCTAACGTGTATCTGTCATGTGCTTTGCTGTCGGCTGCATGACCGGCGCTAGTCGTTGCTACATCTGCATCGTCTTCACGATGCGTTCAATCTGTTTGACGTGCGGCCGTTCATGGGTTGCAAGCCACTCCGCATACGACAGCACGGTGCGTAAGAGGGGCTTTCCCGCCCCCGTAACTGTCGCCGCACGCGACCACTCTTCAGGCGCTAACGGCTCCAATACCGCTAATAGCTCGGTGCGTTGCGCGGCAAAGGCGTGCAGCAAGGGCTGAAACTCCTGTTCGAGATAGTCCGTTTTATCGATCCAGGTACGGGGATTGACGGCTCGTATCGTAGGCGTGTCCTGGCCGATAATCACACGAACGCTATTGCCCCAAACGTCAGCACAGGAGCGCAGATGGGCGAGCACATCATTCGCGGACCACTCGCCGTCGTTAGGGGCAGCCCGCAATTGAGCCAGTGAGAGACCAGCGGTAAGTGCGGCAATGCGTGGCGGCGTTTCCGCAAGCATGCTCATAACCCACTCAATGGTGAGTGGTCTACTGGACACATGACTTAATCCTTTCACTTGGTGTATCCCTGGGGTGCTGGCGTGCTACGTCCGATCATGCGTTACGAGTTACGCGTTACGTCTCGTAGCTGTCGAGCCAGGCGCGCTTGTCCTGGGCCTTGAAGAGTTGGAGGAGGTTGATTACGTAGTGGGCGGTGAGGGGGAGAAGCAGGCCGCCCGACCATACAAAGAGGAGGCTGAGCCACAGGCCCATAGCGCCGGTGAGCACGACGCCGAGCGTGCCCTGGGGAGAGTGCATCAGGCCGAATATGGCGGCGAAGCCCACTATGAGGATGGGCAGGGGCACGGTGGCGCTCAGGCCACCGATCAACAAAGAACGGAACAGCACCTCTTCCAGCACCACGGCAACAAAAAGAGCGGCCGGTACAAGCAGCCACTCGATGCGGGTGCGGGGCATGATGTTCCTCATGACCACCGGCGAATAGATATCTTTGCCCCACTTGCGTATCGCCAGCAGCGTCAGCGCGTTCACCAGGGTCTGCGACAGCATGCCCACCACGATGCCAAGCCCGGCGTCGCGCAGGGCGTTGTCGAAGTTCCAGCCGAGTTGGGCGTAAGGCAGGCCGCTCAGGAAGCCGAGGCCGATGCAGATGAACACCAGCACCGCCTTCACCACGTTCTCCACCGGGGCCAGCAGCAGGTTCTCGGTGACCGGCACGGAACGCAATAACCGCCCGCTCTGATAGGTTGCCCACGCCAGCGCGATGGTCACTCCTAACGCGCCGAGAACGAAGAGGGGGTACATACTATAGTATGGTACTAAGTGGCTCAAGATGTGTCAAGAGGCTGTGGGCGATGCAGAAGGAGTATCAATTGACATTAGGGGTGTCTTGTAGACGAAAACGCCAAGACGCCAAGACGCCAAGACGCCAAGGACGCGCCAAGATTAAGTAAGGTGTGTTAAAGAAGAAGGAGCAAGGTACAAATAACGTACCCTGCTCCTTCTCGTATCATCCAAACCAAAATCCTCTTGGCGCGTCCTTGGCGTCTCTGCGTCTTGGCGTTTTCGTCTCTAGCTGGCCGGTATGCCGCTAATGCCGGTCCTGCGGGACGCCGGGGCTTTAGACCGCATGTGGGGCTTGGGCTGCGTGTCGGGGGTAGGCTCATTGGCCGGGTCGCTCAGGTTGGGGGCGGGGCGCAGGGCCACGTCCAGCACCTTGTCGAGGTCGTCAGCGGGCACCACCTGTATCTGGCGAAGCACCTTGTTGGGTATGTCGGCCAGGTCCTTCTTGTTCTTGCCGGGCAAGACAAAGGTGGAGATACCGGCGCGGTGGGCGGCCAGCATCTTCTCCTTGAGGCCGCCGATGGGCAACACCTTGCCTCGCAGGGTAATCTCGCCGGTCATCGCCACGTCGCGGCGCACCTTGCGGCCCGTGAGCGCCGATACCAGCGCGGTAGCCATCGTCACTCCCGCCGAGGGGCCATCCTTAGGGACAGCGCCCGCCGGCACGTGGATGTGGATGTCGGTCTTCTCGAAGCGCGCCGGGTCGATGCCAAGCTGGCGGGCGCGGCTCCTGGCGTAGGAGAGGGCCGCCTGGGCCGACTCCTTCATCACGTCACCCAGTTGTCCGGTCAGCATCAGCGTGCCGCGACCCTCCATGAGGGTTACTTCCACGCCTATCGTGTCGCCACCCACGGGGCTCCAGTAGACACCCGTGGCGACACCCACTTCGTCCGCTTCCTCGGCCAGGCCGTAATCGTAGCGGGCGGGACCCAGGTATTCTTCCAGGTCGCGCTCGTGGATGACGCGGGCGCGGGGCCGTTTCTGCCCGTTCGCCGTCTGCTCTCCGGCGGGCGGGGCCATGTCGGTCACGTCGTCCTGCGAGATGGCGTCGGCGGCTTCAATGGCGGCGGACGCGGCCCGCAGGTCGTCGGGGTTGAGGTGCCCTAGCGGCTCGGTCGCCTGCTCGGTGGAGGGCTTGTCCATCACTGCGGCCTCGGCGGGGGTCTCCGGCGGCAGGTCGGGCATTAGCTCGGCCACTTTCTTGGCGACCTTGCGGCAGATACTGCCGATTTCTCGCTCGAGGTTGCGCACGCCTGCCTCGTGGGTGTACTCGCGGATGAGGCGGCGCAGCGCACCGTCGGTAATCTTGAGGTGCGCGGGAGTCAGGCCGTGCTCGTCAATCTGCCTGGGCGCGAGGAACTGCCGGGCGATGTGGTACTTCTCGTCCTCGATGTAGCCCGGCAGCTCTATCACTTCCATGCGGTCGAGCAGGGCGGGTGGAATCGGGTCGAGCATGTTGGCGGTCATGATGAACAGGACCTTCGACAGGTTGTACGGCACGTCGAGGTAGTGGTCCGAGAAGGCGTTGTTCTGCTCCGGGTCCAGCACCTCGAGGAGGGCCGCCGAGGGGTCGCCCCGGAAGTCGGCACCCAGCTTGTCTATCTCGTCCAGCATGAAGACCGGGTTGATGGTAGCGGCCGTCTTCATGGTCTGTATCACCCGGCCCGGCAGCGCGCCGATGTAGGTGCGCCTGTGGCCGCGTATCTCGGCCTCGTCGCGGATGCCGCCCAGCGATACGCGCACGAACCGGCGGCCCAGCGCCTCGGCAATCGAGCGACCCAGCGAGGTCTTGCCCACACCGGGAGGGCCGACGAAGCAAAGGATGGGCGAGCGCATCTTGCCCTGCGCCAGCTTGCGCACGGCCATGTATTCCAATATGCGCTCTTTCACCTTGGGCAGGCCGTAGTGGTTGGCGTCCAGCACCTCGGCGGCGGCGCGAATATCGAGGTAGTCAGCGGTCTGGTTGGCCCACGGTAGGGCTATTAGCCAGTCGATGTAAGTGCGGATAACGCCCACTTCGGGCATGCCCATAGGCATCGCCTGCATCCGCTCCAGTTCCTCGATGGCCTTCTTCATCACCTCTTCGGGCATACCGGAGGCTTCGATGCGGGTGCGCAGGTCGTTGGCTTCGCGGGTGGTGGGGTCGAAGTCGCCCAACTCCTGTGCAATGGCCTTCATCTGCTCGCGCAGGTAGAATTCGCGCTGGCTCTTATCCACCTCGTTCTGCACCCGGTCGTGGATGCGGTTCTCAAGGTCGAGCACGTCAAGCTCTTTGGCTAGCATGATGCTCACCGCTTGCAGGCGCTCCACCGGGTCCACCGTGTCGAGTATCTTCTGGCGGTTCTCGTGCTCTAGCGTCACCGTGGAGGCGATCAGGTCGGCCAGCCAGCCCGGCTCGTCCACGTTCATGGCGGCCACATAAGACTCTTCGGAGAGGTTGCGCGACAGCTTGACCGTCTTCTCGAAGAGGGCCAGCACCGCCCGCATGAGGGCCTCGATGGCGGCGTTCTCGACCTCGGGGTCCTCTATCGCCTCGCCCTGTATCCTGATGTACGGCTCGGTGCGCAGGAAATCGGTCACGCGCACGCGCCGCTGCCCCTGCACGAGTAGCGATACGGTGCCGTCGGGCATCTTGAGGGAGCGGCCAATCACCAGCTCCACGCCCATCGTGTAGAGGTCGTCGGGGGCTACGTCCTCGTCTTCGGGATTGCGCTGGGCCACGGCCACGATAGCGCGGTTGCCCTTGAGGGCGGCGTCGATGGCCTTGATCGACTTCTCGCGCCCCACGAACAGGGAGGTCACCATGTGCGGGAAGATGACCATGTCGCGCAGGGGCAGCAGGGGCAGCTTCACTATCTTGCCGCCGTCGCCGTCGTCACCGCCACGGCGCGAGCGAGACTTGGCCGCACGCGCGGGCTTCTCCTCGGTGGTGGCCTCTTCCTGGGCGATGTCGGACATGGCATCGACCTGCGCTCGGCTCTTGCGGCGGGGGCGCGGCTGCTCTAAGACGATATCCGGCTCGTCATAGCCGGTGTCGTCAAGCTCGTCATGTCCGTTGCCGCCCGGAAAAGGGTTGCTAAGCTCGTCAAATGGGTCTTCAGCGATGGGGGTTGTCTTTTTCTTGGGCATGGGTAGTTATCTCTCCGTGTATGTAATTGTACGGCATGGGGGAGAGTGAGGGCAAGGGCCTCAGGTAGGTGCTGATGCAAAGACTGAGATCAGCCTGGTTTATTGGGGCCTAGCCGACTAGATTGCAGGCAGCCGTAGAAGGAGACCCGGCTCCATCTCAAGAGATGCTTGAGTGTTACTTGGGTTGCAATAACATAAGGCGACAAGAGTCGAGTCATATTGAGTCGAGAAAAGTCTTGCTCTGTCTCGTTCTATAATGCTATAGTAGGGCCAATTAGAGATCTACCAGCTATATTGTGTTTAAGTATAGGATGTGTAGTCTTTTCTAATCAGCAGCGGTATGTTAAACATCAACAGAAGATCAATTAACCCCTCCGGTTACAACTGGAGAGGTCCTATGTGTCGCCCGTCAAACCACTACTCCCACACCAAGTGAGTAAATTCCGTGAGCGTTGCAGCAAGTATTGCCGCGCTCAATGGTTCTTGACCGCCCCCACATCTTCTTGCCAATAAGCCTGGTGCCGGTGACATACTGGTGGTACAAGCGAAACACGGCTCCACGTGACCAGTATCCCCAAGAGGAATAGTTAAATGAATCAAGCCCCTTCTGCCCTAAGTGAACAACTTCCGGTCGTTAGTCCGCCCACAACAGTTTATCGCGTGGTGCGAACGGGTACGGACCCTTTTGGACCTGTTCCCTGGACGCTTCTTGAGGGGCCTAAACCCCCGCCAGGGAGATTCGATGACCCAAAGCGACCAATAGACCCTAAGGACTCCTTTCGGGTGATCTATTGTTCGTCAGACGAGGTCGGGGCCTGTGTTGAAGCATTATCTGCCCTTGAAAGTTTGCAGATGGGGTCAACCCTCAAGGCTGCCAGGAAGGGGATCGAGTCCCTACTGGAATCAACAGTAGTACCTAGAGACTACGTGAGCTCACGCCTAATAGCGAGCACCCGATTAACCAGTACTCTACGCTTCATCGACCTTGAGGACCCTAGAACTTTGCGACTCCTACAAAGTTCAGAATTTAAAGCTACCGTGTTGAATCTGCGCTACCGGAGTCTTGCGTACGCCGACCTACAAGGTGCTGATAGAAGGTTAACTCAGGCGCTTTCACGTTTTATCTATGAACTGGTTGACGAGAAAGGACGGCCTGCATTCGCAGGCTTACGCTACGCATCTCGCTTCAATCCAGAATGGAAGCTTTGGGCGGTATTTCATCGTCGTTTTGTTCGTGGGCCTGACGTGTCACGTCCCCTCATTGGAGATCCGGCCCTTGTTGAGGCACTAAGGTTCCTTAACCTACAGCTGGAGATTGACGACCCGCGTGTTGTACCACCTGGCACCGAAGCTGGCGGCAGTCCTGGTGAAGGACAGGCTGAGAGCATTGAAAGCGGAGATTCGGATCTTAAGGAGATCTCCAGTCCCCTTGATTCGCAGCCCGGGACTCCCTCCGAGACCAGGCCGCCCGCTGTTGTATCGACATTTGATACTGAAGGTGCAGACGAGGGCACGACTGAAGGTCCTTTGGACGAAGCAGGGACCGGGAACGCTGCGTTCGACACACTGTTCAATGAAGGCACCGAAGCGGGAGAAGATTCACCTGTGCAACCGCTGTCCAGGACCTCTCAGGCCGAAGATTCCTCCGACGCAGACGTAGAACCTACATTCGCTTCTCTGCCCAGTTTTAGCGCGGACATCGCGGCAGGAGAGGACCTGATAGGAATAAAGCAAGACGTTGAAGCGTTTGCGAAGCTAATAGCCTCCCGTACCGTGACACCACCGCTCTCCATAGGTCTTTTCGGAGACTGGGGGTCGGGCAAGAGCTTCTTCATGCAACAACTTCGGGCTGAGGTGGACAAAATTGCCACGGCTGCTTGTAAGAAGGGCAAACTTCAGAGTCAGATTGCCTTTTATAAGCGTATCGTGCAGATCGATTTCAACGCCTGGCAGTACATGGAAGGCAACCTTTGGGCGAGCCTTGTGGACCACATCTTCAGGAACCTGCGTGTTACGGGTGACAAGAAAAGCGATCTGGAGGCCCTCCAGAAAAAACTGCTTGAGAATCTCCAGACCACCATGGAAGCTGAACGGGTAGCCGATATTCGACTCAAGGAGGCGACGGCTAAGCTGCAAACAGCTGAAGTTGCAGCAACGAAAGCCCGTAAAGACTTCAATGCAGCCTCCGAACAACTATCACAGTTGTCGGCCGTGGATGTAGTAAAGGCGGTCTTCTCTGATGAGACCGTGCAGATGAGAATCAAAGAGCTACAGAGCAACCTGGGGCTGGGAAAGCTGGGTACCAAAGTCGAGGATCTCAAATCGGCGCTAAACGAAGCAGAAGTGGTGCTCACCCGTAGTAATGCTCTCCTGATACCGATGGTGCAAGACCCGAATGGTATGGGACGGCTTGCCTGGATCATAGTGATTCTTATTGGCTCAGTACTCACGGCCTTGCTGCTTGGCTGGCTGGCCAGCCTTGTAGGAGAGCAATGGTTTGCGCAACTAGTTACGGTTTTAGGTTCGATCACCGCGTTCTTAGGGTCCGCGGCAGTGTGGGTACGCAAACAGGGGAAGTGGCTATCAGACAGAATTACCGAAGTGCAGAGCATAAAGGGTCGTGTCGAAATGCTGACGGAGAAAAGGCAGTCCGAGAATAGCAAAGCCCTTGTCGATGCGGAAGCCAAACTGGGAGTGGCCAAAGCCGAACTCTTGGCTAGCGAGCAAGCAAAGAGAGAAGCAGCAGAACAGGTCATTCAAGCCAAGACTGCGAAGGCAGAGGCCACGCCGACACGCTTGTTGGTCGAATTCATCCAGCAACGTGTTGAGAGCAGTGACTACAGGAAGCATCTGGGTGTGCTCGCAATGATCCGCGAAGACTTCCGGTCGCTATCGACCTATATTGACGCAGAGAACGAGAAGCTACTTACCGCGTTCTCGAAGATCGAGGACGAGAGAAGTGACGAACCATCCCGCATAAACAGGATCATCTTGTACATTGACGACCTAGATAGGTGCCCCCCGGAGAAGGTAATTGAGGTCCTGCAGGCGGTGCACTTGCTCCTTGGTCTTTCCCTATTTGTGGTAGTAGTGTCCGTCGATGTACGTTGGGTCGAATATTCACTAAGACTGGCTTACGGTCGCCTCCTGGGAGGTAACCCTCCAGACCGCGACGGTCAAAAGGAAGTGCCGCAAGGAGACCAGGCGTTCGCTGGCGCAGACCTGCCGGCGGGCGCCACACCTCGGGATTACCTGGAGAAGATATTCCAGATACCATTCTGGATAAGCCCTCTTGGAACGGAAAGCAGGCGTCTCCTGCTAAGAGGGCTACTGCAACGAGAACTCCTACAGGACTCGGGATCGCCAGAAGTTCCCCGCCCGCCGGCCACTCAAGCGTTGCGTATAGACGAGGCCACAGAGGACTCCCTTGAAGATAAGATATCTGAGGACGTTGACTCGGCTGCGCAAGGTCCAGCCATACAACCTATAAACGAGGATGCTTCTTCACCTGGGCCAAATGAAGCCTCCCCTGGTCCTGCTGGCGCCGAAGTCGAAATCCAACCTGGACTCGAGGAACCAGATATTGATTTGAATCCAAGCGTGCTCAAGAGCTATCCAAGAGAGCTTGAATTCATGGAGAGACTCGCTCCGATACTGGGCCACTCTCCTCGTGCCCTGAAACGGTTCGTCAATATCTACCGATTGATCAAGGCGAGCCTTCCAGATGAAGAGCGAGATGAGTTCATCATATACGAGGGTAGCCGTGGTGAATATAAGACTGTCCTATTTCTGCTGGCGCTGATTACCAGCAGGCCTGATGTTGGCCTGGAAGTTTTCAGGGCAGCTATGGCTGCTATCGCTTCATCGCCGCCACCAAGTCTGGCTTCTCTGAACTTGGGACCCTCTATTAACTTGAGTATCGATGTGCGACCCAGGATCAAATATGTTGTAGAACGTGAGCGAGCTGTGAGGAATAGTCCAAATGCCCGCCCGAAGCCCGACTTTCTTTCTGACCCCGATTTCGAGAGAGTGCTGACCTTTATGGAGACGTACAGCACCGATCTAGGTATGAACGCTCAACGGTTGGAGCTATGGATCCGTCGCGTGGCTAGATATTCCTTCGTTCTGGAGTCTGACCTGATAGACTGAAGACTAACCTCTAACAAACGGGGTTGACAGTATAAAAGGCGTAAGATACTCAGAACGACAAGCCACAGGCTCACTCGCCGAAGTGCTACATACGTGATAGCTAGCGTTGAGAAGCCATCGAACATTCTGCTCGATGGCCTCTTGCTGTGTTATGCACTATAGCCGGGCAGCGTACCTTGGTAAGTTCGCTCTGCATGGCGATTCCGGCAGGTCGCGCTTCACATTGAATAGGCCTATTCAAAAGGCTTGCTGGAGCCCCAAAGCCATTGCGTTTCACAGGCACGAGTGCTATAATATATACTTGTGGCGTGTAGCCTTGAGAGCGTTGCAGGCACGATGTGGTGCTTACAAGGTGGTATCTCAACGTCGCAGGCGGTAGGGGCGAGCCGGGCATACCGGCGATGAGAGACCCAAGTCCGCGTAAAGTGGGCATTGCCCATCGAATATGAAATTCAGCACACAGCTAGAGTCCGTCGCTCCGGCGGCTAACCGGCTTTTCCGCCCGCGCCAATCCGAGTTGGAGCCCCGAAAAGCCGACAGGCTAACCAACAGCAACCGACCTCGCAACCAGATGAGGCCCCGCAGCCGCTTGGTTCCAGCCTCCCGCCGAGGCCAAACAGCCCTCCACTCCCTGTCTCCTACCCTACCTATCCCGCTTTCGCTGCCTTCCGTGCCTGCATCTGGCTATGAGGCCCTCTTTGGCGGCAGCCATGTGGCTCGGTTTGGTTATGAGATTCACGTGCGTGGGAGCGGGGTGCGGATTATGCGAGTAATGCCGGTAGAATGGCGGGCGCAAGTGGATGTTGATGTGGATTTGGTGTGAACCGTCACGCGATGTAAAGCTGTTACGTATATATTATTGGGTGTAGGGACGCAAGCAACACCGTAACTGAAATCTACGCCTAGCAAGGAAGATAAGAGAGTTGGCACGCATATTCAGTCGTAAAGAGGGCGAAGTAGCCCCGGAGAACAAGCTCAAGCGCATACTCGTACCCGTCAAGGGCGCGGAGATTGACGAGGAGGCCATGCGCCTGGCATATACCTACGCGCTCGCCAAGATCGGCAAGGGGCGCAGCGTCTCCGTGGACGTTGTATACGTGGTGGAAGTACCCCACTCCTTGCCCCTCAACGCCGAGTTGAGCGCGGAGATAGAGAAAGGCGAGCGGGCGCTGGACAAGGCCGAGGTAACCGCGCGCGAGATGGGCCTCGACGTAGACGCCTCGATACTACAGGCCCGCAGCGCCGGGGCGGCCATCGTAGACGTGGCACGCGAGAGCGGGGCCGAGTTGATCGTCCTGGCAACCAGCTACCAGAAGAAGCTGGGCGAGCTTGACCTGGGGCGCACCCTGCCCTACGTCCTCAAGCACGCCCCTTGTCGCGTCTGGATTTGCCGCGCACCGATGCCGGAAGAGCAGATCTGAAACGAGAAACGTGAAACGTGATGAGGCTGGCTGAAGTGGGTCGCATCACGTTTCACGTTTCTCGTTTCAGAAAGTGAGGAACGAACGATGAGGATAGTAATTCTCGGCTGCGGGCGCGTGGGCGTCCGGTTGGCCGTTATGATGGAAGAAGACGGGCACCAAGTTAGCGTTATCGACGCGGACCCCGTGGCCCTGAGCCATTTGCCCGATAACTTTACGGGCCAGGTGGTGCTAGGTACGGGCATTGACGTGGACGTGCTCAAGTCAGCGGGTATCGCATACGCCGATGCGTTCGCGGCGGTCACCAACTTCGACAACACTAACATCATGGCCTGCCAGGTCTCCAAGGAGATATTCGGGGTAAAGAAGGTGCTGGCGCGCATCTACGACCCCGGCCGCGAGGGGCTGTACCACCAGCTTGGCCTTGAGACGATCTGCCCCACCACCCTACTTTCGACAGCCGCGCACGACATCCTGCTCACGCCGGAGAGCGCGGGCACCGGCCCTCTGCGCGTGGATACCACCAGGGACGTGGTAGCAGTGGCTGCCGCGCTGGCCGGGGGCAACGCCTCGTTCAACAGCGACCACGACCACCAGGCACCAGGTGCCAACGCTCCCATCGTCAACCGCGAGCCGGGGCAGGCTCCTACAGCTTCGGCACCCGCTCAACCAGGCGGCGCGGGTAATCCGGCGGCGAACGGCCAGCAGCCGAACCAGAACGGGAGAGAGCGGCGCGGATTCTTCGGGCGCTAAGAGTAAGTAAGAGTAGCATACCGGGGCCAGGGTTCAGCAGCTAAGAGGCTGGTCCCTGGCCCCGGTACTATATAGGAGTAGCGGGCATGTATATCATCATTGTGGGCGGCGGCAAGGTCGGGTATTATCTTACCAAGACGCTCGTCAACGAGGGCAGCAACGAGATACTGCTGATCGAGAAGAACCCCAAGAAAGTAATGACATATGGCGAGCGGTTCGGATCGGTAGTGCTGGAGGGGGATGGGGCCGAGTCGAGCACGCTGGAGATGGCGGGTGCGGCCCGCGCCGACGTGGTGATTGCAGTCACTGGCGACGACGAGGACAACCTGGTGATCTGCCAGACGGCCAAGAAGATGTTCAAGGTGCCCCGCACCATCGCCCGCGTGAACAACCCCAAGAACGAAGATATCTTCAAGAGGCTGGGCATAGACGTCACGGTGTCGCAGACCAACGTCATCCTGAGCATCATCGAGCAGGAGATACCGGAGCGCGGCCTGGTGCACCTCATGACCCTCAAGCACGCCCAGATGGCGATTGTCGAGGCCACGGTAGAAGAAACGGCGATGGCGGCGGGCAAGACCCTGTCCGACATCCAGTTCCCCAACAACATCGTGATTTCCGCCGTCCTACGCGACGGCCAGCTCATCATCCCCAGTGGCGATACCATCCTGCGCCCGCGCGACGAGGTAATAGCCCTCGCCACCCGCGAAAGCGAACCCGCCCTGCGCCAGATGCTTATCGGATAATTTGGAAATTGGAAATTGGAATTTCGAATTTAGCAGGTATCCAAGTAAATTCGCAATTCGAAATTCCAATTTCCAAATCCCGTGTCACCAGGTGATCGTCGCGCTGTCCAGCATGAAGAAGGGCGGGGCGTTTATTGTGCCACCTGGCGTGAGGTTGGTGATGCTGAGGGTGTTGGTGCCGGGTTGCAAGAGGCCAGCCGGTATCACCCACTGCACCGCGCCCCAATTGCCCGCCCCCTGGGGGCCGGTATTGAAGTCGTTAGGCAGCGGGTTGCCGCCTATGTAGATTTCCACGCCGTTCACTACTATGCTGATGGGCGTCTTGGCTGTATCTTCAGAGTCGAGGCCGATGATCGTGAGCGTGGCCTGGCCCGCGGGTGCGCTATCGATGTTGAAAAGCGCTGTCATGGTGCTGTACTGGGTGGCCTGGCCGTATACCCAGGTAGCGGTCACGCCGTGATAAAGCCCGTCCTGGCGGAAATAGCCCCCTGTGAAATCGCGGTCCTCCAGTGCGACGCTGCCCCCGGCACCTCCCTGCACGGAAGTCGGCTCCACAACCGGTTCCGGCGTGCCGGTAGGTATGACCGGGGGAGGCGGCGTATCGGTGGGAGGTGGGGGTGCCGGCGTTTCGGTCGGCGGGGGCGGCTCGGGCGTGTCGGTAGGAGGCAGCGGGGTATCGGTAGGAGGCACAGGCGTATCCGTGGGCGCGGGGGGTGGCGGCGTATCGGTTGCGAGCGGCTCTGGCGACGGCGTAGCGATTTGAGTCGCTTCCGCCGTATTGGTTGGTGGTACAACAGGGGCAGGGACCGTATCGGTCGGTAAGACCACCTGTGCGAGCACCGTCGGGCTGGGGGTGGCATCATCGCCAACACGCAGGATGCCCAGCAAATTACCCCCCTGCCAGGCACCCAGGCCGCACAACAGCAGGCCCAGCACCAGCACGATTACGGCGGGCCACATCCCCAGCCCCCGCCTCTGAGACACGTTCACCTGCACGCTCCGCGCCTGCTGTGCCGTGTAGGGCACCGCTGCCGGGGCCACCTGCCGGGTCTGCGTTGGCGCTGGTGTCAGCAATGTAACCTGTGGGGGCGGCGGGGTCAACGGCTGCGGCAGGCTCACGCGGGCGGGGGGCACTTCTGCGGGGGCAGCGGCCATCTGCACGGGCTGGCCCAGTTCTGCGGCCAACGGCACGTGCGGGGGGATTTCGGCCCCTCTCACCTGTGGCGCGGATACGGGCACCGCTTGCGTGGGCTGGCTGGATGTCACGTTCAGCGCGTCCAGGTCGGCTACCAGGTCTTGCGCCGACTCGTAGCGCCTGCCGGGGTCTTTGCTGAGCAGCCGCATCACTATCGTTTCGAGGGAGGGCGGCACCTCCGCGACCACATCGTGGAGGGGGCGCGGCTGCTCCCAGACCTGCTTGTAGGCCACGATGGCCGGGTTCTCGCCGGTGAAGGGCGGCATGCCGCACAGCATCTCGTACATCACGCAGCCGAGCGAGTAGAGGTCGGCGGCTGCCTTGATGGGAGCGCCGGTGGCCTGTTCCGGCGACATATAGGCCGCCGTGCCGAAGGTCATCCCCGACTGGGTGAGGGCCGGGCCTGAGAGCGCCTTCACGATGCCGAAGTCGGTCAGGTGTACGTGGCCCGCCTTGTCAATCAAGATGTTCTGGGGCTTCACGTCCCGGTGGATGAGGCCGCGCTCGTGGGCGGCTTGCAGTGCGTAACAGGCCTGGCGGGCTATGGCAATTGTCTCAGCCGAGGAGAGTCGCCCGCGCTTTTGCAGCAGGTCCTTCAGGTTGACGCCATGCACGAACTGCATGGCGATAAACATCGAGCCGTCATCGCTCTCCCCGAAGTCGTAAATATCAACGATGTTGGGGTGCGCGATGCCGGCGGCCGTCTTGGCCTCGATAGCAAATCGCTTGCGGGAGGGGTCGTCGTAGGAGAACTGGGGCCGGAGCAGCTTGATCGCCACGGTCCGGTCGAGGCGCTGGTCCCTGGCGCGGAAGACCTCGGCGGCCCCACCCTCGCCCACCTTTTCGAGCAGGCGGTAGCGGCCGGCAAGCAACTTGCCGCCTTCCATCATGGGTGTAGAACCTTCAGAACCGGAATACATGAACGACCTGCTCCTGGTCTAGTGCGTCGTGCCACGCCGGGAAAGGCACCGCGAATCAACTGGGTACCAATAGTTAAACGATGCCCGTAGCCCTGGTGTCACGCCTGCGCGCGAAGTTGGTGCTTACTGCTTTACTGCTGTTATTACATAAGCATTATTCGCGCCCTGAGTGGCAAACTTCTGACAGAGGATGTGCAGGCTAGAGGGGCACCACTGTTCAGCGGCTTAGCGGAAATAGGTGACGTTCAAATAGGTGCGCGGGTCTATCAACTGGAGCACGGAAGGTTCGAGCTTTACCTCGTTACCACTCTCATACTCACGAGCGTAGAGGCTGCCTCCCTGAGCGTAGGCGAACGCGCCTTCTCCAGGATACCACGAAGCCATTGTAGAAGAGTAGCTGGTGCTGCGACTCTCGTTCACGGACAGCCCGGTGGCACTATATACCTGCGTGGGAGCTATCTCCCGCTCCTCCCCGGCCGTGGAGCCGGGTACGGCGTAGACCTCCATGCTCTGCCCCCTGTTAGAGTTGGTGCGTTGCTCGTAGACCAATCGCCCGCCATAGATGCCGAAGGACCGCAGGTAGCCGACGTCTATCGTGGGCAGGTACATTATGCTTGCCTCCTCGCCGGGCGCGAGCCTGATGAAGAGGAGCCTTGTAGTCTCAGCGAAATCGACGGGCGTGGTACCCTCGATAGCCCAGCCGTTTATCAATAGCTCCGAGCTACCGGGTTTTTCCGTCACATAGGAGAGGTACCTGTTGCCCTCCAGCCGGACCAGCACCGTGCCGGCCGCCGGGTTCGCGGGATCAACCAGGCGCACGTCGAGTTGCTGCATGTCGCGTTCTACCAGCAGCAATTCCCCGGCATTCTCGCCCTCGTTCAGGAACGTGCCCTTTACCCAGGTGTCGAAGGCCACGAAGCTGCCGACCGTTGCCACAGGCACCGTGCGCGTGGTGAGAGTATAGGGCGGCGTCCCGGCTATCAGGTCAAAGAGCAGGGCCGACTGCACCTCGGAAGCCCCCTCGTCAATGGGTGTAATGGTGGTGAGCAGCACGTAGCGGCCGTCCGGGCTGATCTGACCGCCGCCAAACTGCCCCACGTGGGAGTAGATGGGCTGCCGGGTGAATTCTCCACCTTCACCCCTCACGCCCAGGTAGAGATCTATCTTGCTCGACCTGACGGTCAAGCCGCCCGCAACAGCCACCAGGTAGCGGGCGCTCCCAGGGGAGAAATGCACTACCGTTTCCTCAGGCCCCCCAAGCGATAGGGTTGAAGTTACGGGACGACCCTGCTCCATCTGCTCGTAATCAAGCCACCAGCCGGTGAACCCGATGCGTACGGCGGTGAGATACGAACCGGACCTTTCGTTGTAGCGTCCCGCGACCAAGCGGTCGCCCACGGGTAAATAGTAGCTGTAGAAGGTCGGATCGAGTGTGGAGTCCCTGGCGGTGACACCACCGCCGTTGAGGGTAGCTACCTTTAGCTTGCGGCCTTCCAGCTCGGATCTCCCTGGGGGCGGCTGGCGGTTGAACGGTACGGGGGTGGGAGTAACGCCGGGCTGCCAGTTCTCGCCGGGCACGTCATACGCGACGCTATCGCCGGTGGCCCCCAGCACCTGGCTCCACCTGTCGCTGCCTTCGAGCCACACCCATTCGCTGTCCGTACGGTAGTAGAGGCCGGGCGGTTCGGCCCCGGCGCGCAGAGCGATGGCCCCTTTTAGGGTGTTGCTGTAGACTTCCGCCTCAACATCAGCGTAGAGGGCGTCTACATCCCAGTATTGGGCCTGGATGCTGCGCACGCCGTGTAGCTCGTCCAGGGCGGTCACCCACTGCCTGCGGTTTATGGCTGTGGTGGCGGCCCGGTAGTGGCGGTCGCGTTCCTGGATGAGCTTTTCGACCTGTTGGGCGCGAGCACCAGCGTCTCTATAGCCGGAGGCCGACTTGAAGTAATCGTACGCGAGACCCCAATCTTGCCGGGTCACAGCCGCCTCGGCCTGGCGGTAGCTCTGCTGCTTGGCCTCCTGCTGCCACGACTGCCACCCCGCCCAGACCACCACGAACAACAGCAGCAACCCCCCCAACACAAACTCGCGCGTGTAACTCCTGCCCTGGGACAGGGGTTCCGGGTCGAGGTCCTCCATTATTGAAATGTCGTCGGTGTAGTCGGGCATGCTCTGCCGTTTAGGCGTAATAACTACCTATTCCTCGATGGCCCCGCCTATGCTCCGCAGGTGCGCGCGGAAGGTGTAAGCGGGGTCGGCCTCGCGCCGCGTTATGTACTCCTCGAACCTGAGCTGCTCGGAGAGTTTGGTGCCGTTGCGTATCGCCTCGACCTGCCGCCTCTCTGTGCGCTGTATGCCGCTCGCCGTTTCCAGCACGGCCCCCACGTTCTCCTGGAGTACGAAAAGAAGGCCGTCATCGTCAGCAAACAGTACATCTTCGGTTCCGACTTCGTGGGTGCCAAACCGGGCGGTGGCAAGGGCTGCGGGGTCGCGGGCCTCGAGTCGTTGCGGACCTGCCGGGCACGTGCCATAGCTGAAGATAGGCATGCCGATTTGCAGAAGCTCCGGCGTATCTCGGTGGAAACCCCACACCACCATACCTGCTATGCCAAAGGCCCAGGCTTCTAGCGCGGTAAGGTCGCCAATGCAACCCTGGTCCGTGCGCCCCCCGTTGTCAATAGTGAGGATGTCGCCGTCCCGCGCAGCCCTCATAGCCTCTAGGAAGATGTCAACGCTACCGTAGTGCCTCGCGGGCAGCACCCGCCCCGACATGCGGCTCCCCGGCAGGATGGGCTTGAGGCCCGGAGGGGCAAGGCGGATGGGAAGGCCCAGGCGCATGCAGGCGTCCGTGATGAGGGGCGTCGAGAGGTCGGTGAATGCTTCGCTTATGCTGCGGTTGTCCATGACAACCTCCATCCATATCTAAGGGGCTACACTTGAGTTATAGCAGTAAAGAGACGAAACCGCCAAGATACCAAGGACGCCAAGAACGCGCCAAGAGAATAAAGGTTTAGAGAGTACAAGAAGAGGCCGGGTACATCTGTAGTACCTGGCCTCTTCTTGCTTAGAAAAAAGTCTTAAACCTTGGCGCGCTCTTGGCGTCTTGGCGGTTCCGTCTCTTTACTAGGGGAAGATGCCCCTCAACCGGGTGACTTCCGCGACGCGGCTGATGGCGAGCATGTAGGCCCCCGTGCGCATATCGACCGAGTTGTTGTCGGAGGTGTCGAATACGTCCCGGAAGGAGCGCTTCATAACCCGCTCCAGCTTCTGGTTCACCTCGTCCTCGGCCCAGTAGTAGCCCTGGATGTTCTGCGCCCACTCGAAGTAAGATACGGTGACCCCACCGGCGTTCGCCAGGATGTCGGGCAGCACCATGACGCCCTTCTCGAACAGTATGCGGTCGGCCTCCGGGGTGGTGGGGCCGTTGGCGGCCTCAGCGATCATCTTGGTCCTGATGCGGTCGGCGTTGTTAACGGTGATGACGCTCTCGAGAGCGGCGGGCACGAGGATGTCGCACTCAATTTCGAGCAACTCTTCGTTTGTGACGTCGTCGCTGCCCCCGAAGCCGCTGAGCGAGCCGTGCTCCTGCTTGTGACGTAGGGCACCAAGGGCATCTATGCCGCTCGTATTGTGAATACCACCTCGGCTGTCGGACACGCCT
Organism: Chloroflexia bacterium; assembly: GCA_036386675.1. Taxonomy (GTDB): domain Bacteria; phylum Chloroflexota; class Chloroflexia; order QHBQ01; family JADMIH01; genus JADMIH01. The sequence goes on along the minus strand of DASVVE010000012.1, from coordinate 19,480 downwards.
ATCACCTTAGCCCCGTCCTCACTGAGCAGGCGGGCGGCGATGGCCCCGGCATTGCCGTAGCCCTGCACCACCACGCGCGCCCCTTCGAGGCTCATGCCCCGCGTCTTCACAGCCTCGCGCACCACGTATTGCAGGCCGCGCGCGGTCGCCTCGTTGCGACCCAGCGACCCCTCGACCGCGATGGGCTTGCCGGTGATGAGGCCGGGCATCGGGTAGCCGCGCAGCATCGACACGGTGTCCATGAACCAGGCCATCGTCTGCGCGTTGGTGTTCACGTCGGGCGCGGGGATGTCGATTTCGGGGCCGATGATGGGGGAAATCTCGGCGGCGAAACGGCGGGTGAGGCGCTCAAGCTCCGAGATGCTGTGCTGCTTGGGATCGATTATGACCCCGCCTTTGCCGCCGCCGTAGGGGATGCCCACCGTGGCGCACTTCCACGTCATCCACATCGCCAGCGCCTTTACCTCGTCCAGCGTCACGTCCTGGTGGTAGCGGATGCCGCCCTTCGCGGGGCCGCGGGTGAGGGAGTGCTGCACGCGATAGCCGGTGAAGACTCTGTAGCTGCCGTCATCCATGCGCACCGGGAAGTGCACAGTCAATTCGCGCTTGGGGTGGGCAAGGATCTGCTTCATGCCCTCGTCCAGGTGCAACTTGTCGGCAGCCTGCATAAACTGCTCGACCGCTATCTGGTACGGGTTGGGTTTGTTGGCCGTTTCCGCCATTAGTTAGCCTCCTCATTGAGTCTAGATGGATTATCAACTTTGATAGCCTATGTAACTCGTAACACGTAAAACGTAACCTGTCTGGCCGGACGTTACGCGTTACATGTTACGAGTTGCGCATTGCTTCCAACTTTCTTTTCAGCAACTCTCGGACCGCGTTAGCATCGGCCTGTCCCCTGGTTGCTTTCATTATGGGGCCGAGAAACGCGCCAATAGCGCTCTCCTTGCCTCCCAGGTAGTCCGTTACGGCTTTAGAGTTGGCGGCGATTGCCTCGTCTACCGCCTGTTCTAGGGCCGAGTCGTCGCGCATGATGCCGAGGCCGCGCTCGCTCACCAACTTGGCGGGGGATGCGCCGTCGTTGAAAAGCTCCGGCAGCAGGTCCCTGGCGAGATTGCGGTTGATGGTGCCCCCGGTGAGCAACTCCACAAGCTCGCGCAAGTGGGCGGGAGTGAGCTTGCTCTGCTCGATGCCTGTACCCGCCTCCGAGGCAAGCCTGGCAAGGTCGTTCACCACGAACCCGGCGGTCACTCGCGCCCCTTCCGCACCAAGCCCCGTGGCTGCTTGCTCGTAGTAATCGGCAATCGCGGGCGAGGCGGTGAGTTGGGCGGCATCATAAGTCGAGAGACCATATTCACGCACCAGGCGCTCGCGGCGGGCGGCGGGTAGCTCCGGTAGCTGCCCGCGGTACTCGTCCAGGTCGGCATCCGTGAAGGTGAGGGGCGGCAGGTCGGGTTCGGGGAAGTAGCGATAGTCGTGCGCCTCTTCCTTGGACCGTTGCGACACCGTGACGTTGCGCCCTTCCACCCAGCCCCGCGTCTCCTGCACGATACGCCCGCCGCTTTGCAGCACGCCCGTCTGCCGCTCTACCTCGTACTCGAGCGCCGCGCGCAACGCCTTGAACGAGTTCATGTTCTTCACTTCGACCTTCGTGCCGAACTCGGCCTGCCCCGCCGGGCGCACCGACACGTTAGCGTCCACCCGCAAGGCCCCCTCCTCCATGTTGCCGGTGGACACGCCGAGCCAGCGCAGGAGGTGGCGCAGCTTCATGGCGAAGAGTTGCGCCTCTTCGGGCGAGTTGATATCCGGCTCCGACACGATCTCCATGAGGGGCAGACCCGCGCGGTTCACGTCCATGAGGGTGTAAGCGCCGTCCGCTCCGGTGCGGTGCAGCAAGCGGGCGGTGTCTTCCTCCAGGTGCACGCGGCGGATGCCCACGCGGAAGGTGGCCTTCGCGTTGCCCCGGTCGTCGGGCACTTCGACCTCCAGGTGGCCGTCCACGCACAGGGGCAGGTCGTACTGGGAGATCTGGTAGCCCTTCATCAGGTCGGGGTAGGGGTAGTTCTTGCGGTCGAACTTGGAGAAGTGTGGTATGTCGCAGTTGAGGGCCAGCCCGGTGAGCACCGTCTTGCGCACGGCCTGGCTGTTGATGACCGGGAGGGTGCCGGGCATGCCCAGGCAGACGGGGCAGACGTGCGAATTGGGCGGGGCGTAGGCTATATCGGCGCTGCACCCGCAGTACATCTTGCTCTCGGTGAGCAGTTGCGCGTGTACTTCCAGGCCAATAGTGGTCGTATACGCGCCGCCGGGGCTACCGTGCGTGGCGTCGGACAAGGGGCTACCGGCCTCTGTTGATTGGTGTGTGCTAACCATTCGTTAGTAGGCGCTCCTAAAACAGACAAGCCTTGCATTATAGCATGGGCGCATGAAGGCTGCAAAGCGCGGGGCACCCTCATGTGTTGTTTGCCCGCCGCCAATGCCATGACGTAAAATGCATGTGTAGCTTGGGGTCTTCTTGGAGTGAGATAATGCGCCTTTTCAGCACCTGGAGCGTCAAAACGGAGCAGCCGGATGCACTATTCAGCCGCGAGTGATAAGGAAGCCCAGGCCCCCGCAAGGCCCTACGCCTACGACCATCCCTGGTGGAGGAGGCTGCTGCCTTTGCTGTCGCTGGTGCTTGGCCTTGCTACGATAGGCATATACTACGTGCCCGCCTACCCGGACCTCGCGCTCCCTGTGACGATATTGCTTCTTTCATGTACGGCCAGCCTGATTACCCTGGTCTTCTATATCTTCTTCTCGTCTGATAGATTACTGAAGAGATCGGATGGTTTCGATGTGGAAGATGTGTCTCCTGCGCTTCCCGTGGCGCGCAAGCACCTGGAGTTCCGGGCGGTGCTGATTCCCATGAGTATTAGCACGACCGCTTCCGCCACGATCCAAATGGTCATCGCGGCCTGGACCAACGAGTACTCGTTTGACCTTGCCCTCGCGCTTTCGCTCATGTCTTTTCTCTCCTTTAGCCTGGTGGCCATCCCAGGGTCTCGCCGCAACCGCGCAACTATCATGAATCCCTGGATGAGTAGGCCTGCTCTTAGCGTGCTCCCGTTCCTTGCTGTCTACATTCTCATGATGATTTCGTCCGGGTTCATAGCCTTTCAGGCTCCCAGGTATCTACCGGCAGGCCCTGCCGCCTCGTGGCCGCGCTTGCTTGAGTTCGCAAGGACCCAGGCGGCGCGTATAGACAAGGATGTTGTCCTAAGCTCGGTGAGGGCCCGCATCATGTACGATGCCCCGGAGCCACATACTGCCGAGAAGACCCCCATGAGCGTGGACTTTCATTTTCTTGGCTCGTCCAAGGGCGACATCACTGTCGAGGTGTTGGATGCGGACCCGCCCCGCTTGAGGCGCATCAGCAACCCTGACTACGCGCGCGAGGTACCGGACCAGGAGCGGGTAAGCCGTCTCGAACTGCTTGAAGGCGGGCTGAAGCTGAGTCCACGGGAAGTCTATGAGCTGACGGAGCAAGAAGCACAACGTTTTGCCCAGGAGAAAGGTATCACCCTGAAACCCAGCCTCGTGACTTACCTGGACCACAATTCGCAGCAAAAGTACGGGGTACCTGTCATCTGGGAGGTCCGCTACTACTCAGAGAACTTCGATACGGCGTTTAGCCTTATCGTGGATGCCTCTACGGGCAAAGTGTTGCAGAGCGGCGCGGGTCCGCCCTCGTAAGACGAGTCGGAGAGCATGGAGACCAAGATAGCCGCACCCTCGCCGCGCGTCAATGCTCCTTCTTCGTAACCGACTTAGCTGCTAGAACAGGTCTGCCGTCGCGCAGGCTCCACTCGTGACCGCAGTTCCCGCAAGCGTAGCTATCGATGCGCACGGCATTGGTCCGCCGCCACTCCTGCACGACATTGGCGGCCAGCATCACGCATGCTGCCAGGGCCGCGGGCACCCAGAACGGTATCGCGGCTGCTATGCTCGAGTGGCTGCCGAAAAAGTAGGGTACTACCCCGTTCAGCAGAAACGTTCCCACCACCCAGGTCAGCAACCCCAGCACCGTGGCAGACCGCGTGTTCGTGTTGATTACCACTCCACGCCTGGGGTCGTACCTGTGGCTGGACGAGGCTGCCTGGAGGCTGCCGCATGCCGGGCAGGGCCGCGAGGGAGCTTGTATTGTGTGCCGGTTGGGTGATTCCGCGAACATAAAGAGAACTTACCGCTAAAGCTGTGTAGATGGCGTGGGCCGAAGGCTCTGCCCCTTTGTCCCCATTTTACCTCATACAGGAGCGACAATCCTATGGCGATTCGGCGCGATGCGGGCGAGCATATATAGTTCCTGCGCAACATCTATATATCGTTTATGCCAGGCCGATGATGGTGTATGCAGGTACGCCCAACAATCGCGAGAGCGGCTATAAATGGTGGCACCATTATTGCAAGTTTCCTTGCTCAGGTTGCTGCGGAAGCGACTCCCTTTAAGAATTTACATAACAATCAAGGAGGAAGTGAGGGCTATGTTTAGACACGCACGGATATTTACCATGCTTGCAGTTGTGATGCTGGCACTGGTCTTTTCGGTAGGCTCGGCGGGCCGGGTGAGCGCGCAGTCGCAGGGCTGCGACATTACGGGCACCCGCAACGGCACGGCGACCCCTACCCACGGCACGACCGGTAGCACGCTAATTTTCCGGGGCACCGGCTTCGCACAGGGCGAGGACGTTTCGTTCTGGTTCACCACGCCGGACCAGGAAGTGTTTGGTACCGCTAACCCTGTGGGTGGCGGTGTCGCCCCTGACGGCTCGGTATCGCTGCGGCTGACGATCCCCAGGGAGTTTGTAGACTTCGCTCCGGGCAAGTGGGCGATTACCTTCCAGGGTGCCACCAGCAACAACGTAGCTGTGATCTACTTCTGCGTGCTCACCCCCGAGCAGGCCACGCAGGTAGCACAGCCCGCTACGGCTACGGCGGTCCCGCCCACAGCCGTTCCGGCTACGGCCACTTCGGTGCCCGCGACCGCTACCACGGTAGCTACCACCGCCCCGGCGGTCAGCCCGACCACTGCTGCGGCGGTCAGCCCCACTGCTGCCGCGGTCAGCCCGACCACTGCTGCGGCGGTTAGCCCCACAGCAGTAGCGACGGACACCGGAGCCGCTGCCACGGCCACCACGGTCCCGGCGCTGCCCACGGACACGGTAATGCCAATGGAAAGCCCCACGACTGCGGCCATCCCCACCGAGGTAATGCCTGTGGAGACTCCCGTCGGTGGCGCTGAAATGCCCATCGGTATGCCCAGGGCCGGCCAGTCGGATTGGTCTATGCTCGTCACGCTTATGCTGGCGTCGCTCGGCCTATTCGGACTCGGTGTCCTGGCTCGACGCACAAAAGGCGTGAGCCGCTAAAGTAACGCCGCAACCTAGTAAAGGGACAAGAAAAGGGGCCAGCGCGCTGGCCCTTTTCTATTTGGAAATTGGAATTGCGAATTGCGAATTTAGTACGTTTCCATCAAATTCGCAATTCGAAATTCCAATTTCCAAATCCGCTTGACATACCTGCCCGGTATTGTAGATATTTATCTTTACTATCCAATGAGAGGAGCGACACGAATATGGCAGTGGCTTTACCTAAGCGGAGCGAGCTTGACGCGAAATATACCTGGGACCTGGGGAGCATCTTTCCCGGTGCCGAGCAGTGGCAGGCAAAGGCGGAGGAGGTCCGCGCCATGCTGCCGGGGCTTGATGAGTACAAGGGGCACCTGGGCGATTCCGCCGAACGGTTGCTGGGTTACTTCAAGCTGGCCGAGAGCATCAACGTGCCGATGATGCAGTTGTTCGTGTATGCCAACCACATGCACGACAGCGACACCACCAACCAGGAGACCGCCGCCCTGCGCGACCAGGCACGCGGTATGTTCGCCTCGGTAGCGGCGGCGCTCTCCTTTGCCGAGCCGGAGCTGCTCACCGTCCCACAGGAGACGGTCGAGCGGTACATGCAGGAGGAGCCGGGGCTTCAGGTCTACGGGCACTACTTCGACATGCTGCGCCGCAAGGCCGACCACGTGCGCTCGTCCGAGGTGGAGCAGGTGCTGGCGATGGCCTCCGACGTGCTCGACACGCCCCGCAGCGCCCACGGCACCCTGGCCGACTCGGACCTCGACTATGGCAGCGTGGACACGGGCGACGGCTCGCTCCAGTTGTCGGGCGGCACTATCCAGGCGCTATTGCGCAACCCCGACATAGAGGTGCGCCGCACCGCGTGGGAGCAGTACGCCGACGGCTACCTGAAGGTGAAGAACACCTTCGCGACCCTGCTGTCGGGCGGCGTGAAGAAGGACGTGTTCCTGGCCCGCGCCCACAACTACAACACGGCGGTGGAGGCGGCCCTGTCGCAGAACTTCATCCCGCGCGAAGTGTACGACAACATGCTCAACACGGCCCGGCGCAAGCTACCCGTGTGGCACCGCTACTGGTCGGCGCGCCGCCGCATACTGGGCCTCGATATGCTACACCCCTATGACGTGTTCGCTCCCCTTGCGAAAGAGCAGCCTGCCCTTGCTTTTGAAGATGCTATTGAGATGATTTGTGAGGGTATGGGTCCGCTCGGTGATGACTACTGCGACCCGATGCGCAAGGGCCTGCTGGAGCAGCGCTGGGTGGACGTCTACCCGAACGTGGGCAAGCGCAGCGGGGCCTACTCGGGCGGCTCGTTTGGCACCAACCCTTTCATCCTGATGAGCTACACCAACGACCTGGAGTCGATGAGCACCCTGGCCCACGAGCTTGGTCACTCGATGCACTCGTACCTCACACGGGCCAATCAGCCGATGGTCTACGCCCGCTACGGCATGTTCGTGGCCGAAACCGCATCTAACTTCAACCAGGCGCTGGTACGCGCGCACCTGCTCAAGAAGAACGACGACCCACAGTTCCAGATCGCGGTGATCGAAGAGGCGATGTACAACTTCCATCGCTACTTCTTCATCATGCCGATACTGGCGCGGTTCGAGCTTGAGATCCACACCCGCGTAGAGAACGGGCAGGCCCTCACCGCCGACAGCCTGATCGAGCTGATGGCCGACATGTTCACAGAGGGTTACGGGCCGGAGGTGGAGGTGAACCGCCAGCGAGTGGGCATCACCTGGGCGCAGTTCCCGATTCACATGTACCTCAACTTCTACGTCTACCAGTACGCCACCGGCATCTCGGCCGCCAACGCCCTGGCCGCAAACGTGCTGGAGAAGGGGCAAAGCGCCGCCCAGGACTACAAGCGATTCCTCAAGGCCGGTAGCTCCACCTACCCGCTGGACGCGCTCAAGATGGCTGGCGTAGACATGTCCACCCCTGAACCCGTCGAGCGCGCCTTCGACATCCTGGAAGGCTTCGTGGACCGCCTGGAGCGCCTCGCTCTTTAGGGAAGCAGCCATAAAGACGAAGCCGCAAAGCATGCCCTGAGCGCAGCCGAAGGGGTGCGAGGAGCGTAAAGGCAACACGAAGGGAATAAGGGTTCAAGTGGTACAAGGGGGGCCAGGGTGCGGAAGTAAGTGCCCTGGTCCCTTTTTGCAATCGGAACACCCTCCTAATCACCGACACCTCTTCCGCCCCTTAGCTTAGGCAATATCCCATGTGCGGCGGCCATATTCCCTCTGTCATCCTGAGCGCAGTGAAAGATCAGGTGGCGTGTTAGGGTCTACAACGTTTTGGATGCTGTAGGTGATAGAAACATTGGTGCAACAATTAGGAAGAGTCAAGCACGAGTAACTGATCCTTCGCTATGCTCAGGATGACAGGGGGGAGCAGGGTTCTAATATCCTAGCATGATGCAGACGCTGGGGCCACACTTTCACCTGTTTTCACCAAATAGATACCTACCTTACATGTGGTACGTAGTATAATTAGGGAAGACCGCGCGCTAACGTCTTACTTTCTCATGGTCTGGATAGCTACATGAACAACATTCTTTGGATAATCTACGCAGCCCTCGTGCTCGGCATCGCGTTGGCCGTGGGCCGCTACCTGGGACGCTTCCGGGAAGCCTACACCGAGATGACCGGCATGATGGTCGGTATGACGATGGGCATGCTCAACGGCTTCCTGGTCGGCTACGCGGCCGCTGCCTTCACTTCGAGCATGTTCTGGGGCAACTTGATAGGCTTGCCGCTGGGCCTCCTCCTGGGCGCGTGGTATGGCCGGGCCGGGGGCCTCATGGGTGTGATGGACGGCGGCATGGGCGGGGCGATGGGCGGCTCTATGGGCGCGATGCTTGCGGCCATGCTAGCTTATCCAACCTGGGCGCTGAATTGGACCGCCGTTCTTCTGGTGGCGGTCTACGTGCCGGGCATATTGGGCCTGGTGCTGCTGATAGAGAGGAGCGCGCCCGGCCATGCCGCCATGCACCGCCTCCTGCCCTTCTTCACCCGCGCCGTGAACGCGGACGTGAGAGAGGAGCTTGAAAGCCCAACCGGCACGCGTCCCACCCTGAATATCACCGACTACTACACCTTACTGGGGGTCGCGCCCGAGGCTGACGGTGACACAATAGCACAGGCCTACCTGGAGAAGCTTGCTACCTCCAGCCCAAGCGATGTACGGACTGCTGAAGTAGCCTTCGCCACCCTCACCAACCCCACTAGAAGGCGTGCTTATGATGCGGTACTGGCCGCCAACCGCCCCGCAGATGTTAGAGGGGACTACTCCTCGCCACCACGCAAGAAGCAGGCAGCCACCCGGTCAGGCAGTGGCACTATTGCAGCCACTGCAACCGCAACCGGCAGCGCGGTAGCCGTCCAGGTAAGGCCTCGCAAGTCGAAGCAGCCACAACAGGCGCAACAGGTGCAACAGGCACGTAGTAATCGCCAGGAGCGGCCACGGGCGGCCGCACGCAAGAAGGAAGCGCCTATCTCGTGGGTGGGTGTCACGGCGGGGCTGGTGACGCTGGCGGTGTTGGGCATGTGGTGGTTTGCGGTTCAGTCCGGTAGGCCGGTTGGGACAAGCAACCAAACAGCCACCAACCTCGGCACCCCGGTGCTCGGCTACGCAAACAACGAGCGCAACCTGCCGGAGAGCGAAGTGCGCAAGCTGGAGGCCAAGGCTGTAACCGTGCCCGTGGCCTCGGATGGCAAGCAGAAGGTCGATTTCACCGTTGTGGGCGACACGATGTCGTACAAACCCCGCGTGCTCAAGGTAAAGAAGGACGTGCCGGTCCACTTCACCATCAGCGTCGAGGGGCGCGACCCCGGCTGCGGACAGTTCGTCGCTTTTCGCGGCCTGGGTGCCCACGGCCTCGCGCAACCCGGCAAGGTCAACACCGCCGAGTTCACCGCCTCCACTACCGGCGTGTACGAAATCAACTGCGGCATGGAGATGATGGAGCCGGGATACATACTCGTTACCGAGTAATAGAAGCCTCGTGCAGGATGGCGGCAAGCGACATAGACCCTCACCCCCAACTGGATAAGCAGGAAAGCCACGGCAGACCTCACGCCCCGGTGCGCAACACCATCGTGAGTGCTGCCGTTGTCGTTGCATTGGGCCTGGCGGTCTTCTTCGGTTGGCGAATGCTGGATGGGCCTAGCACACCTGCGTCCACCGGCCCACAAATCCGCGCGCAACTAGGCTCCATCGCCCCCGATTTCGAGCTTAGAGACATCAACACGGGGCAGATGGTGAAGCTGTCTGAGTTTCGGGGCAGGCCGGTGTGGATCAACTTCTGGGCTAGCTGGTGCCCGCCCTGCGCCGAAGAAATGCCCGAAATGCAGAAGCTCTACGACCTGTACAGGCACAGCGACCTGGCGCTGCTGGGCGTTGACGTACAGGAAAGCGAGGAGGCGGTCCGCAGCTTCACAGACGGCAAGTTCGACTGGACCTTCCTGATCGACACCGACGGCAAAGTGGTGGACCGCTACATGGTCGGCGGCCTACCCACCCACTTCTTCATAGACAAGACCGGCGTCGTCCGCGCCATCTACCTGGGCGCGCTATCGCCCGACTCAGGCATGTCCCACGACACGAAGGTGGACTTCCACCAGTACCTCAGCGCAATCCTGGACGAATAGCATGCATTATCTTCACTAGAGACAGAGACGCTAAACGCCAAGACGCCAAGACGCCAAGGACCACGCCAAGATTGTTAAGGTTTGGAGAGAACAAGAAGGAGCAGGATAAATGATTTTGTGTACCCTGCTCCTTCTTCTTTAACCAAACAATTCTTAACTTGGCGCGTCCTCTGCGTCTTGGCGTTTAGACAGGTCTTATTTGTCCACCCGCACGTTGTACGCGACGGTCTGCACCTCGCCCTTGTAGCCGAACTGGAACCAGATGCGATAGACGCCCTGCTGCATGAAGGTGTGGGTGAACTGGAGGCGGGGGCCGAAATGGTCTGGCACCGGCATGCTGTCCATCTGGCTCATGTCCATGCCGCTCATGTCGCCCGACATGGGGCCGCCCGGTACGTCGCCGTGGGTGTGAGCGAACTGGCGCGTGTCGGCGCTGATAATCACGATGTGGCAGGGGGCCGCCAGGTACGGCTCAAGCTCGGTCACCGGCTGGCCGTCCCGCGTCACGTCCAGGTTGAACATTACCGGGATGCGGCGGCGCACCTTAGGCGAAACGGTGGTCAGCACCGTCTCTAGCTCGCCCACCCGCTGCGTGCTGCCGACGTCGTGGGTGAGTTGGGCCTGCGCGTCGGGCGACGAGCCTGTGGTGTCCAGAGGGTCGCGCTCTATCTGGGTCACACCCTCAGCCGTGACGAACTCGTTGAAGAGCAGGTACTTACCGGCACCAGGCACCGCGCTAGCAACGCTGTAACGCCCATCCCCCTCCGGCAGCGGGTGGATATGCTGGAAGTGCGTCAGGTCCTGGCTCACCAGGATCAGGTGCATGAGCCGCTCGTGGGTGAGCCGCAGCCCAGGCTCCTCCACCAGATTACCCTGCCCGTCCTTCAGCGTGTAAGTGATAGTGAACGGCTGCGAAGGCTGAGGCTGCGGCGGTTGCTCCTCCACGCTCACATCAATGGGGCCGCCGTACTTCGTGATGAGCCGCAGTCCTCCGCCTCCCCCGCCTTCACCGTGATGGTGGTTCGACACCACAGGGTCGGCCGAAGGGTTGAGGGTGGGGGTGGGCGGGATAGGCATAGAAGGCCCGGAACAAGCCGCCAACAGCCCGGAGAGCACCACCCCTGCTATAGCGGCTCCTATGCGCTTACCAAAATAGCCATTCCTGAACATAGCCCCTCATTGTAACACGCCACCAAGCGAGCAACCTCGCTACCTGCATAAAAATGGCATAAACATTATGGTGGTCGAGTCAGAGACTACCGGCACCGGGAGAGGAGGAATAAAGAATTGCACCGCAGAGACGCAGAGAGCGCAGAGAATACGGTTGTTGGTCAGGGGTAGAGGCAGCATCGTACAGTATGATGTTACCGCTACTCAGAACACCCTCAACTATTCTCTGCGTAATCTCTGCGCTCTCTGCGTCTCTGCGGTGAAAATAATCCTGCCGTGATGTGGTGCTGTCTCTATTCGCTGATGGCTTCTTCCAGCCCATCCAGGAGCGACTCGTCCATTGGGAAGGAGTGTTCTTCGGCGGGGAAGGTGCCTGCGCGCACGTCCTGTATGTACTGCTTGAAGGCCTGGGGCAGGGTGTCGGAGAGGTTAGCGTACTTGCGGGCGTGCTTGGGGGTAAAGTCGGGGTACCAGCCGAGGAGGTCGTGCACGATCTGCACCTGGCCGTCGCAGCCCGCACCCGCCCCTATGCCAATCGTGGGTACCGATAGGCGGCGCGAGATGACGGCGGCAAGCGGCGCGGGCACCGTTTCCAGCACGATAGCGAACACCCCCGCCTCCTCCAGTCGTATCGCGTCACGCAGGATAGCGGCGGCGGCTTCCCGCGTCTTCCCCTGGATGCGGTGCCTGCCGAGCACGTTGATAGACTGCGGAGTGAGGCCCAGGTGGCCCATCACAGGTATGCCAGCAGCTACCATCCGCTCGACGGCAGCGGTCACGGAGGCCCCTTCTAGCTTGACTGCCCTTGCCCCGGCCTCCTGCATGAAGCGGGCGGCGTTGGAAAGCGCCTGCTCCACGCCCAGGTGGTAGCTCATGAAGGGTAGGTCGCCAATCACCAGCGCCCGCTGCGCGCCCCTAACAACCGCCTTCGTATGGTGCACCATATCGTCCATCGTCACCGGAACGGTCGAGTCGTAGCCAAGCATCACCTGGCCGAGCGAATCGCCCACCAAAATAGCGTCAATCCCCGCCGAGTCGAGCAGGCGCGCCGTCGAATAGTCATAGGCCGTCATCATGGTGATTTTCTCGCCCCGTGCCTTCATCGCCCGGAACTTGGTGGTGGTCACCCGCTCGGCATGGGCCGCCTGTTTGTCCCTCGCGCCGTTGGGAGGGAGTTCGGTTATGGACATCGGTCTAGTCTCCTGTCTGTTAGTGCCGAGTGCCGAGTGCCGAGTGCCGAGTGCCGAGTAGCGAGGCTAAGTTGCAAATTACTCGGCACTCGGCACTCGGCACTCGGTACTCTCTCGCACCAAGCGTTCGATTTGCCCCAGGTGGCTTTCGTCATGGCGAAGGCCGTTGAGGAAGCGTTGGACGCAGTTGATGGGCGGTCGGTCCTCGCGTGGGGTATAGGTGTTGTCCAGGTGTGGCTCGTCGGGCCAGACGTTGAGGGTTGCAAGGCGCATGCGGCGGCTCTCCTCAAGGCGGAGGCGGCACTGCTCCACCGTCGTCACGCTGCGCCAGGGCACTTCGCTGCGGGAGCGGCCGTGGAAAGGCACCCCACGCGCCAGTTCTGCGGCCAGGAAGGCGGACTCTTCAGACGAGGCGGTGGTATGCACGATTACGTGCCCCAGGGTCCAGGGCATCGTCAGTTCGTCTTGGATCGCGGCGTCTGGGTCGTTGGCTTCCGGGTCGGGCACTTCCAACGTAACGTCCGCGTCCTCGCAGTCCTGTATAAGCTCCAGTATTCTATCTACCATCTCATTAGTAAGCTGCCGTAAATCGTCTACAGTCAGGTCGGTGTGCGACAAAGAGGCTATGGCTTGCATCAGGTTGTTTATGGCTCCTTCTCTTCGAGGGCTTGTTCGAGCGACTCTATCGTTTCTCGTGCCAGGTGGCTCTTCTCAATGGCTACAGGCAGCGTGCTCTTGCCCAGGTCGCGGTACACGCGGGCCAACTCGGGAGTGCACTCGTCCAGGGCGGCCAGGTGCCGGGCTACCGTGCCTGCGTCTCCACGGGCTATCGGGCCGGTGAGGGCGTCGGGTAGGCCCAGCGCCTCCAGGTTGTCTATGGTACCGCGCAACAGGGGCATCAAGTAGCGCAGGGCCGTGGCATCGTCCGGTGCTATACCCTGGCTGACCAGCAGCTCAGAGGCGAGCGCGGCCAGCGTCACCGTGTAGTTGGAGGCGATTACGGCGGCCGCGTGGTAGAGGGTCTTCTGCGCGGCGGTGAGGTGGATAGCTACCCCGTCCAGCACCCGCGCCAACATATCCAGTTGCTCGGCCAGCGTCGCATCGCCCTCAATGGCGAAGGTAGAGCCGGGCATGTGCTGCACGGCAGCTTCCAGGCTGGCGAAGGTCTGTAAGGGGTGGAAGGAGGCGATCATGGCACCCATGTCGCGGGCGGGTTGCAATACGCTACTGGGCAAGGCGCCACTGCAATGTACCACGCCCTGCCCTTCCCGCCAGCCGCCCGACGCCGCGATCTCCTGGCACAGTGGGCCAATCGCGTCGTCAGGCACGGTGAGGAACACAATGTTCGAGTGGGCCACGGTAGCGGCGCGTGAGGTAGCGGTGCCCGGCTCCAGGCGAGCGGACCTTGCCATGCGGTGGCTGCTGGTCATCGTGCGCCCGGCCACTGCTCTCACATTTACCCCACGGGCGTGCAGCAGGGAAGCCAACGCCGTCCCTACCTTGCCCGCGCCTATGAAGCCGATGGGACCGGGCAGGGGCGCAGAGGCTGTGGGAGATGTAGAAGGCGCGTCGTCCGGCTGCTGCCGTGGCGTGCCGGTCTGCTGCATATCTTCAAGCATTACGGCCATGAAAATACCCCATGCTAGCAACATCAGCACGGGGGCATGGAGGACAAAGGCCACGCGGGGCACCGTCCGCACGCGTAAACCACGATATTGTAACTTGTCCGCCATCTCGGTCCCGTGCGGGATCCAAGTGGTCCAGGTCCATTATAGCACGCGGCGCAAGTGACGGCTTAGGGGGTCTTACCTGATATCCATTGGTTAGCAGAATTACGGCAGAGTCGCCATGAGACGCCCGGCGAATGAATTCGCGGGCTACACTTACAAAGTCCGCCTATGAGGACTGCATTAGCTCCATCTGCACCCTAATAGGAGCCTTATAGTACAAAGCCAGTCCCCGAAGGGGGACTTTGCAAACTGTAGCCCGCGAATTCATTCGCCGGGCGTCAGCCTTTGTATCGTGCGGCATACACGTTAATGGCCGCACGTCTCCCGGCGATGATATCGGAATCCTGCTAACCAACGGCTGGCATGAAACACCAACCACCAACCACTAATCACTAACCACTGGCATACCTCGTGCACCTTAACCCAAAACGCTACGTACTATATAGCACAAGCACAATTGGAGTGCCGAGGAGTCTGTTCATGCGAGGTAAAGCGTTACTGGGGTTGGGTGCGGGGTTAGCGGCGACCGCCGGATTGGGAGCGTTCAACCGGAGCGTTACCCTGTCTGCTGGCGAGGTGGAGCCTGCGCTGCCCTTCGAGCCGACGTACTGGAAGTGGCGGTACGGCAACGTGGCAGTCTACCAGGCAGGCGACCCCGCGAACCCGCCGCTGCTGTTGCTACACGGGCACAACGCCGCGGCCTCGGCCTTCGAGATGCGCTACCCGTTCTCGCTGCTTTCCGGCAGGTACCACGTTTACGCTCCCGATTTGCTGGGCTACGGCCTCTCCGATAGGCCCGACATCGAGTACACGCCAGGGCTGTACATGGAGCTTATCGAGGACCTGCTGCGCGAGGTGGTGCAGCGCCCGGCGACTGTGGTAGCCTCCTCCCTCTCCGCCGCGCACGCGATTGAGGTGGCGTTCAGGCTGCCGGAGTGGATAACTTCGTTGGTCCTCTTCTGCCCCACGGGACTTAGGCGGCTGACCGCGCAATCGCCACAGGGTAAGGCGATAGAGGCCCTGTTCCGCACGCCCCTGCTTGGGGAGGCGCTGTTCTACGGGCTTGTCTCCCGCGCCAGCCTGCGCTACTACCTCGAAAAGCAGAGCTACTTCGACCCCAACCTCGTAACCGACGAATTGGTGGAACGCTATTACAACACGGCCCACGCGCCCGGTGCCCGCTACGCCCCCGCGGCCTTCGTGGGCGGCACGCTCTACTGGGACGCGAACGAAGCCTGGACGCGGTTGGAGCAGCCCGTACTCATAATCTGGGGCCGGGACGCTACTTTCACACCCTACTCCGATGCAGCCGTCTTCCTCGCCACCAATCCCGCCGCCCAGGTGGAGGAAATCAACCACGCAGGCATCCTCCCCACGACGAGCAGCCCCAGCAGGTGGTGAATATCATCACCGAATGGCTTGGGGCCTGGAACGTGGAACGTGAAACTTGATGCGGCACACCAGGCATGAGTGACGTAAGAGTGCTGCATCAGTCAGGAACGCGGCTTTGTCAAAGCAGAATTGCAGAACCATGCTCCCCTCTGTCATCCTGAGCGTAGCGAAGGATCTCAAGATGGTGATGGGGGATGCTGTCGAATACAGGGACAATGGCGCTGAAGGTTCAGCGTACGAGTAAAAGCAGCACCTGAGATCCTTCGCTCAGCTCAGGATGACAGAGGGGAGCAGGGTCCTGTAGTACAAACAGCCTGGCATCCACGAACCAACATGGCAAGCCCCATCACGTTTCTCGTTTCACACTTCAGAACCTCAGAGGAATCCCTATTCAACAGGGCAAACAAAAACGACTAGATTACACACTAGTCGCTTTCCTTATTCTCTACTCAGACCTCATTCCTCATTGCTATGCTAGGGCGTCTGCATCGCCATCGTCAGCATCTTCGACAATTGGGCGCGGGTGACCTCCAAATCGGGCTTGAAGAAGCCGCTGGAGTAGCCGCTGATGACGCCCTTACTGTACGCCGTCTCGATGTAGCCGTAGGCCCAGGAGGTGTTGGGCACGTCCCAGAAGTGCTCCAGGCCTGGCGCTGTGGGTTGCCAGCCTTTGGCGACCACCAGCATCTTGGCAGTCTGCGCCCGTGTGATGGGCGTATTCGAGCGAAAGGTGCCGTCCGAGTAGCCGCTAATAACGTCGCGCAGGTACGCCGTCTCAATGTACTGGTAATAAGGGCTGCCGGGGGCCACGTCGGTGAACGTAGCGAAGTAAGGGTTGTACAGGTTCCAGCCCATACCGAGCACCAGCATCTTCGTGAACTGACCTCTAGTGGTGTTGTTGTTCGGGCGGAAGTGGCCGTCACCGTAGCCGCTGATAATGCTGCGGCAGAAGAGGTGCGCGACATGGTCGTAGGCCCAATAATCGGCGGGCACGTCGTAGAAGGCCATGCCGCAGGGGCCGGGGGGCGGAAGCGCGGGAGTGGGCGGCGGTACCGGCGTGTTAGTGGGTGGTGGGCTATCCGAGAAGGGACCGGCCCTCACTTCAGATAGCGGCGAGGAGTCGCTGTAGCTGACCTGCTTGAAGGTATAGAAGTTGGGGCTTGCGGCGGTGGCCCCGTAGCGCATCATTGTCCCATATTCAAGCGCGGTGCCGGAAACCCGTATCTCCCAATCGAGGTGGGTGCCTGGGTCCGGGTCGCACGAGCCGAAGGACGCGCCGTCGTTGCCCTGGTAGCCGAGTAGCTGCCCCGCCTGCACGTACTGGCCCGGCGACACCGACAGGTACAACGCCCCCGTATCGCTGTTGCCCATGTGGGAGTAGAAAGTATAGGTATACATGCCGTTGCCGCCCACGTTGTAGCCGTGGTCTATTGCTACCTGCGTGCCGTAGCCGTCGCTGAGATACTGCGCGAGCGCCACGGTGCCCGCAGCCGCCGCGTACACCGGGTACTGGCCCGCCACGCAGCCGCCCGACACGTCTATGCCGTGGTGGAAGGTGTAACCCGCGTACTGTAGAGCGTTGTCCTGGTCGTAGTAATAACCGCTGCTCTCATACGTGATCGGCTCAACGAACAGAGTAGTGACCCAGCCTGTGGTCGGCATACCCAGCCCGCCGGTCTGCGGTGAAGCCGGACCCTGACTCGCAGGAGCCTTCGGAGCCGCCTCCACAATGCCCGCAGCCAGCAACCCCGACGCCACCCCAAGCAGTACCAGGCACACCACGGACACGACGAAGCGCGCGGCCTTCCAGGTGTGGGACGCATGGTTCGCCAGGCTGATTTTCAGGTTGCGTGCAGTAATGCGGGCCAAAGCGTTATTTCTCCACGGTGACAGTAGATGCGAGGTCGTCCAGGGTAGCCAGAATCGCTTTGCTGTCGGCTTCGGAGGTGCCGGGGCCTATGTAGGTCACGAATCCCGACAAAGGGGTGCCGGTGGCGTTGTAGACCAGCACGGTATAGGTGCTTGAAGCTTTGCTGGTGTCCAAAGGCGTATCCACCTGCGTCACCACGCGCACATCGCCCTCATTACGTGACGTGCTCTCCGAAGGCTTGATGCCCGGTGCCACGCCCGCGGCCTTCTGCCCGAACAGGAAATCGGTGCTGGCGCAGCCGGGTGGCAGGTGCGAGCCGAGGCCCTGGTTGGTGTTCTTCTCGGCGGGACAGTAGGTGAGGTCCGCCGTCCAGGTGGGCGGGTAGCGATAGCTAAGGCGGGTGCCGTCCGCGCCGGTGCGGCTGTGCTGCGTCCACGCACTGGGACCTGCCGCTGCCTGGCCCTCAGGCGTGGTGGGCGTAGGCTCGCCGCTCGCATCAGCCGGGCCGTTGGGCGGGAGCGGTGCCGTTGTGGCGGTCGGAGGCACAGGCGAAGGCGTCTGCGTGGGCACGGTCACGGCGGGCAGGGTTTGTCCTTGCCCCTCGCTCTTGGAGGACTGAGGCTGAGAGCCTGTGCCGCCCGCCGACCCGCAGCCCGCGAGAGCTAGCAACGTGATGGCTATTAGGATGAAGTAAAGTGCGTGCCGTCCTATTGCGTGCCGGGCTTCGGGTGCTTTGCGCATAATTTGCTCCGGTTTCCAGGGTGTGTCGTACAAGCATGACGAGTAAGGCCTCGCCCGGTTGCGCCAAGTGTAACAAGGTATTGTACATTATGGCAAGTTGATTCGGTGGTACTATTAGGTGAGACAACAGGGTAGATAGTACCGTCAGGCCATTTCTCAGGACTTCCGCCTCGAAACGGGACGGAGCATGCCTATGCTTACTTCATAAAGGAGATTTACAGCCATGTCAGAGGAAAGAGTGTCTTCTTACAACGCCAGTGAGATGCCGATTGGCCTTGACAGCGAGTTGGAGCGGCTCCGCCAGCAAGCACTGATGACCTGGGAGAAAGAGGCACGCAATCTCCGGTGGTGGGGACTCCAGGATGATATGTCGGTCCTGGAGCTTGGCAATGGTCCGGGTTTCGTCACCGAACAGCTAGCGCGATTGGTGCCGCGGGGGAAGGTAACCGGCCTGGAAATTGATCCTGTACTGATTCAGAAGGCGCAGGACTATTTGCGAGGGAACACAGAAGGCACATGGGAGCTTGTGCAGGGCAATGTCATGAGCATGGACTTGCCCGACGACACCTTCGATTTCGCCTATGGCCGCTACCTGTTCCAGCACCTACCGGACCCGGTTGGCGCGGCGCGTGAGGTGCTGCGCGTGCTAAAGCCTGGGGGCAAACTGGTAATCGCCGACGTGGACGACCAACTGAACATATTCGATCCACCGGCCGGGGACGAGGTGAAGGCGTTAGACGAGAAGATAGAGAAAGCGATGCGAGAGGAGCAGGCAAGCAAGGGAGGCAACCGGCTCGTAGGTAGAAGCCTGTTGCGTATCCTCACGCAAGCAGGCTTTGACAGCCTCGATATTGAAGCGATAATCGCGCATAGCCAGCTTGTTGACTTGCGCCAGGTGGTGCCCCCACCCACTCCTGAACAGCTACAACCGCTGGTGGGGATGGGCATTATCACCGAGGAAGAGGTCGGGCTGATCATCACCGAAGCCGAGCGATTTGAGGCGTCGGACCCCGTCATCATGTTACCCTTGCTGTTAGCATGCGGGCAAAAGCCGAAGACCGGCTAGCCAGATGTTGGTATTCGCCCCTAAAATAGGCCAGGCCCTCGTCATTGCTCAGTAGTGCTGCTTGTTGGTATACTCGTCCAACCAATCTCGAACAACCAAGAAGGAGCTAAGAAGCTAAGATGGCTAGGGCCTATCTGCAAACCCTGAAAAGTTGATAAACTAAGCTCATGAGTCCGAAAACACCACCCCGCAGACATGAGCTAACAGATGAACAGTGGGAACGGCTCAGGCCGCTGCTCCCACCACAGAAACCCAAAACAGGCA